>JADYYK010000218.1 GCA_020853705.1 Deltaproteobacteria bacterium
GTGACGGCCCCGCCGGCGCTGGCGGCGGCAACGCGCTGTGTGTCGACTCCACGATGAACGGCAGCACGCCGTCGTTCAGCTACACCAGCCACCAGTTCGTCGACATGGGCTCGACCCAGATGCTGGGCGCTGGCTCGGTCCCGCCCAGCGCCCCCGGCTTCTGCAAGCACTGAGCGGTCGCGCACATGCTACGGTTCCGGCGATGAGCCCTCGCTCGCGCCGGACCGTTACCCTGTGGAAGTTCCTGGTCTCCTCCTCCGCCTCCGCCATGGCTGTCCTGATGCTGGTCGCGTGCGGCCCCATGCTGCGCGGCAGCGGCTCATCGCCGCCCCCAGCGGGTCGAGGCGAGAGCTGCTACGACCGTCGCATCTCCTGCAAGGCCGGCCTGACCTGCGTCAGCTTTCACCAGAACAACGCCACCGGCGACGGCGCGACCTGCGAGCTGCCCTGTGGCGCGGGCGGCGCCTGCCCCGCCGGCATGAGCTGCGGCGACCGCGGCGACCGCTTCTGGGGCGCTGCGGCGCGCAACGTCTGCCTGGGCGAGGCCACCCCGCTCCCGCCGGCGCCCGCGCCGCCCCCGGCGGACAGCGGCGACGGCGGCGTCCCGGTGGACGCGGACATGTCGGGCACCTGGATGAAGGCGCCGTGAAGCGCGTCTGGGCTACCAGCCAGAGACTGGTGAGCGACGTCCGGTCGAGCCCGCTGGGCATTTTTGCCGCAGCTGCTCACGACGCGCGCATTGCGGGCTTGATCATGTAGCCTGGGGCTGGGAGGGGTCGAGGCGACTCATGGGCGAGATCGACGCACCGTCGATTCCGACGCTGCTGTGTCGGGTGCAGCGCACCTTCTGCGCCCTGCCTCTCACCAGCGTCGTCGAGACCATGCGGCCGTTGCCGGTGCAACGGCTGGGCGGGCTCCCACCGTTCCTGTGCGGCGTGGCGATAATACGCGGGGAGGCTGTGCCCGTGGTCGACCTGGCGACCCTGCTGGGGCTGAGCGAGGACGCGCCCACGCGCTATGTGACGCTGCGGGTAGGTGAGCACCATGTCGCCTTGGCGGTCAGTGAGGTCGTTGGCGTGCGGGCCTTGCTGCCCGCCCGTCTGGGGGAGTTGCCTGGTCTGCTCCGCGACTCGACTGCACAGTTCGTACAGCTCCTCGGCACGCTCGACGAGCGCCTCCTCCTGGTGTTGAACGGCGCGCGGCTGGTGCCCGATGGGCTTTGGAAGCACCTCGACAGCGGGCCGATCGCATGACCCCGGTGCTGCCCGATGCGCCCGTCGAAGCGGCTGTCGGGCGTTTTCGTGCGGCCCTGGCCGCGCGGATCGGTCTTGACTTCGAAGACGCCAAGCTCGGCTTCCTGGCCGAGGTCCTGCGGCGCCGCCTGGGCGAACGAGGCGTTGGTGTCACCAGGTACTGCGAGAGCCTCGAGCGCGAGGCGAGCCCAGCCGAGCTCGGCGCGCTGGCCGACGAACTCACCGTCGGTGAGACCTACTTCTTCCGCAACCACGATCAGTTCAGGGCTCTGACCGAGGTCTGCTTGCCGGCACGCATCAGCGACCAAGCCCACCGACGCCGGCTGCGGGTCCTCTCGGCGGGCTGCGCCTCCGGCGAGGAGGCGTACTCGCTCGCCATCGCGCTGCGAGAGTTCGACCTGGACGGGAGCTGGGACGTCGCCGTGCATGCGATCGATGCCAGCCCTGCGGCGTTGAGACGCGCCGAGCGCGCGCGCTACTCGAGCTGGTCACTGCGCGAGACCACGGCGGAACAGCGCCGCCGATGGTTCACCAGCGATGGCAACGAGGCCGCGCTGGACCCGGCGGTGCGAGCCGGCGTTCGCTTCGAGCAAGCCAACCTCGCCGATCCGATGGCACCGCTGTGGCAGGTCGAACCCTTCGACGTGGTGTTCTGCCGCAACGTCCTCATGTACTTCGTGCCTGCCGCGGCGCGCGCCGCGATCGAGCGCATCACGCAAGTGCTGGTCCCCGGCGGCTACCTGTTCCTGGGCCACGCCGAGACCCTGCGAGGGCTGTCGCCCGAGTTCCACCTGTGCCACACCCACGAGACGTTCTACTACCAGCGCAGAAGCGGCCCCCTCGGCGCGATGACCGCCAGCACCGCGGCGCGAGGGAGCCTGGGCGTCACGGGCGTCGCATCGCGAGCGACGCCGGGGCCCGTGGCCGACCAGAGCTGGGTCGAGGTCATCAAGGGTGCGACCGCGCGCATCCAGGCGCTCACGGGGGGGCAGCGTCCCCCCATCGCGAGTCTCGCCCCACCCCGTGCGGAGCTGGGCGGAGTGCTGACGCTGCTCGCCGAGGAGCGCTTCGCCGCGGCGCTCGACCAGCTCGAGGCGCTGCCCGCGGCGGCGGCGGACGATCCCGACCGGATGCTACTCCAGGCCGCCCTGCTGACGCATGGCGGGCAGCTCGGCGCGGCCGAGAGGGTCTGTCGGACGCTGCTCGAGCGCGACGGCATGAGCGCTGGCGCCCACTACCTTCTGGCCCTGTGTCGCGAGGCGCTGGGCGATCGCGGCGCAGCCGTCGACCACGATCAGGTCGCGGCCTACCTGGATCCTGGCTTCGCGATGCCGCGGCTGCACCTCGGCCTGATGGCCCGCAGAGATGGCGATCCGGTCACTGCGCGCCGAGAGCTGGAGCAGGCGTTGCTGCTGCTCGAGCACGAGGACACGGCGCGGATTCTGCTGTTCGGCGGGGGCTTTGGGCGGGACAGCTTACGGGCCCTCTGTCGCGGCGAGCTCGCCGCCTGTGCAGGGGTTCGATGAGCGACGCGGCCGATCCCACCCTGGCCCGCCGAGCCGACGGGCTGCGCGCCCAGTTTGACGCCGGATTCGCGGTGGCACACCGGGCTGCGCCAGCCGCCTTCACGGAGGTGCTGACGCTCCGAGCCGGGGGCGTCGTCTACGCGCTGCGGGTAGCCCACATCGGAGCCCTGCACGCCGATCGCCAGCTCACCCCACTCCCGGGACCCATCCCCGAGCTGCTGGGCCTCGCTGGGGTTCGGGGCGACCTCGTGCCGGTCTATGATCTGGGCGCGCTGCTCGGTCACGCGGCGGCCAGCTCGCCGCGCTGGCTCGTGGTCAGCGCCGACGCCCGCGTCGGCCTGGCGTTCGAGGCCTTCGAGGCTCACCTCCGGGTGGCGCCTCCGGGCCCCGCCGAAGGCGCCGCCGAGCGCACCCACGTTCGAGAGGTGGTCATGACGCCAGCCGGGGCGCGCCCGGTGGTCGATGTGCCTTCGCTGTGCGAGGCGATCGTGAGACGTGCCGCCGCGACAACCAAGGCAGAGAGGGGGCGATGACATGGCCCGAGAGATGACGTTTGGGCAGAAGATCGGGGCGGGCTTCGCGGTCACCGTCGTGCTCACGGTGACCATCGCGGCGGTGGCTGTCTATGCGCTTCGCCGGGTCGTTCACAGCAAGGATCTCGTCATCGACGTCCAGGCCCAGGAGCTCATCGACGCCCAGCGCATCCAGGAGCACCTGGAGAGCAAGCGGAGCGCGATTCGGGGCTACCTCTGGCTGGGCACCGAGGACCGGCTGCGCGACCTCGAGCAGAGCCGCGCGGACCTCCTGGCGGGGCTCGGCCGGCTCCAGAGGCGGGCCAAGGACCCGGCTGCGCGTGAGCGGCTCGCCGAGATCGCGCGCGCCGAGCAGGCCCACCAGGACGCCTCCAGCGCCGTGCTGGAGCTGAAGCGGTCAGGAGCCGCCAACGACGTGGTCGTGAGCGCGTTCGACAGCCAGATCGCGCCCGCACGCGACCGCGTGGTCGCCGCGGTGTCGGCCTTCGTCAGCCACGAGGAGCAGTCGCTGTCGCAGGCGCGAGAGGCCGCCACCCGTGGTGCCGACTCCGCCACGCTCCTGGTCCTCATCATCGCAGGCCTCGTCGTCGCCCTGTCGCTGCTCATCGCCCTGGCCCTCACACGGGCCCTGGGCCGGCAGATCGGCACGGCGGTCGGTCAGGTCCAGAGTTCGTCGGCCGAGCTTCAGGCGGCGGCGACCCAGCAGGCCACCGGAGCCAAGGAACAGGCGACCGCGATGTCGGAGATCACGACGACCATCAGCGAGCTCCTGGCCACGTCACGGCAGATCGCCCAGAGCGCCCAACGGGTCGCGGACGTGGCCGAGAAGACCGCGGGAGCGGCCCGCGTCGGCGAGGGCACCGTCCAGCGCGCCAGCGACTCCATCGCGGGGATTCGTCGCCAGGTCGATCAGGTCGTCAACCACATGCTCGAGCTGGGGCGCAAGTCGCAGCAGATCGGGGCCGTGCTGGAGATCGTGTCAGAGCTCGCTGAGCAGACCAACATCCTCGCCATCAACGCCACCATCGAGGCCGCCGGGGCCGGCGACAGCGGCCGTCGCTTCGCGGTCGTGGCAGACGAGATCCGAAAGCTGGCAGATCGTGTGGCAGGCTCGACCAAGGAGATCCGCGGTCTCATCGATGATGTTCGCAGCGCCGTCAACACCACGGTGATGGCGACCGAGACCGGATCGAAGGCGGTCGACTCTGGTGGCCGACAGTTCGGCGAGGTCGCGACCTCGTTCAAGCAGATCGCGGACCTGGTGGCCACGACGACCGAGGCGGGCCGCGAGATCGAGCTATCGACCAAGCAGCAGACCACGGCGGTGGAGCAGGTCAACCTCGCCATCGCCAACGTGGCGCAGGCAACCAAGGAGACGGAGGCGAGCTCCGGCCAGACCCTGCAGACGGCCTCCCAGCTTGCCGGCCTGTCACGCGACCTGCTGCAGCTGGTCCATCAGCAGGCCACGGCGTGAGCCTCGATCCGCTGCGCTACTTCCGGGTGGAGGCCCGGGAGCTGGTCGAGCAGCTGGGGCAGGGACTGCTCGATCTCGAGAAGGCGGCAGCTCCGGAGACGGTCGCGCGCGTGCTCCGCGTGGCCCACACACTGAAGGGCGCCGCACGCGTGGTCCGGCAGGCGACCATCGCCGAGCTGGCTCATCGCCTGGAGGATGCGCTGGCGCCGCTGCGCGACGCGAGGACAGGTGCAGCACCGCGGTCGATGGTCGACACGGCCCTCTCACTCGTCGACGCCATGACCGCAGCGCTGGGCGACCTGGCGCCGGTCCGGGCCCAGGCAGCGTCCCCGTCCCCCGCCTCCGAGCTCGCGCCGTCACCAGCCCCCGCCCCAGCGGCGGTGCCCGCAGCAATCGCACCAGAGCCGGCACGCACCATGCGCGCCGACGTCGCCGAGCTGGATAGCCTGCTCACCGGCGTCGCCGCGGTCCACGCACAGCTCGCCCCCGTACGCGCGGCATCGACGCTGGCCGAACGCTCTGGCCACGTCGCCGACCTCCTCGCCGGGCACCTGGCCGCCCCGCGGGGCCGTGACGTGCGCGCCGGCGACCGCCCAATGGAGAACGTCCGTGCCCTGGCCGACGAGCTGCGCACGCTGGCCGGCCGGCTGGCGCGACTGCTGTCGACCGGGGTCGAAGCCGTCGAGCGCGAGCTGGGTCAGCTCCGCGAGCACGCCGAGGGGCTGCGCATGCTGCCGGCTTCGGCCCTGTTGCCAGGGCTCGAGCGCGCGCTGCGGGACGTCGCCCGCGTCCAGGGCAAGCAGGTCAGCTTTCAGGCCCTCGGTGGAGAGGTGCGGCTGGACGTGCACGTCGTGAGCGCGCTGCAGGGCGCGCTGGTGCAGCTCATGCGCAACGCCGTCGCGCACGGCATCGAATCGCCGGCCGAGCGACGCGCCGCCGGCAAGTCACCCCAGGGGCTCGTGACCCTGACCGTCGAGCGTCGGGGGCGCCGGGTCTGGTTCACGTGTCGAGACGACGGACGCGGCGTGGATATCGACGCCGTACGCCAGGCGCTGCAGCACAAGGGCGTGGCCTTGCCGGCTGCCGGTGGCACCGCTGCCGAAGTGCTCCAGCTCCTCCTGCGCGGTGGCGTCACGACCTCGGCGAGCGTCACCGACATGGCCGGGCGTGGCATCGGCCTGGACGTGGTGCGCGACGTCCTCACCCAGCTGGGAGGTGACGTCACGCTGCACGCCGAGGCGGGGCGTGGCACGTCGGTCGAACTCTGGGTGCCGCTCTCGATGGCCTCCATCGACGCTTTGATCGTGGGCACTGGCGAGGCTCGGGCCGCGGTCCCGTTGAACGCCGTGGTCGGCACCGTCCAGGTCAATCCGACTGACGTGGTCAACACTCCCGAAGGTGGCGCGCTGATGCACCAAGGCAAGCTGCTCCCATTCTTGCCCCTCGCCCAGGCGCTGGGACGACGGCGCTCCGACATCGGCGGTCGCAAGTTGTCGGGCGTGGTCATCGCGGGCACGGCCACCAGCGCAGTGATCGGCGTGGAGCGGCTGTTTGGCGCTGCACGCGTGACGGTGCGCCCCCTGCCTGACCTTGCGCCCGCGAGCGCCGTCGTCGCTGGCGCCTGGCTCGATGCCGACGCCAACCCACAGCTCGTCCTCGATGCCGAGGCGCTCGTCGCCGAGGCCGCGCGTGACGCCGCCATGGCCGCTCCCGAGGCCGAGGAGTTGCCACCCATCCTGGTCGTCGACGACTCGCTGACCACGCGCATGCTGGAGCAGAGCATCCTGGAGTCGGCTGGCTACCAGGTCGAGGTCGCGACCTCCGCCGAGGAGGCGCTGCAGAAGCTGGCGGTGACGCGCTACGCGCTCGCGCTGGTGGATGTCGAGATGCCAGGTCTGGACGGCTTTGGCCTGCTCGCACGTATGCAGGCGGACGCACGCCTGCGCGACCTGCCAGCCATCCTGGTGACATCCCGGTCTTCACAGGAGGATCGGCAGCGCGGCGCCGAGGTGGGGGCGCGTGGCTACGTGGTCAAGGGCGAGTTCGACCAGGGTGAGCTGCTTCGGCGCATCCGCGAGCTGGTGGCGCGGTGACCCGCCTGCGGGTGCTCGTGGTCGAAGACTCGCTGACGGTGCGCCGTCGCCTGGTCGACGTGCTGAACTCGGCGCACGACCTCGAGGTGGTGGGCGAGGCAGCGGACGGCAAGCGCGCCCTCGAGCTGTGTATTGCACTTCGCCCCGACGTCATCACCCTCGACATGATGCTCCCCGTCATGAGCGGCCTCGCCGCCACCGAGTACATCATGGCGCACTGTCCGACACCCATCCTGGTGGTGTCAGCCTCGACCAACCGCGGAGAGCTGTTCAAGACCTACGAGGCGCTGGCTGCCGGAGCGGTCGACGTGCTGGAGAAGCCGCGCGGGGACGAACCCGAGGGCGTCTGGGAGCGCGGCTTTCTGGGCGCCGTGCGCCTGGTGGCCCGCATCCGGGTCATCACCCACCCGCGCGCCCGGCTGGCCATGCTGGGCCGTGCCCGGGGGCTGGACGAAGGTCCTGCGCTGAGACGCACTGGCGATGTCCGGGTCGTCGCGCTGGGTGCCTCGACCGGCGGACCGGGAGCCATCGTCGAGATCCTGCGCGGTCTGCCGGTCAGCTTCCCACTGCCCATCCTCCTGGTGCTCCATATCGGCGAGCCATTCGGCGCCGCCTTCGTCGACTGGCTCGATGGCCAGACCGCGCGTCGGGTCGTGACACCGCGCGATGGAGAGCCGTTTGCCTCAGCCGGCGGCCGCGTCGTGATGGCCCCGCCGGGTCTCCACCTGAGCGTGGACGCCGGGCGGCTGCGCCTGACGCGCGAGCCCGAGCGTCACTCCTGCCGCCCCTCTGTCGACGTGCTCTTCGAGTCCGTGGCGCGCGAGTTCGGCGCCGCTGGCGCCGCTTGCCTCCTCACGGGCATGGGCAAGGATGGAGCGCTCGGCATGCTGGCGGTGCGCCGTGCCGGAGGGGCCACCTTCGCCCAGGATGAGGCCACCTCTGTCGTGTATGGCATGCCGCGCGAGGCGGTCTCGCTGGGAGCCGCGGAGCGCGTGCTTGCCCTGCCCGAGATCGCCGGGGCGTTGGCCGCCCTCGCCAACGGAGGCCAGCCATGAGCCTCGTCCTCGTGGTCGACGACAGCCTGACGGTGCGCATGGACCTGGCCGACGCGTTCGAGGCCGTCGGTGTGCGCGCCGTGCCCTGCGCCACCCTGGCGGAGGCGCGGCGCGCCCTCGAGCTGGAACCCGTCGAGCTGGTGGTGCTCGACGTGCTCTTGCCCGACGGCGACGGCGTCGACTTCCTGCGCGAGCTACGCGAAGCCCCCCAGAGCGCTCACCTGCCGGTGCTGGTGCTCTCGGCCGAGGCCGAGGTCAAACATCGCATTCGCGGCCTGGAGACCGGCGCCAACGAGTATGTCGGCAAACCCTACGACCGCGGGTATGTGGTCGCCAGGGCGCGCGAGCTGCTCCACGCGAGGCAGGCTCCCGGGACCGATCGCGCGCCTGTCCTCATCATCGATGACAGCATCACCTTCCGTGAGGAGCTGCGCGAGCTCCTCCAGCGCGGCGGACACACCGTGCTCAGCGCTGGCAGCGGCGAGGATGGCTTGCGCCTGATCGCCGCCCAGCGCCCGGGCGCCCTCCTCGTGGATGGTGTCCTGCCCGGCATCGACGGTGCCACCGTCATCCGGCGCGTTCGCCTGGACGCCGCCCTGCGCGGCCTGCCCTGCATTCTGCTGACGGCGTCCGAGGATCGCGGCGCCGAGCTCCTCGCGCTCGATGCCGGGGCCGACGCCTTCGTGCGCAAGGACGAGGAGCTGGAGGTCATCCTCGCCCGCCTGGCGACGGTGCTGCGACACGCTGAGCAGAGGCCGCCCGATCAGGCTGCCAGCACGCTCGGCCCCAAGAAGATCCTGGCGGTGGATGACAGCCCGACCTATCTGCATGAGCTCGCCGCGGCGCTGCGGGCCGAGGGCTACGACGTGGTGCCGGTGCGCTCGGGCGAGGAGGCGCTGGAGTTGCTCGCGGTGCAGGCGGTCGATTGCGTCCTGCTCGACCTGGTGATGCCTGGGCTGGGGGGGCACGAGACCTGCCGGCGCATCAAGGCTGTGCCGGTCATGCGAGAGATCCCCCTCATCATGCTCACCGCTCTGGAGGATCGCGGCGCGATGCTCGAGGGGCTCAGCGTGGGCGCCGATGACTACATTGCCAAGTCGGCCGACTTCGAGGTGCTCAAAGCCCGGGTCCGCGCCCAGCTCAGGCGGCGCCAGTTCGAGGACGAGCACCGGCGCGTGCGCGAGCGGCTGTTGCAGAAGGAGCTCGAGGCCACTGAGGCGCGCGCCGTGCGAGAGCTGGCCGAGACCCGCGCGGGGCTCGTCGCCGAGCTGGAGCGCAAGAACCGTGAGCTGGAGGCCTTCAGCTACTCGGTGTCACACGACCTTCGCGCGCCGCTGCGCAGCATCGACGGCTTCAGTCAGGCATTACTCGAAGATCACGCCGACGCGCTGGGGCCGCGCGGGCGGGACTACCTGGGTCGGGTGCGAGCGGCGGCGCAGCGCATGGCCGAGCTCATCGATGACCTCCTGGAGCTGTCTCGGGTCAGTCGGGCCGAGCTGTGCGTGGGACGGGTCGACCTGTCGGCGCTGGCCCAGGCTGTCGTCGCCGAGCTACGACGGCGGGAGCCCGAGCGCACCGTGACCGTTGACATCGAACCAGGCATGGAGATGGCGGCCGATCGGAAGCTGATGCGAATCGTGCTCGAGAACCTCCTCGGCAACGCCTGGAAGTTCACCTCGCGCGCCGCCGACGCCCACATCACGCTGGGCACCGCCGCCACCGAGGACGGCGCCGGCTGGGCCGTGTGCGACAACGGAGCGGGCTTCGACGTGACCTTCGCGGACAAGCTGTTCCGTCCCTTCCAGCGGCTTCATTCGGTGTCCGAGTTCAGCGGCACCGGCATCGGCCTGGCGACGGTGCAGCGCATCATCGATCGCCATGGCGGTCGGGTCTGGGCCGACGCCACGGTGGGCGCGGGCGCAATCTTCACCTTCACGGTCGCGCAGCGGCAGGGCGCCGGCGGAGCTGGACGATGAATCGCACAGGCATCATCCTCCTGGTGGAGGACAACCCGGATGACGTCGAGTTGACGCTCCGTGCTTTCGAGCGCAGCCAGGTCGTGAACCAGATCGTCGTGGTCACCGACGGTCAGGCCGCCCTCGACTACCTCCACCGCACTGGCGCCTACACCGACCGCGACGCTGGCAGCACTCCCGCGGTCATCCTGCTCGATCTCAAGCTCCCCAAGCTGGACGGCCTCGACGTGCTCCGACGGCTCCGCGCCGACGAGCGCACCCGGCGGATTCCCGTGGTCATGTTGACCTCGAGCAGGGAGGACTCCGACCTCTTGCGAAGCTATGACCTCGGCGCAAACAGCTTCGTCCGCAAGCCGGTCGACTTCGCCAGCTTCATCGAGGCCGCGCGGCACCTGGGCTTGTACTGGCTGATCCTCAACGAGCGGCCGCCCGACGGTGCGGCATGAGGGGTGCACCTTGCCGCTGACGGGACGCGTCCTCGACATCCTCATGGTCGAAGACATGGAGGACGACGCGCTGCTCTTGCTGCGCGAACTCGGCAGGAGCGGCTATCGGGTGAATCACCACCGGGTCGACACGGCCGACGCGATGCGCTGCGCCCTCCGGGAGCGCCACTTCGATCTGGTCCTGTCAGACTATGTGATTCCGGGCTTCGGGGCGCTGGAGGCGCTCTCGGTGCTGCGTGCCTCGGGGCTGGACCTGCCATTCATCATCGCCTCGGGAACCATCGGCGAGGAGACCGCGGTGGAGTCGATGCGCGCCGGCGCCCACGACTTCCTGCTCAAGGATCGGCTCGCGCGGCTACCTGCTGCGATCGAGCGAGAGCTCCGTGCCGCTGCCAGTCGCCGCGCGGGCCGCGAGGAGGAGGAGAAGAATCGAGCGCTCGAGCTGGCCCGGGCCGAGGCTGAGCGGGTGAGCCATTTCAAGTCGCAGTTCCTGGCCAACATGTCGCACGAGCTGCGCACACCGCTCAACGCCATCATCGGCTTCTCCGAGCTGCTCGCCGCCCAGGGCTCCCTGGGCTCGCTCAACGACACCCAGCGTGAGTTCGTGGGTGACATCATCGCCAGCGGTCACCACCTGCTGACGGTGATCAATGACATTCTCGATCTGTCAGCCATCGAGGCGGGCCGGGTCGATCTCCGCCGCGCCCCGACGCGCCTCGGCGAACTGGTGGATGGAGCCCTTCAGGTCGGGCGCGCGCTGGCAGTCACCCAGGGGGTCACGCTGCACAGCCGGGTCGCTGACGGAGTGCCGGAGGTCAACGTCGACCCTCTGCGCCTCCGCCAGGTCCTCATCAACCTGTGCTCCAACGCCATCAAGTTCACGCGCCGTGGTGGCGCCGTGACGCTCGAGGTCTCCGCGCACGCAGATCGTGTCTTCATCGCCGTCATCGACACCGGGGTAGGCATACGCCCGGAGGACCTCGGGCGCCTGTTTCGGGAGTTCGGACGACTGGCCCAACCCGATGGGTCGCGCATCGAAGGCACTGGACTCGGCCTCGCCCTGAGCAAACGCTTGGTCGAACTCCACGGTGGCCAGATCACCGTCACCAGCGAGCTGGGGCGCGGCAGCACCTTCACGGTCGAACTCCCGGCTCGGCCCTGAACTCGGGCCCGTCCTGCTGCGCTGGCTAGCCGCTAGATGTCGCTGGCCATCCGCAGCTGGCGGGCGGTCGGCTCGGCGCAGCAGAACCAGGCTTCACTGAGCCGGGGCGGCGGCACCCGGCGGCGAACCGGCGCCGGCGGCGGCGCCGCGACCCCGGCCGCCTGCGCGGCCGCGGCGTGGATCCGCGCGA
>JADYYK010000219.1 GCA_020853705.1 Deltaproteobacteria bacterium
CCAGCGTGCTCGCAGGCCGGTTGATCTTGCGCGACGAGGCGACGACATGGCGACGAGGTTTGCGCTGGTGAGCGTCATCGAACGGTGCCGGTTTTGCGGCGAGCCGATCTATGAGTGCGACGGGTACTGCCCGAAGTCGGGGCGGCAGGCGTGGTCAAGATGGCGCGTCTGAACATCGACGACGAGGCGTTTTCTGACTGGCGCTTCGCTGCGCTCGGGAAGGCTATCGGCGTCTCTCGGTTCGATGCCAGGGGGCGCTGCGAGGCGGTCTGGCACCACTGCCTGTTGCAGCAGACCTACACCCTCGACGCGCTGGTCATCGACACAATCGCCGAGCACGACGGGTTTGCGCTCGCGATGGCAGCTGCGCAGCTCGCAGAGGCCACTGCTGATGGTTTCCGCGTGCGCGGACTTCGCGGCAGGATCGAATGGCTGGCAAAGCTGAGGAAATCCGCCGTCAAGGGTGGCAAGGCAAGAGGCAAGCAAGTGGCTAGCCGTGCGGCAGCCACTCGGCTGGGAATGCTCAGCCCTCCTGCTCCTGCTCCTGCTCCTGCTCCTGCTCCTGCTCCTGCTCCCGGATGTCCGCCCAAATCAAGGACGGGCTCAACGAGGCCTGGGCTGGCTTCCTCGGTTCCTCCTCGACCTCCTCGGACCTCCGAGTGCATGGCCAGATCCGGTGAGGTCCTCTGAGGTCTGAGGCCGTCCTCACGCCAACTTGTCCGCCCGAATCAAGAGGGCGGACCAGGGATGGTCGCTGGCGAGATCAAGCCAGCCAGCTTCCAGCCGCTCAGCAGCAGCCAGCGCTGCGGAGCGGCCAGGGTGTGGCTCGTCTTGATCCTCGGGGGTGTCGCCCAGCCGTCGAAGCTGCCGCTGCTGGAGAGGGGGTCGACCCAGCGCGGATGCAGGCGATCGCTGGTGTGGTGCCGGTAGTTGCACAGGACGTAGGCGATGGCGTGCCGGACGGCTCGCGGCGAGGCCAGGCCGCGGGCGTGATAGCGGTCAGCGAACACCGTGCCGCTGCGGTCGAGTACGCGGTTGATGGCGCGCGCGATGCGCACCGAGAGCCCCTTGATGGCGCGGGTCAAGGCGCGATTGTCGTCAGCCTCCGCGACCAGGTGCACATGATCGAACTGCACGGAGAAATGCACGATCCGCGTGCCGAAGCGTTCTGCCCCCGCGCGCAGCGAGCGCAGGATGGCCGATGCCAGCCTCTGGTTGCGCAACCAACCGATGCAGCGCCGGATGCGCAGCGTCACGTGCTGGGCGTGGTAGCGCCGCACACGAGCGCGGGTCCGGTGCGCGACGTTGCGCCGCCCACTCGAGCGCCGTCGGCCAGCACCCTTTCGCGCGCCTCCATGCTGGCGCCAGCCAAAAACGAGCTGTGGCGGCGTGACCGTCGTCCGCCCGCGGCGTCGGTCTCTGCCTCGGCCTCTCCGTGTCTGTCCCATCGTCGCCTCCCGCCCGACTTGATTCGGGCGGACAAACCATACGCAGGGGGTCTGACATCGAGAGGGAGTGGCGTGAGAGGTGAGGACCGAGCCGGGACGCACCAGCCCAGGGAGCCAGCCCAGGGAGCCAGCGCAGAGAGCCAGCGCAGAGAGCCAGCGCAGAGAGCCAGCCCAGGGACCAGCCCAGGGAGCCAGCCCAGGGAGCCAGCCCAGGCCGACGATGACCCTCGCAAAACACAGGGGCGGACATCCGGATCGAGCCACCCGCCCGACCCGGTGTCCGGTGGCGACTACTGGGCCGGGGCCGCGACCTTGCTGCTGTCCAGGTTGACCGCTGACTGGGCCAGCAAGCGTCCGTTGATTGACGCGCCGGTGCGCAGCGTGATGGCCGTCTTGCACAGGATGATGCCCTCGGCGTGGGCCGTGGTGCCGAGGTCGACCAGGCCGGAGACCTGCCAGACGATGTTCTTCGCGACAGCGCCGCCGCCCAGGATGATGCGGGCGCCGCTGCTCATGGTCAGGTTCTGCGCGATCTGGAAGACCCAGACGTCGGTGGGGCCGCCGACCAGGTGCACGTCGGTCGGGATCAGCAGGCCGGTGCCCCACTTGTAGACGCCGGGGGCCAGGGTCAGGCCGCCGATGTTGCCGGCGCCCAGCTCGGTGACGTCGGGGGCGCGGCCGGCGGCGTCGATGAAGGCGGTGCTCATGTCGTTGATCGCGGTGGTCAGGTTGCTCGGGGTCGGCGCGGTGTAGCTGGCCGCATAGACCTTGCCGGTGACCTGGGTCGAGGTCGCGAACGTGGTGGTGCCGTCGGCGGTCAGCGCGAAGCCGGTGATGAAGGTGGCGGCCGCCGGGCTGACGGCGATGTCTCCGGTGATGGCCGAGGTCGGCACGGTCGAGAGCTTGGTCTTGGCCAGCACCGCGAAGTTGCCGGCGCTGCCCAGCCGCACCGGCAGCTCGCTGGTGGTGGTCGCACGGGTGGTGAAGCTCCACGAGGTGGCGCTCGCCAGCGCCAGGCCGCCGCTGCTGCGCGCGCCGGTCGTGATGGTCGCGGTGTAGGGCAGCGAGACGCCGAGGGGGGCGGCCGGGGTGAACGTCGCGGTGTTGCGGGTGGCGTCGTAGCTGACCGCGCCCGTGACCGCGACCGAGCCCTGCATCAGCGTGAACGTGGTGGTCGTCAGGCTCGCCGGGTCCATCGCCTTGTTGAAGCTCACGGTCGGCTTCTCGCCATTCCAGACCCCGGTGGCGGCGTCCCTCGGTGTGGTGGCCGAGACGCTGGGCGGCGCACTCTCGGCGACCGTGGTGAAGGTCCAGGTGTAGTCACGGGCCAGCGCGACTCCGGCGAGGTCCTTGGCGGCGACCGTGATGGTCGCGCTCAGCAGCACACCGGGCAGCAGCGCGGCCGCGGGGGTGAAGGTGACGGTGTTGCCAGCGTAGCTGACGGCGCCGGGCACCACGACGGTGCCGCTCTTGACGACCACCGAGGTGGCGTCGAGCGTGCTCGGCTGCATGGCGCGGCTGAAGGTCGCGCTGAGCGGCAGGTTGACGGCGACGCCAGTGCTCGCGGTGGCAGGTGTGGTCGACGTGACGGTGGGCGCCCCGCCCACGTCATCATCTCCATCACCATCACTCGAGCAGGCAGCCAGGGACAGCGAAAACAAGGACAGGGTCAGGATGAGTCGGTTCATGCCCGGCTCGAACTGCAACATCGGGCCCAGAATTCTCGCGGAGATGCGCCTGCTTACGAGGGAGGCCGGTGTGGCAATCGTGCTTTGGCCGCGCCCAGTGAGGCGGATCGCCGCAGTTCAGCGCTTGCGCTTGCCGCCGCCCCTGGCCCACACCTTCTTCATCCACGCCTCCACCGCCGCGGTCTCGCGCGGGATGCCGGCTGACAGCACCCGGCAGCCCTTGGCGGTCACCACCACGTCGTCCTCGATGCGCACGCCGATGCCGCGGTACCTCGCCGGCACCGTCAGGTCGTCGAGCTGGAAGTACAGCCCCGGCTCCACCGTCAGCACCATGCCGACGCGCAGCTGGCCGAACTTGTAGGCCTCCTGGCGGGCCTGGGCACAGTCGTGCACGTCGATGCCCAGCATGTGCGACACGTTGTGCAGCGAGTAGCGCTTGTAGAACTGGTGCTCGTCGCGCAGCGCCTCGAGGGCGGACATCGGCAGGATCCCCAGGCGCTCGAGGCCGTGGGCCAGCACGTCCATGGCGACGCGGTTGGGCTGCATGAAGTCGTTGCCCGGCTTGACCGCGGCGAAGGCCTGACGCTGCGCCTCCAGCACGAGGTCGTAGATCTCGCGCTGCTCGCGCGAGAACTTGCCGCTCACCGGCAGCGTGCGCGTGATGTCGGCGGTGTAGAGCTCGGTGCCCTCGACGCCGGCGTCGAGCAGCAGCAGATCGCCGCGCGTGACCTCGCCGTCGTTGTGGGTCCAGTGCAGGATGCAGGCGTGCTCGCCGCTGGCGGCGATGGTGTTGTAGCCGACGTCGTTGCCCTCGACGCGCGCGCGCAGGTTGAAGACGCCCTCGACCTCGCGCTCGCTGCGCGCCCGCGGCAGCGCCGCGATGACGTCCTCGAAGCCGCGCTGGGTCGAGTCGATGGCGCGCTCCAGCGCCGCCAGCTCCAGGCTGTCCTTGATGAGCCGCATCTCCGACAGCGCGGCCGCGAAGGCCTTGTCACGCGCGCCGTCGCCGACGGCCGGCAGCGCGCCGTCGATCTCCGCGCTCAGCCCGCGCAAGAGGCGCGTCGCGCCCGGCGCCGCGCCCGCCATGTCGCCGGCCAGCTGCGCGAGGCCGCGGGCCTCGTCGACCGCGAAGCGCGCCTTGCTCTCGGGCACGCCCAGCCGCGGCCCGACCCACAGCTCGCCCTTGACGCGATCGGTGAAGAAGGTGCTGTCGGTCTTGCCCGGGTTGGGCTCCACGTAGAGCACGCTGGAGTGGCCGCCGCCGGAGCGCGGCATCATCACCAGCACACAGTCGGGCTCCATGTTGCCGGTCAGGTAGTAGAAGTCGCTGCCGGGACGGAAGCGGTAGCTGGTGTCGTTGGCGCGCACCTTCTCGTGCCCGGTCGGGATGACCAGGGTGTCGCCCGGGAACAGCGCCGACAGCGCCGCGCGCCGCGCCGCGAAGCGCTGGTGGCCGCGCACCTTGGCCGGCAGCTTGCCGCTGCGCGGCTTCCAGCGCGAGGTCATGAACTCGAGCAGCTTCGGTGGGGGAGTCGTATCGTGGCTTCCGGTGGCCTTGCCACCGGAGGCCACGTCCGGGTTCTTCTCCTTGGCTGCGCCGGCCGGCTTGTTCAGGAACGTCATGCCCTGAACTGTGCGTCAGTTCCCCGCCAGCTTCAAGACATCGACCCCGAGCAGGCCATACACCGCGGCCCCGTTCTCCTCACCGGCCCGGATCACGCCGACGCCGACCTCGGCCAGGAAGCCGGTCTGCCGGCCCAGGCGCAGGCCGCCCGCGATCATGCCGTACACCGTGGTCGGGTCCATCACGCGCTCCTCGACCCCGTCACCGTCGTCGTCACGCGGATTGTAGACATCATTCTTCGTCACCGGCCTGCTGATGCCCGCGCGCGGCGCCAGGTACAACAGGCGCCCGAGGTCGGTCACCACCCCGATGTCGCCGCCGACCGCGGTGCCACCGGCGCCACCGGCCAGACCGCCACCGACCAGCAGCGCCAGCCCGGGCCCCAGCTGCTCACGCAGGCCGACGCGGCCGCCCACGCTGATGTGGGTGCCGCGCTTCTCTTCGATACAGCCGCTGCACTCGTAGGCCACCGCCTGCCCCGACAGCTGCAGCTCGCCGTCCCCCAGCGGGCTGCGCTGCTGCAAGGCCAGGCCACCGGCGCCCTCGCCCCAGCCCACGCCACCACCGCCCAGGCCCACCCCCATGGCAAAGGCTGACGCTCCCCGCGGCAAGGCGCTGCCGCGCTGCATCGTGGTCATCGGGGGCGGCGCCGCCATGGGCGCACATCCCGCCGCCGCCGCCAGCGCGCCACCCAGACCGGCTACCACCAGGAAGCGTCGAAAACCCGTCGCCCCGCCGGTGAAGCCTCGCCGCGCCACCCCGTGAATTCGCGTCGTTCCCACAGTTGCTCGCATCATGCCGCTTGCTTCAGCAAGCCCGGGACCAGGTACAGTGCGCGCGTGCACTTCGACGCCGTGCTGTTCGACATGGACGGGCTCCTGGTCGACTCCGAGCCCATCTGGACCCGGGTCACCGACGCCTTCTGCCAGCGCCGCGGCCAGCGCTACACCGCCGCCGACGAGGCCGCCTGCCTGGGCAGCGGCATCGGCATCACCATGGACTACCTCAGCCGCACCTATGGCTGGCCGCTCGACCGGGAAGCACAGGTCGACGAGGTCCTGGACGACCTGGTCACCCACCTGCCCACCGCGCCCGAGATCCCCGGCGCCAGCGCCGTGCTCGACGCCCTCGCCGGCCGCGGCGTCCCCCTCGCGCTGGGCTCGTCATCCGCCAGGCGCGTGGTCGACGCCGCGCTGGGGGCGCGCGGCTGGCTGCCCCGCTTTGCCAGCATCGTGACCGGCAGCGACGTCAGCCGCCTCAAGCCCGACCCCGAGATCTACCTGATCTGCGCCGCCCGCCTCGGCGTCGCCCCCGAGCGCTGCGTCGTGCTGGAAGACTCTCCTGTCGGCTGCCGCGCCGCCCGCGCCGCCGGTGCCCGCGTCATCGCCGTGCCAGCCCTGCCCCACGACGCCCAGCGCCTCGACCGCTTCCGCGCCCTGGCCGACCACGTGGTGCCCGACCTGGCCTCCGCGCTGGGTGTGCTGCGTTGACCTCGGGCTTCGCCTTGGTTCGGCGCTCGTTCGGCGCTCGTTCGGCGCTCGTTCGGCGCGGTCAGCGCTGGTTCGGCGCGGTCAGCGCTGGTTCGGCGCGGTCAGGGCGTCATGCCGGCGACGCAGTCGGGGGGCAGGGTGAAGGACTTCAGCGCGCTGTTGCCCTGCGGATCCGTGACCAGGACCGAGCCGTTGCCGCCTGGCGAGGAACCGCAGTTCACCGTCGAGCTGGCGCTGTTGATGCTGCCGGTGCAGCCAGCGACCGAGCCCGAGTAGCTCAGGTTGGCCAGCGCGGTGTCGATGTCGATCACCGTCGTCGAGACGACGTACTCGTTCGTGAAGATGGGCGTGCAGCTGGCTGAAGGGCTCCAGGACACCCTGGTGATCACCGGGGCCGCAGTGGCGGCGTCGACCCCGCCGTCGGCCACCGGGGCCTCGACCAGGCCGCCGCAGCCGTTGCTGAAGCTGATGGTCTGACCCGCGACCAGCTGGCCGCAGGCCGCGCCATACAGCGTCACCACACCGGGCGCGCCAACGGTATCGAAGTAGTCCCAGCCGTTGGTGTGTGATGGGCTGCGCGGCACCAGGTTGCCGCCCAGGCGGACGCCCAGGGAGCTGGCGCTGATCGGCGTGCCATCCAGCTGCAGCGCGCACGAGCCGCGCCTGATCTCGTCGGTGACGACATCGAGCGCGGCGGTCAGCTCGGTGACGCTCTGGGCCACCGTGTTCGGGAGGCCCGCGGTGCCACCGGCGTTGCGCATCTGCGCGACATAGCCCGACGAGATGTCGGTGCCCAGCGCGATGGTGAAGGCGCGCGTGCCGGTGGGTGGGATGGTCTGGATGGCCGCCACGACCTGCGCGTCGCCATCGCCGGAACAGCCCGTGGCCGGGCCGTCGTTGAACAGGATGATGTGGCGACCGGCCGGTGCCGGCACGAACTTCATGATGTCGCGCGCCTCGGTCATGACCGCCGACGTGGGGCTGGTGCCATCGGGCACCAGGCTGGCCAGGTGGTTGTCGATGGCGGTGCCGTTGTTGAACCCCAGCGGCACCCGCAGCCCCGCCATGACGGCGCACATGTTGTCGGTCGGGAAGTGCACCAGGCCGACCTCGAAGGAGGTCGCGGTGGCGGCGCGCCAGCTCTGCAGCACCGCGCGGATGCCCGATAGACGGCTGCTCGCCCCCGTGAGGGGCCCCATCATCGAGGCCGAGCGATCGACCGCCAGCAGCACCTTGGGCAGCAGCCGCGAGAAGGTCACCGGCGTGCCCATGCATGCGTCCGCAGTCGCGCCGTCGACCACGGCGCCATCCCCGCCATCGGCCACCGCGCCGTCGCCGCCATCGGCCACCGCGCCATCACCGGCATCGACGCCACCTCCGTCGGCCGCCAGCTTGACGCTCTCGATGCCGAGCAAGCTGCCACACGCCGTGGTCGCGACCACACCACCCAGCACGATCCATCCCAGGCGCATCAGAAGCGCTCCTGCCAGGTCAGCCCGACATCGCCGATGGGCGCCGGCGCAAGGCCGGTCAGGCGCTCGCGCGAGCGCACCCGGGGCGCGGTCAGCCACAGCACCACGCCCGCCACGGTCATGCCGGCACCCGCGCTGACCAGGATGGTCGACAGCGTGGCCCGGCTGTCCGCGTCCTGGGCGGCATCGAAGCCGGTGCGGTCACACATCAGCTCGGCGTCACAGTGATCCTGCGCGGTGCTCCAGCTCGAGCGCGCCATGACCCCGAAGACGATCCCTGCGCCCAGCGTGGCCAGGCCGACGCCGCCGACCACGTACGCCCACTTGCGCCGCGGCCGCCGCACCGGCCCTTCGCCGGTGACGGGACCGGGCGACGGGCTGGCCGACGGCGTGGGCATGGGGCTGGCCAAGGGTGACGGGGTGGGCGACGGCGTGGGCTCGATGCGCGTGACCGGCTCGGCCTCCAGCGCGGGGATCTCGACCACGGACTGCTTGCCCTCCTGCGCCTGCACCTCGACACGCCGTGGCTTGAAGCCTGGCGCGCTGGCCTCGATGATGTGGCCCCCGGGATCCATCGACAGCGCGGTGCCGAGCAGCGCGGGATCCACCACCACGCCGTCACGCTTGATGACCAGGCCGGGGATCGCCGCCGCGGTGATGACGACCTTGGGCACCAGCTTGGCCAGCGCGTTGGCCTTGTCGCGCGCGTACTTCTCGCGCACTTTCTGGCCCTCGCGCCGGGCCTGGCTCTCGACCTCGCGGTAGGTCGCGAACGCGCTGGCGGTGCGCAGCGACAGCTCATAGCACGCGGCCAGGTTGAGCAGGGTGCCGACGCCTGGATCCAGGCGCTGGCTGGCCTCCAGCTTGGGGCAGGCCGCGGCGTAGTTCTTGGCCTCCATCAGCTTGCGCGCGTCCTCGAACAGCACCTCGGCGGTGGCCTTGTCCTCGGGCGTCTGCGCCCCGGCGGTGGCCGGGATCGCCAGCAGCACCAGCAGCAGCGCGATCGACTTGCTCCAGCTCGTCATGGCCGTCCTGTCATCACTTGCGCGAATTGAAGATGTCGTCGTTCTTCTTCTTCTTCTTCTTCTTGACCTCGGCGCCAGCATCGGGCGCCGCAGCCGCGACCAGCGCTGCATCGGGGGTCGCCGCGCCGGCGACCGCGGCGTCGGGCAGCCCCAGCGGCGTCGCGCCGGCGAGGCCAGCGTCGGGCCCCAGCGCGGGCAGCTGGGCGCTCGGGCTGGGGCTCAGGCTCGGGCTGGCGCCAGCCCCGCCGTCCTTCTTCTTGCCACCGCCCGCGAGCAGCAGCGCGACCACGCCGCCCGCGGCCAGCAGCGCGATGCCCCCGCCGATGACCAGCTTGCGCCGGCCCTGGACCTGTCCGCTGGCGGTCGCCAGCGTGGTGCGATCGAAGGGCCGTGCCACCCCGCCGCTCGGGTTGGTGTCACCCGTGCGCGACGGCAGCGCGACCGCGGCGCCGCCCGCGGCTGCGGCGACTGCCTCGGGCGACAGCGAGTAGATCCTGCAGATCGAGTCGACCGCGTCCCGACCGCGGTTGGTCGTGAACGGCGCCAGCGCCACCGCCAGCTCGGCGATGCTCTGGAAGCGGGTCTGCATGTTCTTGTCGAGGCAGCGCGAGACCACGTCCTCGAGCCCCGCGGGCAGCTGCCCGGGCTGCATGTCCATCGCGGGCAGCGGCTCCATCGCGACCTTGAGACACACCGCCGAGAAGCTCTCGGCGGCCCAGGGCACGCGCCCGACCAGCAGCTCGTACAGCACCACGCCCAGCGACCAGATGTCGGAGCGATGGTCGGCGTTCCTGGTCCCGCGCATCTGCTCGGGGGACATGTAGTTCGGCGAACCCATCACCGACTGGGTCCGCGTCAGCTGCTGATCGGTGTTGCCCGCGATCGCCTTGGAGATGCCGAAGTCGAGCACCTTGACCAGCGGCGTGCCGTCGGCGCGGCGAGTCAGGAACATGTTCGCCGGCTTGATGTCGCGGTGCACGATGCCGAGGTTGTGCGCCTCGGCCAGCGCGATGCACGCCTGCAGCACGTACTCGGTGGCCTCCTCGGCCGGCAGGCGCCCGCGCTGGGCCACCTCGCGGCTGAGGTCGTAGCCCTCGAGGTACTCCATCACGATGTAGGGCGCGCCGCTCTCCAGGGTGCCGACGTCGCTGACGCGCGCCACGTGCTCGCTGCGCAGCTTGACCGCGGCGCGAGCCTCGCGCAGGAAGCGCTGCACCGCCTCCTGGTTGGCCATCGCCTCGGGCAGCAGGAACTTGAGGGCGACCTTCTGGTCGAGCTGCATGTGCGTGGCCGCGACCACCACGCCCATGCCGCCGACGCCGAGCTGGCGCTCGACGAGGTAGCGCCCGGCCAGCACCTCGCCGGGCCTGACCTGGTTGGGCGCGCTCACGGGAAGCGCACCAGGATCTGGTAGGCGGGGACGGGGGCGTCGTCCTGGTACTCGAAGAAGTGCAGGTAGACCGAGGTCATCGCCGGGATCGAGTAGGTCAAGGACGAACACTGGCCCTCGCCACCGTCGTCATCGAAGGCCAGCGACTGGCCCGCGGCGTTGCGAAGGTGCAGGTAGGTGTCGGTGCCCGACGGGCACGCCCCATTGGCATCGACCGAGCTGTCGAGCCGCACCAGCCGGGGCGAAGCGGTCGTGTTGGCGAGCACGTACACGTCCTCGTCGCCGGCAGGCGTCAGACCGCCACGGATCACCAGCGGCGCGCTGATGGGCCCGTTGGTCATCGAGCTGGAGAAGTCGTTGCCCTGGGTCCCGCCGCCGACCATCACGCTGCCATCGTCGTTGGGCTCGGTTTCGTCGAGGAAGGTGTTGATGCGACAGCCCATGGTGCAGCCGTCGGCCTCGTTCATGTTGCCGTCATCGCACTGTTCGCGCCCCTCGGTGACGGCGTTGCCACACTGCGCCACCTGGCGCACCATCAGGCGGTACGCGGTCCCCGCGGCGGGCGACGACACCCGCACATAGTAGGTCGCGGGTTGCAGGTTGCCGACCAGGCCGTTGGCCACCGGATCGAGCATGCCACAGCTGTTGATGCCCGATTCGTCGTCGGTCGCCAGCACCGTGACGCCGTCGGCGGCCAGGAGCTGGATCGCGGTGTCGGTACCGACGCAGTCGAGGCGCGTGGCATCGCCATCGAAGGTCTCGATGGCGATGTCGGCGGCGCTCGTCAGCGTGAAGCTGTAGGTGTCGTTCGCCGATGCCGTCTCGATGCTGCCCGTGGCCATGGTGCCGATGCCCGAGATCGGCGTCGCCATCCCGAACAGGTCGTTGGGCTCGACCTCGGTCATCGCGCTCAAGACGGTCGCCTTGCTGGTCAGCGCGTACTGCCCGCCGGCCTGGTCGGAGTCCACGATCAGGTGCAGCGACTGCGCCGCCGCGCTGCTGTTGTAGTGCCGCACCGTGGTCTGGCCGAAGGCACCCGCGTAGGGTGCCACGCAGGACCGGGCGCCGTTGTCACAGCTGGCCGGCGGCGCCACCAGCGCGAGCTGGCCGGCGAACGGTGCGGACATGGCGACCTCGACCAGCGTACGCGCCCCGGCCGAGAGCGCGTAGGCCTGGTCGGGTCCGGCGGCGAGATCGCAGGCCCCCGCGTAGTCGTTGACCGACCCCAGCGTGGTGCCGGTGATGGTCGAGGGCACTGCCAGCGCGGTCGGGCTGGCGCAGACGTCGCCGGTGGCGGGAATCCCGAACTGCCAGTCCAGCGCGATCTGCGTCGTCAGATCGGTGATGCCGTCGACCACCAGCAGGAGCTGCTCGGAGGCGGCGCCGCTGTTGGTGTAGGTCAGATAGGCGCCCTCGGTGCTGAAGCTCGAGGCACCGAAGGCGCGGCAGCTGGGCGCCGGTGGCCCGCAGCCGCCCACCGGCACCAGGAACAGGGCGGGACGCCCGTTGCCAGAGCTGCGCCGCACCTGGGCCGAGAAGCGCTCGCCGGCCGGCACCGTCACCGCGAAGACGCGATCGCGCCCCGTGCTGTCGCTGGTCGAGTTGCCGCAGCCGATGCTGGTCGTGGCGGTGCGGAAGTCGTCCTCGGAGGTGCTCATGCTGATGGCCGAGCCGGTCGGCGGCAGCGCCTCGGGCGGTGAGCAGGTGTCGCCGGCGAGCACGTCCTCGACGGTCAGCGTGAGATCGTAGCTGCCCGTGCCAGAGCGCGAGTCGACCACCAGGTACAGGGTCTCGCTGGTCGCGGTCGCGTTGGCCCAGGTGATGGTCTCGGGCCCGCCGGTGGAGAAGTTGGCGTCGACCGCGGCGGTGCAGGTCAGGGCCGTCAGCTCGCAAGCCGCCGGGCCGCCGCGCACCAGCTGCAGCGAGGTGTCGAACCCGGTGGGCTGCACGGTGGCGCGCAGCCGCTTGCCCGGCGCTACGGCGACGGCGTACACACGATCGGCGCCCTGGCCGCCGCTGCCGAAGCCGCAGTTGACCGCCAGAGTGCTGGGCTTGTAGTCGTTGACGAAGCCCGTCAGGGTCTCCCCGGTCAGCGTGGTCGACCCGGTGAGCAGCGGCGCGGTCAGGCAGGTGTCACCCGTGATCGGCGTGCTCAACGTGGTGACCAGGTCGAAGCCTCCACCGGTCGCTGCGCTGGTCGAGTCGGCGACCACGAACACCGTCTGCGCGCTGCCGGTGGCGTTGGTCCAGCTGGCGGAGTCGACCAGCCCGGCCCCGGCCTCCTGGCGCAAGCCCAGACAGGCGCGGCTGCTGGCGCTGCAGCTGCTGGCCGGCGCGGCGACCAGGTACGCGGCCGAGTTGAACGAGGGCCCCGGCGTGATCCGGGCCTCCAGGCGCTGGCCCGCGGGGACCCCGATCGAGTACACCCGATCCAGGCCCCGGGTGGAGGCGTCACACGCGGTGTAGTCATCGACGAAGCCGACCGTGGTCTGGCCCGACGTGGTGCCCGCGCCGGCCAGCGGGCTGGCCGAGCCGCAGATGTCACCCAGTGTGGGGCTCGAGCTCTGCAGCGAGAGATCGAAGGTGCCGCCCACGGTGCCGACCGAATCGACGATCAGGAAGACGTCGCGCGGGCTGCCGGATTCGTTGACCAGGGTGACGGTCTCGGGGACGCCGGTCACGCCGGCGTTGGCGCTGGTGACACAGCTGGGCGTGGCGTTGCACGCGGTGGGGGCCGTGGCCTCGACCACGTTGAGCGCGACGTCGAAGCCGCCGACCGGCATCGCGGTGGCGACCACGCGCTGCCCGGCTGGCAGGGTCAGCTGGTAGACCCGGTCGGGCCCGGTCGCCGCGACGCAGCTGCTGGCGCTGAAGTTGTAGTGCGGTGCAAAGCCATCGGTGCTCTGCGCCGACAGGTTGGACAGCGCCGTCACCGGGGCGGTGTCGCACAGGTCACCGGCCGGCAGATCATCGAGCGCGATGGTCAAGGTGAACACGCCACCTGGATCGCTGGGGTTGCCGGTGTCGACGATGACGTACACGGTCTGGTCGCTGGCGCCGTTGTTGATGTAGCGCACCGTGTTGGTCTGGGCCGCACCGCCCGAGTCGTCGGAGGCCAGGCACAGCCGCGGCATCGCGCCACACGCCGCCGCCGGTGTGCCGACGAGATAGATCGACGGATCATAGGCGCCGGTCGGGGTCACCGAGGCGATCAGCCGCTTGTTCGGCGGCACCGTGACGGAGTACACGAGATCGCGGCCGTCATCGCTGCCGGTACAGCCGTTGGCGCTGAGTGAGCCGGTGTAGTCGTTGTTGGCGCCGACCGTGGTCTGGCCGGGATAGGTGCCGGGGCCGAAGCTGGTCGCCAGCGCGCAGGTCTCGCCGCCGGTCGGCATGGCATCGATGGCGACGTCGGCCGGAGGCGCATCCAGCGGCGCCGCGTCGGGCGGCGCGGCGTCCAGCTCGGCGCCGTCGGGGGTGATCGCGGCATCGGGTGGCGCGGCGGCGTCGACCGGCGCGCCATCGCCACCGGGCGCGGCGTCCTGCGCATCGCCGCCGCCTCCGCCACCACACCCAGCCAGCACCCCGAGCAGTGCCAGTCCAACCCAGCGTGTGGCAAATCGCCCGCCCGTCGTGTCCACCATGGGGCGCGAATCTATCATGGCACGGTGCGGCAAGCGCTGGCTCGACTGGGGTCCTTGCCAGCGATTGCCAGCCTCGCGGGTGGCCGAAACGACGAACGCCCCCGCTGGGGGGGCGCTGGTCGAAGCAGCGGAATCGGAATCGGAGCGGAACAGGACTCCTCGAAGCTACGCTTCGAGGGGCCTGCGCTTCGAGGGGCCTGCGCTTCGAGGGGCCTGAGGGGCTTACCAGGCGATCTGCGACAGCGGGCAGCGCGTGCGCTCGGCCGAGCAGTCGCGCGGGGGCTGGCAGTTGATCCACTCCGGGCAGTCCGAGGGCTGCTGGCAGCCGCAGCCGCGCGCGTCGGAGAAGTACTGCGTGCCGGCCTCGCAGACGAAGCGGATCAGCGGGCAGGTCGCCGGGGTGCCGACGTAGCGCTTGTTCCAGTCGTTGACGCAGGCGCGCTCGGTGCAAGCCACGCGGCCACCGGTGCTGCACGAGCAGGTGTTGCAGCCGTCGGTGCTGGGGAACGAGTCGCCGGCGTCGTAGGTCTGGCCGCCGTACGAGCAGGTCGTCGCGCACGCGATCTTGGTGCAGCCGACCACGCCGCCGGGGCCGCAGTTGCAGGTGTTGCAGCCGTCGGTGGCCGGGAACGAGTCACCCGAGTCGTAGGTCTGGCCGTCATACTCGCAGGTGCTGATGCAGGCGCGCTTGGTGCAGCCGACCGAGCCATTGGCGCCGCAGAAGCAGCTGTTGCAGCCGTCGGTGCTCGGGAACGAGTCGCCCTCGGAGTAGTTCTGGCCGTCGTAGAAGCAGCCCTGACGCGCCAGCGAGACGCGGAAGCTGGCGCGCGACAGGTCGTAGTCGCGGAACACGATGTAGTAGGTCACGATGCCGGGGCGGGTGTTGCCGCGCAGCGTGGTGACCACGTGCGAGTCCAGCGTGCCCGGGGCGTCGTCGTTGTAGCCCTGGACCTGGAAGCTGTCGTTGAGCACCCAGGTCACGGCGTCGCCACCGTTGCTCGAGCGCACCCAGACGTCGACCTTGTCCCCGGCCGCGCCGGCGAACTTGAAGACGCGGTAGCGCGGGTTGCGGGTGTAGCTGACCAGGCTCGAGGTCTGGCCGTATTCGAGCGAGCCCACGATCCTCCAGCCCGCGGTCGACCAGAACACGTCGGCCTTGCCGTCGGAGTCGGCGGGCGCCTCGGTGCCCGCCAGGTTGGTGAACTCGTCACCCACCGGCTCCTTCTCCTGGGCGCAGCCCGCCGCCGTCGCCAGTGCCGCCAGTGCCAGTGCGCCCATCCAGACCTTGCGATTCATATCTACAGGCTCCTCGAACTCGGGTTGTTTGAGGGCCGCGAATAGCACGACCTGTGCCCCCGGTTCAATCGATATAACCTGCTGATTTTACGCGCGCGTACATGTCGTTTTTCAGGTCGACGGCAGGCCCGTCCGCCAGGCGGTCGACCAATCGCCGCTGGTCAGCGCGGCAACCTGAGCACGCGCCCATGCTGGGGATCGCGCTGGCTCAGGACATAGATCGCGTCATCACCGACCTCGATGGCGGTGGGCCAGTCGGTCCCGGCGATGCGGTTGACGTCGCCGCCGCCATGGGTGGGCACCCGCAGCAGGTCGACGCCGTCGCCGGCGGCGCGGAACACATAGGCATAGACGCCATCGATGGCCAGCGCGCGGTACAGATCGCCCGCCAGAAGCAACTCGGCGTCGCCCTGGCCGTGCCCCAGCATGTGCAGCCCGACGTCATCGATCCAGTACGCCGCGGCGGCGTCGACCCGCAGCGCCGAAGGGTTGCTGCCGGTGCGCACCAGCACACTGGCGTCGCGGTCAGTCCAGCGGCTGAGCGCCCCCTCCGCCTGCGAGCTCCAGGTCCGCGTCAGCCAGAACAGGGCGTCACCGTGGCTCGCGATCGAGCTCGGCGAGCCGTCGCGCCACACGATGCGACGCAGCGGGCCGCCAGCCCGCGGCAGCCAGGCCACCAGGCCGCTCTTGCGCTGCGCGATGAAGATGCGCTCGGGCGACAGCGCCAGCGCCTCCGAGCCGCCAGCCTCCTCGCCAGCCAGCAGCGTCTCGGGCGGCCCCAGCGGGCCGGGCCCGAGGCGCAGCCGCTGCACCGCGCCGTCATGCAGGTTGGTCCACAGCAGGTCGTCGCCGTCGATGACCAGCGCCGACGGCGAGCTGAGGTGCAGGGCCAGCGGCTCGACCGCGCCACCTCGGCGCGGCACCCGCACCAGGCGACCGTCCTCGGCGCCCAGGCTGCCGAGCTCGACCCAGTAGACGTGGCTCGGCGTCAGCGCCAGGTCGACCGGCACGCCGGCCACCAGCGCCAGGGTGTTGGGTTCGCCAGAGGCCTCGGCGTCGCGCGCGACCAGCGCGGTCACCGGACCGGGCGGGCCGCCACCCCGACGCGGCGCCTTGCGACAGCCGCCCGCCGCGAGCGCGACCGCCACCGTCACCGCCACCAGCGCAGCCGCGGCCGCCGCCGGCGCCGCCACCGCCGTCGTCGTGGTCGCCGCCCGCGCCCCCGCCCTGCCCCGGCTCACAGCAGCGGCTTCTGGCTCGCCTCGACCGCGCTGTCGGCCAGCAGGCGCACGCCATGGATGAACGCCGCGAAGCGCTCGTCCTTGGTCTTGCCTTGCTTCCAGCGGGTGTAGATCTGCTGCGCCACCACGGCGGTCTTGAACAGCCCGAAGCAGTGGTAAAAGCCGATGTCAGCGAGGTCGCGCCCGGTCCTTCCGGCATAGCGCTCGGCCAGCTCGCGGCGCGTCATCATGCCCTCGCGCATGGTCGGCCCGAACGCGAACATGCGCACCGCCTGGGCGTCACCGGCCTCGACCCAGTAGCAGAGCGCGGTGCCGAGATCCATCAGCGGATCCCCGATGGTCGACATCTCCCAGTCGAGCAGCGTGGTGATGCGCGCCAGATCCGCGGGATCCAGCATCATGTTGTCGAACTTGAAGTCGTTGTGGATCAGCGCCGGCGGCCCCGACCGCGGGATGTGCGCGCCGAGCCAGCTCGCTGCCGCCTCGACCGCGGGGATGTCGTCGGTGGCGGCGTCGCGGTAGCGCTTGCTCCAGCCGCTGACCTGGCGCTCGACATAGCCCGTCGGGTTACCCAGCTCGCCCAGGCCGACGGCGCGGTAGTCGATGGCGTGCAGCTCGGCCAGGGCGTCGACGAACGACTCGCACAGCCGGCGCGCGGTCGGCGCGTCGAGGCCCAGGCTGGCGGGCACCTCCTTGCGCAGGATGACGCCGCGGCGGCGCTCCATCAGATAGAACCTGGCGCCCAGCACCGCGGGGTCGTCGCAGAACGCCAGCGGACGCGGCGCGCGCGGGTACACCGGCGCCAGGTGCGACAGCACGCGCAGCTCGCGCCCCATGTCGTGCGCGGTGGCGACCTGGGTCCCGAACGGAGGCCGGCGCAGCACCCAGGCCTCGGCGCCCGCGCGCACTTCATAGGTCAGGTTGGAGTGGCCGCCCGGGAACTGGCTGATCTCGAGCGGCGTGCCGGCGGGGGCCAGCCCCTTTTCGGCCAGGAAGGCGCCCAGCCGCTCGGCGTCCAGCTCCTCGCCGGGGCGCACCGCGCGGGTGTCGGCGCTCATGCCGAGCCGGCCCCGGCCATCCCGTAGCGCTTGAGGATGCGCTTGGCCAGCGAGACCTTGTGCACCTCGTCGGGGCCGTCATAGATCCGCGCGCCGCGCTCGTGCGCCCACCAGCCCGCCAGCGGCAGATCGTCGGTGATGCCCAGCGCGCCGTGGGTCTGGATCGAGCGGTCCAGCACCTCCATCAGCACGTCGGCCACGAAGAACTTGATGGTCGACACCTGCTCGTGCGCGGCGTGGAAGCCCTCGGCGTCGATGCGCCAGGCCGCGTGCAGCGTCATCAGGCGCGCGGCGTCGATGCGGGCACGACACTCGGCGATCCAGCCCTGCACCAGCTGGCGCGTGCCCAGCGGCCTGTCGCCGTCGATCTTGCGGCTGACCGCGCGCTTGCACATCAGGTCGAAGGCGCGCTCGCAGATCCCCAGCCAGCGCATGCAGTGGTGGATGCGCCCGGGGCCCAGGCGCTCCTGCGCGATCAGGAAGCCGGAGCCCTCGGGGCCGAGCCGGTTCGACTGCGGCACGCGCACGCCGGTGTACTTGATCTGGCCGTGGCTCATCCAGCCCTCGCCGGGGTGGCCCATGATCGAGATGTTGCGCGTGAGATGGAACCCGGGCGTGTCCGTGGGGACAATGATCTGGCTGGCGCGCAGGTGGCGCGGCGCCTTGGGGTCGGTCACCGCCATCACGATGGCGAAGGCGGCGCCGTCGGCCGAGGTGGTGAACCACTTCTCGCCGTCGATCACATAGTGGTCGCCGTCCTTGACAGCCTGACAAGTCAACTCCGTGGGATTCGACCCCGGGCTGTCGGGCTCGGTCATCGAGAAGCAGCTCCTGATGTCGCCCCGCGCGAGCGGCTCCAGCCAGCGCGCCTGCTGCTCGGCGTTGCCATACTTGTGCAGCACCTCGATGTTGCCGGCGTCGGGCGCGTTGCAGCCAAACACAAAGTGCCCGAGCGGCGAGCGCCCCAGCGACTGTGACACCAGGCCATGCTCGACCAGGGTCAGGCCCAGGCCGCCGAGCTCCTTGGGGAGCTGCGGCCCCCACAGCCCGAGCTCCTTCACCTTGCCGCGCAGCCCCCTCAGCATGGGCTCGGCCTTGAAGTAGCCCTGCTGGAAGACCTCGGCCTCGCGCGGGATGACCTCGCGGTCGACAAAGTCGTCGATCTTGGCGAGTAGCTGCTTGGTGGCGGCCGGGATCGAGAAGTCCATGTGACTCACTCTCCTAGGTGATCTGCGCTGGATCTTGCAGGTGCGGCACCGCGTTGAAGCCGACCAGGGTCAGGTCGCGCTCGCTGCGGAAGCGGAACTCCGTGATCGAGGTGTTGAGGACGACCGAGGCCATGCGCAGCGTGGTGGCGTCGTCCAGGCCCAGCGCCAGGCGCAGCGCCGCCGAGATGCAGCCCGCCGAGGTGAACACCGCGACGCGCTTGCCGCGCCCGCTGCGGCGCATGACCTCGTGCACGCCGCGCGCGACCCGGGCCGCGAAGTCGAGGAACGGCTCGACCTTCTCCTCGTGCAGCTCGCCGCCCAGCCACAGCTCGATGGCGCGATCGAAGAAGCGGTTGAAGCGGCGCCGCTGCGCGGTGCGATCTTCGCTGGAGTCGCTGGCGAACAGGTTGTCGAACTCGCCACCCGGCTGCACCAGGCGCGGCGTGCAGGCCTGCAGGATGGCCTGGGCGTGGTACTCGTCGAAGTCGTCGAGCTGGGTGATGGGCTGCGGCGGCAGCTGGCCCCGACCTTCGCGCAGCGAGGTGAGGTAGTGGCGCGCGGTGTCGATCTGGCGCAGCCGCGGCCCCTGGTAGACCGCGTCCAGGCCAAAGCCGCGCTCGGCGGCCCAGCGCCCCAGCGCGTGCGCCTGCTGGTTGCCGAGCTCGCTCAGCGGGGGTTCGGAGCTGGTGTAGCTGGCCTGGCCGTGCCGGATGAGATAGAGGGTGCTCACGCGGGGGCGATGATACCCACGCGGCTGTCAGAAGACGAGCTGAGCCTGCGTGGACAGCACCTTGTCGGTGCCGCCGGCTGAACCGGTGTCATGGATGACGCCGGCCTGGGTCTGCCACTTGAAGGCGTGGCCGGCGCCGTACCAGCTGTAGCCCAGCAGGAGCTCGTGCGAATACTCGCCGCCTGCGATGGGCACCTGGGCGCCGCGCGCGCTGACCTCCATCTTCTTGGTCACCATGAAGCCGGCCTGCAGGAAGCCGGCGAACTGATCGCCGAGCTCGAACTTGCCGTCGGTGTCGGTCTTGTCGACCAGGTAGGCGCCGCCGGCGGCCGAGAAGCCGCAGACCTTGGCGATGAAGTCGAGGCCGACGCGGTGCTCGAACAGCTCCGACTTGCCGTCCTTGAAGTCCAGCATGTAGGCCGCGGCGACCGCGAAGCGCAGCGGGCCGCCCTCGAGGTCGGCCTCGCTGTAGCCCTTGATGCCGCCGTGGTTCCAGCCCACGCGGGCGACCGCCTGGGGGCCGATGTCGTGCGGCACGTTGGACGAGGTGCAGCTCTGCGGCATCGTCGCGTCCTTGCAGGTGACCGTGGGCGCCTCGCCGACGCCGTTGAAGACACCGACCGCCCACTCCAGCCCCTTGGGCGACTTGTCATACTCGTTGTGCACGATGACGCCGATGTCGCGGCCGCTGCCCGAGAACTTGTCGGCGCTCGACCGGGTCACCATCTGCAGGTTGCCCGACGAGTTGATCTGCTCGCGCGCGAACGGCTTCTTGTACTGGCCGACGCGGACCCAGGCCGGGCCGCCGACGGGGTGGTCGAAGTAGTAGTCCTTCAGGGTGACGACGCCCTTGCCGACGTCGATCTGGGCCTTGAACTCGGTGGTGCCGCGCAGCTTGCCCTCGAAGCCGAGGCGCGCCGCCGGCAGCAGGAAGCGGTCGGTCAGCTCGCTGTCGTCGCCGCGCAGGTAGACCGCCTCCCAGCGGCCCTGCAGGCGACCCGTGATGCCCAGGCTGAACTGGCCGTCCTCGGTCTTCAGGGTGAAGATCTTCTTGCGGCCCACCACCACCGGCGCCTCGTCGTCCGAGGCGTGCGCCAGGTTCGGGAGCAGGGTCAGGGCGAGGCCGGCGGCGGCTGCAACGTGTCCGATTCGCTTCATCTGGTCACCTCTCATGTGACAGGAACCAGATAGCCGGTCGCCTGTGACATTGGGGTGACGAGGTTGCGAAGAGTCCGTAACGGTGGTGGGTAGGAAATGGCACAACCCGACCCGGCCAGAGGCCGGATCGGGTTGCGGAGAGCAGGCGCTTGCTGGGTGCTAGTTGGCCGGATACGCCGTCCAGCCCGTGGTCCAGTCGGTCGCACCGATGGCGCCGACATAGGTCGCGGTCTGGTCGAAGAAGCTGTCGGTCGGCACCGCCGCGCCGGTCAGCGCGGGCGAGCCGGCCATCGGCTTGAAGTTCGGCGCGGTCAGGTTGCGGGCGTCGGTCAGCATCGGGTCGGTGACCCGGTTCATGCTGGTGGCGTTGACCCCGAAGATCCCGGCCTCGTCGAACAGGTTGCCGTCGTTGTCGGCGGGCGGCGTGCCGGTCTGCGCCTCGGCCGGGAAGTTGTCCATGTTGGGCGCGTTGTTGAAGAAGATGGAGTTCTTGATGTAGGTGTCCGCGATGACCTGGGCGCGGCCACCCGCGGCCAGCATCTGGGTGTCACGCACGTCGGCGGCCAGGCCCGAGAAGTAGGCCACGATGTGGTTCGACAGGCGCGCCGCGGTGCCGCGACGCAGCACCATGCCGACCTGGTTCTTGGTGGTCGACCGGTTGGAGACCATGGTCACGTTCGAGATGGTCGGCATCGAGCGCGGGGTGCGGTCGAAGTCGGTGGGGTGGCTGTCGGCCTCGTAGCCGGCGTCGCCCAGGCTGGCGCTCTGCTGGATGATCAGCCACTGCACCTTGCCGGTCCAGCCGAAGTCCCAGTCCAGGCCGTCGTCGTCGGGCGACGAGATCACGATGTGCTTGAGGTTCCCGGTGCCGCCGAACATCTCGATGCCGTCGTCCGAGCCCATGTGCACCTGCACGAAGTCGATCACGGTGCCCGAGCCGACGGCGCCGCACGACAGGCCGTTGAGCTCCTTGGTCGGCGCCAGCTCGAAGCCGGCGAACTCGATGCGCACATAGCGCAGCTCGCCGCTGGAGTCGGCCGGGTCGGTGCCGCCGTACACGGTGCGCGTCTCGGTGGCCGGGAAGCCCTCGATGAACTGGGTGCCGCCCTGCGGGTTGATGGGCGCGCGGCCCAGCAGCACCACGCCGCCCCAGTCGCCGCCGCGGCGCATGCCGGGCGCCTTGCTCGACGTGAACACGATGGGGTTCGAGGCGGTGCCGATGGCCATCAGCTTGGCGCCCTGCGTGACCACCAGCGAGGTGCCGAGGCCCCCGAAGATCTTGGTGCCGGCCGCGATGGTCAGCACCGCGGGCGAGCGCACGAACACGTGGGTGCGCAGCACGTAGCACTTGTCGGCCGTCCAGCTGGTGCTGGCGGTGATCTCGGCCGACACGTCGACCGAGCTGGTGCAGCCGGTGGGGCCGCCGTCGGTGCCCGGGTTGCCCGAGTCCACCACGGTGTTGCCCGAATCGACCGGCATCATGGCGGCGTCGATCGGATCGACCCCGCCGTCGTCGTCGTCACCGCAGCCCACGGCTGCAAACGCGACCGTGAGGCCAAGCAAGGTCCTGATTGCGAACTTCATGAGTCCTTCCTTTCCTAGTAGGGAGACCACTCCAGCGAGGCCGAGAGCCCGATCCCGCTGGCGTAGCGCTCGATGTCGAACGCGCCCTGGCGCCTGATGACGTCCTGGTTCAGCACATTGGTCGCCGCCAGCTTGAGACCCAGGCGGTGAGGCAGCTTCTGGTTGTACGAGACGTCGACGCGGTGAAACGGCTGCTCCTTGACGTCGTCGAGCGGCACCGCGCCGACGTCGGTGATGCGCGGCCCGAACACGTTGTAGAGGATGCTGAGCTGGCTGCCGGTGCAGGCGTGGGCCCAGCCCAGCTCGACGTTGACCACGTAGGGCGACTGGCCCTGCAGCGGGCGCTCGCTGTTGGTGGACTGTGCGGCCTCGGCGGCGCTGAGATCCACGCGCGACCGGATCAGGCTCAGGTTGGCGCCGAGGTCGACCTCGCGCAGCTGCTTGTGCAGATGGCGCAGGTTGATGCGGCCCTCGAGCTCCAGGCCGTAGGTGTCAGCGCCCTGGGCGTTCTTGAACTGGATGTCCCCGGTCGCGCTGGTGATGACCGACTCGATGGGGTCGGAGAAGCGCTTGTAGAACACGCTGCCGGCCAGGAGCTCGGTGGCGGCCAGGTACTTCTCGAAGCGCAGGTCGGCGTTGTGGATGCGCGTCTCGGTCAGCTCCGTGTTGCCCGAGACCGAGCGGCGCTTGCTGTAGTCGAAGAACGAGAACGGCGCCATCTCGCGGAACTGCGGGCGCGCCACCGTCAAGCTGTAAGCGCCGCGCAGGTTGATGGTATCGGACAGCGCATAGACCAGGTTGGCCCCCGGCAGCACGTCGTCGTACTTGCGGTCGACATCGTCGCGGGTCTGATCGACCGCGAACTTGCTGCCGTCCTGCAAGGTCTGCTGCGAGTGCTCGTAGCGTACGCCGGCAATGATCCGGAATGGCTCCAGCGCGGTGACATCGAGCATCGCGTAGCCGGCGAACACCTTCAGGGTGGCGTCGTAGGAGTCGGCCGCCAGCGTGGTCTCGGAGACCTCGATGCGGTTGGCGGCGATGTTGTCGGGCGTGAACAGCTGTTCGGCCGGGCGCAGCGCCAGCAGGCCGTCATCGAAGACGCGGAAGCGGAAGCGGCGCGCGTCGAAGCTGCGCGTCGAGGCCTGCACCGCGCCGCCCAGCTTCACGCGCAGCGGCTTGAAGGGCACCGTGACGTGCAGCCCGCCGCCGCCGTTGAGGTCCGACAGGCTGGAGAAGAAGCGCTCGCCCGAGCCGGGGCCGTTCTCGAACTGGAAGGTCTGTAGCTCCTGGTTGTAGTTGGAGTCGCGGGTGTCCGGCTCGCTGCGGCTGCCCAGCGACAGGTTGCCCTGCCAGGACAGGTTGAGCCGGCTGTTCATCAGGGCGTGCTCGCCGGTGAGCTGGCCGAACAAGAGCTGGCGCTCGACCCACTGCAGCCGGGTGCCTTCGATGTTCTTGTTGTCCTCGTTGGAGAAGCCCGACACGAACTGGGCCCGATCGTCATGGCTGTGGCTGTACAGCCAGATCATGCCCAGTCGGTTGCTTCGATCGAGCTCGAGGCCGACCGAGCCCAGGGCGCCGATGCTGGTCGACTCGATGCCGACGTCGGAGGTGAACTCCTCGATGGGGCCGGCGTCGGCCAGCTTGCGGATGGTGGGCTGGCGGCGCTCGTACTTGTGGCCATAGCTCGCAGTGGCCAGGTAGCCGAGCTTGCGGCGACCCAGGCGCACGGTGTCGCCGATGGTGACGCCCAGGCTGGCGTTGGGCATCGCGCTCTTGCGGCGCGAGCTCCACACGTTCTGGAAGGACTCGCCGACGCGCTCGATGTTGGCGGGGGTGAAGTTCCCGTCGAGCAGCGGCGCCTTGGTCGGGACCAGGCTGGGCAGCTTGCGGGTGCCGTCGTCGAAGCCCAGGAGGTCGAGGCCGCCACCCTCATAGGTGCGCATCTTGCGGAAGGTGGTCTCGCTGTTGCCGGCGATGCCGAGCTTGATCTTGAGGCCGAACCTGGTGGGAAAGTCGCGGGTCTCGATGTTGAGCGAGCCGCCGGCGAAGTTGCCCGGGATGTCGGGGCTGAAGGTCTTGACCACGGTGAGGTTGGCCAGCAGGGCCGCGGGGAACAGATCCAGCGGTACCGAGGGCTGATCGGGATCGACCGAGGGCATCTGCACACCGTTGAGCAGCGTGGTCGAGTAGCGCCCGCCCAGGCCACGGATGGTGACGTACTTGCCCTCGGTCACGGTGGCCGCGACCACGCGCTTGACCGCGTCCGACGCGTTCGAGTCCGGCGAGCGCGCGATCTGCTCGGCGCTGACCGCGTCCGACACCGTCGAAGCCTTTTTCCGACGCACCAGCTGTACCGCCGCGGTCGCGGTGTCGGGCTGCGCCACGACCACGACCTCCTGCACCGCCGACTGATCGCTGCCCAGCTGCACGTCGATGGTGACGGTCTCGCCGGGGGCGACCGAAATCTGGGTGATGCGGCGGGCCTGGTACAGCTCGTACCAGACGCGCAGCGTGTAGGTCCCGGGCGCCAGCGTCAGGGAGTAGTGCCCCTCGACGTCGGACAGCGTCTTGATGGTGCCACCGACCACCGTGACCTGGGCCTCGATGACGGGCTCGCCGGTCTTGGCGTCGACCACCACGCCGCTGATGCGACCCTTGTCGGCGGCCACCGGGCTGGCGTCGGCGGGCTTGTCACCACCGGCGGGCTTGTCACCGCCGGAGGGCTTGTCGCCACCGGGCGGCGGCTTGCGGATGATGATGGGCTCCTCGTCGTCGTCATCGTCATCGTCGTCGGCGCGCGCCGGCAGCACGTGCAGGATCGTCGTCAACGCGAACAGGAACGGGAGCAAACGCCGCATACGCGAGTGTCCTTATCGCGGCCCGGAGCAGGCCGCGGTGACGAGTGAGGAACTTCGGTGAGCTGATTTCGACGGCACGGTGACGGCGCCGTCGCCTGGGCGTGGCTGAACGGTGCTTACTGAGTGAGCTTCTCGGTCAGGACGGCGATGGTCTGCGCCCCGCCGCCGCGCGCGACGTCCATGACGTGGACGGCGGCGCCGAACTCGACCCCATCGGCGGCGTCGAAGAAGATGACGCGGTCGTTGCGCGCCGCGAAGATCCGCCCCAGGCGATCACCCAGCTCGGCCTCGGCGACGACGTCCTGGTTGATGCGGATGACCGACTTGTCGTCGAGCGAGACCACGACCGAGCGGCTGCTCTCGGGCGGTGGCGGCTGCTGCACGGCGTCGGCCTTGTCGTCCTTCTTGGGGACGTTGAGCCACATCTTCTTGGTCAGGAGCGGCGTCACCACCATGAAGATGATGAGCAGCACCAGGACGACGTCGACCAGCGGGGTCACGTTCATCTCGGGCTTGACCCGCCCGCCGGGCCCTCCGACGTTCATGCCCATGGGCTACTCCTCCCCCGCGGCCGGGCCGTGGGCGCCCTTCTTCTGGTCCACCATCAGCGCCACGCCGGGGAAGCCGATGTCCTGGGCCTGGCCGAAGACGCGCCGCATGGTCGAGTAGGGCAGCCCGCGATCGCCCTTGATGACGATGCGCTTCTGGGGCGCCTCCAGGTGCGCGCGCGCCAGCTCCTTGCCGAGGTCGGCGGCCTCGACGGGCACCTTCTCGAGCAGGTAGCGCTCGCTGGCGGTGACGGTCAGCGTGAAGGCGTCCAGCTTGGCCGTCTTGTCCGGGTTGGCGATGGCCGGCAGCTCGACCCGGTCACCGCTCTCCAGCTGGGGCGCGATGACCATGAAGATGATCAGCAGCACCAGGACGACGTCGACCAGCGGGGTGACGTTGATCTCGGGCCGGACCTGCGCCCGTGCCTTACGAGGCAGCGGGAACGTCGAGGGCGCGCCCATGACCGTGCTCCTTCTTCTCGGCGGTCACCTGCCGGACCGGCAGGCGCGAGGTGTGGCGGTGCTCCAGGTGATCGAGGAACTGGCCGGCCGAGCTCTGCAGGCCGAGCGTGATGCTGTCGGCGCGCGCGTTCAGGAAGTTGAAGGCGAGCACGGCCGGGATGGCGACCACCAGGCCCAGCGCGGTGACCACCAGCGCCTCGGAGATGCCGCCGGCGACGCTGCCGAGGCCGCCCGACCCGGTGGCCGAGATCTTGGTGAAGGCGGCGATGATGCCGACCACAGTGCCGAGCAGACCGACGAAGGGCGCGATCGAGCCCACCGTCGCCAGCACGCCGAAGCCGCGGCGGACGTCGGCGCCGACCTCTTCCTGGCGGCGCAGAAGCTCGCGGCGCGTCAGCTCGATGGCGCCCAGGCCGCGGCCCGCGGGGTCCTCCTCGTGCTCGAGGTAGATCCCCAGGGTGGGCCCCAGCAGCTGCGCCAGGTGGCTGTGCGGATAGGCCTTGGTGCGCTTGGCGGCGCCGTCATGGTCGCCGTCGTCCATCAGGCGGACGGCCTCGGCGGCGAAGGCGCGTGACTCGCGGCGCGAGCGCGCGAACGCGATCAGCCGCTCCACGAAGACGACGGCGGCACCCAGGGCCAGGGTCAGCAGCGCGAACACCACGCCGCGCGCCATCCAGTCCATGTCGTGCCAGATCTTGACGAGATCGAAGCTCATGTCGCGTTCTCCTTGTGTCGCTGCCCGACTACCCGCCGAGGCGGAACGGAATCTTGACGATGCGGTACACCGCGATGGGCGACCCGCTGACCATGGCCGGCGTGAACTTCCAGCGCTTGACGGCGTCGATGGCGGCGTCGTCGAAGGCGGGGTCGCTCTTCAGGACCTCGATGCTGCGGATCTTGCCCTTCTCGCTGATGGCCAGCTTGAGGATGACCAGGCCCTCCTGGCCGGCGGCGCGCGCGGCCTCGGGATAGCTGGGCGCGGTGTTGTCGGGATCCGGGACCGGCGGAGTGGCGTTCTCGGGCAGGTCGACCGGCTCCATCTTCTTGGGCTTGGGCGGGGCGATGGGGGTCGGCGACGGCGTCGGCGACGGCGAGGGCGCGGTGTTGCCGGTGCCGGGTTCGTCGTTGCCGTCGGACGCACCGTCGCCATACTCGGCGCCGGGGTCCACCGCACCAGTGTCCTTGTTCTTGCTGGCGTCGTCCTCGGGCGGCGCCTGGGTCGGGATCGCCTTGGGCGCCTGCAGCGCGGGCGGCGGCGGCGCCGACGAGCGCGGCCGCTTGGGCAGCGCAGGATCGGGCGGCTTGACCACCGGCGACGGCGGCGGCGCCGTGCTCGGCTGCGGCTTCTTGGCCAGCACGACGTCGATGGGTTCATCCTCGGGCGGCTTGGCGCTACCGCCGCTCGCGAACAGCGCGACCGACCCGCCGATCAGCGCGTACGCCGCGATCGCGATCGCGGTCGGTCCCAGGAACCGCTTGCGCGTGGCCGCCCCGCCCTTGCCGTGGAATGCGTCGAACATCTGGAGACTGGTGTAGGCGAGCCGCGTGACACTTCGGGCAGAACCGGGTCACGGCTCCGTCACTTGTCTGCGTCGAAAGTGACGGGCTCGTCGGGCTCGTCGGGGTCGCCGGGATCGCCGGGGTCGCCCCCGGGTGCGTCGGGGCGCTCGGTGAAGCGGTAGCCGGCGCCGCGCACGGTCTCGACGTACGCGCCGGCGCTGCCCAGCTTCTCGCGCAGGCGCTTGACGTGGGTGTCGACGGTGCGCGTGGTGATGTCGGCGGTGATGCCCCAGACATCGGCCAGCAGCACGCTGCGCGACTGCACCCGGTTGCGTC
>JADYYK010000220.1 GCA_020853705.1 Deltaproteobacteria bacterium
GCTACTCGGGGACGATGAAGTCCTTGACCACCGCCATGTGCTGCATGCTGGGCGCGGCGCTGTCGCTGGCCAGCGCTGGCGCGACGTCGCTGAGCGGCGTGTAGACCCGGGTGTCGAGCACCAGCCCGCTGGCGTGGCTCGAGCCGCCGAGCACGACGGGCGCCTGGAACGGCACCAGATCGCCGTCGGCCAGCACGCGGTCATAGGGCTTGCTGCGCCCGGCGTTGCTGTTCGGGTTGCCCGCCATGTCGACCGGATCGGGGCCCGCGACGCTGACCACGGCGCCCAGCGTGGTGATGCAGGGCTCGTCGCGCACGTCGGTGTTGAAGTCGCCGCCGATGACGAGAAAGTCCGCCGCCGGCACCATGGCCTGCACCAGGGCCACCAGCGCGGTGGCCTCCAGGTTTCGATTGGCCTCGGACGAGGTCAGCAGGTGCACGCTGACCGCCCACAGATCCTTGGGCCCCGGGACGTCGATGCGCGCCCACGCGAAGCCGCGGTTGCTGGTCTGTGGATCGGTCCAGCTCCCCGAGGCCAGGATCGGGAAGCGGCTGACGACGCCGTTCGGGATCTGCACCCCGGGCTCGCGGTAGTACGAGAACGTCGGCCCGAACGCCAGATCCACGAAGTTGCGCAGCTCGCTGGCCGAGCTGCTGCCGTAGTTCATCTCCTGCATCAGGGCCACGTCGGGGTCGAGGCCATCGAGGATGCGGATGCCAGGCAGCTCGTAGGCCTGGAAGTTCCCCGTGGTCAGGTTGGACGCGACCACGCGCACGCGCGCGCCGACCAGCACCACCCCGGCGTCGGCGCTGGCGTCGGCCGCGTCGCCATCAGGGCCAGCGCCGTCCGCCAGCCCGGCGTCGACCAGCGCCGCATCGGGCAGCGCGGCGTCGGGCACCCGCCCACCGTCGCTGCGCGCGCCATCGACCGCGGCGTCCGCGACGCCAGCGTCGCCCCGGGGCCGAACCGCGTCATCGCCGCAGCCGACGACCAGCAGCGGCCCCAGGGCCGCCACCCACCGCCAGCCGATGTCGACAGCGCGCCTCAGGAGCCTCGATTGTACCCGCTCCGGCGCGCCGCGCCCATCCCACCCGAGCGCTACCGCCGCGGCCGCTCCTTCAGCATGTTGCAGAACAGCGCGCCCTGCTCGATGGCGTCGTCGAGCGCCTTGTGCGTGTGGGGCAGCTCGTCGAACCAGTGCCGCGGCATGTTGCGCTTGGAGGCCTCGCGGTACTCACCGCCCAGCAGCACCATCGCGAAGGTCTTCATGTCGAGCGCCGAGAACGAGAACGGGCTGCCCCCGGTGAACTTGACCAGGTACCAGTACACGAACATGAAGTCGAACCCGGCTGGATAGGCCACGAACACCGGCTTGCCGGGCAGCCCGGCCAGCCACTCGACATACTTCGCCATCGCCACCGCGGGCTCCTGCAGCCGCTCGCGCGCCGCCGCCCAGGCCTCGGGCTGGGTGGCCCACCAGGCCATGGTCTTGGCGTCCCCGCTGGCGCCCGGCAGGAGCTCCAGGTTGGCCTCGAAGGTCCCGAGCAGCCGCTTTTCGCGGGTATACGCCGCCGACCCGAACGACAGCATGGAGTGCGGCCCGGGGATGGGTCCGTCGGTCTCGATGTCGGTGCTGATGTAGATCTCGTCCGCCATGTCGCGAGGATAGCGCGGGCCGGGCGCGCCGCCGGTTGATCACCGTCAGCGCGGGCCATGACGTTCGTGCCGCTTCCGGGCTACCATGGGTCAATGCAAGAAGTCCTCGTGGTTGGCGCCGGGCCCACCGGTCTCATGCTGGGCTGCGAGCTCCTGCGCCATGGCCTGCGCCCGCGCCTGATCGACAAATCTGCCGCACCGTCGCCGCTGTCCAAGGCCATCGTGGTCCACGCCCGCAGCCTGGAGGTGATGGAGCCGCTGGGAGTCGCAGACGAGCTGGTCGCCGGCGGGTTGCAGGTCGCCCGTGTGCAGCTGTTCGGTGACGGCCGGTCGATCATGCAGGCCAGCTTCGAGGAGCTCGACACCCGCTACCCGTTCCTGCTGTCGATCCCGCAGGCCGACACCGAGGCCATCCTGGCGCGGCGCTTTCAGGCCCTGGGCGGGCGGGTCGAGCGCGGCGTCGAGCTGGCGGCGCTGAGCCAGGACGCCGAGGGCGTCGACGTCCTGCTGCGCAGCAACGGCGCGGTCGAGAAGCTGCGCGTCGGCTGGGTGGTGGGCTGCGACGGCGCCCACAGCGTGGTGCGCAAGTCGGTCGGCCTCGACTTCCGCGGCGAGCTGTTCGAGGAGCCCTTCATGCTGGCCGACGTGCGCATCCAGTGGGACGTGGCCACCGACGCGGTGACCTCGTTCTTCTCGGCGGCCGGCCTGCTGGCGTGCTTCCCGATGCCGGGCGGGCGCTGGCGCCTGATCCTGTCGGGCGCCCCCGACGGCGAGGCCGCGGTGACCCTGAGCGACGTCGAGTTCGCGGTGCGCGAGCGCACCGGCCACACCGCCATGCTGTCCGACGCCGCCTGGCTGGCGCGCTTCCGCATCCACGCCCGCCAGGTCGAGCGCTACCGTGTCGATCGCGTGCTGGTGGCCGGCGACGCCGCGCACATCCACAGCCCCGCGGGTGGGCAGGGCATGAACACCGGCCTGCAGGACGCCCACAACCTGGGCTGGAAGCTGGCCCTGGTCGCCAGCGGCCAGGCCGACGAGGGGCTGCTCGACAGCTACCACGCCGAGCGCCACGCGGTCGGGCAGAGCCTGCTGCGCGCCACCGACTACGCCACCCGCGCCGCCACCCTGAAGAACCCGGTGGCCCGCGTGCTGCGCAACAGCGTGGCCGGCTTCCTGAGCACCCTCGAGGTGGTGCAGGCCCGCATCATGCGCACCACCGCCGAGCTGGCGCTGAGCTATGACAAGAGCCCCATCGTGGGCCAGCACCACGGCGGCCTGCTCGGCTCGCGCCTCGGCCGCGACGACAGCGAGGAGGCGCCCACCATCTCCGCGCACAGCGCCTTCGTGCACGGCCCGGCCCCCGGCGCGCGCGCCCCCGACGGCTACCTGTATCGCCCCGACGGCCGCGGCCGCCTGATGGAGCTCGTCGATCACCGCCACACCCTGCTGCTGTTCGACGGCCGCGCCGCGACCCCCGCGGGCGACCAGCGCCTGGCCGCCATCGCGCGCGCCATCGACGCCCGCTTCGCCGCGCTGGTCGCGGTCCATGTCGTGCTGCCCGGCCGCGACCGCCCATTGGCGCTGGACTGGACCGGCAGCTGCTTGTCCGATCTCGACGGCGACCTCGAGGATCGCTACGGCGCGCGCGCCGAGTGCATGTACCTCATCCGCCCCGACCTCTATGTCGGCTTCCGCAGCCAGCCCGCCGAGCTGGGGCCGCTCTTGGCCCACCTCGGCCGCGTGCTGGGCTCGCGCGGGGCGGCCTGAACACAGCGCTGGCGCCGCGCGGGCGGGGCGCTCGCCAGCGCCTGTCCGCGCAGCCGCTGCGCCGGGGCCGCGTTCCATAGCGCCAGGAAGTCGGCCTCGCCCAGGCGACCGAGGCCGGGCTGGGCATGGTCGACCGCGCGCAGGGTGCCGTCGGGATCGACCGCGGCCTGCTCCCACGGCGCGCGACAGGGCGAAAGCTCGGCGCGGTTGGCGAAGTCGTCGGCGCGCCGGAAGGCCACCACCGCGGGGTCGTCGCCGCAGGCGCAGCCCGCTGGCGGATCGAGGTGATCGACCAGCACGACGCCGGCCTGGGCCAGCCGCTCGCCGGCGCGCGCGGCGGCGGCGCGCAGCCCGGGGTGGCTGGGGGGCAGAAGGTCCAGGCGCGCGACCGGCGTGGCCGGGTAGGTCTCCTCCAGCTTGAGCCAGTCGACACCCAGCCGCAGCGCCAGCTCGGCCAGCGCGTCGACCTCGTGCAGGTTGCCGCGGCCGAGCACCGCTGACAGCCCGACGCGCAGGTCGGCGCCGCGCCGCTGGCGCAGGGCCAGCACGACGCGCAGGTTGTCGAGCACGCGGTCCAGCGACCCGCCCACGCGCATGGCGTCATTGACCGCCGCGCTGGCGCCGTCGATCGACACCATCAGGCTGCTCAGCCCGCCGTCGAGCAGCCGCTCCACCCGGGCGCCGTCGAGCAGCATGCCGTTGGAGGCCAGGTGGACGTCGGCGCGCCCCGGCCGGCGCGCCCGCGCGCGCTGGAAGCGTGCCAGCACGTCGAACAGGATGGGCGCCACCAGGGACTCGCCGCCGTGGGTGAAGGCCAGATAGTCGGCGTGGGCGAAGGCGTCGTCGAGCGCGTCGAGCACGGCCGGGGTCAAGCTGCGGTCGCGGCCCTCGCGGGTCAGCCGCGGCGCATCGGTGATGCAGTGCGCGCAGCGCAGGTTGCAGGCCTCGGTCACCGTGACATACAGGCGGGTGGGGTAGGCCGGCGACTCGGTCAGGCCATCGCGGAAGGCGCGCGCGGCCAGCTCGGCGTTGGCGCTGGCCAGGGCGTGCTCCTCGGCGCCGCGGCGTGGGCTGCGCTCCAGCACCACGGCGGCGTGCGGGCCCAGCTGGACGACCCCGGCGGCGGCGTCGACGCGGACCTCGCCGAGCTGGAGCAGGATGGCGGCGTCGGCCTCCAGCCCGGCCTCGGGCAGCGCCACCGTGACCGGCGCGGCGCCGCGATGCAGCACGACGTCGCACAGCTCGCGGCCCAGGCGCCGGCGCAGCACCAGGGTGTCGGGTGACGGCCCCGCGCTGGCGCCAGCCTCGACCAGCGTCGCCGCCTGGCTGATCTGATCGCCCCGGCGCAGCACCTCGCGCTGCGCGCGCAGCCGCGTCGCGGCGCGCACCAGGGCCAGCGTGACCTCGTCCTGCCCCGCGCCCGCACCCGCACCCGCGCCCGCGCCCGCACCCGCGTCCGCACCCGCGCCCGCGCCCGCGCCCGCACCCGCGCCCGCGTCGCCGGCGTCGCGCCACGGCATGCACTGCCGATCCGGCCACGAGTCCTCGAAGTCGCGCCCGGCGGCGTCGGCCGCCAGCCCGACCTCGTCGCCGTAGTACAGGAGCGGCACCCCGGCGCCCAGCAGCACCGCCAGGTGCCCCAGCCGCGCCAGCGCCGCGCTGCCCAGGCGCGAGCGCAGCCGCGGCTGATCGTGACACGCGCTGAACACCACCCGGCGCGCGCCATCATGGCCACGCCGCCAGCGCAGCGCCGCCTCGCTCGCCGCGCTGGTCGCCGCGTCGCAATGCCCGCCGAGGAAGTCCATCAGCCGCGCCTGCGCCGCGAAGTCGGTGGCAGCGTCGAGCGCCCCGGTGCTGGTCCAGCGCTCCAGCGACGCCGGCACCACCTCGCCCAGCAGCACGGCGTCGGGGCGCAGCGCGCGCACCGCCCGCCCCAGCCGCGCGCACAGCCCGGGCGGCAGATCGGCGGCGGCGTCGACGCGGAAGCCGGCCGCGCCGCGCCGGGTCCAGTGCTCGAACAGCGCGACCAGGTGCTCCTCGACCCCGGCGTCCTCGGTGTCGAGCAGCGGCTCCTGCCACTGCCCCTTCTGATAGTGCAGGTAGCCGGGGTCGGGCCCCTCGCTGAACGGGAAGCGCTGGGCGCGAAACCACGACCAGTACGGCGACGCCGGCCCCGCGGCGCGCACGTCGCGGAACGGCGCCGAGTCGCGGTGCAGGTGCGTCACCGGCACATCGAGCAGCACCCGCAGGCCCGCCCGCTCGGTCGCCGCCAGCAGCGCGTCCAGCGCGGCCTCGCCGCCCAGCGCGGGATCGACCACGAAGGGATCGATGGCGTCATAGCGGTGCGGCGACGGCGCCTGCCCGAGCGGCGTCAGGTGCAGCACCGTGACCCCGAGGTCGACCAGCCAGGGCAGCGCCTCGCGCACGCCCGCCAGATCGCCGCCGGCGTGGAAGTCGCGCTCCCAGCGCCCCGGCGCCGCCCAGCTGCCGCCGCTGCCGCCACGCCGGAAGCGGTCGAGGAAGATGCTGTACACCACCGCGTCCCGCCACCACGCCGGCAGCGCCGGGGGAAGCTCGCGCAGCACCACGCGGAACGCCGAGTTGCCCGCGCCGACCACGCGTCCGTCACCCAGCACGAAGGCGTACTCGAGGGCGTGCCCCGCGCCGGGCAGCTCGACCTCGAACAGATCATGCTCGTCCTCGCGGCCGACCGCGCGCATGGCCGCGGCGCGCAGCCCGGCGCCCTCGTCCCAGCGCAGCCCCAGCAGCCCCGCCGCCGTGGCCCCGCGGCGCAGCCCGGCGCGCACCACCACGCCGCCGCCCGGGGCGCGCTCCACGAAGGGCGGCGCCGGCACGTGCAGCAGCGGCTCGTCGGCCCCGCCCACCACCAGCAGGTTGTTGCGGCGCCCCTCCAGGCCGCGGGTGCGCCCGTTGGCGGCGTCGAGCAGCCAGGCGCCGCCCGGCGCCACCAGCTTGTACTCGTAGGCGCCCGGCGTCAGGCGCAGCGAGGCCTCGAACCAGCCGCCCCCCGCCGCGGTCAGCGCGACGCCGCGGTGCCAGTGCTGCAGCTCGCCGCGCAGCTCCAGCGACGCGCCGGCATAGCGGCCATCCCCGGGCCGACACCACAGGGTGACCAGGTGCTGTGCCTGGGCGCCCGCGCGCCCGACCCGCGGCTCCGCCATCAGCCCAGCAGCCGCTCGATGGTGTGGCGCGGCGTGCCTGCGGGCGGCGCCACGTACGCGCTGTGCTGGTGATCGTCGCTCGACGCCGTCCACAGCTTGCCGCGCGCCTCGGCCAGGGCGCGAAACTCGGCCGCGATCGACGCCTTGTGGCGCGAGGTGTAGACCTCGAGGCCGCTGGCGTGGTCGAGCACGCGCTGCATGCGCGCCTTGTCGCGCACCCGCACCGGGTGGGCCACGACGTCGACGCCGCCGTCGGCGCGGATGGCCTCGATGGCCTCCTCGGGCTGCCAGCCGAACAGCTCGGCGTCGGCCTCCCAGTAGGCCACGTGGTGGCGCACGAAGGGCTGATAGCTGCGCGGGCTGCACGCCATGATGTGATCGAGGAAGCGCTGCAGCGCCGGGAACTCGGTGCCGTCCAGGCTGGCCAGGCCGTCGGGATCCAGGTAGTAGCGCTCCTCCATCGGCAAGCTGGCCAGCCAGTCGAGCACGAAGCGACGCCAGCGCCGCGTCACCCGCACCGCGCGCTCCCCGAGCTGGCTGCGCCCCAGCGCGCCGCTCGCCAGCACCCCGGGAGGGAAGTACGCCAGCACGTGGATCTGCTCGGCCTGCGCCGTCCCGAAGTGGATGAAGCTCGTGACCTCCATCGCCGGCAGCAGGGTCACGCCGGCCTGCGTGGCCGCGGCGGCGGCGGCTGGCACCGCCGCGAAGGTGTCGTGGTCGCTGACCGCGATGACCTCCAGCCCCAGCGCGGCGCGCACCCGCACATAGTCCTCCGGCGTGGCGCGGCCGTCGGAGTAGCGGGTGTGGCCGTGCAGGTCGGTCGCGATGGTGCCTGCGCTCGGCATCAGTCGATGGGCGCCGGCCGGTCGACGATGTAGTTCTGGCCCCAGTTGTTGTCCCAGAACGAGTACCGGGTGGCGCCGTTGACCACGCCATGGTGGTAGCCGATGGCGTACTCGAAGCGCTGGAAGTCGCCCGGCAGATCGAGCTCGATGTCCCAGCGCTCGAAGCCCGACCAGGGCAGATCCTCGACCCACGACAGCCGGTTCTTCTCGCCACGGTTGCCCATGCCGAGGTCGATGCGGGTGCGCCAACCGTCGGTGCTGCCGACCAGGACCAGCTGCTTGTCATAGTCGAGGTCGGCGACCTGCACCGATAGCTTGCCCTTCACGCCGCTCGGGGTCACCGCCACCGTGCTCAGCCAGGGCTCGGCGCGCAGCACGTTGCTGGCGGCGCCGGTGTTGACGACGTGGAACTCGCCCTGGTTGTCGTCGACCCAGGTGTGGTAGGCGCCGTCCTGGTACCACAGGTCGAACAGCACCGTGCTCTGCGACGAGCTGACCGACAGCGGCACGTGCCACTCCTCGTCACCGCCGGGCAGCGTCGCGTAGTACGACCCCACTGCGGTGCGATCGTGCAGATCGAAGGGCACCCGGTAGGTCGCGCCGACCTTCTTCCACTGCAGATCGACGCCGTGCACCGGGCGCACGCGGACCTTGAGGAAGATCTCGTAGCTGCCGCAGCCGAAGCGTGTGTTGGGCTGCCGGCACTCGGTCCAGTAGGCGTTCTGATAGCTGACCATCTCGGTGTTGCGCTGGCCCTGATCCTGCGACCAGCTCTCCTCCTGCGCCTCGCCGGCCTGCGGCTCGGACGCGCAGCCCGCCAGCATGGGCAGCTGCGCCACGCCGACCAGCGCGGCCGCGCCCGCGAAGGCGCCCCCGGTCGCCGCGGCCCGCCGACGCAGGCGTGACAGGGCAGTGTCGAACAGCTGATCAGGAGCAGCGAGGTCGGACGCGCGATCGGTCGGCAACGGATTCCTCCAGGAAGGGGATGTCCGCCCGCGAGGCAAGCCGCGTGCCGCGCGCGCGCCAGCACGATTCGCGCACCTGCACGCGTCGCGCGCCGCGACCACGTTGCCGTCGCCAACACATGTTGCGACCCGCAACGTTGACCGCTGGTTCGACCAGCGCCCAGGCCGTGCGCGCGCTCACGGGATGGTGTGCGATCGAGGCCGAGATCCGGCTACCATCCGCCCGAGGGCCCCGGTCACCGGGGTAGGGGAGGAACCCATGTCGATGCACGAGGGAATGGCACCGCCGCCGCCGGTGGTGATGATGCAGATGGTGATGGGGCGCTGGGTCTCGCAGGCCATCGGCGCGGCCGCGCAGGTCGGCCTGGCCGACCGGCTGCCGCGCGGCGAGACACGCAGCGCCGACGAGCTGGCGGCCGCGGCCAGCGCCCACGGCCCCAGCGTGTACCGCTTGCTGCGCGCGCGGGCCAGCGTCGGCATCTTCGCCGAGGGCCCACCGGGGCGCTTCGCGCACACGCCGCTCAGCGAGCTCCTGCGCGACGACACCCCGGGCTCGCTCAAGCCGATGGCGCTCTTCATGGCGACGCCCGAGCACGTGCGCGCCTGGATCGACATCCAGCACAGCGTGCGCACCGGCGAGTGCGCCTTCACGCACGCTCACGGCAAGCTGCCCTGGGACTACCTGCACGATCACCCCGCGCTGGGCGAGATCTTCAACAACGCCATGACGTCGTTCTCGGCCATGGCCGCGGGCGCCGTGCTGCAGGCCTACGACTTCAGCGGCATCGGCACCCTGGCCGACGTCGGCGGCGGCCACGGCTTCCTGCTCGGCAGCATCCTGGCGTCGCGGCCCGAGATGCGCGGCATCCTGTTCGATCTCCCGCAGGTGGTCGAGGGCGCCGGCCCCACGCTGGCGAAGTTCGGCGTCGAGGGCCGCGTGACCCGGCAGGGCGGCGACTTCTTCGCCGGGGCCCCCAAGGCCGACGCCTACATCCTCAAGCACATCCTGCACGACTGGAGCGACGCCGACAGCGTGCGCATCCTCAGCAGCGTGCGCGCCGCCGCCGGGCCCAGCGCGCGCGTCCTCATCGTCGAGCTGGTGGTGGAGCCCCGCCCCGGTCCCGATCTGGCCAAGCTGATGGATCTCGAGATGCTGGTCGTCACGAGCGGTGGCCGCGAGCGCACCGAGCCCGAGTGGAACGCCGTGCTGACCCAGGCCGGCCTGCGCCTGGCGCGCATCGTCCCCACCATGTCCCCGCACAAGATCCTCGAGGCCGTCCCGGCCTGATCAGTCGTCCATCAGCTCGTCGATGATGAAGCCGCCCACCGGACCGACCAGGATCTTGGCCGTGGTCTCGGTGGGCGAGTTCTTGCGTCGCGCCTGCCCCGCCATCAGCTTGGGCACATAGGGCGTCGCGAGCTGGATGGTCTCCAGGTCGGCGGGGTCGGGTCTGTCACCCTGGCCCAGCGCCATCAGCTTGTGCAGCGCGATGTTGTAGGCCGCGCCCATCTCGGCCTGCGCCTCGGGATTCCACTCGTCGAAGGCGACCTTGCTGCGCGCCAGGCCCCGCCACTCGTAGGCGTCGTGGCCGAGCATCTTGCCGGCAAGCTGGGCCAGCAGCGCATCGGGGACGTAGACCAGGCCGGAGTGCTGGTACTGCCAGACGTGGCCGATCTCGTGCGCGAGGAGCTCCAGGCCGCCCTCGTGCCCGGTGGTCAGCTCGCCGGACGGCCCGCGGCAGCTCTCGGGCATGTGGATGGCGTTGCCGACGGTGCGCCCGTAGCCGCCCTTGGTGAGCAGGGTGTCGAACTTCAGGCGCACGCTGCCATAGTTGAGACTGGTCATGTAGGTCGGAAACAGAAAGCCGATCTCGGCCGAGCTGAGCGGCCGCTCGTCGGGCAGCTTGGGCGCGCTGGCGATGCGCATGTGCGACTCCATCTGGAACACGAAGAAGTTGCCCTTGTGCGCGTGCAGCTTGGCGATGACGGCGTCACGCAGCGGGGCGTCCTGGCGCGCCAGCCAGGTCCCCCACGCCGCCGGGTCCGCCCCCAGCGCAGGCTCCATCCCCAGCACCATCGACTCCGCCAGCGGCCCCCAGTCGACACCCGCGCCCGCGCCCGGCGCCGCCTTGTCCGCCTCACGCGGCCTGGCCTCATGCCCCGCGTCAGGCGCCGGCCCGTGCCCCGCCACCTTGCCCGCCTCGTCGTGTTTGCCGCCCGACATGCTCCTGATACGAGCTTACCCCCGGCACCCCTGCCGCCACGACCGTCAGCATCTGGCAGCCAGCACCATCAAGCAACGTTTTACAATCGCGACCTGACGATTCAGAAGAGGTACCAGGGGCAGCGCGGATGTCTGCGCGCGGCCGCCCGCACGCCGGGGTGCGAATCGCGCGCCAGCTCCTTGATGGTCTCTCGCGTCGCCAGCGCGTGCTCGGCGATCCGCCTGCGCACCAGGAAGCTGCTGCCCACCAGCGCGGCCAGGATCTCCGCGGTCACCGCGGGATGCATGGCCACCAGCTCATGGATCGATCCGCGGCTGTCGAGGCCGCAGGCCTCGGCGAGGTCGTGGCCGAGCGGGCCGTTGCTCAGCGCCGCGACGCGGGCCAGGGCGGCCGCCGGCGCCGACGGGTTGCGGGCGACCTGGGCGCGCACGTGCTCGCGGGGATCTCCGCCCAGCCGCTGCAGCGCCTCGGCCGGCGTCGCCGGGTTGCGCGCGGCCGCCAGGCGCACGCCATCGTTGCTGTCACCGGCCAGCCGGGCCAGCAGATCGGGGCGGTCGGTCCACTGCGCGACCGAGGTGCGCGGCCAGTCTGCCCCGCTCGCCAGCCGCTCGATGGTCGCCACCGGTGTCATCGGGTTGGACGCCACCCAGGGGTTGTCATCCGCCATCTCGTCCAGGATCGCGGGCGGCGTGCACGGGTGCCGCGCCACCAGCTCGAGCACCTCGCCGTCGTCGCTCTCGGCCAGCCGCGCCAGCGCCTCCGCCGGCACTCGCTCGTGCCTGGCCACGCTCAGCAGCACGTCACGCGACCAGTGCCCGGCCAGCGCGGTCAGCTCGACCGCAGTCACCAGCGGCGCCGCCACCAGCGCCAGCGCGGCGGCCTCATCGTCACCGTCGCCATCGTCCTCGTCGGCCTCGTCGGCTTCGTCGGCTTCGTCGGCTTCGTCGGCTTCGTCGTCGTCAACCATAGGTCACGTCACCGCATGGTCGCACGAGCCGCCCTGCCAGGCTGCACCTCGCTGGCCGACCCGGCTGACGCCCGTGCATCAAGGGCGCAAGCGCCACCTCTTCCGGACCGCTGCGCCACGCGGTACGCTCGCCACGACCATGAGATGCCGACTCTCGAGGATGACGCTGGTGGCGGTGGTGCTGGCGCTCGGGTTCGCGGCGCCGCGGGCGCGGGCGTCGAAGCCGGTGGCGCGCACGCTGACGGGGTGTGTGATCGACGGCGCCTTCTTCAGCATCGATGGGCGCGCGACGTACCGGATCGCGACGGCCGCCGAGATCGATCTGAAGCCGCTGGAGGGCAAGGCGGTCAAGCTACGCGGCTTGCTCAGCCCGGGTGACCGCTTCGTGCTGGCGGCGGATGCCAGGCCCGAGGTCACGCAACAGGTGTGTCCCTCGTCGTCGCTGCGGTTGATCAAGGGCGAGCAGGTGATCTCGTTGCGGGTGGAGGCCACCAAGGCGGCTGACGCGGGTGACCAGACGCGGGCCATGGAGCTCATCGCGCAGGCCATGAAGCTGCTGTCGCCGGTCGACTGCGACACCTTGACCGACCATGCCTATGTCCTGGTGATGGGCGGCGACATGCTGGCGGCGGGCAGGGACGTCACCCTGATCAAGACCCGCAAGTGCTTCGTGGCGCGCCGCATGAACCCGCTGCTGCTGCAGGATCTCGGCAATCTGCTGGCCAAGAAGGGCAACCGCGCGCTGGCGCTCAAGGTGCTGCAGGTGGCGCTGAAGGAGTGCGACGGCAAGTGGTGTCGCCCGGACATCCAGAAGGACCTCGCGGCCACCCGCAGCGCGCCATAGCCAGGGCCGGCCCCGACGTGGCCGCTCAGTCGGGCAGGCGGGGCAAGAGGACCCGGAAGCAGCAGCCGCGTCCGGGCTCGCTGTCGACCTGGACGTGGCCTTGCCAGTGGCGGGCGACCGAGGCCACCACCGCGAGGCCGAGGCCGGTGCCCTTGCCCGGCTCCTTGGTGGTGAAGAAGGGCTCGAAGATGCGCTCGCGGATGCCGGGGGCGAGGCCGGGGCCGCAGTCCTCTACCGCGAGGACCACGTGCGGTTCGGGGCGCGCGCCCCACCGCGAGGCGGCGGGGCCGTCGAGCGCCGCGGTGGAGATGGTGACCACGCCGCCTTCCCGGCTGGCGTCGCGGGCGTTGACGAACAGGTTGAGCACCACCTGCTCGACCTGGGCAGGATCGGCCCACACCATGCCGGCGCCAGGGGCGACCTCGAGGCGCAGCTCGACCTGGTGCTGGGCGATGCGCACCAGGAGCGGGCGCAGCTTGTGCACCAGGGCGCTGACGTCGACCGCCGCCGGGGAGTAGGCCGCCTTGCGCGAGAAGGCCAGGAGCTGGGTCGCCAGGCCGTGCGCGCTCTCGCTGGCGGTGCGCATGTCCTTGACCAGCTCGTAGCGGGGGTCGTCTGGCCGCATCCCGCCGAGCAAGAGCTCGGAGCCCGACAGCAGCACCGCGAACAGGTTGTTGAAGTCGTGCGCCACCCCGCTGGCGACCTGGCCCAGGGCCTCGACCTTCTGGGCCTGGCGCAGGCCGTCCTCGAGGGCGCGCCGCTCGGAGACGTCGAGCAGCGCCGCGATGATCCGGGTCGCCCGCGCCGGTGGCTCGCGCACGATCCGTGCGCTGGCCAGCATGCTGCGCCAGCCGCCGCCGGGCCGCGCGAAGCGGAACTCCAGGTGCTGGAGATCATCGGCCCCGTCGGCGGCGCGCCGCAGCCGCTCGAACAGCCGGTCGCGATCGTCGGGGTGCACCAGCGCGCGCTGCGCGCCCATGCCGCCGGCGTCGTGGTCGAGGCCGCACATGCGCGACAGCTGGTGTGACCAGCGCACCTGATCGTGCTCGACGTCCCACTCCCAGACGCCCATCTGTGCGGTGTCGAGCGCGAGGTCGAAGCGCTCGTGGGCCTGGAGCAGGCGCGCCTCGGCGCTGCGCCGCTCGAGCTCGCCGCGCAGCATCTCCGCCGTCGAGTCCAGCACGGCCTGCTCCTCGGGCAGAAACCCGCGCTCCTCCTGGTAGGCGACCTCGATCCTGCCTGCGGTGCCGTCGGCGCAGGCGAAGTCGGCGCTCAGCATCCACGGCGTGGCGCGGTGGCCCGCGCTGGCGTGGAGCCGCGCGCCACAGCGCACCGCCGCCGTGGCCAGCGCAGGGAACTGCATCGCCGGCGGCAGCAGCGCCACCACCGCGTCGAGCGTCTGGTCGAGGTGGCCGCCACCTCCGAGCAGCAGGCGGGCCACGCCGTGCAGCGCGGTGAGCTCCTTGACGCGCTCGCCGAGGCGCTGCCCGAGCTCGCGGCGGGTGGCGGCGGCGCTGGCGGCCTCGCGTTCGACCAGCCACACCACCAGCGCGTCCCGGTCCGCGCTTGCCGTCAGCCTGACCCAGCTCGGCTCGCCCTCGCCAGCGCGGCAGGCGACCTCGAGCGGCTCCGTCACCGGGGCGGCGTGCGCGGCGACCCGCCAGGCCCGGGCCGCGTCGGCGTGCTCGGGCAGGAACAGCGCCTCGAAGGGTGCGCCCAGGAGCTCGGGCTCGGCCCGGCCGGTGAGGGTCAGCAGCGCGCGGTTGCAGCGCGTGATGTGCCCGTCGGCACCGACCACCAGGAGCGCGACTGGAGCCTCGTCGAACAGCACCCGCTCGTCCACTCTCCCCCCGCGCAGCCGATGGTAGCACGCGGCCGGCGAGCCCTCCCAAACCGGGCCGGCCAGCGTATCTTCCCGGCCATGACCGAGATCGAGACCGTCGAGCAGTTCTTGCGAGCGCTGGAGTCGTTCGACCTCGACCGGGCGCTCGCCCTGGTGGCGCCCGACGTGGTGTATCAGAACGTGCCGCTGGCGCCGGCGCGCGGCGTGGCCGCCTTCGAGCGTCAGCTGCGCGGCTTCGCCAGACTGGCGGACGCCCTGGAGGTCGAGCTGCACCACATCGCCGCCAACGGCCCCATCGTGCTGACCGAGCGCACCGACACCCTCGTCATGCGCGGCGCGCGCGCGGCCTTCTGGGTCTGCGGCACCTTCGAGGTCCAGGCCGGCAAGATCGTGCTGTGGCGCGACTACTTCGACTGGGCCCAGGTCGTCGGCCGCCTGCTCCTGGCCGCCCCGCGCGCGCTGCTGGGCAGGCTGCGCGGCTGAGCCATCCAGGAAGGCACTCCTCCCAGGCGACGTTGATTGGCGATAACAAACTCGCCGAGGAGCGTTTCAGGTCGCGAGTCCAGGGGGCCTCCTGGGCCTACCAGGGCTGCAGCGGGAAGTCCCCTCGAAATTCCCAGCAGATGCCGTTGGCCGAGTTGACGGCGATCCGTGCGTACTTCAAAAGGTGATGTGCGAATGCGGCGGCTTCCTCCGCAGGATCGTCGCCTTCGGGCCAGGTATCCGCCTGAAGTGCCGCAGCTACCTTCGCGAGATCGGCCGTCCCTCCGCACTCGGCGACGAGTGCACCTGCGGTGGCCTTGGGGTCGGCCTCGACCGCGGCGACCAGATCCGGAAGCACCTTTTCGAGGGTTCGCCGGTCGATGATGAAGGAATGCAGTCGGCCCTGCGCGTCGTACTCGGGCTTCCCCTCGTAAATACCGAGACGCACCCCGGTGGCCCGGAGGAAGACGTCATCCGGGTAACGACCGGAGCGCGCAGGGAAGGCCTGCCAGCCCGCGCTGACGTAGCGTCGCTCGTCCGTGTCCATCGATTCGAACTGATCAGGTTCCTCGACCGTCGTGGCAATGATCGTGATTGTCGCTGTCACGACGGCATCATCTCAAAGGACCTCGTCGCGGGGCCATCGTCGCCGCATGGCCGCGACCGACGACACCCTGGCGTTCGTCACCGCCGCCAGCCCGCGCGGGCCTCGCACGGTGCCGACCGTCGACGCGATCGAGCCGAGCTGGCTGCGCTGGAAGCGGCACGACGGCCGAGCTCACCGCCGAATGGCCGCGCCACCTCACCGATGACGATCGCGCGCTACGCCCACCTCGACACCGGCAGCATCGCCAGGTCGGAGCGCGTTCACCTCGACTTCACGGCGCCGGCCGGTGAGGTCGTCACGCTGCCCGCCAGCCCCGGTGTCCACGGAGCCAGGGGAGGCGAGGCGTGCTGCAAATTCCTGAGTGTTATTGAGCCGATGTCGGGATTTGAACCCGAGGCCTACGGTTTACGAAACCGTTGCTCTACCACTGAGCTACATCGGCGAAAGAGGGGCTGAGCTTATTCGCGGCGCGGGTTCTGTCAAGCGCGCGCAATGGTTGGGCATCTTTTTTCGCGCGTCGCCGCAACAACCGGACAAGGGCGCCGATGACCTCCCCGAACCCAAACCGGAGGTCAGCGATGTCGATGATGAAGCAGTGGATGGCAGGTGTGGTGGCGACGGCGGTGATGGCGGCAGGGGCGGCGGCGTGGGCGGGCAAGGAGGGGGCGGACGACGAGTGGGCCAGCGAGCCCGTCGAGCGCCAGGCCGTCAAGGGCATGGAGGCCTATGACGTGGTGCAGAACCAGGCCGCCCTGGCGGCGCCGCTGGCGGCGCGCTGCGTGCGCATCGCCGACAAGGCCATCAAGGCCAAGGGGGCGGCCTTCCTGGTCGTGCTCGCTGGCGGCGCCGACTTCGCGACCGATCGGGTGCGGCCCGATGGCTCGCGCGAGATCGTGGCCAAGCTGGGTGACCTGCGCAAGTACTGCGCGAGCGCGGCCGAGGCCTCGTGGGTGACCGGCGCCGAGCTGGCGGCCAAGCGGGCGCTCGATGTGTATGACGAGTGGCTGGGCCCCGACGCCAGCGCCGACCAGGCCGAGCGCGAGAACCAGATGGGCACCATCGCCGACGCCGCCGCGCGCTGCTCGGCCGCGGTGCAGGGCGCGCTGGCCGCCGGCGTGCCGGGCAGCCGCGAGCTCTCGGTGCGCGGTGACAAGGTGGCCCTGCGCGACCTCGAGGCGCACGCGTGCAAGCCGCTGGCGGAGGCCATCGCCAAGCTGCAGGCCGAGGTGGCGGCGCGACGCGAGGCCATGATCGCCCCCTTCCGCAAGGCGCTCAAGGGCGACAAGCTCAAGCTCGTGCTGGAGCGCGAGATGTGGGCGCCCGGCTTCGCCTACGGCAAGGGCTGCCGCGAGCTGAAGGGCGCCGCCGACTTCGCGCGCGCCAGCACCTGGTACGAGATCCTGATCGATACCAACGGCCTGCTGCCGCGCTGGACCACGCGCGCCTACATCTTCAAGGGCGACAAGCTCACCGGCAAGAAGGAGCGCACCGGCCGCGGCTCCGACGCCCCCTCCAAGGCGTGCCCCTAGCGGTCGCGGCGGATCGGGATCGGCAGCTTGAGCAGTACGCCGATCTCTCCGGCTTGCTCGCCGTCGTCGGCGATGGACAGCCAGCGCGCGTAGACGCCGAAGCCGGGGCCCATGAGCAGGCCGCGCACGGTCCAGCCGTTGCGGGCGTTGCTGACGTCGCGCAGCACGCCGCCGTCGAGGCCGAAGGTGCGATAGCCGAGCTCGGCGCCGACACCCATGCGGGTGGCGTCGACCCCGAAGTCACGCAGGACGTCGACGTAGAAGCCGCCCCAGAAGTCCTCGCCCATGCGCACGATGCTGGCCTCGCCGCCGAACAGGAAGCCGCTGTCGGCCTTCTTGTGCAGGGCGCCACCGAGGTTGATGCCGATGGGCACCCACCAGCCCGCGAAGTCGAACAGGCGCACATCGGCGTGGCGATCACGCAGCAGGGCAGGGCCCTTGCGACCCAGGGCCTCCGCAGCCGGCAAGCCCTTCACCACGGGCGCGACGGGCCCGGTGGGCTGCGCCGGCTCGGCGGGTTCGGTCGGCTCGGCGGGCTCGGCGGGCTCGGCGGGCTCGACTGGCTCGGCGGGCTCGACTGGCTGGTCCGCGCGCGCGCTCGCCGCCATCCGCAGCGTCAGCACCAGCACCAGCACCATCACCAGCCACTTCACGGGCACCCCCACACCACCTCGCCCAGCAGCTGGCGCACCGCCCTGGCCGGATCGTTCGCCTCCATGACCGCGCGCATGACCGCCACCGCGCGCGCGCCCGCGGCCCGACAGGCGTCGGCCTCCTCGGCGCCCGCGATCCCGCCCAGCGCCACCACCGGCACCGCGTCGCCGACCGCGCGCACCACCTCGGCCAGCCCCGGCACCCCCGCCGCCGGCCCCTTGCCGGGCACCTCGAACACTGGCGCGAACACCACGAAGTCGGCGCCCTCGCGCGCCGCCCGCCGCGCGCCCTCGACGTCATGCACGCTGGCGCCCACCACGAAGCCGTCCGCGCCAGCCGCGCGCACCAGCTCGCGCGCCACCGCCACCCCGAGGCCGCGCTCGCCGAGCTGCACCCCGTCGGCCCCGACCGCCAGCGCGACGTCGACTCGATCGTTGACCAGCAGCCCCGACCCGGTGCGCCGGGTCACCTCGCGCAGCCGCGTCGCCTGCTCGAACAGCGCGCGCCCGCTGGCCGCCTTGTCACGCAGCTGCACCGCGCACACGCCGCGCTCGTCGCCCGCCAGCGCCCGCACCACCACGTCCTCCACCCGCGCTGCGTCGCCGCCGTCCGTGATCGCGACCAGCTGCCACTTCACTCGATGAGCCCCCCGGTCGGCGACGACGCATTGGCATACGCGCGCCGCGGCATGCGTCCGGCCAGGAACGCCTTGCGCCCCGCGATCACGGCGTCGCGCATGGCCTGCGCCATCAGCAGCGGATCACGCGCCTCCGCGATCGCGGTGTTCATCAGCACCGCGTGGCAGCCCAGCTCCAGCGCCACCGCCGCGTCCGACGCCGTGCCGACGCCGGCATCGACGATGACCGGCACCTTCACGGTCTCCAGGATGATGGCGATGTTGTGCGGGTTCCTGATACCGAGGCCCGACCCGATGGGCGCCGCCAGCGGCATCACCGCGGCGCAGCCGAGGTCGGCCAGCTTCCGGCACACGATCGGATCGTCGATACAATAGGGCAGCACCGTGAAGCCTTCCTTCACGAGGATGGCCGCCGCCGCCAGGGTCTGCTCGTTGTCGGGGTACAGCGTGCGCGGGTCGCCGATGACCTCCAGCTTGACCAGCGTGCCCAGGCCCAGCTCGCGCGCCAGCCGGCAGGTGCGCACGGCCTCGTCGGCGCTGTAGCAGCCCGCGGTGTTGGGCAGGAGCTGGTACTTGGCCGGATCGACCGCGTCCAGCACGCTGGGCTTGCTGCGATCCAGCTCCACGCGGCGCACCGCCACGGTGACGATCTCGGCCCCGGTGTGCGCCAGCGCCTCGCGCGTCTGCTCGATCGACTTGTACTTGCCGGTGCCGACGATGAGGCGCGACTTGTAGCTCTTGCCGCCCAGCTCGAACGCGTCCATCTGCAACATCTCAGCCTCCACCCACGAAGTGGACGATCTCCAGCACATCGCCCGCGGCCAGCGTGGCCGCGGCGTGCTCGGCGCGCGGCACCACCAGCTTGTTCAGCTCGACCGCGACCCGCGAGCGCTTCAGATCGATGCCGAGCTCGCCGAGCAGCGAGGCCACCGTGCTGCCCGCCGCCACCACGCGGGCCTCGCCGTTGACCTGGATCTCGAACCGCTCGCCGGAGGTGCTGTCGCCGCTCACACGGCGTTCAATAGCACGAACTCCGGTGCCGGGGCCCTAGCGACCGTCGCCGTTCTTGCTCGGCGGCAGCACGGGCAGCCCCTTGAGCGGCACCGTGACCCACTCGCTGACGTACTGGTTGCGCTCCGGCCCGGGCACGTACCACTCGATCTGGACGTAGGCCATCGGCTTGGCCGCGCGCACCAGGATGGCGCCGATGACCGCGCCGCTCTTGGCCTTGAGCTTGGTGGTCGCGCTCTTCTTGCCCAGCGTCTTTTTGCCCAGCTTGGCGGCGACGTCGAGCTTGTTCTTCTTGCCCCCGACGGTGACCTTGAGCTCGTCCACGCTGAAGCTCACTGGCAGGGCCAGCCCCTCGGGCGGCCGCTGCAGCTTGACCGCCGCGAAGCGCAGCGCGGCCAGGGTGTCGTTGACCTCGGGCAGGCTGGCCTCCAGCGCCTTGCGCTCCGAGTAGCGCTTGTCGGCGTGACAGCCGTCCGCGATGGTGAAGACCTGCGGCTTGCCCGGCCCGACCGGCACGATCGACACCGTGAGGACGTCGCCGAAGCAGTCCCCGGTGGCCTCCACGCGCCCTGGCAGCGCCACGAAGGCGCCGTCACTCGAGACCGCGGGCAGGCCGCGGAACGGCGACTCCGCCGACAGCTGCACCACCACGGTGTTGGCGTCCGCGTGCGCCTTCCTCACGCCACCCAGGCCCCACGCCCCCACCACTGCCGCTGCCAGTCCGATCACCACGCTACGAGAGGTCATGAACGCTCCAGACGGAGGAGGCTCCGAGTGTAATCAAACGTCACCGGATCGGGTAAATTCGACGCGGGAGGCCCCGATGTCGATCTGTGCTCGTTTGCTGCTGCTGGCGACCCTGGTCGCCGTGCCCGCCTGCGGCGACTCCGATCCATCCAACGTCGCCGGCAGTTACACCATTTCCGTCACCAACCGGGCCAACGGCTGCAAGTTCGCCAACTGGACCGAGGGCCAGAGCACCCAGGGCATCATGGCCACGGTGTCCCAGGAGGGCAGCACCGTCAGCGTCAGCTTCAGCGGCGGCACCGCGACCTTCCTCGACTTCGCCTTCGGCAGCCATGTCATGTCGGGCGACGTCTCGGGCAGCAGCATCGACGCCACCCTGTTCGGTATGCGCCAGCTGACCATGGGCGGCTGCTCCTACACCATCAACGGCGTCATGGACGGCCACCTGCTCGGCGACACCCTGACCGGCGAGCTCGACTACACCGCGAAGACCAACGGCCACCCCGACTGCAGCGCGATGATGATCGAGCGCTGCCACTCCATCCAGGCCTTCAACGGCACCCGTCCGCCGCCTGCCCAGTGACTTCTCACTGTCCGCCCTGGGGACAGACTCGGCTGCCAGTCCCGCACTCCTCCCAGTAGCCGCGGTCACCAGTTTCCGCCCCAAAGTATCGGGATGCCGCGTCCTGCCGCACCGCGTCGACGTGAACAACACGACACTGACGTCAGTGATCTGAGGTGCGTTTGTTGACTCTGCGCCACAGCCATTCCGTGATGTGCGTGAAAACACGGGACCCCGATCGGGCAACCGTGGTGGCACCGTTCGTGCTCCTAAGGGCGTTCGACGAAGTTGTTGCACCGAGCCAGCGCTTTTCGACCAACGGCTCGTACACCCGACGACCCACACGGAGACGACGACACCATGGAGAGCAGGATTGCCAGCCTGGGAAGCCGCATCTCGAACCCCACCCCGCGCACCCATGAAGACGAGGAGCGCCAGCGTGTGGCCGGACTTCTCCAGAAGGTGACCATCTTCAAGGATCTCGACGAGCCGGCGCTGACCGACCTGACCCGCCGCATGGTCGCGCGCAAGGTCGCCATGCACGGCGCCATCGTGGCCCAGGACGAGGTCGGTGAGGCCCTGTTCGTGATGCTGTCGGGCCGCGCCAAGGTCACCCTGGTCGCCGAGAGCGGCCGCGAGGTCACCCTGTCGGTGCTGCGCCCTGCGGACTTCTTCGGCGAGATGTCGATCTTCGACGGCGCCCCGCGCTCCGCCAACGTGATCGCGCTGGAGCCGGTCACCGTGCTGGCGCTGGCCAAGGCCGACCTGATGGCGCACCTGCGCCAGCACCCGACCACCGCCATCAACCTGGCCTGCGAGCTGTCCAAGCGCCTGCGTCGCGCCGACGAGATCATCGCCCGCCTGGCCCTGCAGGACGTCGAGGGCCGCCTGGTCGCCCAGCTGCTCGAGCTGGCCCACGAGGACGGCGTCGAGATCCCTGACGGCATGCTGATCCGCCGCCGCCCGACCCAGCAGGAGCTGGCCAACATGGTCGGCTCGTGCCGCGAGACCATCTCGCGCACCTTCAACCTGCTGGCGCGCCGCGGCCTCATCACCCCGCGTGGCCGCTCGCTGCTGGTGACCCGTCGCCTGATGGAGCACAAGGGCGAGACCAAGGCGGCGTAAGGCCTGGAGTATGGAGTCGGAGCAGCCTCCTCGAAGCTGCGCTTCGCGGGGGCTGAACCGGATCCGCACGCACCTGCATCCGAGTTCGCGTGTGAGGCTCACCGAACGCCTGGCCGCGCATCCGTCCCCCCGGGAGCGCGACCGGGCGTTCACCTTTTCGGCCCCACACCGTGCTAGAAAACAAGCGGTGACGCTGGCTTCTCCCCCCCGCACGCGCGAGCTGCATGGTCTGGGTCGTCAGATCCGGCCGACCCGCGTCGAGATCGACCTGGGCGCGGTGCAAGGCAACGTTGCCGCGCTCGCCGCGGTGGTGGCGCCGGCCCGCGTCATCGCGGTCGTCAAGGCCGACGCCTATGGTCACGGCGCCGTCCCGGTCGCGCGCGCGCTGGCGGCCACGCCCGCGGTGCAGGCCGGCGCGCTGGCGGTGTCGCTGCTCGAGGAGGCCCTCGAGCTGCGCGAGCACGGCGTGCGCGGGCGCGTCCTGGTGCTGGGCGGCTTCTATGGCGACCACCACATGGACGTCGTCAGCCATGACCTCGAGGCGGTCGTCTTCACCACACACGACCTGGCCCGCTTCGCCGCCGTGGCCCGCGACGCCGGTCGCCGGGTGCGCGTGCACCTCAAGGTCGACACCGGGATGTCGCGCCTGGGCTTGCCGCACCCCGACGACGACGGCGGGGCCGCCCTGGACGCCGCGCTGACCTTGCTCGGCGCGCACCCCGAGCTCGAGCTGACCGGCCTTCTGACCCACCTCGCCGAGGCCGACGGCGCCGATCCCGCCAGCGCCAGCGCCCAGCTGGCGCGCTTCGCCCCGGTGTGCGCCCGCGTGCGCGCCGCCGGCTTCCGCCCCGAGCTGCACGCCGGCAACAGCGCCGCCGCGCTGCGCTTCCCGGCCGCGCGCCTCGACGCCGTGCGCCCCGGCCTGGCCCTGTACGGCATCCCGCCCGAGCCCGACGTGGTGCCCGCGACCCGCCCGGCGCTGCGCCCGGCGATGCGCTTCGTCACCGAGGTCATCGCGCTGCGTGACATCCCCGCCGGCCGCCACGTGTCCTACGACGGCCTGTTCGAGGCGCACCGCCCGACCCGGATCGCGGTCCTGCCGGTGGGCTATGCCGATGGCTATCCGCGTCGCCTGTCGGGGCGCGGCGAGATCCTGCTCGGCGGCCGGCGCTGCCCGGTCGCCGGCGCGGTGTGCATGGACATGACCATGGTCGATGTCACCGACCTGCCGGCGTCGCCGCAGCCAGGTGACGAGGCCGTGCTGCTGGGGGGCCAGGGCGACGCTGCCGCGGTCACCGCGCGCGAGCTGGCCGAGCGCGCCGAGCTGTCGCCCTACGAGATCCCGTGCCTGCTGTCCAAGCGGGTGCCGCGCCTGTACCTGCCGGCGTCCGGCCCTGGCGAGACGGCGGGGCTGCCGAACCCGGACAGCGCCGCCCCCGCGCAGCGAGGGCAGCGCTGATGTCCGATTCGCAGCCCGCCACCCCGCAGCGCTTCCGCCTGCGCCTGCTGGCCGCCGAGGTGACCTCGCCGGTGACCAGCTTCCTGGGCGCCATCGGCGACCACTGCATGATGCTGGGTCGCGTGGTGTACTGGGGCGTGCGCCCGCCCTACCGCGCGCGCCAGCTGACCGACGCCATGGCCTTCATCGGCGTGGGCTCGCTGCTCATCGTCATGCTGGTCGGGCTGTTCTCGGGCATGGTGACCTCGCTGCAGACGGTCAACGCGCTGCGCCTGGCGCGCGCCGAGACCTACGCCGGCAGCGCGGTCGGCCTCGGCCTGGCGGTCGAGCTGGCCCCGGTGTTCACCGCCATCATGCTGGCCGCGCGCGCCGGCGCCGGCATCGCCACCGAGCTCGGCTCGATGCGCATCACCGAGCAGATCGACGCCATGGCCACCATGGCGGTCAACCCGGTGCAGTACCTGATCGTACCGCGGGTCATCGCCGGCACCATCGTGGCGCCGCTGCTCACCATCATCTTCTTCGTGGTCGGCATGGCCGGGGCCTACTTCGTCGCGGTCGTCCTGATGAACGTCGACCCCGGCGTCTACGTGGCCAAGTTCCAGTGGCTGGTCGACCCCATCCACCTGGTGCAGGGCGTCATCAAGAGCGCGGTGTTCGGCCTCGCCTTCACGCTGATCGCCTGCGTTCAAGGCTACAATGCCTCCGGTGGCGCCAAGGGCGTGGGCCTGGCGACCACCCGGGCCGTCGTCATCGGCTGCGTGACCATCCTGGTGCTGGACTACTTCTTGAGCGACATCCTCATCGTGGTGCTGTGATGAGCGCGGCCAGCGCCGGCACCGACCCCATGTCCAGCGGCCAGGATCCCCGGCAGCGCGATCAGCGCTGGCACATCCGCATCCGCGGCCTGGAGAAGCGCTTCGGCGCCCAGCCGGTGCTGCGCGGCGTCGACCTCGACATCGAGCGCGGCAAGATCAACATCGTCATCGGCGGCTCGGGGCAGGGCAAGTCGGTGCTGACCAAGCACCTCATCGGGCTGCTCAAGCCCGACAAGGGCAACATCTGGGTCGACGGCAAGGACATGGTGGGCCTGGGCGAGGTCGCGCTGAACGACCTGCGCAAGAAGTTCGGCATGGTGTTCCAGTACGCCGCGCTGTTCGACTCGCTGTCGGTGTTCGACAACGTCGCCTTCCCGCTGGTCGAGAAGCGGCGCCACTCCAGCGCCCAGATCCGCGACATCGTGCGCGAGAAGCTGACCGCCCTGGGCCTCGACAAGGCCGAGAAGAAGTTCCCCGCCGAGATCTCGGGCGGCATGCGCAAGCGCGTCGGCCTGGCCCGCGCCCTGGTGTCGTCGCCAGAGATTCTTCTGTATGACGAGCCGACCACCGGGCTGGATCCGCTGGCCACCAAGGTGGTCGACGACATGATCGTCGAGGCCTCCGAGAAGTTCCACGTCACGTCGCTGGTGATCTCGCACGACATGGCCTCGACGTTTCGCATCGGCGATCGCATCGCGATGCTGTATGAAGGACGCATCGTGGACGTCGGCCCCCCTGACCACATCCGCCAGAGCCCGCATGAGTATCTGCGCAGCTTCGTCGAGACCTCGGGCGCCGTGACCATGCTGCCGCCGCGCGACGACTCCGGCGCCGGTGCCTCGTCATGAAGGGGCTCGGCTCGGCGGTCAAGGTCGGCATCCTGGTGGTGGGCGCGGTGGTCCTCGGCTACCTGTCGTGGAAGACGGTCGGCGAGCGCGCCGCGGGCAAGAACGCCAAGCGCTTCCACGCCTTCTTCAAGGACGCTTCGGGCCTGTACGACAAGTCGCGCGTGGTCATCGCGGGCCTCACCATCGGCGAGGTCGGCTCGCGCGATCTGGTCGGCTCGCGCGCCAAGGTGTCGGTGCGCGTGCAGCGCAAGATCGTGCTGTACGAGAACGCCGTCATCTACAAGAAGACGTCGTCGCTGATCGGCGAGTTCTACCTGGAGATCGATCCCGGCGGCCCCGAGATGCTGGACAAGAACGGCGCCAAGATCGCGGTCGCCGAGCTGCCCGACGGGTCCGAGATCAAGGACGTGCGCGAGGCCACCACGGCCGACCAGATCATGCGCCGCGTCGATCAGACCCTGGGCGAGACCATGCCGCTCATCAACGAGACCCTGGTCGAGATCAAGCAGCTGGCCAAGAACGTGCGCGAGCTGACCGAGGGCCCGGTGGCCAACATCGCCTCCAACCTCGACACCGCCATCAAGGAGCAGGTCGGCAAGGTCGGCGAGGCGCTGGATCGCACCAACCAGATCCTGGCCAACGTGCAGGCCGTCACCGGCAAGAGCCGCGACGACATCGTGGCGACCATCGCCAACGCCCGCGAGGCCTCCGAGGGGCTCAAGGAGCTCCTGGCCACCGGCAAGGGCGAGGTCTCGGGCACCGGCGCCAAGATCCGCGAGAGCATCGACAAGCTGGTGGCGTCCACGGCCGCGCTGGAGCGCACCATGAACAACACCGCGTCGATCACCGAGAAGATCGACGACGGCACCGGCACCGTGGGCAAGCTGGTCAACGATCCGCAGATCGCCGAGGACCTCGGCCAGGTCACCGGCGAGGCCAGCGGCTTCGTGCGCCGCCTGGCCGGGCTGCAGACCATCGTCGGCCTGACCTCCGAGTACAACGTGCTGGCGCGGTCGCTGAAGACCTATCTGTCGCTGCAGCTGGTGCCGGCGGCCGACAAGTACTACCTGCTCGAGTTCATCGACGACCCGCGCGGCGCGCGCCAGCACGAGCTGATCGCGACGCGCTCGACCGACCCCGACGAGCCGCCCACCAAGCTGGAGGAGCGCGTCACGGTGGCCTCCAAGTTCCGCTTCACCTTCATGTTCGCCAAGCGGATCGACTGGCTGACGCTGCGCTTCGGCATCAAGGAGAGCACCGGCGGCATCGGCGCCGACTTCTCGCTGCTCGACAAGCGGCTGGAGATCCGCACCGACCTGTTCGACGCCCAGGCCAACATCTTCCCGCGCTTCAAGGTCGAGGCCGCGCTGAACTTCTTCCAGTACCTGTACCTGGTCGGCGGCATCGACGACATCCTGAACAGCGAGCTCGGCTCGCCGGCGGGCGGCGGGCGCGACTACTTCTTCGGCGCCCAGCTGCGCTTCAACGACGACGACCTCAAGACGCTGCTGACCGTGGGCGGCGGAGCCCTGGGCGCCGCAGGCGGGAACTGAAGCCGACCGTCAGCACGACGGTCATCGCCAGCACCAGCGCGTTCCAGGCGCTGTAGACCCACGAGGCCGATGGGCCACATCAGCCCGGTCATCGAGACCGCGGTGAACCTTTGCATCGCCAGTAACCGGGGTGGTCGAACCAGTTGACCCGGCGGTGTAGGAAGGTGTATGCATCGCCCGTTTTGGCCATGCCGCGGTGCGGCGTGACGGGCGTCGCAGGACGCTCAGAAACAGTTCCTGGGACAGCCACCTGGTGTCCCAGGGGCGAGGCAAATCAAGGCAATCAATGTCATTCATGTATCCGCTGATACCAAAGTGCTGGCACGGAGCTTGATGTAGGGCGCAGTCGGGGGATGCGCCCTGCCGCACCACGTAGAAGGAGACCGAGAAGTGATGCAAAGCCTCCGCAAGATCATCGTGATGGCCGTCATGGCGGGTGCCTTCGCCGGCGCCGGCTGCGGTGAGGCCGACGACGCCAAGACGGTGTTCAACGTGCGCATCGAGGCCGGCGACGCCCCGATGGCCGAGGTGCCGCGCATCGAGCTCGACATCGATCGCATGGGCACGCAGTTCCTGGTCCCGCTCAGCAACGCCGACGGCAGCGCGCTGACGCTGCCGCTGCTGCGCGAGGTGCGGCTGCCCGACGACCAGCGCGGCGATGTGCTGGTGGTGGCGCGCGCGCTCGACGGCACCGGCAACGAGATCGCGCGCGGCAGCCAGCGCGCCGAGATCATCCCGGGCGAGACCATCACCATGGTGCTGGTGTTCGGGCTCGACGAGCCGGCCCCGGTGGCGCGCCTGGTGGCGACCCCGAGCAGCCTCGACTTCGGCACCCTGACGGTGGGCGAGGCCTCGGCCATCACCGACATCGTGGTGCAGAACACCGGCGGCACACGCAGCGGTGACCTCGCCATCAGCTTTACCGGCGCCGAGCAGGCCTTCGGGCCGGCGCAGCAGCCGCGCTCGACCTGCGACAAGGGGCTGGCCCCCGGCCAGAAGTGCGTCATCGGGATGATCTTCGCGCCCACCGTGGCGGGCCCCGCGGCGGCCGAGGTCACCATCGCGGGTGAGCCGGGCGGCAGCCCCAGGGTGGCGCTGTCGGGCGTCGCGCTCAGCCCGGGCGCGCTGGAGCTGGCGCCCGAGACGCATGACTTCGGAGCGGTGCAGCAGGGCGTGACGTCAGCCGCCGCGACCTTCACCGTGCACAACGCCGGCGGCTCGCCCACTGGCGTGCCCACGGCGACCCTGAGCGGTGACCACGCCGCCGACTTCGCCATCGTCGCCTCGGGCAACGACTGCGCGGCGCTGCCCGCGGGCGGCAGCTGCAGCTTCAGCGTGGTGATGACGCCCAGCGCGACCGGCGCCCGCAGCGCGCTGCTGACCGTGACCGCGACCCCGGGCGGCATGCGCACCGCGACGCTGAGCGGCACCGGCCTGGCACCCGCCGCGCTGGCCATGACGCCGGCGGCGCAGGACTACGGCACCATCGTGGTCGGCAACCAGTCCGACGCGACCTTCACCGTGCGCAACCCGGGCGGCGTGTCCACCGGCATGCTGGCGACCACCGCGCCCACCGGCGAGTTCTCCATCGTCAGCGACGGCTGCGCCGGCATGGTGCTGGCCCCGGCCGGCAGCTGCACCATCACGGTGCGCCTGCGCGCCACCAGCGCGGGCGCCAAGAGCGGCGCCCTGACCGTGGCCGCGACCCCGGGTGGCAGCGTGCGGTCGACCCTGGCCGGCAGCGCCATCACCCCGGGCGCCCTGTCGATCACGCCCGCCAGCAACGCCTTCCCGGGGCAGCTGATGGGCAGCACCAGCGCGCCCTTCACCTTCACCGTGCGCAACACCGGCCAGGCCGCCACCGGCGTGCCCGCGGTCAGCCTGGGCGGCAGCGCCGCCGCGCAGTTCACCATCACCGCCAGCAGCTGCACCGCCGTGCTGGCCGGCAACGCCACCTGCAGCGTCGGGGTCGCCTTCCGACCCACCGTGCGCGGCGGGCAGACCGCGTCGCTCAGCGTGACCGCGTCACCTGGCGGCACCGCGGCGGCGTCGCTGTCGGGCACCGGCCTCATGCAGGCGACCCTGGTCGGCAGCGCCACCACGTTCAGTTTCGGCACCGTCGATGTCACCCGCAGCTCGGCGGCGCAGACCCTCACCGTGCGCAACAGCGGCGACGTCGCGTCGTCCGCGCTGACCCTGGCCAGCACCGGCAACAGCGGCGACTTCGGCGTCAGCAACGTCAGCTGCACCGGCACCCTGGCGGCCGGCGCCTCGTGCACCGTGCGCGTGGTCTTCAGCCCCACCGTGGCCGGCGCACGCAGCCTGACCACCACGGTCAGCGCGACCACCGGCGGCAGCGCCCAGGTGGTCTCGAGCGGCACCGGGCGCGCCCTCAGCGTGCTGACCGTGACCCCGGCGGGCAGCGGCACCGGCACCGTCACCTCGGTGCCGGCCGGCATCAGCTGCGGCGCCGACTGCAGCGAGGGCTACGTCTTCGGCACCAGCGTGACCCTGACCGCGGCGGCGTCGCCGAACGCGCGCTTCGGCGGCTGGACCGGCGCCTGCACCGGCATGTCCACCTGCACCGTGACCATGAGCGCCGCGCGCGCCGTGACCGCGACCTTCATCCGGCGCTACACCCTGAGCGCGACCGCGCCCAGCGGCGGCAGCATCACCGGCGCAGGCCTCGGCTGCGGCACCACGTGCAGCGCCGCGGTCGACTCCGGCGCCACCGTCTCGGTCACCGCCCAGGCCGCCACCGGCTTCACCTTCTCGCGCTGGACCTCGACGGCGTGCGCGGGGCAGGGCGCCACCTGCAGCTTCACCATGTCGGCCGACACCGGCCCGCTGGCGGCGGCCTTCACGCGCAATCGCTACACCATCAGCCTGACCACCAGCGGCAACGCCCAGTACACCGTGTCCGGCGGCTCGACCCCGGCCGGCTTCTGGTGCCCGGGCGGCGATCCCAATGACTGCTCGGAGACCTACGACTACGGCACCACGGTCACGCTGACCATGAACCCGCAGTTCGCCGCGCAGACGACCATCGCCTGGACCGGCTGCTCGCGGGTGCCGACGCCGACCACCTGCGAGGTCTTCGTCGACGCGACCAAGACCATCAACGCCGACTTCACCCTGCCGATGTACGGCCTCGGCCTGACCGTCAACGGCAACGGCGGCGGCACCGTGACCTCGCCGCTGACCGGCGGCGTGGACTGCCCGGGCGACTGCGACGAGCAGATCATGCACGGCACCTGGGTCCGGCTGGAGGCCTTCCCCAACGCGGTGTCGACCGTGACCTGGGGCGGCTGCGACTCCGCCAACGGCAACAATTGCTACATCTACTCGATGGATCGGGGCCGGTCGATCACAGCAACCTTCAGCACCGGCCCGATTCACGTCGCGGTGATGACCTCGTATGGCGGCAACGGGCGTATCACCTCGAACCCGAGCGGGATCTGCTGTGGGTCGGGCTGCTTCTTCCAGTTCTGCGACGCCAACTTCTTGCCCGGCACCAACGTGGTGCTGAGCCAGACCACGACCGCCGGCTACTTCTCGAGCTGGGAGTTCTGCAGCTCGCAGTCGGGCGGCAACTGCAACGTCACCACCGGCACCTTCACTCGCACGATCAACGCGCATTTCAGCAACCTTCGCTGAGGAAGACCCACCATGTTTCGCAAGCTGCTCGCGCTCGCCACCGCCGCTCTGTGCACCGCCCTGTTCGTCACCGGCTGCGGTGAAGGCGACGACGTCAAGACCGTCTTCTTCGTCCGCATCGAGCGTGGCAACGCCCCCGGCGCCATCCACCGCATCGACCTCGAGGTCAACCGCAACGGCGCCACCTTCATGGTGCCGCTCGAGAACGCCGACAAGTCGGAGCTCGCGCTGCCCATCACGCGCGAGGTCAAGCTGCCCGACGATCAGAGCGGCGCGGTCATCGTCACCGCGCACGCCATCGACGCGGCCATGAGCGACGTGGGCACCGCGAGGACCCCCGGCACCATCGTGCCCGGCGAGACCATCACGCTGGTGCTGGAGTTCGGCGTCGACAAGACCATGCTCGATGGCGGTGTGCCGCCCGACGCCGAGGTCGACGCGGAGATCCTCAGCGAGGCGCAGCTGACGGTGACGCCGACCACGCGCGACTTCGGCAGCGCCGTGCTGGGCACCTCCAGCGCGGCCACCGTGTTCACGGTACAGAACAGCGGTCAGCGCGCCACCGGGCCGCTGATGCTGGCGCTCACCGGGGCGTCGGCGTCGTCGTTCGCCATCGAGGCCGGCTCGAACTGTGTCGGCGCCAGCCTGGCCGGCGGCGCCAGCTGCACCGCGTCGGTCATCTTCACCCCGGGCGCCGCGGGCCCCGCCAGCGCGGCCCTCGAGATCACCGGCACCCCGGGCGGCACCGCGACCGTGATGCTGGCCGGCAGCGGCCTGCGCCCGGGCGAGATCTCCATCAGCCCGCTGACCGCCAACCTGGGCAGCACCGTGCTGAACCAGATGAGCGCGGTGCGCAGCTTCACCGTCGAGAACATGGGTGAGGCCGCCACCGGGGCGCTGACCGCGACCCTGGGCGGCAGCGACGCCGGCCAGTTCGCCATCGCGCAGAACGGCTGCACCACCCTGGCCGCGCGCGCCACCTGCACCATCGACGTGCGCCTGCTGCCGACCAGCACCGGCTCCAAGAGCGCCACCCTGACCGTCACCGGCACCCCGGGCGGCTCCGCCGTGGCCCAGCTGTCGGGCGTCGGCCTGGCCATCCCCGCGCTGTCGATCGCGCCGACCACGCAGAACCTCGGCACCGTGGTCCAGGGCAACCAGGCCAGCGTGACCTTCTCGGTCGCCAACGCCGGCGGCGCGGCCACCGGCAGCCTCACCACCACGCTGAGCGGCACCGCCGCCAGCGAGTACGCCCTGGTCACGAACGGCTGCGCCGGCAGCCCGCTCGCCGCGGGCGCCAGCTGCAGCGTGACCGTGCGCCTGACCGCGGCCACCCTGGGCGCGCGTCCGGTGACCCTGACCGTGGCCGCCACCCCGGGCGGCTCGGCGATCGCCAACGTCACCGCCAACGTCGTGCTGCAGGGCGCCCTGCGCGTGACCCCGGGCAGCGCCAGCTTCGGCAGCGTGCTGCTGGGCCAGGACAGCGCGGTGCAGAGCTTCACGGTGTCGAACACCGGCGGCGTCAACACCACCACGCCGACGGCGGTGCTGAGCGGCAGCGCCGCGGGCGACTTCCGCATCGCCTCCAACACCTGCACCGGCCCGGTGACCCCGACCGGCACCTGCACCATCACCGTGGTCATGCGTCCCAGCCTGGCGGGCGGCCGCGCGGCGTCGCTGGATCTCAGCGCCACCACCGGGGGCAACACCGCGGCGTCGCTGAGCGGCACCGGCCTGAACCCCGCGCTGCTGGTCGGTGACGCCACCATGAACGCCTTCGGCACCGTCGATGTCACCCAGCAGAGCAGCGTCTTCACCTGGACCGTGCGCAACACCGGCGACGTCGCCACCAGCGCGCTCAGCTTCGCGGTCACCGGCGACGCCAGCCAGTTCACCGTGGTCAACATGTGCACCGGCACCCTGGCCGCGGGCGGCAGCTGCACCATCACGGTGCGCTTCGTGCCGACCGCCGCCGGCAACGCCGCCATCAGCGTCAACCTGTCCGCGGCGACCGGGGGCAGCGTCGCCCTGGCCGCCACCGGCACCGGCCGCGCCCTGCTGCGCCTGATCGTCAACAAGGCCGGCACCGGCACCGGCACCGTGACCGCGACCGGCATCAACTGCGGCGCCGACTGCTTCGAGGACTATCTCTACAACACCCCGGTCACGCTGGCGGCCGCCCCCACCGCGGGCTCGGCGACCTTCGGCGGCTGGAGCGGCGCGTGCACCGGCACCGGCGCCTGCGCGGTCACCATGTCGGTGGCGCGCACCGTGACCGCGACCTTCGTCCTCAACCGCTATGCGCTCAACGTGACCGCGCCGTCGAACGGCAGCATCGCCACCGTGGGCAGCGCCCTGATCGCCTGCCCGGGCGACTGCACCGAGACCTACGACCACGGCACCAGCGTGGTGCTGCGCGCGACCCCGGTGACCGGCTACGCCTTCGGCAGCTGGGGCGGCGCCTGCGCCGGCCAGACCGGTGACTGCACCGTGGCCATGACGGCCGTGCGCACGGTTTCGGCGAGCTTCACCATCACCCAGCGCGATCTCAGGCTGACGAGCGGCGCCAACGGCACTACCTCCATCAGCCCGGTCGGCACCTCGTGCGGCGCCGGCTGTTCGCGCCATAACTATGGCACCGTGGTCACCGTCACCGCCGCGCCCAGCCCCGGCTATGTCGCCGCCTTCACCGGCTGCACCCCGACCTCGGCCACCACCTGCACCGTGGCGATGACCGCCGACCAGAGCGTGGCCGTCAGCTACACCATCACGCAGCGCGACCTCACGCTGACGAGCGGCGCCAACGGCAGCGCCACCATCAGCCCGGCCGGCACCTCGTGCGGCGCCGGCTGTTCGCGCCACGACTACGGCACCGTGGTCACCGTCACCGCCGCGCCCAACGCCGGCTACGTCGCCGCCTTCACCGGCTGCACCCCGACCTCGGCCACCACCTGCACCGTGGCGATGACCGCCAACCAGAGCGTCAGCGTCAGCTACACCATCACGCAGCGCGACCTCCGGCTGACCAGCACCGGCAGCGGCACCACCACCATCAGCCCGACCGGCACCTCGTGCGGCGCTGGCTGCTCGCGCCACGACTATGGCACCGTGGTCACCATCACCGCGGCGCCCAGCACGGGCTACACGCACAGCTTCAGCGGCTGCACCGTGGTCACGCCGACCACCTGCACGGTGGCGATGACCGCTGATCGCAGCGCCAGCGTCAGCTACACCATCACCACCCGCGACCTCACCGTGACCAGCAGTGGCAGCGGCATCACCACCGTCAACCCTACCGGTGCTTCATGCGGCACCAACTGCTCGCGCCACAACTATGACACCCCGGTCACCATCACCGCGGCGCCCAGCCCCGGCTACACCCACACGTTCGGCGGCGCCTGCACCGGCGTCACCGCGACCACCTGCAACCTGCGCATGACCTCCGACCAGAGCGTCACCGTCACCTACACGATCACCACGCGCGACCTCCTCCTCACCAGCAGCGCCAGCGGCGGCGTCACCAGCGTCAACCCGACTGGCACCGCGTGCGGCACCGGCTGCAGGCGCTACAACTACGGCACCGCGGTCACCATCACGGCGGCGCCGTCGGCCAACTACCAGTACACCTTCGGGGGCGCCTGCAGCGGCAGCGGCACCACCACGGGCACCTGCAACCTGACGCTGAACTCCATCCCCGCCGTCAACACCAGCGTCACCGTCAGCTACTCCCTGATCCCCCGCACCCTGACCGTGACCGCGGGCACCGGCGGCAGCGTCTCGGTGAGCCCGAGCGGCACCGCCAACTGCGGCGCCAACTGCCAGAGCTACCCCCACGGCAGCTCGGTGACCATCACCGCGACGCCGTCGCTCGGCTACGTCGTCTCGGGCTGGACCGGCGCCTGCGCCAACTCGATCAACACCTGCACCCTGACCATGAACTCGAACCTGACCACCGCGGTCAGCTTCGCGGTGCAGACCACCACGCTGACCATCGCGCCGCCGTCGGTCGGCTCCATCAGCGGCCCCGGCTTCACCTGCACGCCGAACAACACCAGCTGCGTCTACAGCTTCGGCTACTTCGACCAGATCACCATCAGCGCCAACGCTCCGGCCAGCCATGAGGCCTACAAGTGGGGCGGCGACTGCGGCGCCTTCGGCGGCGCGGTCAACTGCAACCTCAACATGACCGCGAACCGGAGCGCGGCGCACTCGTTCATCCCCAAGTTCATCCTGCGCGTCAGCGCACCCCAGGGCGGCGGCACCCCGAGCGCCAGCACCGGCGTCTCGTGCGGCACCGGCTGCTACTACATCCCGCGCTCCGATCCCCGGGTCACCATCTCGGCCAACCCGGATCCCTGGGATCAGGACTTCGTGACCTGGCGCGGCGACGTGGTCAGCTCGAACGAGAGCGTCGCGCTCACCCTGACCCAGGACACCACCGCCGAGGCCTACTACACGCAGGCGCCCTCGGTGACCCTGAACCTGAACGCCGGCCAGGTCGCGGGCGTGAACCTCTATGACACCACGCGCAAGCGCACCCTGTGCCAGAGCGCGACCGGCGCCAACACCTCGTGCGTGGCCTACTTCCCGCGTCGCATCACCTTCTATCACGTGGTGGCGCGGCCCAATAACCGCTGGGTCAACTGGGACTTCGGCGGCTTCACGCCGCCCCGCGGCACCGACGCCAACGGCGAGCCGTACATCGACATCTACCCGGCCCAGCTGGTGACCGGGAACCGCTACAACGTGTACGCGGGCTTCCGGTAGCCGGGGGCCGCATATGGCAAGGTGAACCTGGAGGTTTCATGCGCAAGATCTGGGTGGTGTGCCTGCTCCTGGCAGGGTTGGCTTCGGGCTGTGGTGAAGGTGGCGACACCAAGACCATCTTCTTCGTGCGCATCCTGCAGGGCACCGCGCCCGACGGCATCACCCGCATCGACCTCGAAGTGCAGAAGGACGCCACCACCTTCATGGTGCCGCTGGAGGCCACCGGCGGCGGCGCGCTGACCCTGCCCATCACGCGCGAGGTCAAGCTGCCCGACGACCAGAGCGGCGCCGTCATCGTGACCGCGACCGCGCGCAACGCCGCCGGCGACAACGTCGGCGTCGGCCGCGCCCCCGCCACCATCGTCCCCGGCGAGACCATCACCCTCGAGCTGGAGTTCGGCAAGGACCTCACCCTGACCGACGGCGGCCTGCCCGACGGCGAGGTGCCCACCGAGGCCCAGCTCAGCATCACCCCGACCGACACCGACTATGGCCCGGTCGTCCTGGGCCAGACCCGCAGCGTCACCTTCACGGTCCAGAACAGCGGTCAGCAGTCGAGCGGCCTGGTCAACCTTGCCGTGGGCGGCCGCGACCAGGCGAACTTCAGCATCACCGCGGGCTCGAACTGTATCGGCGCCTCGCTGTCCCCGGGCGCCAGCTGCAGCGTCGACGTCGTCTTCAACCCCTCCGCGGTGGGTGTCAGCATGGGCAGCGTCAGCGCCAGCGCGACCCCGGGCGGCACCGCGACCGCGCTGCTGACCGGGACGGCGGCGTTCGGGGACTCCATCATGATCGCGCCGACGACCCGCGATTTCGGCGCCGTCGTGCTCGGCTCCAGCAGCGCGGCGACGACCTTCACGATCACCAACACCGGCGGCACTGCGACCCCGGCGCTGACCACCGCGATCTCCGGCACCAACGCGGCCGACTTCGTCCGCGGCACCGACACCTGTGCCGGCGCCATGGTGGGCCCGGGGCTGACCTGCACCATCGCGGTCACCTTCACCCCGGGCAGCAGCGGCGCGCGCAGCGCGGCCCTGACCGTGACCTCGACCGCCGGCCCCGCCGCGGTCAGCTTGACCGGCACCGGCCTCAGCCAGGCCGCACTCACCATCACACCGGCGACCCAGGCGCTGGGTAACGTGGTGCAGAACACCACCGCCAGCACCACCTTCACGGTGCGCAACACGGGAGGCACCGCCACCGGCGCCCTCAGCGTCGTGCGCAGCGGCGCCAGCGCCGCCGAGACCAGCACCAGCGGCTGCACCGCCGCGCTGGCCGCCGGCGCCAGCTGCACCCTGACCGCCACCCTGACCCCGACCACCCTCGGCGCCAAGAGCACCACCATCACCGTGATGGGCACCCCGGGCGGCAGCGCGGTGGCCACGCTGACGGCCACCGCGGTCGCCCCCGGCGCCCTCACCGTGACGCCGACCAGCGCCAACTTCGGCGCGCTGCTGCTGAACACGGACTCCGGCGCGCAGAGCTTCACGGTGCGCAACACCGGCGGCGCCCCCACCGGCGTGCCCACCGCCAGCCTGACCGGCAGCGCCGCGGGCGACTACCGCTTCAGCGCCAACGGCTGCACCGCCGCGCTGGCCCCCAACGCCACCTGCACCGTCAGCATCATCTTCCGCCCCAGCCTCGCGGGCGGTCGCGGCGCCGCCTTCGAGATCACCGCCAGCCCGGGCGGCCTGGCCTCGGCCTCGCTGTCGGGCACCGGGCAGCGCCCCGCCGCGCTGTCGGCCTCGGCCACCACGCAGCCGTTCGGCACCATCGACGTCGGCAGCGCGAGCTCGCCGTTCACCTGGACCATCAGCAACACCGGTGACGTCGCCTCGGGTGTGCCCACGCTGACGCCGACCGGCGCCACCACGCAGTACACCATCACCAACAACTGCACCGCCGCGATCGGCGCCGGCTCGAGCTGCACCGTCGTGGTCACCTTCCGGCCCACCACCGGTGGCACGGCCAACCTGTCGCTCAGCCTGACCGCGTCCCCGGGCGGCACCGTGGCCCTCAGCGCGACCGGCACCGGCCGCCCGCTGTCGCTGCTCACCGTCACCGTCAACGGCAATGGCGCCGGCACCGTGACCTCCAGCCCGGTCGGGATCAACTGCTCCAGCGGCACCTGCACGCAGAGCTACGTCGCCACCACCACGGTGACGCTGTCGGCCAACCCCAACACCACGACCTCGGTGTTCTCGGGCTGGATGGGCGATTGCACCGGCACCGGCTCATGCATGGTGTCGATGGCCGCCGCGCGCAACGTGACCGCGACCTACACCCTGCGGCGCTACACCTTGAGCGTGACGCCCGCGCCCACCGCGCCCAGCAGCGTGGCCACCTTCGGCAGCGCGGGGATCGCGTGTCCGGGCGACTGCACGCAGGGCTATGACCATGGCAGCGCGGTGGTCCTGCGCGCCGCCCCGGGCGCCGACCGCACCTTCACCGGCTGGGGCTACGCTGGCTGTCCGGGCACCGGCGACTGCAACCTGACCATGACCGGCAACGTCACCCTGGCGCCGACCTTCACGCTGACGCCGTACCCGGTCGCCGTCACCATCAACGGCGGCCCCGGCGGCGTCCTGGTGACCTCGTCACCGGGCGGGATCTCGTGCGCGCCCACCTGCAGCGCGAACTTCCCGTACAGCTCCAGCGTGACCCTGACCCCGACCGGGGCCAGCGGCTACCGCATGGTGTGGGGCACTGGCCCGTGCGCGGGCTCGACCGGCGCCTGCACCTTCGCGGTGCCCAGCGGCGGCACCAGCGCGCGCGCCGACTACATCGAGCAGCGCACCGTCACCGTGACGCCGCTGGGTGGTGGCGCCAGCGCGGTGGCCTACCTCGATGGCAGCCCGTGCGCGGGCAGCTGCGTCGCCACCTACGATGTCGGCGCCAGCGTGCGCGTGGATGGCGAGGCCGACCTCGTCAATGCGCGCTACCAGGCCATGACCGGCGCCGGCACCACCTGCAGCGGCTTCGATCCGCGCGGCGAGAGCTGCAGGTTCACCGTCGCCTCGGGCACCAACTACACGGTCAACGTGCTGTTCCAGTCGCGCCTCTCGGTCCTGGCGGATCTCGGCGTCCGCGTCATCGAGCAGCGCCTCAACCTGTTCGACTGCTTCTTCGGCTCGACCACCTGCGAGGGCTGGGTCAACTACAACGCCGCCGTCGACATCACCTACCAGCTGCACTTCGATCCCGGCAACGTGCAGCTGGTCGACTGGGGCGGCCTGTGCAACGGCACCCCGATCACACCGCTGCGCGGCCCCGAGGACACCGACAACAACATCAACGGCGGGCCCAGCCCGACCTCGTGCCGTTTCCGTGTCACCACGCCGGGCTCCGCCACCCTGAAGATGTACCCGTCCTACCGCCTGCACCGCTTCGGCTCCGCCAACGGCGTGGTGTTCGACACCGAGGTCGATCCCGACGGCGCCGTGGCCGGGCCCATGTACCTGAGCTGCGTCACCGACGGCCAGCAGACCATGCCCGGCAGTGTGTGCAACCCGCGCGTACCCTACGGCCGGCGCTGGCTGGTCGCGCGCCCCGATCCCGGCCACATCTTCGGCAACTGGGACGCGCCCTGCCAGGCGCGCCGGAAGCACGCCGTCACCGGCGACGAGTACTGCTTGATCGACATCCCCAACGACGGCCGGACGTTCGACGTCAACGCTTACGCCAGCTTCCGCTAGCCAACCGGCCTCGACAGACGACGGCCCGCAGCGCCCCGAACCTGGCGCCGTGGGCCGTTTTTCTTGGGGGCTTCCGTACAATCCCCTTTCTTGATAATGGTCAAAGTCGATTGGGGGTTTGCATGGGCAACAAGGCGCTGGGGCTGGTCCTCTGTGGTGTGCTGGTGGCCGGGTTTGCCGCGGGTTGCGGCGAGGCCGAGGACGTCAAGACGGTCTTCTTCGTCCGCATCCTGAAGGGCAACGCGCCCGACGGCGTGCGGCGGATCGACGTCGAGGTCAAGAAGGACAGCACCAACTTCATCGTCCCCATCGAGCAGACCGGCGGCGGCGACATCGTCTTCCCGGTGATGAAGGAGATCAAGCTGCAGTCCGACCAGTCAGGCCCGGTCATCGTCACCGCCATCGCGCGTGACGCCGGCGGCCTCGAGGTCGGTCGCGCCCGCGTGCCCGGCACCATCGTGCCCGGCGAGACCATCACCCTCGAGCTGGTCTTCGGGGTCGACGCCACCATCCCCGACGGCGGCATGCCCGACGCCGGCGGCCCTGACGGCACCGTCGTCACGCCCGCCGAGCTCATCGTCACCCCGGGCACCCACGACTACGGCACCGTCACCCTGGGCGGCGCCGCGGTGTCCTTCACCTACACCGTCATGAACCGTGGCGGCATGGCCTCGGGCACCCTGGCCGCGACCCTGGGCGGCGCCGGCGCCAGCGCCTTCAGCATCGGCACCGCCAGCGGGAGCTGTGTCGGCATGACCCTGGCCGCCGGCGCGAGCTGCACCCTCTCGGTGTCGTTCAACCCGTCGAGCGCTGGCACCTTCAACAGCGGCCTCAGCGTCACCGGCGCGCCTGGTGGCACCGCCCTGGCGGTGCTGACCGGGATCGCCGTGACCCCCGCCTCGGGCATGGCGCTGGCGCCCGCGACGCACGACTTCGGCCCCATCGTGGTCGGCAACATGAGCGCGACGCGCGACTTCACCGTGACCAACAGCGGCGGCTCGCCGAGCGGCGTCATCGCCATCGGCCTCAGCGGCAGCGGCGCCAGCAACTTCACCATCACCGCCGACACCTGCAACACGCGCACGCTGGCCCCCACGCAGAGCTGCACCGTCACGGTGCGCTTCGTGCCCGGCTCGGCTGGCGCCAAGAACGCCTCGCTGACCATGGCGGCCTCGCCCGGTGGCAGCGCCACCTCGGCGCTGTCGGGCACCGGCATCGGCGCCGCGGCCCTCAGCATCGCGCCCGCCACCCAGGACATCGGCACCCTGGTGCTCGGCAACAGCGCCAACGCCAGCTATGTCGTCACCAACAACGGCGGCGTCGCGACCGGCGCGCTGAACATCGCCGTCGGCGGCGCCAGCATGGCCGAGGTCAGCGCCAGCGGCTGCACCACGGCGCTGGTGGCGGGTGCCAGCTGCACGCTGACCTTGACCCTGACCCCGACCAGCATGGGCGCCAAGACCGCCACCGTCACCGTCAGCTCGACCCCGGGCGGCACCAGCGTCGCCACCCTGACCGCCACCGTGGTGCCGCCGGGCGCGCTGACCTTGACCCCGGGCTCCCAGGGCTTCGGCTCGGTGCTGGTCGGCAGCGACAGCGGCCCGCAGACCTTCATGGTGCAGAACAACGGCGGCGCCACCACCGGCGTCCTCAGCGTCGGCGTCACCGGCACCGCGGCGTCAGACTTTCGCGTCAGCGCCACCAGCTGCGGCGCGCCGCTGGTCGCGGGCGGCACCTGCAACGTCACCATCATCATGCGGCCCAGCGCCTCGGGCGGGCGCGGCGGCTCGCTGCACGTCAGCTCGACCCCGGGCGGCCTCGCCGCGGCCACCCTGACCGGCACCGGTCTGGCGCTGCCGCTGCTGGTGGCCGACGCCACCAGCACCGACCTCGGCACCATCGACGTCGGCATGGAGAGCGGCCTCTTCACCTGGACGCTGCGCAACGTCGGCGAGGCGCCCACCGGCACGCTGTCGACCGCGCTGACCGGCGACGTCGGGCCCTTCACCGTGGTCAATGGCTGCAACCTGGTGCTGCCCGCCGGCCAGAGCTGCACCATCACGGTGCGCTTCATCCCGACCGAGCACGGCGCGCGCACGCTGGCGGTCACCACCCAGGCCGCACCGGGCGGGATCGTGCAGCTCATCGTCAACGCCGCGGGCCGCCAGCCGCAGCTGCTCAACGTGACCCTGAGCGGCAACGGCGCTGGCACCGTCAGCTCGACGCCCGCCGGCATCGACTGCGGACAGGACTGCGACGAGCTGTACCTTTTCGGCACCGACGTGACGCTGTCCGCGGTGCCCGACAGCGTGACCTCGGTGTTCTCGGGCTGGGTCGGCGCCTGCTCCGGCACCGGCGCCTGCGTGGTGCCCATGGTCGGCCCGCGCAACGTCACCGCGACCTTCAGCCTGCGCCGCCACCGTCTCACCGTCGCGCAGCCCACGCTGGGCATCATCAGCACGGTGGCGCCGTCCACCGGCATCAACTGCGACGCCGACTGCACCGAGGACTACGACCACGGCACCCAGGTCACGCTGCGCGCGCTACCCGCCATGGGCTACATCTTCAACGGCTGGACCGGCGACTGCGCCGGCCTGGGTGACTGCGTGCTCAGCATGACACAGCCGCGCGTGGTGGGCGCGGTGTTCGCCCCCTCGCTACACAACGTCGAGGTCGTCATCAACGGCGGCTACCCCCAGGTCGTCTCGACGCCGCCCGGCATCGACTGCAACCCCAAGGGCGGCACCTGCGACGCCGACTTCCAGACCGGCACCGTGGTCACCCTGCAGCCCGAGCCGATCCAAGGCTATCGCTTCGTGTGGACCACCGGGCCGTGCCTCAACCAGACCGGTGACTGCACCTTCACGGTCACCGGCCCGGTCACCGCGACGGTCAACTACATCCGCCAGGCCACGGTCGACTTCACCAGCACCAGCCCGATCACCCTGACCTTCGGCCCCGCCAGCTGCACCCTGCCGTGCGCGCACACCGTCGATGCCGGCACCACCGTGACCTACCAGGTCACCTCGGCGGGCCCCGGCACCCAGCTGCTCTCGGCCCTGCCCGGCACCTGCACCGTGAACTCGCCGACCGACCTCAGCTGCACGCTGGTGCTCAATGGCGACACCACGGTGTCGATCCTGACCGAGGTCCTCATCACGGTGGTCGCCAATCTGCCGCCGCAGCCCAGCGGCAGCCCGAGCCCCAGCCCCAGCGGCAGCCCGAGCCCCAGCCCCAGCCCCAGCACCGGCCTGACCGGCGCCGGCATCGACTGCGGCTCGGTCGGCACCCAGTGCTCGACCTACGTCCCTGCGGCGACCAGCTTCTCGTTGGACGCCAGCAGCAACAACGGTCAGGCGCTGGCCTCTTGGGGCGATGGCTGCGCGGGCACCGCGATCACGGTCAACCCGCCGACCCCGTGCACCGTGGTCCCGACCGGGCCGATGACCCTGTCTGCCACCTGGGTCGACGGCGCCATCCTCTACGTCTCCAAGTACGGCCCCGGCTTCTCCACCGACCGCGGCGACCCGGGTGGCCCGGCGCCCCCGCCGGCGGTCCCCGGCGAGTACATCGATACCCAGATCAACAGCTTCAGCTTCGTCTATGTGCCGCCGGGGCCACGCTGGGTCCACACCCAGGGCGTGCCCATCGGCTTCATCGTCGACTACTTCAATGGTGGCTGTGTCAGCGTCATCGATCTGGGCGTCGAGTCGTGGTGTCTGCTCGACATCCAGCCCTTCAGCTTCACCAACCTCGGGATCGACGTCTACGGGGGCAAGGGCGGCGGGCAGTAGCCGCCGCAACTCTCCGCTCCGCCTCAGGATTTCGATCCGCTTGACAGCAGGCCCCCGTCCAACTATGACCTTCGTTCCGCGGCGCCGCCCGGAACCCCATGGAAAAGCTGAAGTTCAGGCTACGCGACATCCCGGACAGCGGGCTCGACCTCTCGGTCGAGCTGCCGCGCGAGCTGCTCGCGTCCGCCCTCGAGGGCATCGAGGGCGCTGATCTCGACGCCACCACGGGGCGCGTCGAGGGCCAGGCCACGCGCATCCGCGACAACGTCTTCGTGCGCGGCAAGCTGCTCGGCGTGGCCACCGTGGCGTGTGCGCGCTGCCTGGAGCCAGCGCGCGTCAACCTGGCGACCAAGCTGGATCTCACGCTGATGCCGGAGGCCGAAGGCGCGCCCGATCCCGACGCCGACGAGCTCGCCACCTCCGACGCCGAGTTCGCCACTTACGAGGGCGATGTCATCGATCTCACCGAGCTGGTGCGCGAGCTGTGCGTCCTGGCCATCCCGATGGCGCCGGTGTGCCGCGAGGATTGTCCCGGCCTGCCCATCCCGCCCGAGGTCGCCGCCGCCGAGGGCGCCTTGGAGAAGGCCTCGCCGCTGGCCGCCCTGAAGTCTCTCAAAGTCCCCGAAACGCCGTAGAAACCCAGTCGAAAGAGAAAGAGAAGTCCCATGGCCGTCCCCAAGAGAAAACTCGGTCGTTCCCGTCGTGACTCGCGCCGCGCGCAGTGGATGCGCTCGGTGGCGATCCCCAACGTGATCTCGTGCGCTGGCTGCGGCGCGCCCAAGGTGTCGCACCGCGTGTGCGAGGCCTGCGGAGCCTACGACGGTCGCCAGGTGATGCCCAAGAAGGAGGAAGAGGCCGGCGAGTAGTCCGGCTCTCCCTCGTGCGAGACGGCGCGGGCAAGCGGACGGGCTCCGGGGCCAGGCGGCGCGTGGCGCTCGACGCCATGGGCGGTGATCACTCGCCCGTGGCCGAGGTCGAAGGCGCCGTCGTCGCCGTGCGCACGCGCGGCATCCCGGTCCTGCTGGTCGGCGACGAGCCGCGCATCCGCGCCGAGCTGCGCCGCCTCGGCGTGAGCGATCCCCGCATCGAGATCCGCCACACCACCGAGGTGATCACCATGGATGATCACCCCGGCCAGGCCGTGCGCCGCAAGAAGGACGCCTCGCTGCGGGTGTGCTTCGACCTGGTGCGCGCAGGCGAGGCGGCCGCCGTGGTCAGCGCCGGCAACTCGGGCGCCTTCCTGGCCTGCGGCCTGTTCGTGATGAAGCGCCTGCCCGGGGTCGATCGCCCCGGGATCGTGGCCAGCTTCCCCAACCTGACCGGCAAGGTCGCGGTGATGGACGTCGGCGCCAACGTCGACGTCGGCAAGGCCGAGATCCTGGCCCAGTTCGCCATCATGGGCTCGGCCTTCGTGCGCGTCCTGTACGGCAAGCGGCGCCCGCGCGTGGCCCTGCTGTCGAACGGCGAGGAAGCGCACAAGGGTTCGCTGCTGACGCGCGCCGCCCACGACATCCTCGGGCGTGCGGCCGCGGTGCCGGCGGACTTCGACTACGTGGGCTACTGCGAGGGCAACGACATCTTCAAGCAGCCGCTCGACGTCATCGTGACCGATGGCTTCACCGGCAACGTCATCCTCAAGACCACCGAGGGCATCGCCGAGGCCATCTTCGACCTCATCCGCGAGGAGGTCACGCGCACGCGCACCCGCCAGGTGCTGGCGCGCCTGCTCAAGCCGGCCTTCAAGGCCATCCAGAAGCGCACCGACTGGGCCGAGCACGGCGGCGCCCCGCTGCTGGGCGTCGATGGCGTCGCGGTGCTGTGCCACGGGCGCTCCAACGCGCTGGCCATCGAGCACGCCATCGAGATGGCCGCCGGCCTCAGCGAGGCCGACCTGCTGCCGGCGCTGCGTGACTCGCTGACCCGACACGCATCGCTGTACAAGAGCGCCGTCGCGCCGGAGCCCGAGGCCGACGCCGGCGCGCGTCCCGATCAGGAACCGGAAGAGGAGAGCGCATGACCGCGAAGCTGCGTCCTGCCCGAAGCCGCATCCTGGGCACCGGCATGTCGGTGCCCGAGCAGGTGCGGACCAACGCCGACCTCGAGAAGATGGTCGAGACCAGCGACGCCTGGATCCGCGAGCGCTCGGGCATCGAGGAGCGCCGCATCCTGGAGCCCGGCCGCGTCACCTCCGACCTGGCGACCGCGGCCGTGCGCGCCGCCTGCACCAGGGCCGAGCTGGATCCGGCCGAGCTCGACTGCCTCATCGTGGCCACCATCACGCCCGACCTGCTGTTGCCGTCGTGCGCGGTCATCGTGCAGCACAAGCTGGGCATCAAGGCGGCGGCGTTCGACATCGCGGCGGCCTGCGCCGGCTTCGTGTATGCGCTGTCGATCGGCGACGCCTTCGTGGCCAGCGGCCAGTTCAAGCGCGTCGCGGTGGTCGGGGTCGAGGTGCTGTCGCGCATCACCGACTGGACCGATCGCAACACCTGCGTGCTGTTCGGCGACGGCGCCGGCGCGGTCATCCTGGGCCCCACCGACGACCCCGAGCGCGGCGTCATCTCGACGCACCTGTACTCCGACGGCTCGACCATGCCGATCCTGAACATCCCGGCCGGCGGCAACGCGCTGCCGACCAGCGCCGCCACCATCGAGCAGCACGGCCACTGCATCAAGATGAACGGCCGCGCGGTCTACAAGCACGCGGTGCGCAACCTGGCCGAGTGCTCGCGCGTGGCCATGGAGTCGAACGGCCTGACCGTGGCCGACATCGACCTGGTGGTCGCGCACCAGGCCAACCTGCGCATCGTCGAGGGCGTGGCGCAGCGGCTGGGCGCGCCGATGTCCGCCTTCCACATCAACATCCAGAAGTATGGCAACACGTCCTCGGCCTCGATCCCGATCGCGCTCGACGAGGCCGTGCGTGAGGGCAAGATCAAGCCCAAGGACACCCTGCTGTTCTGCGCCCTGGGCGCCGGGCTGTCGTGGGGCTCCGCCATCGTGAGGTTTTGAGCATGCAGGCGGCGCTGCTGTTTCCCGGGCAAGGTTCGCAGGCGGTCGGCATGGGCAAGGCGCTGGCCGAGGCCTTCCCGGTCGCGCGCGAGGTCTTCGCGGCGGCCGACGACGCGCTGGGCTTCGCGCTGTCGAAGCTGTGCTGGGACGGGCCGGCCGACGAGCTGACCCTGACCGCCAACACCCAGCCGGCCATCCTGACCACCTCGTATGCGGCCTGGCGCGTGGTCGAGACCGAGTGCGGCGTGCAGCCGATCGCCGCGCTGGGCCACAGCCTGGGCGAGTACAGCGCGCTGGCGGCGGCGGGCGCGCTGGGCTTCGCGGACGCGGTGCGCCTGGTGCGCCTGCGCGGGCAGGCCATGCAGGAGGCGGTGCCGGCGGGGCAGGGCGCCATGGCGGCGCTGCTGGGCCTGGAGGTCGACGCGGTGCGCGCGCTGTGCAAGGAGGTCGCGCAGGGCGAGGTGTGCTCCGCGGCCAACCTCAACGGCGGCGGCCAGATCGTGGTCGCCGGCACCAAGGCGGCGATCGATCGCGTCCTCGCGACCGCCAAGAGCAAGGGCGCCAAGCGCGCGGTGCCGCTCCAGGTGAGCGCCCCGTTCCACTGCGCCCTGATGCAGCCGGCGGCCGATCGGCTCGCGGTTGCTTTGCAGGATGTCAAGATCAACGCCCTGCGCTTCCCGGTCATCGCGAACGTCGACGCGCAGCCCAACCAGGATGCCGGTCGCGTCGCGGCGCTGCTGGTCGAGCAGGTCACCGCGCCGGTGCGCTTCGAGGAGTGCGGCCTGGCGCTGGCGGCGCTGGGCGCCACGCGCGCGCTGGAGCTGGGCGCCGGCACCGTGCTGGCCGGCCTGATGAAGCGCATCGCGGCCAGCGTGGCGGTCACCTCGGTGGGCGACCCGGCGGCGGTCACGGCCTTGAAGGGAGCGGCATCATGAGTGGAGAGCTGGCAGGAAGGGTCGCGCTGGTCACTGGCGCCTCGCGCGGCATCGGCCGCGCCATCGCCACCGAGCTGGGCCGCGCCGGCGCCCGCGTGGTGGTCAACTACACCGCCAACGAGGCCGCCGCCAGCGAGACCCTGGCGCTGATCGCCGCCGCGGGTGGCCCCGAGCCGCTGGCCCGGCGCTGGGACGTCTCCGACGAGGCCGCCACCAACGCCGCCATCAAGGAGATCGCCGACGGCTGCGGGGCCCTGGACATCGTGGTCAACAACGCCGGCATCGCCATCGATGGCCTGCTGCTGCGCCTCAAGGACGAGGACTGGCAGCGCACCCTGGCGGTCAACCTGACCGGGGCGCTCAACGTGACCCGCGCCGCCAGCCGCTACCTGCTCAAGGCGCGCGACAAGGGCCGCATCGTCAACATCACCTCGGTGGTCGGCGAGCAGGGCAACGGCGGCCAGACCGCCTACGCCGCCGCCAAGGCCGGCCTCATCGGCATCACCAAGAGCCTGGCGCGCGAGCTGGCCTCGCGTGGCATCACCGTCAACGCCGTCAGCCCCGGCTTCATCGACACCGACATGACCGCGGCCCACGTCCAGGGCGAGGTCAAGGACAAGCTCCTGGCCCAGATCCCGCTCGGGCGCATGGGCACGGCGGACGAGATCGCCCACCTGACCGCGTTCCTGTGCGGGCCGCGCGCGGCGTACATCACCGGCCAGGTGTTGCGCGTGAACGGCGGCCTTTTGATGTAGATTGTTCGCGCCTTCGGGGGCCCCCCGCGAGGCGAAGCGAGAAAGGGAGAGTAGATGAGCGCCGATATCGAGAAGCAGGTCACCGAGATCATCGTCAAGCAGCTGGAGGTCTCGCCGGAGCAGATCAAGCCCACGGCGTCGTTCACCGACGACCTCAAGGCCGACTCGCTGGCCGTGGTCGAGCTGGTGCTGGCCTTCGAGGAGGCCTTCAAGATCGAGATCCCCGACGAGGACACCGAGCAGATCAAGACCGTCGGCGATGCCGTGAACTACATCAAGTCGCACGTCAAGTAACCGCGGGCGCCAAGCGCGCCGAAGGGATCACATGCGCAGGGTCGTCATCACCGGAATGGGGATGGTCACGCCGCTCGGGAACTCCATGGAGGAGACCTGGACGGGGCTGGTCAATGGCAAGAGCGGCATCGGGCCGATCACCCACTTCGACACCACCGACTTTGCCACCAAGTTCGGTGGCGAGATCAAGGGCCTCGACGCGCTGAAGTGGATCGACAAGCGCGAGATCAAGACCTGGGATCCCTTCATCATCTACGCCGTCTGCGCGGCGGAGATGGCCATCGCCGACGCCGGCCTCAAGGTCACCGAGGAGAACGCCGAGCGGGTCGGCGTCTTCATCGGCGCCGGCCTCGGCGGCGTCTCCACCATCGAGCGCACCCACTCGGGCCTGATGCAGAAGGGCCCGCGCCACGGCATCGGCCCCTACTTCGTGCCCATGATCATCGTGAACATGGCGCCTGGGATCGTGTCGATCCGCCTCAAGGCCAAGGGGCCGAACCTGTCGCACGTGTCGGCCTGCGCGGCCGGCGTGCACTCGATCGGCGAGGCGGCCAAGCTGATCGCGCGCGGCGACGCCGACGCCATGGTCGCCGGCGGCACCGAGGCCACCATCACGCCGCTGGGCGTGGGCGGCTTCAACTCGATGCGCGCGCTGTCGACCCACAACGAGGCGCCGACCAAGGCGTCGCGTCCGTTCGACGCCGAGCGCGACGGCTTCGTCATCGGCGAGGGCTCTGGCCTGGTGGTGCTCGAGGAGTACGAGGCCGCCAGGGCGCGCGGCGCGCGGATCTACTGCGAGGTCTCGGGCTTCGGCCTGACCTCGGACGCGCACCACATCAGCGCCCCGGCCCCCGACGGCGAGGGCGCGCAGCGCTGCATGAAGATGGCGCTGCGTGACGCCAAGCTCAACCCCGAGCAGATCGGCTACATCAACGCGCACGGGACCTCGACCAAGTTCAACGACGCCAACGAGACCATCGCCATCAAGAAGGTCTTCGGGGACCACGCGCGCAAGCTGCAGGTGTCGTCGACCAAGTCGATGACCGGGCACCTCCTGGGCGCGGCGGGCGGCGTCGAGACCGTGATCAGTGCCCTGGTGCTGGCGCGCAACGTGCTGCCGCCGACCATCAACTACGAGAACCCCGACCCCGAGTGCGATCTCGACTACGTGCCCAACACGGCGCGCGAGGCGCGGGTCGATCACGTGCTGACCAACAGCTTCGGCTTCGGCGGCACCAACGGCTGCCTGATCGTCAGCCGGGTCTGAGGGGACCATCGTGAAGCTGGCGTTCGGCTCGGATCACGCGGGTTTCCTGATGAAGGACGCGCTGGCCCACAGCGCTGGCACCTGGGGCCACGAGATCCTCGACGTGGGCGCCGCCAACGCGTCCGACAGCGTGGACTACCCCGACTTCGCGGCCGCGGTGGGGCGCGCCGTGGTCGGCAAGCAGGCCGACCTGGGCGTCCTGGTGTGCGGCACCGGCCTGGGGGTGTCGATCGCCGCCAACAAGCTGCACGGCGTGCGCGCCGCCCTGTGTGGCGATGTGTTCTCGGCCAAGATGGCGCGGCGACACAACGACGCCAACGTGCTCTGCCTGGGCTCTCGCGTGGTCGGCATCGGCCTGGCCGAGGAGATCCTTCGTGCGTTCCTCGAGGCCAGCTTCGAGGGTGCACGCCATGTTGGCCGGATCGCCAAAATCACTGCGCTCGACGACGCCCGCAAATAGGCTCTATCCTGTAGCGTAACCGCCATTTTCGGCGCCTAGCATGTCCTCGATGAAGACGCTTTACACGCTGTGTGCGGCGCTCGCGCTGGTAGGAGCACCCCTGTCGTGCGCCTCGAGCCGGGATCCCAACGGGGACCTCGACTCCGGGGTGCAGGTGCAGCGCGACGCCGCGGTGGTCATCGACGGCGCCGTCGCGGGCGACAGCGGTCAGCCCCTCGACGCCGCCGTGGCCACGCCCGACGCCATGGCCGACGCCGCCGTGGTCGGCCCCTGCCCGGGCACCGCGGCCGCCGTCATCAACGAGGTCAACACCAACATCCCCAACGGCCGTGACCTGGTCGAGCTGCGCGTGACCGCGGCGGGCCTGCTCACCGGCATGCGCCTGGTCAACGGCAACGCGTCGTCGACCCTGGTCAACATCCCGGCCATCTGCGCCGCCGCGGGCGACCTCGTGGTGCTGCACCTCAGCCCCATCGGCAGCAACGGCAACTCCATCGCGTCCGAGACCACCAGCAAGACGCAGTACCCGATGGCGACCAGCACCGCGAACCATGACAGCGCCTGGGACGTCAACCAGGACGTCACCGCGACCGGGATCGCCTTCACCGACACCGTGCTGCTGCTGCGTCGCGCCGACACCACGCTGATGGACGTCGCCATCCTGTCCAACGTCGACGGCACCTCCAGCGCGACCTACATCAGCGCGGTCGAGAGCGCCCAGGCCGCCAGCGGCTGGCTGCCCGCCAGCTGCGCGACCACGCAGTGCCAGGACGTCGCCGCCGACTTCTCCACCGTCAGCGATCTGGTCACTGGCACCAGCATCCAGCGCACCGGCGCCACCGACACCAACATGAAGACCGACTGGACCGTGAAGGCCCAGACCTGGGGCGCCGCCAACTGAGGCAGCCGCCGCGGAGGCCCCGAAGGTAAGGCAGCGCACCGCAGTCCCGGGCCCGCCCGAGTAAGCAGGCGGGATGAAGTCGAAGCAGGGTCTCGTGGCGCTCGGGGTGGGCGTGCTGCTGCTGGGGGCCTGCGCCAGCTCGCGGGATCCGGTGGGGCAGGGCGGGGTCGATGCCGCGCTGGAGGTGGACGCCGCGCTGGGTGACGACGCCGGCGCCAGCGTCGATGCGGCGCCGACCGCGGTCGACGCCGCGACGGCCGACGCCGCCGCCCCCGACGCCGCGCTGCCCGACGCCGGGCTGCCCGACGCCGCGCTGCCCGACGCCACCGCCGACGCCAGCGCCGACGCCACCGTCGACACCACCGCGCCCGGCGCCGTGGTCAACCTGACCGCGACCGCGCTCGGCTTCGACCGCGTGCGGCTGGACTGGACCGCGCCCGGTGACGACGGCGCCACCGGCACCGCGACCGGCTATGACGTCCGCTTCGCGCTGGCCGCCATCACCAGCGACCCGCTGTTCGCCGCCGCCGCCTCGGCGGGCACCCCGCCAGCCCCCGCGCTGGCCGGCACCGCGCAGTCGATGACCATCTCGGGTCTGGGCCCGAACACCACCTACCACTTCGCGCTGCGCGCGCGTGACGAGGTGCCCAACACCGGCGCGCGCTCGAACTCCGCCAGCGCGACGACGTTCAACCGGGCCAGCCTCCTCATCACCGAGGTGGCGCCCTCCAACGGCGCGGTCGACAACTACGACTTCATCGAGCTGACCGCGACCCAGGGCGGGCGCACCGACGGCCTGTCGGTGACCGACGCCTCGGGCACCGTGCACATGCTGGCGCCGTTCAGCATCGCCACCGGCGAGCGCATCGTCATCCACACCACCGGCCTGCCGTGCCCGACCGGCTGCGTGCAGGAGGACCTCGGCGGCAGCGCCACGGCGTCGACCGCGGCAGGCGCCAGCGCGGCCTGGGATGTGTACACCTCGTCAACAGGTCTGATCGCGACCGACAACGTCATCTCGCTGCGCGAGGGCACCACCATCCGCGACGCCGTGGCCCTGGCCAACCGTGACGGTGACGCCTCGGCGGCCGCGATGACCGCCTTCGCCGAGCTGCGCAGTGCCAGCGCCTGGAGCTTCAGCGTGGCCCCGGTCGACGCCACGAATGACTGCGCCGTCCAGCGCGAGGCGGTCTCGGTCGCCACCACCGACACCCTGTGCGGCGGCTTCGCGGTGGCCGGCGCCGCGCGCAGCCTGCAGCGCAACGGCACCAGCGACACCGACGGCAAGGCCGACTTCTTCGTCGGCCCACAGACCCCGGGCGCCGCCAGCGCCGGCAACGCCGCACCCAGCGTGGTCTCGGCCACCCCGCGCGCCGCCACCACGGTGCGGGTGCGCTTCGACGACGAGCTGGCCGCCGCCGGCGTGCTGCCCGGCAGCTTCAGCATCACCGGCCTCGCGGTCAGCGCCGCCACCCTGGTCGATGTGCACGAGGTCGACCTCACGGTCAGTCCGGCGCAGACACCCGGCGCGCCCTACGTGGTCAACGTCAGCGCGGTCACCGACCTGCAGGGCACCGCGCTGGGCAGCCCCGCCAGCGCGCGCTTCTGCGGCTTCTCGGCGGTGCCGCCCGGTGTGGTCATCAACGAGCTCAGCCCGGCGCAGGTCGGCGGCTCCGACCTGGTCGAGCTGCGCGTGACCGCGGGCGGCCCGCTGCTCGGGGTCACCCTGCGCATGAACCCCGACGCCACCGGCGGGACCACGCTGCTCGGCACCCTGCCCGCGATCTGCGCCGCCACCGGCGACCTCGTGGTGGTCCACCTCATCCCGCCCGCCGGCACCGCCATGACCAGCGAGACCACCAGCGTGACGCAGTTCCCGGTGGCCACCTATGCGGCCAACTATGACGGCGCCTATGACGTGCTGGGCTCGACCTCGACCGGCATCAGCGCCACCGAGACGGTGCTGCTGCTGCGCGACAGCGCCGGCGCCATCCTCGACGCGGTGGCCTTCTCCAACCAGTCGGCCAGCGCGTCACCCGCGCTGTTCCTGACCGCGCTGACCTACATCCAGGGCGCCACCGCCTGGCTGCCCCCGAACTGCGGCGGTGCCCCCTGCACCGACACCACCACGCCGACCGCCAAGGGCGTGGCCGCCAGCTACATGGGCGTGGGCTCCACCCCGACCGGGATGTCGTGTCGGCGCACCGCCGACACCAACCTGCGTGCCGACTGGTCGGTGGCGCCTCAGACGCTGGGCGCCACCAACTGAAACTCCCACCATTTCTGCTGGGGTAGCTCGCTGAGGCGCAAAGCTTGCGCGCCGGTTCGCCACTTTTCGCGGGCAAAACCTCGGATCGTGGCTTGCATCTTTGAGTGGCCATGATGGCCCCACACACCAAGCTCGGGGAGCTCCTGGTCCACGACGGACTGCTCAGCGCAGCGGAGCTCGGCCACGCCCTCAAGACCCAGGCGCAGTCGGGCGGCCCGCTCGGTGACGTTCTGCTGCGCCTCAACATGGTCGACGAGGCGCAGCTCCTCGCCGTGCTGTCCCGCCAGACCGGCGCGCCCCAGCTCGACCTGGCCGGCGTCACCATCCCGGTCGAGGTGCAGGCCCGGGTGCGCTTCGACACCGCGCGCACGCGCCACCTGCTCCCGGTGCGGCTGAGCGACGGTGCGCTCGAGGTCGGCATGCTCGACCCCAGCGACGCCGAGGCGCTGCGTGACCTGGAGTTCGAGACCGGCCTGCGCATCACCCCAGCGGTGGTGTCGGCGCGCCAGCTGTCGCGTCTGCTGGCGCTGGCCGATCGCCAGGGCTGGGCCAAGGCGGCGCTGACGCTGCCGGCCAGTGATCCGCGTCGCCTGGCCGGCCTGGCCGGGCTGCTCGGCATGCTGGTCGAGGCGCGCGGGCAGGACCTGCACCTGGCCGCCGACGCCGCGCCGTCGATCCGCGTCGATGGCGAGCTGGTGCGGCTCGACCAGCCGCCGCTCAGCGGCCACGACATCGCCGAGCTGGTCGGCGCGGTGCTGACGCCCGAGCAGCGTCAGGGCTTCCGCAGCGCGCTGGAGCTCGACTTCGCGCACGTGGTCGAGGGCGTGGGCCGCTTCCGCTGCAACCTGTACCGCCAGCGCGGCACCTTGACCTTCACCGCGCGCCACGTGCCGGCGCGCATCCCGACCCCGGCCGAGCTGGGGTTGCCGCCCTGGGTCACCGCCGCCGCGCTGGAGCGCCAGGGCCTCATCCTGCTGACCGCGCCCAACGGCCACGGCAAGTCGACCACGCTGGCCAGCCTGGTCGACGTCATCAACCGCGAGCGCCGCGCCAACGTCATCACGCTGGAAGATCCCATCGAGTTCGTGCACACGCACCAGCGCTCCAACGTCAACCAGCGCGAGGTCGGCCTCGACACCCACAGCTTCGCCGAGGGGCTGCGCCGGATCTTCCGCCAGAACCCCGACGTCATCGTGTTCGGCGAGCTGCGCGACGCCGAGTCGATCGCGGTCGCCCTCAGCGCCGCCGAGAGCGGCCACCTGGTGATGGCCACCATGCACTCGCTCAACGCCACCACCGCGATCAACCGGCTGATCGACGCCTTCCCCGATGACCAGCGCCACCAGACCCGGGCCCAGCTGGCCGACGCCCTGCTGCTGGTGCTGTCACAGCGCCTGGTGCGCCACGCCAGCGGCCGGGGCCGCGTGCTGGCCTACGAGAAGGTCTCGAGCTCGCTGCGGGTCAGAAACGCCATCCGCGAGGACAAGGTGCACTCGCTGCGTCAGCTGGTGCAGTCCAACCTCGAGGAGCTGACCTCGATCGATGTGCGCCTGGCCGAGCTGGTCGCCACCGAGCAGGTCACCCTGCAGGAGGCCAGCAAGTGGGCCGATGATCCGCGCTATCTGGCCGAGCTCATCCGGGTCCGGGGTGGCAAGCCGTCATGACCCGCCTGGGCGACCTGCTGGTGGCGGCGGGCGCGGCGCAGCGTGAGGACGTCGAGCGCGCGGCGGAGCAGGCCACGCGCACCGGCAAGCGCCTGGGCGAGGTCCTCATCGAGCTCGGCGCCGCCGAGGAGCGCGACATCTATCGCCAGCTGGCGGCGCAGCGCGGGCTGGCCTTCGCCGAGTTCGACGCCGTCATCGCGGGCGCCGATCCCCACCTGCAGGAGGGAGCACCGCCGCGCTTCCTGCTGCACAACCGCGTGCTGCCGCTGCGCCTCGGCGACGACTGCCTGAGCGCCGCCACCTGCGAGCCCGACGGCGACTTCACCCAGCTGGCCTTCGCGCTGGGCGCGCACCGCCTGGAGCTGGCGCTGATCACGCCGACCGACTTCGAGCGCCTGCGCATCGCGCTGGATCTCGGCCAGCGTGCCAGCGCGCGCGCCGCCAGGGCCGGCGCCGGGGCTGGCGCGGGCCCCGGTGCGCCCGGCGCGGGCAGCGTGCGCGATCTGCTGCACCACGACCTCGACGCCGAGCTGATCGGCCTGCTGCAGGCCATCCTGCTCGACGCCATCGGCGAGCGCGCCAGCGACGTGCACTTCGAGCTCTACGGCCGCCGCGTGCGCGTGCGCCTGCGCATCGACGGCGATCTGCACGACGTGCCGCGCTATGTGCTGACCCCGGCGCAGCTCAGCGGCCTCATCAACGTCATCAAGGTCAGCTCGCGCCTCGACATCGCCGAGCGCCGCGCCCCGCAGGCCGGCCGCTTCACCATCTCGGCGCACGGCCACAACTTCGACCTGCGCGTGCAGACCCAGCCCACGCTGCACGGCGAGCACGCCGTGATCCGCCTGCTGCCACAGGACAGCAAGCTGCTCGACATCGAGGATCTCGGCCTGTCGCGCGAGGTGGCGCAGCACTACCGCCGCCTGCTCGACGTGCCGGCAGGGCTGGTGCTGGTGGTCGGCCCCACCGGCTCGGGCAAGTCGACCACGCTGTACGCCGGCCTCGGCGTGCTGGCGCGTGACGGCACCCGCAAGGTGCTCACCGTCGAGGACCCCATCGAGTACGCCATCGAGGGCGTGCAGCAGTCGCAGATCGCGCCCGAGGTCGGCTTCACCTTCGCCAACGCGGTGCGCGTCTTCGTGCGCCAGGATCCCGACGTCATCCTGGTCGGCGAGGTGCGCGACGGCGAGACCGCGCTGGAGGCGCTGCGCGCGTCACAGACCGGCCACCTGGTGCTGACGACGCTGCACTGCAACGACGCCATCGACGCCGTGCAGCGCCTGCTCGATCTCGGCATGCACCCCAACTCGGTCGCCAGCGAGCTGCTCGCGGTGTTCGCGCAGCGGCTGGCCAAGCGGATCTGCCCGGGCTGCCGCGAGCCGGCCACGCCCTCGGCGGCCATCCTGGCCGAGCTGTTCCCCGGCGGCGCCCCCCCCGGGCTGCGCTGCTTCCGGGGTCGCGGCTGCGCGCGCTGCAACCGCCGCGGCAGCCACGGTCGCGTCGCGGTGGTCGAGTACCTGCCCGCCGGCCCCGCGGTGCGTCGCGCCATCTCGCTGCGCCAGCCCGTCGACGAGCTGCGCGAGGTCGCGCTGCAGGCGGGCCTCCTGCCCATGCGTGATCAGGCGCTGGCCCTGGTCCAGGCCGGCGTCATCGCGCTCGACGAGCTACCCGCCCTGCTGCCCCCCGAGCGCCTGGCTCCGGAGCGCCACGGCGGCAGCGAGCTGCTCCTCGGCGCGCTGGGCTGAGCGCGCCCGCGCGCTGACCTTGCTCTCGACCGCCCACAAGAGCGGGATGACCAGCACCGACAGCCCGATCGACACATAGGCCACGTTGGTCATGCCGCGCAGCGAGTGATCTTTCAGCTCGTGCAACAGCGGAGACGACATGATGGCCGCGATGGCTGACGCCATGTGCTGCACCGCGCTCTGCACCGACATGAAGCGCGCGCGCTCCGCCGGCGAGGGCACCTTGGAGACCAGCGTGTTGTAGGCGACGTTGCGGAACGACATCGCCAGCATGAAGCCGATGAAGACGCCGACCACCGGCACGCCCGGGATGATCACCGCGAAGCCGACATAGACCACCGGGATCAGCAGCAGCGAGCCGATGGCGCCGACCTTGAAGCTGCCATGTCGATCGACCAGCCAGCCGACCAGGCGCATGGCCCCGAAGCTGACCGCGCCGCCGGCCATGTACAGCAGGCCAATGTACTTGCGCGGATAGTGCAGGTTGAACTGCAGGTACGGCGAGATGCTGGGGATGACGACGAAGCCCGCCATCATCACGGTCGCGGTCAGGGCATACGACCACCACACCATGCGATTTCCGAACAGCTCGCCGAAGCCGACGGGGTGCGCCTCCTTGGCGCGCGCCTCCAGGTGCAGCGTCAGCGGCGGCAGCATCACGAAGGTCGCCGCGGTGATCAGCGCGCCGAGGCCCGCGACCACGATGAAGGGCGCCTGCCAGCTGAGCTGTCGCGCCAGCTCGAGCCCCATCGGCACCCCGAGCACCGAGGCCACCGAGAAGGCGCCCATGACGGCTCCCATGGCGCGCCCCCGTCGCTGTGGCGGGATGACGTCGGCGATGATCGACAGCGCCACCGAGGTCGCCGGGCCACCGAACACGCCGGCCACGATGCGCGCGGTCATCAGCGACGGCAGGTCGACCGCGAAGGCGCCGGCCAGGGTGCCCAGCGCCAGGCCAGCCATGGCCACCGCCAGCGCCTTGCGCCGGTCGAAGCGGTCGAGGAACAGCGCACAGATGATGCCCGACACCGCTGCGGCCGCGGTGTAGGCGCCGCCGATCATGGGCAGCTTGGCGTTGGAGATGCCGAGAGCGCGCCCGAAATCGGGCCCCATCGGCATCACCATCATGAAGTCCAGGATGTTGACGAACTGGACCGCGCCAACCAGGAAGATGATGCGGCGCTCGGAGAAGCCCTTCAGCCCCGCGGGGGTTCCAGCCATTGCGCGGTTCGATGCAGCGCCGCCGGCCCCCGTCACAGAGGGCGGGTCCGGACCGCCCACCCGATCAGCTTGTACAGCAGCCGTGCCCCCACGTTGGCGTCCCAGTCGTCCAGCGGCCGGCCGTCCTTGCCCAGCGGCCCGGGCGACACCTCGTTGAGGTCGAAGCCGACGATTCGCTTGTCCTGGCGGGCGACTTCCGCCAGCAGGTAGCAGGCCTGCGCGAAGCTCAGCCCACCCGGCACCGGGGTCCCGGTGTGCGGGCAGCAGGCCGGGTCGAGGCCATCGATGTCGAACGAGACCCAGACCTCGCGCGGCAGGAGCTGGACGATCTGCTGGCACTGGTGCGCCCAGCTCTCACCCTCGAAGCGCTTGGCCTGCAGCTTGGCGTCGAAGAACGACACCACCCGACCCTTGGAGCCGGCGGCGTACTCCAGCTCGGCCTCGCCGACGTCGCGCAGCCCGACCTGGACCAGGCGCGCCACCCCGCTGACGCGCTCCATCACGTTGTACATGATCGACGCGTGCGAGAAGGTGAAGCCTTCGTAGGCGCGGCGCAGGTCGGCGTGGGCGTCGACGTGCAAGATCCCGAGGCCGGGATGGCGCCTGGCCATGGTCGCGATGGCGCCCAGCGGCACCGAGTGATCGCCGCCCACGATGCCGACCAGCTTGCCATCCCCCGCGGCCAGGTGGCGCTCGGTGGTCTCGGCGACCCAGTCGTTGAGCGCGCCGCCCAGCTTGTTGACGCGGGCCAGGTCGTCCTTCAGCGCCGGCATGTCGTCGAGCTCGCCGCCGAGCTCGATGATGGGGCGGGCCAGCATGCGGCCCTCGCTGTTCCAGGCGTAGACCTCCAGCGGCTCGGGCAGCATGTGGATGCCGGCCCGCCACGGGGTGCCGGTCTCGACGTCGTGCAAATCGACCTGGCGGGACGCCGCGCGGATGGCCTCGGGGCCGTTGCTGGTGCCGGCGCGGTACGAGGTGGTGACGTCCCAGGGCACCGGGACCAGGATGACCCCGGCCTCCTCGGCGCTGTGCGGCAGCCCGAACACGCCGTCGCCCTGCGCGGCCGCGTCCGGGTCGAAGTCCTTCGTCGACATGCCGCCGTAATACCACGTGGTAACCTCCCGGCAATGACCGACCGTGGCTTCGATCGTTTCCAGGGCACCGAGGGCTATATCGCTTCCGATCCGCTGCGTCACGCCGTCAACGTCGCGCTGGCGCTGGAGCGCCCGCTCATCCTGCGCGGCGAGCCGGGCACCGGCAAGACGCTGCTGGCGCACCACGTCTCGGCGGCGCTGGGCATGGACCTCCTGCGCTGGCACATCAAGTCGACCACCAAGGCGCAGGACGGCCTGTACGTCTATGACACCGTGGCGCGCCTGCACGACAGCCGCTTCAACGATGGCGACGTGCGCGACATCGCGCGCTACATCAAGCTCGGCCCGCTGGGCCAGGCGCTGGCGGCCGACAAGCGCGTCGTCCTGCTGATCGACGAGATCGACAAGGCCGACATCGAGTTCCCCAACGACCTCCTGCAGGAGCTCGACGTGATGCGCTTCCAGATCCCGGAGACGCGCACCGAGATCGCGGCCAAGGAGCGCCCGCTGGTCATCATCACCTCGAACAACGAGAAGGAGCTGCCTGACGCCTTCCTGCGCCGCTGCATCTTCCACTACATCGAGTTCCCGAACCCGGACCTGATGAAGAAGATCGTGCGCGTGCACCACCCCACCCTGGAGGACAAGGTCCTCGACCAGTGCCTGGAGGCGTTCTTCAAGCTGCGCGGGGTGCCCGGGCTGCGCAAGCGGCCGTCGACCAGCGAGCTCATCGACTGGATCGCGGCGCTGCGCGCGTCGGGCGTGTCGCTGGGCAAGATCGGCGGCGGGCTGCCCTTCCTGGGCACGCTGCTCAAGACCGAGCAGGATCAGGAGCTGGTGCGGGCACGCGCCTAGCGCGGTCGGCAAGGGCTGGCGATGTTCATCGACTTCTTCTACGAGCTGCGGCGGCGCAAGGTCCCGGTCGCGACCCAGGACTGGATGCTGCTGTGCCAGGCCCTGGAGCTCGGGCTGCACGACTCGTCGCTGGACGGCTTCTACCACCTGGCGCGCACCGTGTGCGTCAAGGACCTGGCCCACTATGACGGCTTCGATGCCGCATTTCTGACCATCTTCAAGGGCATCGAGCTGCAGTCGATCCAGCTGGTGGAGGAGATGAAGGCCTGGCTGGGCGATCCCAAGCAGCTCGAGGGGTTGACCCCGGAGCAGCGCGCGCTCTTGAAGTCGCTGTCGCCGGAGGAGCTGATCCGGATGTACCGCGAGCGGCTGGCCGAGCAGAAGAAGCGCCACGAGGGCGGCAACCGCTGGATCGGCAGCGGCGGGACCTCGCCGTTCGGCACCGGCGGCTTCAACCCGACCGGCATGCGCGTGGGCGACGGCGGCGGCAAGTCGGCCATGGCGCTGGCGGCGGAGCGCCGCTTCGCCGACTACCGCAACGACGTGGTGCTGGACGTGCGCCGCATCGACGTGGCGCTGCGCCTGCTCAGGGATCTCGGCCGTGACGGCGCGCCCGAGGAGCTGGCGCTCGAGGACACCATCGATCGCACCGCCAAGAACGCCGGCGATCTCGAGGTCGTGATGCGGCCGCCGCGGCGCAACCGCGCCAAGGTGCTGCTGCTGATGGACGTCGGCGGCTCGATGGATCCGTACTCGCACCTGGTGGCGCGCCTGCTCACGGCGGCGTCGCGCGCGGGGCGCTTCGCGCGCTTCCGCGCCTTCTACTTCCACAACTGCGTCTACGACCAGGTCTTCACCGAGGCGCGCTTCCGCGACATGCTGCCGGTGGCGGACCTCCTGTCGGGCAGCGATCGCGACGAGCGCCTGATCATCGTGGGCGACGCGGCCATGCACCCGGCCGAGCTGCTGGAGCCGGGGGGCTCGCTGTGGTACGGCGCGCGCACCAGCGGCGAGACCGCGGGCATCGACTGGATGCGCATGATCGCGGAGCACTTCCGGCGCGCGGTGTGGCTGAACCCCGACGACGAGCGGCGCTGGGCCGGCACGGTGCGCATCCTGGGCGGGCTGTTCCCGATGTACCCGCTGACCATCAGCGGCATCGAGCAGGCCGTGCGCAAGCTGACGCGCGGGACGTAGGCCCGCTCGTCAGCTTGGCCGTCTCCATCGGTCGGAATTTGCGAATCGATCGCTGACAGGGCGAAGGATCCGGACAGATCTCGGCCCCGGCGGGGCCGAGATCTGCTACAGCCTCCCCCATGGCTGAAAATGGTTCGATCAAGGTGGTGACAGGGGGCGGCGGGCTGCGTCCGCACTGGGGCGCCATGGGCGCCATCGTGCTGGGGCTGGCGCTGGTGGTCGGCATCGGCATCGCGCGCGTGGGCTGCGTCAATCGCCACACGCCCGCGGGCCACGAGGGCTACCTGCGCTCCAACCCGATCGCGGGCGCGGGCTCCTACGTGGGCTACCAGCGTGGCCCGACGTCGACCGGCCTGGTGTGGCGGCAGGAGGTCGTCAACATCGACATGCGGCCGCGCACCTACTCGGAGGAGATGTCGATCATCACCGCCGAGCGGCTGCCGCTGACGTTCCGCGCCCACTCTCGCATCCAGCTGCGCAAGGGCTCGGTGCGCCAGGTGGTCGAGAGGTTCGGCGGCGAGAACTGGTACCTGGCCAACGTGCGTGACCAGTACCGCTCCGAGGTGCGCGGCAAGGTGCAGGCGCTCGACGCCTTCGCCGTCAAGAGCCAGTCGGAGCAGATCGGCGACGCCGTGCTGGCCGACATGAAGAAGCGCTATGAGCAGACGCCCATCGAGTTCCTCAGCGTCGACATCGGCGACGTGCAGTATCCCGAGGTCGTCGTCAACTCGGTCATTCGCAAGTTCGTCACCAACGAGGACAACGAGCGCAAGGACATCGAGCTGCGCATCGCGCAGCGCGAGATCGACATCGGCATCGCCGAGGCCGAGGGCGTCGCCGACGCGCAGCGCATCATCCGGACCACGCTGGATCCGATGTTCCTGCAGTACGAGGCGCTGGGCGCCATCGAGCAGCTCGGCGCGTCACCCAATACGACCTTCATCATCGGCCCGATGGGCAGGAACGGCGCGCCCATCCTCATGAACGTGGACAAGTGAGGTCGACCATGAGGACCCAGACCAAGATGACGGTGAAGACGACCCTGCTGGCGCTGATCGTGGCGCTGGGCGCGCTGACCGGCGCTGGCTGCACCAACCCCGAGACGCCGGCCGGCTTCGAGGGCTACGTGTTTCACAAGCCGCTGCTGCTGGGCAAGATGGAGTACCGCAAGACCATCAAGGGGCCCGGCTCGACCGGGGTGTCGTGGCGCCTGTACGTGCAGAACATCGACATGCGGGCACAGAGCTACAGCGAGGACTTCGAGCTCCTGACCCAGGACAACCTGAGCGTGAAGTTCCAGGTGTCGACGCGCGCCCAGCTGCGCCCGGGCTCGGTGCGCCCGGTGGTCGAGGACTGGGGTGGCACCGACTGGTACGCCTGGAACGTCAAGGAGCCGGTGCGCAGCATCATCCGGCGCGAGGTCATGGAGGTCTCGGCCATCGACATCCAGCTCAAGACCGACGTGGTCAGGCAGCGCATGTTCGACAAGATGGTGGCGCGCTACGAGGGTACGCCCGTCCAGATCCTGTCGGTCGACATCGGCAGCATCGAGTTTCCCAAGGAGGTCTCGGACGCCATCCAGGCCAAGATCGCCAAGCAGCAAGAGCTCGAGCGCCAGGAGTACGTCCTGGCCAAGACCCACAAGGAGGCCGCCATCCGCGTCCTCGAGGCGCTCAAGGTCGCCAAGCAGCAGCGCATCATCTCGAGCACCCTCGATCCGCTGTATGTGCAGCGCCGCGCCGTGGAGGTCTACCGCCACCTGGCATCGTCGCCCAACAAGAGCTACCTCATGCTGCCCACCGCCGAGGACGGCACCGCGATGCCCCTGGTGCACTCGACCGGCAGCCGCAAGGTCCTCACCACCGCCGACGAGAAGCTCCTCGAAGACATGGAGAAGCGCTACATGAAGGTGGCCTCGGCGACCGCCCCCGAGCCCTCCGCCGCCCCAGCCCCGCCCGCCACCCCGGCCCCGGCCCCGCCCGCCACCCCGGCCCCGGCCCCGCCGACGCCGTAACCGCGCACCTCCTCGACCACCGCGCACTTCCTCGCCCACCGCGCACTTCCTCGCCCACCGCGCACCTCCTCGATCCACCGCGCACTCCCTCGACCACCGCGTACCTCCTCGACCACCGCGCACCTCCTCGACCACCGCGCACCTCCTCGACCACCGCGCACCTCCTCGACCACCGCGCACCCCCTCGACCACCGCGCACCTCCTCGACCACCGCGCACCTCCCTCGACCACCGCGCACCTCCTGCTTCCGGTTGTCAGCCCAATTCAAGTCGGACTCGTGTGGCGCGGCCGCGACGGCACCGCCGTGGCGGGCAGCTGGGTCCTCGACCGCAGCGCGCCTCGCCTGGCCCAGCCGTGCCCCTGGCTCCTCGCCGTCGGCTGGCGGCGCGCCGGCCTGATCGAGGTCGACCACGTCCCTGGCAGCCGAACTTGAATTGGGCCGACATTCGTCGCGCGCCGGGGCAGTCCGGGCAATCCCGCGCACCCGGGGAGTCCGCGAGTGTTCGGCGAGCGCTCGCCGTGGATGCCGGGCCACCGTGAGATCGACCGATTCCTCGACAGGGCCGAGTCTCGGAGCGCACGAGCACGAGCACGACATCGCAGCCTCCCCCGTCCGCCCGTCCCGCAGGCCTCCACCACCTGCCGCCAGGAATGTCAGCCCAATTCAAGCGGGCTCGCGTCATCGCAGCCCCGTCCGCTCGGCACCCGAGCGCCTCCACCACCTGCACCTGCCGCTGGATTCGATGTCAGACCGTCGCGCTACGGTTTGTCTGCCCAATTCAACCGGGGCGGAGAGGCGGCGACGACGATGCGGAGGACAGGGCCTGGGACCAGGAGCGAGAGAACCGATTGGCGCCGCAAGCAGCGGCAGCCCAAGCAGCTGGGCTTCGAGTTCCGCACCCACGGGGGGGCACGGCAAGGCGCCGGGCGCCCGAGGACGACGACCCGCCCGCGGGTCGAGCATCGCCGCCGCGCGCGCGTCCTGGGTCGCGAACCGCAGCACGTGACGCTGCGCCTGCGACGCGAGGTCGGCTTCCTGCGCAGCGAGCGCGCTCGCCGCGCCGTCTACCGGTCACTGGCGCGCGGCTGCGATCGGTTCCAGACCCGCTGCATCTACTTCTCGGTGCAGGGCGACCACGTCCACTTGCTCGTGGAGGCCAAGGACCAGCGCGCGCTCGCGCGGGCCATCAAGGGCCTGTCCGTGCGCATCGCCCGGGCTCTCAACAAGGTCATTGGCCGTCGCGGCGCAGCCTTCGCAGACCGCTACCACACGCGCGCGCTCGGGTCGCCTCGGGAGGTGCGCAACGCGCTGGCCTACGTCCTGTGCAACCGGCGCCATCACGCCGCCCACGACGGCCGCCGCCTCGGGCGCTGGTGGATCGATCCGTGCTCGTCGGGCTGGTACTTCGCCGGCTGGCGCGGCCGCGACGGCGCCGCCGTGGCGGGCAGCTGGGTCCTCGACCGCAGCGCGCCTCGCCTGGCCCAGCCGTGCACCTGGCTCCTCACCGTCGGCTGGCGGCGCGCGGGCCTGATCGAAGTCGACCACGTCCCCGGCAGCCGAACTTGAATTGGGCCGACATCCGTCGCGAGCGGGGGCAGTCCGGGCAGTCCCTGGGCACCCGGGGAGTCCGCGAGTGTTCGGCGGCGGTCGCCGTGGATGCCGGGCCACCGTGGAGTCGACCGAGTCCCCGATAGGGCCGAGTCTCGGAGCGCACGAGCCCGAGCACGAGCACGAGCACGAGCACGAGCCCGAGCACGAGCCCGAGCCCGAGCCCGCGCCCGAGCCCGAGCCCGAGCCCGCGCCCGAGCCCGAGCCCCCGCCCGAGCCCGAGCACGCGCCCGCGCCCGAGCCCGCGCC
>JADYYK010000221.1 GCA_020853705.1 Deltaproteobacteria bacterium
CGCTCGGGCGGTCCGCCGCGCCGCTTGCCGCGCTCGGCCGCCACCGGCGCCCCGCGCTTGCCCTTCAGCTTGGGCCGCGGCGCCCCCTCGTAGGCGCGCCCGTCGGAGCGCCCGCCCAGCACCGACAGATCCAGCCGTCGTCGCGCCACGCTGACGCTCTCGATGCGGACCCGGACCTCCTGCCCGATCACGAAGGTGCGACCGCTGCGGCGCCCCAGCAGCATGGCGCGCGTGGCGTCGTACTCGTAGCCGTCGCCCCCCAGGGCATCGATGCGCACCAGCCCCTCGACGAAGGGCTCGACCAGCTCGACGAAGAAGCCGAAGTTGGTCACCGCGGTGATGACGCCGTCGAACTCCTCGCCGACCCGATCGCGCATGAAGTAGGCGCGGTACATGTCGACCACCTCGCGCTCGGCCTCCATGGCGCGGCGCTCGCACGCCGAGGCCTCGCGCGCCATCGCGGCCAGCTCGGCGCGCGGCGGCGGCGGCGCCTGGCGAATCTCGCCCGACGGCAAGCCCTCCTTGCGCAGCTGGTGCTTGAGCAGCCGATGCACCATCAGGTCGGGATAGCGCCGGATCGGCGAGGTGAAGTGCAGGTACTCCGCCGAGGCCAGGCCGTAGTGGCCGACGTTGATGACGTCGTACTGCGCCTGCTTGAGCGAGCGCAGCGCCAGCGAGGTCAGCGGCCGCTCGAACGGCCGCCCCACCATCGCGCGCAGCAGCCGCTGCAGCGTCTTGGGCGACGCCGCCTCCTCGACCTCGAACGTCACCCCGAACGACTCGGCGACCTCGCGGAAGGCCTCCAAACGCTCGGGGTCCGGCTTGTCATGGACGCGCCACAGGGTGTCGAGGCCGCGCTCGCGGAAGTAGCGTGCCACGCCCTCGTTGGCCGCCAGCATGTAGCTCTCGACCAGCTGGTAGGCGCCCTTGATGGCCGCCGACGGCTTGCCGCGCACGACGTCGCGCACCAGGCGCGGATCATCGTCGTCCAGCACGACCTTGGCCTCGGGCAGCTCCATCTCCAGCGCGCCGCGCTCGGCCCGCCGCGCCCGCATCGCCCTGGCCACCTTGTCCATCAGCTCCAGCGCGGGGGCCCACTCGCGATAGCGCGCCCGCGCGCCGCGGAAGTCGCCCTCCAGCGCCGCCGCCACGCCGCCATAGTCCAGGCGTGCCCGCGAGCGGATGACCGCCGACATGACCTGCGTCGCGCCGACCTCGCCGTCACCGCTGATCTCCAGCCGCACCACGCTGGCGCAGCGATCGACCTCCGGGTTCAGCGAGCAGATCCCCGACGACAGCTGGTGCGGCAGCATCGGGATGGCGCGATTGGGTAGATAGACCGAGAACTGGCGCACCCGCGCCTCGCGATCCAGCGCGCCGCCGGCCTGCACATAGTGGGTGACGTCGGCCACCGCGACCCAGGCGATGACGCCGCCGCGCGGGCCCGGTTCGACGCAGATGGCGTCGTCGAAGTCGCGCGCCGACTCGGGGTCGATGGTCAGAAAGTCGCGATCGCGCAGATCGCTGCGATCCGCCAGATCCGCGGGCCCGACCTCGGTGGGCACGCGCTCGGCCGCGGTCAGGACCTCCTCGGGGAACTCGTCGGGGATCTCGCCGCAGGCGATGACCTTGGCGACCTCGGTCTCGGGATCGTCGGGCAGCCCGAGCACACGCAGGATGCGCGCGCTGATGGCGCCGCCGGGCACGGTGGGGTAGACCGTGATCTCGGCGACCACACACTGGCCTTCGTGGGCCGCGCCCGGCCCGCCGTCCAGGGCCACCATGGTGCCGGGGGCACCCAGGCGCGGATCGTCGGGCTCGATCACGTGGGTGCGGGCGACCTTGCGCACGATCCCGGTGATGCGCGCACGGCCGCGCTCGAGCACGCTGTCGACGCGCCCCTCGGTGCCCTTGTGGCCCAGCCACGTCGTCAGGCTGACGCGATCGCCGTCCATCGCGGCGCCGCGATACTTGGCGGGGACGAACACGTCGACCTCGCCGTCTTCCCGCTGCACGAAGCCATAGCCGGCCGGATGCACACGGATGCGGCCGGAAACGCCCGGGCCGCTCTCACTGTCTTTCATTGTTCTCTCGATCCTTCTCTTTTTTCGATTTCTGAAACGGAATTGAATTGCTTTGCTTTACGGTCACCGCCACGCCTGCAGCTTGCCGGCGTCGGTGGCGACGATGAGGGTGCCGTCGGCGGTCAGCCAGGGCTGCACGTCGACGTCCTCGCCCGCGTCGATGAACCACAAGAGCACGCCCGCGGGGCTCACGGCGTACACGCGATCATCTTCCGACGCAACCACGATGATCCCGTCGGCGGCCACCACCGGCGAGCTGTGGATCTTGCCCGCCGTGGTGAAGGTCCAGGCCGCGATGCCATCGGGGCCGATGGCGTACAGCTTCTTGTCATGCGACCCCAGGTAGACCACGCCGGTGGGGCCGATGGCGACCGCGCGCCGCACGTCGAGGCCAGTGATGACCGACCACTTGACCTCGCCGGTCGGCGCCAGCGCATACAGCTTGTGGTCGTCGGCGCCGATGTAGATGGTCCCGTCGTCGGCGACCACCGGCGCGGGCTCGATCTGGTCACCGATGCGGACGCTCCAGCGCTGCACGCCGCTGGCGCTGTCGAGCGCGTAGATCACGCCGTCCTGCGCGCCGACATACACGGTGGCGCCGTCGGCCGACAGCGCCGGCGGACTCGACACATGGCCGGAGGTGACCGCGCGCCAGCGCAGCTTGCCCTCCGGGGTCACCGCGTGGACGGCGTCACCGCCCACATAGATCGTCCCATCCGGTCCCAGCGTGACGCCACCATCGACGTCGCACAGCACCGCGCCCGGCCCCTTCCCCGTGGTCGGCACGCAGGCCCCGATGCGCAGCGTCCAGCGCTGCGCCCCGGTCCTGGCATCCAGCGCATACAGGGTGTCGTCGTCCGACCCGACATACAGCACGCCGTCAGCCGACAGCGCTGGGGTCGACCACACGCGATCCCCGGTGGGCACCGACCACAGCTGCTTGCCGCCCTTGTCGACCGCGTAGACCGACCGGTCGTGCGACCCGAAGTACACCGTGCCGTCGGGCCCCACCAGCGGGGTGGCCGCGATGGGCCCACCCACGGTGACCTCCCAGGCCAGCTTGGGCTCGGCGATCGGCGCCGCCCCCGGGGCCTGGCCGAGGTGGCGCGGCCCGCCGCCCAGCATCCAGCCCGCGGTGCCCGGCGGCGCCGGGGCCGGGGTCGCCCCCTGCGCCGGGCTGGGCCGCGGCCGTGACGGAACCAGCTGGTTGGCCGACGCCGCCAGCCCGGCTGCGCCGCCCGGGTTCGACCCCGGCTCGACACAGCGCCTCTGCTCGCACACCCGGGTGCCCTTGCAGTCGCGGTCCTTGGTGCAGCCGCCACCGGCGCCCGCACCCCGCGGACAGCCCGCCAGCGCGAGCGACAGCGCCAGCATCAGCAGCCCCGCAGCACACCCGCCCCACTTCACACGCACGCGCTCCAGCAGATTCTTCAGAACTAGGCCTTGGGCAGATCCCGCTCGAACTGGCGTGACAGGCGCTCGAAGTAGCGCCGCGTCTCTTCGAGCACCGAGGGATCTTGATCGGGATACATGCGAATGCCGTAGGAGCCCGCGGGATCCGTGGTCACCGGCCCCACCGGCAGACCGCCCACGATGCCGGTCTGCTCGTGATACAGCAGGGCCAGCACCTCCGGCACCGTCTCGGGGACCAGGAAGGTACGGCGCCCAAGTTCCGGCTTGCCGTCTTTGAACCCCTCGACCAGCTTTGCCATTCGCTCCGGCAGATTGTTCCATCGGACCCCCGCCAAGTCAAACGCTCGCCACGCATGTGTGCGTGGCGCCTCTGGTTTACGGCGATGACTTGACCGCGGCTCGGTTTGGTCGGAGATACTGGGACTGGCCGTTCGTGGACCGGGAGCGAGCAAAATGAAGAAGTGGGTGATGGCCCTGGGCCTGCTGATGCAGGCCGCCGTGGTGGCTTCGGCGCAGCCTTATGGCCCGCCGCCGGGAGGCCCGCCGCCGGATGGCGGCATGTATGGCGAGGGCCGCTTTCAACCGGAGCGCGACGGTCTGATGTTCGGCGCCGCGCTGGGTTTCGGCGCGGTGCGCTTCGGCGACGGCAGCGAAGCGTCCGAGGCATACGGGGGCGGCGGTGGGAGCTTCTACATCGGGGGCTTTTTGAACCGCAACCTGGCCATCATGTTCGACGTCGAGGCCAGCGCCTTCTCGGTCGGCCGGCGCACCGACGACGCGGTGTTCACGTCGACCATCAGCACCGCGGCGGTGAAGGCCTACCTGACCGAGAACCTGTGGCTCAAGGGGGGCATCGGCTGGGCCCAGCTGTTCTACCAGGACGCCTTCTCGGAGTCGCAGTCCGACCCCGGCTTCGGGCTGATGGCCGGCGGCGGCATCGACGTGATGGCGCGCCGCAAGTGGGCCCTCTCGGTCGAGCTCAACGGCGCGGTCGGCTCCTACGACGTCGGCGCGCGTGATCGAGCCAGCGTCAGCAACGGCTCGCTCCTCGTCGGCCTGCACTTCTACTGATGCACGTCGGTCCGGTCGACTACCTGGATCAGGGCAGCGGCCCCGCCGTCGTCCTGCTGCACGCGTTCCCGCTGTCCCGCCTGATGTGGCGCGAGCAGCTGCGCCACCTGGCGGGGCGCGCGCGGGTGCTGGCGCCCGACCTCGGCGGCTTCGGCGCGTCGGGCGCCTTCGACCCCGGCAACCACGGCCCGGTCACGATGGAGAAGCTGGCGGACGACGTGGCGGCGATGATGGCCGCCGCGGGGGTCGCGCACGCGCTGGTCGCCGGCGTCTCGATGGGCGGCTATGTCGCGCTGGCGCTGGCGGCGCGACACCCCGGCCGCATCGGCGCGCTGCTGCTGGCCGACACCCGCGCCGAGGCCGACTCGGCCGAGGGCGCCGCGGGCCGCGAGGTCGCCGCGCAGAAGGCGCTGGCCGAGGGCTCCGCCGCCCACGCCGAAGGCCTCAGCGGCAAGCTGCTCGGCGCGACCTCGCTGCGCGAACGGCCGGCCCTGGTCGCCGAGGTGCGCGGCTGGATCAGCGCGGCGCCGGCAGCCGCCTTCGCGGCCGCGCAGCGCGGCATGGCCCTGCGCGCCGATCGCCGGGGCGAGCTGGCCGCGATCACCGCGCCGACCGCGGTGATCGTCGGCGCCGAGGACGTGATCACGCCGCCCGAGGCCGCGCGCGTGCTGGCGGCCGGCATCCCCGGCGCGCTGCTCCACGTGCTCGAGGGCGCCGGGCACATGAGCCAGCTGGAGGCGCCGACGGCGTGGAACGCGGCGCTCGACGGGCTGCTCGAGCGCTACACCGCGACCACGCCTTAGCAGGCCTGGGGCCTGCTGACGCCTACATCGACAGGCCGCCGTCGACGTCGATGGTGCGGCCGTTGAAGTAGTCGCACTCGATGATGAAGCGCACCGCGGTCCAGATGTCGTCGGGCAGGCCGATGCGGCCGACCGGGATGGCCGCCACCAGCGCGTCGCGCGCCTTCTGGTTCATACCCTGGGTCATCGGGGTCTCGATCATGCCCGGCGCGATGGCGCCCACGCGCACGCCGAAGGCGGCGAACTCGCGCGACCAGGTCACCGTGTTGGCGGCCAGCGCGGCCTTGGCGGCGACATAGTTCGACTGCCCGCGGTTGCCGTGGCGCGCGATCGACGACATGTGGACGATGACGCCGGGGCGCGCGCCGAGCTCCGCCATGCGCGCGACCACCTCGCGCACCATCCAGGTCGCGCCGGTCAGGTTGACGTTGAGCACCGCGTGCCAGTCCTTGGCCGACAGCTTCTTGATGACGCCGGTCTCGCGGTCCTTCTTGACCAGGAGGCCGTCGCGCAGGATCCCGGCGTTGTTGATGAGGCCGTTCAGGCCGCCCATCTGGTCGCTGGCCCAGCGCACGAAGCCCTCGCAGTCGGCCTCGTCGGAGACATCGAGGCGACGCCGGTGGATGCCCGCGGGCAGCGCAGCCAGCGCGGCCTCGTTGACGTCGCCGGCGGCGACCTGGGCGCCCGCGGCGTGGAGCTGCTGCGCGAAGTACGCGCCCATGCCCTGCGCGCCCCCGGTCACGATGATCTTCAGTTCTGCGAGCTTCATGTCTGGCCTCTCTCGAAAGCAGCGCGTTCCACCACGATGCGCCCGATGTCGTCCGGACCGTCGGCCGCCTCGAGGCGACCGATCACGGCGCGGGTCGCGACCCCGCGCGCAGCCAGCGCCGCAAGCAGCGCCTCGCGGCGCGCCTCCGGCACCGCGATGAGCAAGCCCCCCGAGGTCTGGGCGTCGGCCAGGAGCTTCTGCGTGACCTCGGGGACGTCGGCCGCGAACCGGGTGCTCCGGCCGAAGAACTCCAGGTTGCGCGCCGACCCGCCGGGGAAGACGCCGTCCGCCACCAGCGCCCGCGCCGGCTCCAGCAGCGGCACTGCGTCGGCCCACAGCCGCGCGCGCAGCCCGCTGCCACGCAGCATGCCGCCGAGGTGCCCGAGCAGCCCGAACCCGGTCACGTCGGTGGCCGCCGACACCCCGACCTCGACCATGGCGCGCGAGGCGTCGCGGTTCAGCGTGGTCATCAGCGCCACCGCCAGCGCCGCCACCTCGGGCGTGGCCCGATCGCGCTTGATGGCCGTCGTCAGCACGCCGATGCCCAGCGGCTTGGTCAGCACCAGCACGTCGCCCGGGCGCGCCGTCGAGTTGCGCACGATACGCGCCGGGTCGACCCGCCCGGTCACCGCCAGCCCGTACTTGGGCTCGGTGTCGTCGATGGTGTGGCCGCCCACGATGGCGATCCCGGCCTCGGCGCACTTGGCCGCGCCACCCTGCATGACCCGCTGCATGGTGGCCAGGGACAGCCGCTTTGCGGGAAAGCCAGCGAAGGCCAGCGCGAACAGCGGCTCGCCGCCCATGGCGTAGACGTCCGACAGCGCGTTGGCCGCCGCGATCTGGCCAAAATCGTAGGGATCGTCGACCACGGGCATGAAGACGTCGATGGTGCTGATGATGCCCTCGACGCCGACCGCGAACACCGCGGCGTCGTCGTGGGTGTCGTTGCCCACCAGCACCCGGGCGTCGTCCACCCGCGGCAGGTCGGCCAGCACCTTGCGCAGATCCTCGGCCGGCAGCTTGCAGGCGCAGCCAGCGCCATGGCTGAGCGAGGTCAGGCGCGGTTCATCATGCTCCGGTGCCATCGCCGGCAACCTAGCACACAGCGTGGTACCCTCGGGGCGTGCGTCGCAGCACCCGTCTCACCGTGGTCCTGGCCGCGGCCGCCGCTGTCGGTGCCCTGGGGTCGATCGCCGCGTCGTGCGACCGCGAACCTGTGGGGAACCCCGTCGCCGACGGCGGCATCAGCCATGACGGCGGCAGCGCCGACGCCAACACCTCGGGCGCCAACCTGCGCGTCATCGTGCGCGACGACGACGACGATCAGCTGCTGCCCTCGCGCGTGGACCTGGCCGCCAACGGGCGGCCCATGGCGCTGACCTTCTCCAACGACACCACCGGCGTCCCGCTGGGGCGCGACAGCGCCGGCCAGCTGGGCTCCATCGCGCTGCTGACCGGCGACGGCGAGGCGCGCATCACCCCGGGCACCTACGATCTCACCATCCAGCGCGGCATCGAGTACGACATCGCGCGCGTCCGCGTCGACGTCCCGGCCACCGGGATCGCGACCGTCAATGTGCGCCTGCTGCGCGCCTTCCCGACCCAGGGCTGGGTCGGCGCCGACTTCCACGTGCACCAGGCGCCGTCCAACGACAGCGACGTGCCGGCCCAAGATCGTGTGGTCTCGCTGGTCACCGAGGGCATCGAGGTGGTCGCCGCCGCCGACCACAACGAGAACTTCGACCTCGCCGGCGCCACCCGCACGCTCGAGATGGAGCGCTGGATGTTCGCCATCTCGGGCAACGAGGTCTCGCTGGACACCGGCCACTTCAACATCTTCCCGGTGCCCTACGACCCCGCCCTGCCCCACGGCGGCAGCCCGATGATCAACGCCAACTGGGACATCGCCAGCATGCTGGCGACCTTCCGCGCGCCGCCCGAGGACGAGATCACGCAGATCAACCACCCGCGCCTGATCTCGCCGCAGTCGTACTTCACCACCGTGGGCTGGGATCCCAGCACCGGCGCGGTGGCGCGGCCGCCCTTCGTGCTCGACTTCGACGCCGTCGAGATCCTGAACGGCATCGAGGCCAAGCGCGAGGACATCGAGCAGATCCTCAAGGACTGGCTCGGGCTGCTGGAGCGGGGCCACGTGCTGACCGCGACCGGCAACTCCGACACCCACCGCATCGCCTCGGCCAAGGCGGGTTCACCGCGCACCTTCCTGCGCGTGCCCGACGACCGCCCCGCCATGTTGACGCTGGAGGCGGTGCGCCAGGCCATCCGCGGCCGCCACGTCGTCGCGACCAGCGGCCCCTGGCTGGCGGTGACGGTCAACGACAGCGCCGGCCCGGGCGACAGCGTGACCCTGCCGGCCGGCAACGACGTGCGCCTGCACATCGAGATCGACGCCGCCAACTTCGTGCCCGTCGATCGGCTGCGCGTGTTCGCGAACGGCAACACCGTGGTGGCCTCGCGCACCATCGGGTCGTCGATCAACCATGTCCGCTTCGACGAGACGCTGACCATCCCGCGCCCCGCGGTCGACACCTTCTACGTCGTGGTCGCCGACGCCAACACCCCGCTGCCGCGCGAGCTGGCCGGACGCATGGACCGCGACACCTTCTCGTATGCCATCGCCAACCCGGTGTTCGTCGATGTCGATGGGCTGGCGCCGTTCCAGTTTCCGATGCCCCGCCTGCCCGCCAGCATGACGGGCGGCCTGCCGCGCCCGGATCTGACGCCGATCCCCTGGTGGCGCGAGCTCGACCACGCCTCGGTCATCGAGTTCGACGACTGCGAGCTGGAGGGGCGCGAGGCGGGCGAGGCGCCGTAGGAGCCGGACAAAAGCTCCGCTCCTTTCAGGCGCGGAGGGAGACGGATCCGGACAAAAGCTCCACGCCTTTCAGGCGCGGAGCTTTTGGTGCCAAGCCCAGGCGTCGGCGACGATGGTGTCGATGCCGCGGGTGGGGCGCCAGCCGAGGATGCGCTCGGCGCCGGCGGAGGACGCCACCAGCGCGGCGGGGTCGCCGGGGCGGCGGGCGCCCTCGCGCACCGGCACCGGGCGGCCGGTCACCCTCGCCACGGTGCTGATGACCTCGCGCACCGTGGTGCCCTGGCCCGAGCCGAGGTTCAGGCGCAGGCTGTCACCGCCGGCCTCCAGGTGGCGCAGCGCGGCCAGGTGCGCCGCGGCCAGGTCGGTGACGTGGACATAGTCGCGCAGGCAGCTGCCGTCGCGGGTCGGATAGTCGGTCCCGAAAACCGTGACCTCGGCGCGGCGGCCCAGGGCGACGTCGAGCACGATGGGGATGAGGTGGGTCTCGGGCTCGTGATCCTCGCCGCTGCGCCCGGCGGCGTCGGCGCCGGCGGCGTTGAAGTAGCGCAGCGCCACCGAGCGCAGGCCGTGGACCCGGTAGGCCAGCAGCAGATCCTCGATGAAGGCCTTGGACTCGCCGTAGGGATTCAGCGGCACCCGCTTGGCGTCGTCCTCGATGGCCGCGCCAGCCGGGCGCCCGGGCAGCTGCTGCGCGGGCTCGCCGAAGATGGCCGCGGTCGACGAGAACACGATGCGATGCACACCACAGTCGAGCATCGCCCCGGTCAGCGTCAGCGCGCCGCCGGCGTTGGCCTCGAAGTACTTGCGCGGGTTCTTGACCGACTCCTCGACCAGGGAGCGCGCCGCGAAGTGCAGCACCGCGCTGATGCCCTCGGTCCGAAGCAGCGTGCGCAGCGCCGTCCCGTCCTCCAGCGGCGCCTCGTAAAGGGGCACCCCGGCGGGCACCAGCTTGCGGTGACCTGTTGACAGGTCGTCAAGAACGACGACGCGCATTCCCGCGTCTTTCAGCGACAGGACGGTATGCGACCCGACGTAGCCGGCGCCACCGATGACGAGGACGCTCACCGCCGCTTGATGAGCATCAGGCTGATCAGGAACGAGGCGAACATGGTCTGCACGCCCAGCACCATCGCGGTCATGCCGATGACCACGCCGCGCACCGCCATCAGGCGGCCGTAGCCGTGGCTGGCCCAATCATAGATGATCTTGATCTCCAGCCCGAGCCCCGCCAGCAGCACCAGGCCGCCGACGATCAGGCCCTTCTCCAGCGACCAGAAGTTGGTCAGAAAGCGCAGCCACTTCTTGGGTTCGACGAAGCCGGCCCCCATCGAGAAGGTCTTGGCGAAGACGTCGAACAGCACCAGGTTGTAGCCCATGATGACCGACAGGGCGCCGAACAGCAGCACGTGGAAGTCCCAGGTGTGACCGAACAGCGACCGGGGCCCCCCGGCGGTCAGGATCACCGCGGCCCCGCCCAGCAGGCACAGCAAGATCCCGGGCAGCTGGAACAGGTACGACGGCGAGTACATCAGCATGAAGCGCACGTGGCGCCAGGCGTCGCGCAGCCCCGACAGCTTGGACTCGCCGATGCGCGGGTAGTAGGTGATGGGCAGCTCGTGGATCTTGAGCTTGGCGCGCAGCGAGTTGACGACGATCTCGGACGCGAACTCCATCCCGGTCGTCTGCAGCCGCATGCGCTCGTAGGCCTCGCGCGTGAACGAGCGCATGCCGCAGTGCGAGTCCGAGATGCGCGTGTGGTAGAGCAGCTTCAGCATGCCGGACAGGATCGGGTTGCCGATCCAGCGGTGTGACCACGGCATCGCCCCGGGCAGGATCTTGCCCTTGAGGCGGGTGCCCATGACCATGTCGAAGCCGTCATCACGCAGCGGCTTGATGAAGTCGGCGATGGTCGAGAAGTCGTAGGTGTCGTCCGAGTCGCCCATGACCATGTACTTGCCGCGGGCCTCGGCGAAGCCGCGCAGGTAGGCCGAGCCATAGCCGCGCCGCGGCTCGTGGATGACCCGGGCCCCGGCGGCGGCCGCGATCTTGGCCGAGTCGTCGGTCGAACCGTTGTCGACCACGACGACCTCGCCGGCGACGCCCATGGCCGCGATGGCCTTCATGGCCTTCTCGACGCACTTGCCAACGCCCATGGCCTCGTTGAGGCACGGCATCACGACGGAGACGACGATCTCCTGCGCGTGGGGCGCAGGGGTGTGGGCGGCTTCGCCCTCGCTGGAGCTCACGGTGCCGACGATGTTCATCGATGCCCTACCTTCATCCAAGCCAATTCGATCCGGCCGCTGTTAACACACAAGGGGCGGTCCAGGGAAGAGTGCCATCGCACTTTGCCAGCAACACCCGAAAAGGACAGCGCCCCCGCACGCTGTTCCGTGCGGGGGCGCCCCTACATCAGTGACCGGCTGAGACTAGCCCGGAGGGGCCATCGAGCCGGCGCGGACCTGGACGCCGGCGGTCGACGAGTAGCGCAGGATCCAGCGATCACGCGCCCAGCTGATCGACGGACGCTCGCCGGGCACGTCGCTCGGCGCGTTGAACAGGTGGTTGGTGATGGTGCCCGAGGCGGGATGGTACAGGGCGACGCCGATGATCGAGTTGGCGCCGCTCTGGACGTCGTAGGCCACCGCGAACTCGGTGCCGTTGTAGGCGATCGCCGGCGGGTTGACATACTGGTCGGCCGGACGCAGCAGGACCTGCGTGATGAACTGGCAGGCCGGGCTGCTGTTCTGATCGTTCAGGAAGATCTCCTGGAGGATGAGGCCCGACGCATCCTGACGCGCCGTCACTGCGCGCGCGCCGCTCCAGACCGACGAGTAGAACGCGAAGTTGTTGTTCAGGGTCGCGGTGCCTCCGCCCGCCACGATCACGCCCTGCGCGTTCATGCGCAGACAGGTCAGACCGCCACCGGTCTGGGTGTAGAGGCCCAGGAACGGCGTCGGCAGAGCGTTGAAGGTGAACGAGTTGCCGATGAAGTGCACGCTGGGCGACCGATCCGGGCTGGCGTCGGCGGTGGTCACCAGCTGCGGGGCCGAGGCCGCACCACCAGCGTACGGCACTCGCGTGAAGAACAGGTTGTCGTTGGCGCCACGGTACAGCACACCGTACTGGCTGTTGGTCGGGTCGTTGGTGACGGAGAACTCCTTGTTGCCGGTGCCGAAGCTCGAGGTGTTGGTCGCGACCAGCGCAGGCGACATCTCGGTGTAGCGGATGCCAGTACCATCCGCGGCGAAGACGCCGTAGTTGGTACCGTTGAAGTCGACCACCTGGGTCGTGGCGTCCGGCCCGGCGTCGCCGATCGAGGCCGGATTGGCCGTGAAGCCGTTCAGGTCACGATTGTCGGAGGCGACCGAGTACACCCCGGCACCGTTGTGACCGGTGACGAGGAAGTTGTCGAAGCCGAAGGTCGCGTTGGCGCGCTCGGTGAACTCGGTGCCACCGAACAGGCCCGGGTAGACCTGGGAGGCCAGCACGGTGATCTGGCGATCGATGGCCCTGACCGCCGCTGTACCGGTGACGTCCGGGAAGGTCCCCGCGGGCGCATCGGTGGACTCGGCGATCAGCAGGTTGACGTCGCCGAGCTGGGTGAGGAAGTCGCTGTCCAGCACACCGCGGAAGGTCACCGTCTGCGGAGTGCTGAAGTTGGCCGTGGTGAAGGCCAGCGTGGTCGAGCTGGTGATGGTGATGTGGTCACTCAGCGGAGACTGGATGCTGACCAGCACGTTGTCGTTCGCGCCCCCCCGCGGCGGGTGCCCCAGCGCAACGGTGAAGCTGCCATCGGGACCACCCTCCTGGACGGAGTTGACGAACGGCAGCGCGGGCGACTGACCGACGATGATGGTCTGACGGTCATCGTCGATCACCGACAGCGGCACCGTGATGGTGGCGGTGCCCTCCGGGGGCGAGGTGCCCTGGAGCGAGGTCACGGTCAGGGTGACGAAGCCAGCCTCGTTGTCGAGGTCGAGATCGGCCAGGCCGGTGATGGTGAAGGCCTGGTCGGTGGCGTAGTTGGCGGCCGTGAAGGTCAGCGGGCCAGACACCGAGGCCTCGCCGACGCCACCGCCGGTGATGGTCGCGGTGACCTCGAGATCGACGGTGGGCGAGAACGCCAGGTGCATGTTCAGCGGCGCGGTGCCCTCCTCGTCGACGGTGACGCCCGCGGGCACCACGAAGCCCTGGTCGTCGTCATCGAGCACGATGACGTTGTAGACCGAGTCGGTCATCACGCCGGTGGCGCTCAGGGTGATGTCGATGTCCTCGTTGCGGACGTCCTCGTCGGACACGCTGGTGACGATGACCGGCTGGCCGACCATGTAGTTGCTGGAGTCGAAGGTCAGCGTGGCGGGCGACACCGTGACCTTGGTGTCGTCCTCGGAGACCAGATTGACGGTCAGGGAGCCCGACGGATCCTGCTGCAGAGTCACGTTGAAGGTCTCCGAATCCGGGGCCTCGACCAGCGTCGTGGAGTTGCTGGGGCTGAGGAGAATGGCCTGGGCGTCGTCGTCGGTGACGCGGATGGTGACGTCCACCGGGGGCGTGGGCGCGATGCTCGAGCTGATGGTCGCGGTCACGGTCTCACCCAGGACGTCGGCGTCCTGTTCACCCGTCACGATGACGGTCTGCGGCGTGGAGTAGTTGCCCGCGTCGAACGACAGCGGCGGGGTCATCGCCGCCACGGTGGCGGCCAGGGCATCGCTGGTAGCCAGGCTCAGCACCTCGGTGCCGAGGGCGAGCGGCTCGAACGCCATGCGCACCGTGAACGGCGAGGTCGCGCCCTCGCCGACCGCGACCGTGGAGGCCGAGGTCACGATGGCCTGGACGTCGTCCTCGATGGCGTCGATCGACAACGTCTTGACGGCCGAGAAGATGGCCGAGGCGCACGCGGCCTCGCACAGGCCGATGGTCACCGTGGTGTCCGCGGGCTGGTCGAGGTTGTTGTCGGTCGGCGTGGTCAGCGTCAGCACCTGGGGGATCAGGTAGTTCGTGGTCGTGAACAGCAGGTCGACCATCGACTGACCGTTGATCAGGATCGACGGGTTGTTCGAGCGCACGCGCACACCCTTGGTGCCTTCGGGCTGGAACTGCAGGCGGATCGAGATCTGGTTCCCGGTGGTGCCGTCCTCGCGGATCGGCATGCCGACGCCCGGGCAGACCAGCGGGGTGGTCGAGGCGCACACGAACTGCGGCGGCGTGACCACGAGATCCTGCAGGTCGTCCTCCTGCACGCGGACCGGGACGGTGACCGTCGGCGCGACCGGCGAGGACACCAGGATGTCGACGAACTCGTCGGTCAGGTTCGGGTCCGACAGGCCACGGACAGTGACGGTCTGGGGCACCGCGTAGTTGGTGGTGTTGAACTCCAGCGTGGTGCCCAGGGCGGTCGAGATCGACAGCACGTTCGAGGTCGAGGCCGCCAGGCTCACGATCACGTTGCTCTCCGGCTGCGCGCTCAGCGCGACCGTGAAGGTGCGGCCGGTGGGATCCTCCTCGAGGACGATGATCGGGGGCGCGGGGGGCGACTGCGACGACAGCGTCACGAGGTGGCGCTGGGTGTCGTCGTCATTCACGGTGACATTGACGACGGTGTCGGGGTTGATGCCGGGGGCCGTCAGCGTCACGGTGGCCGTGAAGCCGATGGCGTCGAGGTCGTCAGCCACGGTCAGGGTGACCGGCTGCGGGGTGGCGAAGTTCGCCGGGGTGAAGAGCAGCGTGCTGGTGGTCGGGCCGCCCGTGGTCGCCGACAGGCGGGTCGGGTTGCTCGACACGACGGTGACGGTGGTGTCCGCCGAGGGCGCGAAGTTCAGGCTGACCTGGACGGTGCCCGGCGCCATGCCCTCGGTCAGGGTCAGACCGGTCGGGTTGGCCAGGATGCCCTGGCGGTCGTTGTCCATCACGTTGATGGTGACGTCGACCGGTGTCACCACGGCGGTGGAGGCCACGGTGATGCGCGCCGTGTTGTCCGTCAGATCGGTGTCGTCGGTGCCCGAGACGGTGACCGTCTGCGGCATGGCGAAGTTCGCCGGCGTGAAGGTCAGCGAAGCCGGCAGCGCGGTGGCCACGGCGGCGGCGCTGGTCGCCGTCGTCACGGTGACGTCGGCGGCGGGCTGGAAGCCCAGGCGCACAGTGAAGGTCGAGGTCGCGCCCTCGACCACGCCGAGGGTGGTCGGGGTGACGACCAGGGTCTGCAGGTCGTTGTCGGTGACGCCCACCGGGATGGTGACGCTGGGGGCGTTACCCGCCGAAGACAGCAGCAGGGTGACCGACTCGTTGGCCAGGTCGGCGTCATCGATGCCGTTGACGGTGACGGTCTGGTCGGTCGCGAAGTTGGCGGCGTTGAAGGTCAGCGAGGTCGGGGTGGTGGTCGCCTTCATGGTGTTCGACGAGGCGATCAGGACCGAGATGGTCGAGGCCGGGTTGAACGCCAGGTGCACCGCGAAGGTGGTCGAGCCATCCTCCAGGACCGACAGCGAGGTCGGGTTGACCACGATGCGCTGGCTGTCGTCGTCGGTCACGTTGACGGTGACGCTGCGCGGATCGAGGCCGGCCGAGGTGACGTTGATGGTGGTCATCTCGGGCTGCGTGTTGTCGTCGCTGACCGCGAGGACGGACACCGTCTGCGGGGTGGCGAAGTTGGCCGAGGTGAAGGTCAGCGTCGAGCTACCCATGATGGTCGCGGCCATGGTGTTGGCCGAGGCCAGGTTCACGGTCACGTTGCTGCTCGGCATCTGGTTCAGGCGCACCGTGAAGGTGCCCGGGGTGGTGCTGCCCTCGGCGACCGTGATGGCGCTGGGCGCGATGGCGATGCCCTGGACGTCCTTGTCGGCGATCAGGACCGGCACGCTGGCCATCGGCATCGCGGTGCCGACCGTGGCGCTGAAGGTCACGTTCACGGTGTCGCTGACGATGTCGGCGTCAGCGAGCGGCGTGACCGTCACGGCCTGGCTGGTGCCGAAGTTGGCCGAGTCGAAGGTCAGGGTCGCGGGCGACACCGTCAGCTTGCCCGTCATGGCCGAGGCGACGTTGACCGTCACCGCCGCCGCCGGTGCGTTGCTGAGGCGTACGTTGATGGTACCGGTGTTGGTGCCTGGAGTGGACGGCTCCTGCACCGTCAGCGTCGTCGGCGACGTGATGATGGTGAGCTGGTCGTCGTCGGTCACGTCGACGCGCACGTTCACGGTGTCGAGACCGCTCGAGGTCAGGCCCACCAGCACGGTGTCGTTGTTGGTGTCGAGATCGTTGACGCCCTGCACGACGACCGCCTGCGCGGTGCTGAAGTCGTTGGCGGTGAAGGTCAGGGTGCTCGGGTTCGCCGTGACGATGGTGCGGTCAGCCGAGCTGACGTTGATGGTCACGGGCCCCTCGGTGGGCGCGCGACTGAGGGTCACCATGAAGGTCGCCTGTGCGCCCTCATTGACGGCGACGGTGGTCGGCGCCGCCACGATGGTCAGCTTTGGTGGCTGCACCATGCTGTCGGGCGTGTCATCGCCACTGTCATTGTCACCGCAGCCGAAGAACGCCCCTGAACAAGCAGCAACGAGAACGCCAAGCCAGATTTTGCGCACGTCATCAACCTCCGTCGACCGTTAAGCCTCGAACGATGCTGTTCGAGACCGCGGGAAAAGCCCCCGGGCTACTTTTTCCACAGATCCGAAAGAAAGGGAAGTGTGTTTGCGCACGTTCCTGTCCATGACAGTTCCGCCGCGTTGACGCTGCTCGCCGGGGCGTCGTAAGGTGGCGGGTGCACGTTCACCGAGTCGCCGGCGATAGCTCTGAACCGGGCGGAAGGGTCGATAATGAGGCGTATCTCCACACTCTGCGTCAGCATCGTGTTCACCACCATCATGTGTGCTGCGGCGTTTGCGCAGCCCGCACCTTCACCTTCACCAGGTGAAGACCCAGGGGTCGCGTCCAAGCGCCTCTACGCCGCCGGCATCGAGGCCTACAACCTCGGTGAGTTCTCCAAGGCGGCCGATCTGTTCAAGCAGGCGTACAAGACCAAGGCCGACCCGGTCTTTCTCTTCAACGTCGCCCAGTCGCTGCGCCTCGACAAGAAGCCCGGCGAGGCGGCGGTGTTCTACCGGTCGTTCCTGCGCAACATGCCGCAGGCGCCCAACAAGCTCGAGGTCGAGCAGCAGATCAAGGACATGGACGCCGCGCAGGCGGTGCTCGACGCCGAGGCCAAGAAGAAGGCCGAGGAGGAGGAGCGCCGCCGGATCGAGGAGGAGGAGCGGCGCAAGAAGATCCCCGACCCGTCGGACGTCAACGTGCCCCCTGGCGGCGACCAGCTGCCCCCCGGCGATGGCCCCAAGCCGATCTACAAGAAGTGGTGGTTCTGGACCGCGATCGGAGCAGTGGCGGTCGGGGCCACAGTTGCGGTAGTTGTACTCGCGGGCGGCAGCGAAGAGGTGTCGCCTCCCGGTTCAGACCTCGGAAACACAGTGGTGTTTAGATGATGAAGCTTCGTTCTGCTGGATTTGTGCTCGCGGCTGCGAGCGTGCTCGCCGCGACGACCGTGACGAGCTGTGGTGGCGCGGACGAGAAGACGTTCGTGCTGATCACGCTCAAGAAGGGCAACCTGACCGACCTCATGGCGGTCAAGTCGGTCACCTTCGATCTCATGCTCGACACCGTGACCCAGCCGCAGTTCGAGATCCTGACGCCCAACGGGCTGCCCGCGGAGATGACCACGGCCTCGCTCGAGATCGTCAAGGGCGCCGGCCTGCTCGAGGTCAAGGCGGTCGCGCGCATGGCGGGCGGTGGCGCCATCTCGATGGGCACCAGCTACGTCAACCCGGTGGTGCGCGACAAGACCAACAACGTCACCGTCGAGTTCGGCATCACCGAGCCGCGGCCCAACACCGCCGACGGCTCTGTCGACCTGGCCATGTTCGTGTCCAGTGTCAGCGGCACCCACGACTTCGGCACCGTGGTGCTCAACAAGATGAGCATGCCGACCCGGATCACGATCCGCAACACCGGCAGCGCCAAGTCGGGCCCCATCACCACCTCGGCGCTGAGCGGCAGCAACCCCGCCGCCTTCGCCATCGTGGGCAACGACTGCCGCTCGAAGGACATGGGCCTGGCCATCAGCGAGAGCTGCACCGTCACCGTGCAGGCCAACCCGGCCGGCACCGCGGGTCAGGCCATCGCAGATCTGCGCGTGGTCGCGGCGAGCGGCGCCACTGTCAACGTCCCGCTGCAGGTCACCGGCGCGGCCACCAGCATGGTCACCGGCGCGCCCGACGACCATGACTTCGGCAACACCACCAACGCCGGTGGCATGTCGGCGCCCCGGACCTTCACCTTCACCAATGCGGGCGGCGCCACCTCGGCGCCCACTGTCACCCTGACGGGCACCGACGCTGGCAGCTTCATGATCACCGGCGTCAACACCTGCGCCGGCAACCCCATCGCGGCCGCCGGCACCTGCACCGTCGACGTGCTGTTCAAGCCGACCACGCCGGGCCGTCAGATCCAGGCCCAGCTGACGCTGGCCGCGGGCACCACGGTGACCGCCGTCAGCATGGGCGGAACCGTCCCGTAGTCAGTCGTCCTCCTCCCACCCCCGAAACGAACTCGAGGCCCCCAGCGATGGGGGCCTCGGCGTTTTCAGCCCCCTCGAAGCCCAGCTTCGAGGAGCGCTGTTCCGCTACTGCGGCTTGAGCAGGTTGTCGCCGGTGGTGCCGCTGGGCGACGGGCTGGTGGTCGGGCCGCCGCTGGGGGACGGCCTGGGCGTCTTCGACGGCTTGGGACCGCCGCTGACGACCGGGCCGACCGGGCTGCCCTTCTTGACCGCGGTCAGAGCCACCAGCTTGGTCGAGTCCTCGTCGGCGCGCAGCTCGACGCGCTCGTCGTTGTAGCCGGCCAGCTTGATCAGGTAGACCAGCATGCCGTCGGCCTTGGTGACCTTGTGCTTGAACGGCGTCTTGCCGATCAGCATGCCGTCGGCGGCGCGGTAGACCTCGGCGCCTACGGGATCCGACTCCACCACCAGGGTGACCTGCTCCAGCACCGGCAGCGCGCTGGGCGACGGGCTGGCGCTGGCGGTCGGCGACGCCGACGGCGAGGCGCTCGGGCTGGTGTCGACGCTGCCGCCACCGGCCGCGACCGTGCTGCCTCCACCATCACCCTTGTTCTTCTTGCCGCCACCCATCATCACGATGGCGGCCACGGCGGCCGCGGCCAGCACGCCACCGCCGATGGCGATGGGCACAATCTTGCTCTTCTTCTTGCCGCCCGCCGTCGGCGCGATGGCCTCGCTGGCGGCGCCGCCCAGCGTGGTCGGCTTGCGCACGTCGGGCGCCTGGTCGGGCGACAGCACCGCGGTGCCGCCGCCGCTCATGGCGGGGACGCTGCCCAGTGCGCCGGGGCGCTGGCCCACCGTGGGCAGCTGGGGCGGGCTGAACGCAGGCATGCGCGGACCGGTGCCCACGCCCGGCGGCGGGGTCGGACGCATCACCGGGCCGCTGCCCATCTGGCCCATCTGGCCCATCTGGCCCATGGTCCCGGCGGCGGCGTGCATCGCGGCGGTGGTCGCCCAGCTCGGCCCCAGGGCGTCGAGCTCGTGGATGACCGCGGCCATGTCCTTGGGCCGCTCGTCGGGGTTCTTGCCCAGCATGCGCGCGATGAGGTGCGCCAGCGGCTCGGGCACGCTGGCCTCGAACTGCGTCACCAGCGGCGCCGGCGTGAAGATGTGCGCCGCGATCAGCTCGCCATAGCCATCCGAGACGAACGGGGTGCGACCCGACATGAACTCGAACAGCATGCAGCCCAGCGAGTAGACGTCGGCGCGGTGATCGATCTGACCAGTGCCCTTGCACTGCTCGGGCGCCATGTACGCCGGGGTTCCGACCACGCTGCCGGTGCGCGTCTTGTTGCCGGTGCCGCCGCTCTCCGAGATCAGCTTGGCGATGCCGAAGTCGAGCACCTTGACACGCTCGCCGAACGGCAGCACCTCGGGGTCGGGCACCAGCATGACGTTGTCGGGCTTCATGTCGCGATGGACGATGCCCTTGGCGTGTGCGGCGCCCAGCGCACCGGCGATCTGGCGCGTCAGCGAGATGGCGTGCTCGGGCGGCAGCTTGCCGGCGCGACGCATGCGCGCGGTCAGGCTCTCGCCGTCGAGGAACTCCATCACGATGTAAGCGCAACCGCTCTCGTGATGGCCGAAGTCGAAGATGGTGACGATCGAGGGATGCTGGATCGCGGTGGCGGCCTTGGCCTCGTTGAAGAAGCGGGCCGTGATGTCGGGATCGCTCGACAGCTCGGGCAGCAGCACCTTGACGGCCGCGCGGCGACCGATGAGCTTGTGCTGGGCCAGATACACTGCGCCCATACCACCGGCGCCGATCTTGTCGATCAGGGCAAAGCTACCGACGCTATCACCCACATCCATATGGATTACTCCCCCTGACTGGCCGAGGTGGTCGTCAGGCAGACGGACAAACGCAACGTGGCTAACAGCCTAGCATACGAGAGCACCTGGTCCAAGGGTACAGAGCGCGGGCCACATATCAGGAACACGCGCGAAACAGGCTGGAATCTCGACACTTTTCATTGGACACAGTTCCGCCCGCCGCGCTTGGCCTCGTACAGCTTGTAGTCGGCGCGCGCGATGGCCTCGGCGCTGCCCTCGCCGCCCATCAGCTCAGCACACCCTGCAGAAATCGTGACGCTGCCAACGCCTTCGAAGACGGTCTTCTCCACCATGACCCGGATGCGCTCGCCGGTGGCCTGCGCGCCGTCCAGCGCGGTACCCGGCAGCACCGCGAGCAGCTCCTCACCGCCCCAGCGCACCGCGAAGTCGCCGCCGCGCAGCGTCTTGGCCAGCATGGTCGCGACCTCGCGCAGCACGCGATCGCCGACCGGATAGCCGTAGGTCTCGTTGACCTGGCGAAAGTTGTCGAGGTCGAAGTACACGAAGCCGAGCGGCGTCGAGTGGCGGTGCGCGCGCGCGACCTCGCGCACGATGGCCTCCTCGCCGCCGCGCCGGTTGGTGAGGCCGGTCAAGGTGTCGGAGCGCGCCAGCCGCTCGCGCTCGGTCTCCAGGTCGACCTCGGCGCTGACGTCGGTCAGCACCACCAGCTGGCCGTTGCCGGTGGCGCCCAGCGCGACCGGCTGCTCGATCCAGCGCAGTATACGGCGCTGCGGCCACAGGAGCTCGAGGTCGCTGCGCAGCGCGACCGGCCCCGTCGGCAGCACGCGCATCTCGTAGGCGAAGCCGTCCTTGTCCTTGAGCATGGTGGCGACCTGGGTCACGACCTGCTCGCGGCTCTGCTTGATGAGCTGCTTGGCGGGCAGCGCCAGCAGCTCGGGCGCGGCCTCGTTGGCGAACATCAGCGTGCGATCGGGCCCGAACAGCATGACGCCGCTGTCGAGCGCCGCGAACAGCGTGCGCAAGAGCGGCAGCGACTGCGTCAGATCGCCCTGCATGGCGCCCAGCGCGTGCACGCCCGAGGGCGCCACCAGCGTCGCGGTGCCCGCCGCCGCCGAGGCGCGCTGGCGATGCCCGATGGCCAGCGCCAGCTCGCCAGCGGCCTGCCTGGCCCACAGCACCAGCGCCGAGGCCTCGGCCGAGCCGATGGTCAGCGGGCGCTGATCCATGATCGACAGCACGCCCAGCGCGTCACCCTGGGGTGACACCAGCGCCGCGCCGGCATAGCCGCGGAACGCGCCCGACTTGACCAGCGGGTTGTCGTTGAAGCAGGGGTGCCGCGTGGCGTCCGGGATGATCAGCGGCTCGTCGCTCTCGGCGCCGATGACGTGGCGGCTGATCGACGCCGACAGCGGGATGCCGCGCTGGTTGATCAGGGCCGGCGACAGCCCCTGGTGCGCCTTGAACCACTCGCCGTCGTCGCGCACCAGCGTGAGCATCGCCATCGGCACGCCGAACGCGCCCGCGGCCTTGGTGACCACCGCGCTCAGGCCGGCCTGCGGGGCCAGATCCTCGATCAGCTTCGACTGCGCCAGCCGCTCCAGGCGGGTGCGCTCCTTCTTGGCCAGGGTGTCGAAGTCGCGACGCTCGTCCTCCTCGATGCGACGGATGCCCGCCAGCGCGCGGCGCACCGCGCGGTGCACGGCCTCGCGGGTGGCGGTCTTGGACAGCAGGGCCGACACGCCGAGGTTGTCGAGGTGCTTGCGCGCGACCTTGCGCAAGGTGGGGAACGCCGACATCGCCAGCGCGGGCACGCGCTCGGGGGCGGCGCGCAGGCGCAACGCAGCCAGCACCGCGAAGCCGTCGAACTTGGCCAGCGACAGATCGATGATGACCAGGCGGGGCAGATCACCGCTCGACAGCGCGCGCAGGGCGACCTCGCCATCGGTCAGGACGGCGACCCGCATGCCGACCTCGCCGAGCAGCTTGCTGTACATCGCGATCGGGCGAGGGTCGGATCCCACCAGCAGCGCGAAGCCTGCGGTGCCGGGGGTCGGAGGTGGCGGGGCTCCCATGTGCGGGATCATACCAGCTCGGGGCACACCGGATCGTATGGGTATGGTGAGGCCCCGTCAGCGTCGCGATGGGGGAAGTGGCGGCACACCGCGGGGTAGGCGGCATCGGCGTGAATGGAGCAGGTGTTGCCGGCCATGAAGACGCAGCGGCCACCACGCACGCGGGTGCGCCACTCGCCCCAGCGGGTGCGGTAGACCTTGTCGGCGCCGTGCGCGGCCGCCAGCGCGCGCGCTTCGTCATCGGTCAGCTGGGTGCCCCACGAGCAGCACGAGCTCTGGTGCGGGCAGGGATAGCAGGGCAGCGCCGGCTCGGGCAGCTCGGCGGGCGCGATGGGCAGCAGGCGCGGCGCGGCGGGCATCAGCGCGAGGCGGACGACTGGACCTTGGCCTGGGCAGCTTCGGCGTGGGCCCCGGTGGGGAAGCGCTCGAGGTAGTGGCGCGCGGCGGCGGCGGCGTAGCTGTCCCAGCCGGTGGCGGCGAACAGCTCGGCGCGCATCCAGGACACCGCCTCGACGTGCGCACCCGCGGGGAAGCGGCGCAGATAGTCGTCGGCGCTGGCGATGCCCAGCTCGGGGTGACCGTAGGCGGTCTCCAGCTTGGCCACGTTGTAGAGTGCCCGCGCGGCCCACGGGCCGGTGCCGCGCGCGACCTTGCGGTAGGCCTCCAGCGCGGCGCCGGGGTCGCTGGCCTCCAGCTCCTCGGCCAGCTTGAAGGCTTGCGCCTGCACGGCGTCGGCGGTGCGTTGCTCGGCCGCGAAATGAGCGACCTCGGCGCGGCGCTGCATCACACGCGACGCCAGCGTCCAGCCGATGACCGCACAGGCGCACGCCAGCGCGCCCACCGCAAAGGCCAGCGCGGTGTGTCGCCGCGAGGCTCCCGCGGCACGCCGTGGAGTGCGCGCTGGCTGCACCGGTGCCGGCAGCCGGGCCGCGGCCTCCAGCACACGGCGCTCGATGCGCGCCATGCGGACCTCGCCGCCGGGCGGCTCCACGTCGACTCTCTTCACGAGTCCCCCTCTACATCGTCATGGGTCGAGCTGTCCAGATAGCCGGCGAGCACCGGATCCTGCGCGGCGGCCTTCTCCAGCGCGCGCCGACCGCGCCAGATGCGCACCCGGGTCGCGATCTGGCTGGAGCCGGTCAGCTCGGCGACCTCGGCGATGGGTCGGCCGTCGAGCAGGTGCAGGGTGAGGCTGAGGCGCGTCTCGGTGCCGAGGCCGGCCAGCACCTCGTACAAGCGGCGCAGCCCCTCGCGCGCCTGCACCCGGCGCTCGGGCGACTCGGCGGGCTCGGTCAGCTCGGCATGGCCGGCCACCACCTCGAGCTGCACCGTCGCGGGGCGGCGCCGCGCCAGGTGCTGGAACGCGGTGCGGCACGCGATGCGATCGATCCAGGTCGACAGCCGCGCCTCGCCGCGAAACGACGGCAGCGAGCGGAAGACCTCGACGAAGGCGTCCTGCACCAGATCCTCCGACTCGCGATCGGAGCCGAGCACGCGGTACAGGGTCGCGTTCACGCGCGGATACTCGCGGCGAAACAGCTCGCGCTGGGCGGTGACGTCGCGGGCGATGCAGCGCGCCACCAGCGCGGCGTCGTCTGCGTAGGCCTGGGTGCGCGCACTGTCCTTGTCCCCGCCAATGCCACCATAGTGGGATCGGGACCCCGATTTGTTACCAGGAGGCGGGCGGGCCACGCATCGATTGTAACTTTTTTCTGCGCCGACCCCACTGTCAGTCCGTGGCGAGACAAGAGTCCATCGCACGAGCTTGGCAGGTTCTGCCTACTTCCGGGGGCCATGTGGGCCAGCGTGTGCACGCGCGAGGCGAGCGTGGCGCCGCCATGGTCATCGCCATGATGGTGCTGCTGGTGCTGGCGGGGCTGGGCCTGGTGGCCATGCGCTTCGTGCGCATGGAGACGGCGGCCGGCGGCTACTCGCGCTCCAGCCGAAACGCCTACCATGTCGCCGAGGGCGGCGTGACCCGCATCGCCTACCTGGGCGCCATCGAGGGCCAGACCTTCCACAACGCAGCCTATCTGGCCAACCCGGTGAACCCGAGCTTCACCTTCGCCAAGGCGACGCTCGACCGCAGCGCGGACACCGCCCGCGTCGGTCGGCTGGAGTACATCGCCACCATGTCGCGCCCGCGCCTGGCCGCCCCGCCGCCTGGCTACCAGGTCGCCGGCGGCACCAGCAATCGCTGGGCCTTCTATGTGTACCAGGTCGACGTGACCGGAACCGTCAACGGTGACCCGATCACGCGTCAGGCCGATCCGGGTGGCGCGGCGGCGGTCAAGCAGGTGCGAGCCGACGTGCGCTTCGGCCCGATCACGATCAACCAGTGAGGGGGACTGCGATGAAGTCGGCGAGCAAGCTCAGGCTGCTGGGAGCGGGCCTGCTGGTGACGCTGCTCACCAGCAGTGCGTCGGCGCAGGACTGTGATCCCGACCTGCTCATGGTGCTCGACCGCTCGGGCTCGATGGGGGAGACCATCTCGGGTGACACCCAGACCAAGTGGGAGGCGCTGAACACCGCGGTGCAGGCCATCACCACGGAGTATGTCGGCAAGATCAACTTCGGCATGTACACCTTCCCCGACGATCCGCACTCGTCGAACGCGGTGTGCAACCCTGCGTCGCCGGCGTGCTCGGTGGCAGGCGAGGAGTGTGTCGCCTCGGGCACCGGCACCAACTGTCGCAGCGGCTCGGGCACCTTCTCCAGCCCCTACTACGCCAACGACAGCAAGTGCCCGGGCAGCGTCCCCGGCCGGTGCTATCGCACCACGGCGACTGGCACCACGTACCGCTGTCGCTACTACGGCAGGTGCGAGACCAGCTTCGCCGCCATGTGTGCCGCCGACCATCCCATTCCCTACAGCACCGGCTCGGGCAACGAGAGCCTGATCGTCAGCTACCTGAACGCCGAGTACCCCGACGAGCGCACCCCGATCTATGGCGCGCTGGGCGCGGCCCTGACCGCCGCGCGCTACAACGCCGTGGTCCCGACGACCTCGCCGCCGCGCTTCGTCCTGCTGATGACCGACGGCATGGAGACCTGCGGCGCCAGCACCACGCAGACCGCGGCCCGTATCACCACGCTGCGCAACCGCAACATCAAGACCTTCGTGGTCGGTTTCGGCGACGGCGTCGATGCCACCGCGCTGAACGCGCTGGCGCAGGCCGGCGGTACCGACGCGCCAGGCAGCAACTACTACTACCAGGCCGACAACGCGACCTCGCTCAACCAGGCCATGCTCGACATCGCCGGGCAGGTCTACCGCTCGGTGCTGTCGGGCACCGCCGCCGCGACCGCGACGGCGCCCATCCTGACCGCGACCAACGAGCAGTGGCAGCTGTCGTCGGCCTACCAGCTGGAGGCCAACGCCACCGGGCAGTGGCACGGCTTCCTGCGCGCCACCGCCAAGAACCCGGCCGGGGTGGTCACCAAGCTGCTCGATCTGCACACCCTGCTCGACGCCCGCGCCTACACCGACCGCACCATCTACTCGGTCAACAGCTCGGGCGTCCTGACGCCGTTCTCGACCGTGCTCAGCACCGACTTCAGCAACGCCTACAGCTCGACCTCGCTGACGACCTCGTTCCTGAACCAGCGCATCGCCGCTGGCGACGCCTGCATCGCGCACGCCTACTTCGACTCGACCGCGGAGTTCTACCGGATGTTCGCCGGCGGCACCGCCGACAACCTGACCACCACGACGTGCACCGCGGCGGCGGCCGCCGACGAGAAGCGCTCCATCCAGGTCTTCCAGGAGTTCAAGCTGGCCGACATCATCCACTCCACGCCGTTCGTGATGACGCCGCCCGAGCTGGTCATCAACGAGGCCAACCACGTCGCCTTCCGTGCCGCGCAGAAGGACCGCCCGCTGACCGCCTTCGTGGGCACCAACGACGGTGCCCTGCATGCCTTCGCGCTGACCGACGACCCGTCCACCACGATCAACGACGAGGGCCGCGAGCTGTGGGCCTACGTGCCGCGCATGCTCATCAACAAGCTGCCGAGCGGCGTGCGCGACCACGCCGAGCTGCTCGACGGCCCGCCCATCGTGCGCGACGTCCAGCTCGAGCGCACCTCGGCCACCTCGACCGCCTGGCGCAGCGTGATGCTGTCCAGCCTGGGCCGCGGCGGCGCGGGCTTCTTCGCCCTCGACGTCACCAACCCGCAGTCGCCGTCGGCGCTGTGGGAGATCTCCAGCGCGACCACCGGCTTCGCCAACATGGGCCAGGCCTTCGGCCCCGCCGCGCTGGGCCGCGTGTTCATCACCGACAAGGAGGTCCCGGTGGCCTTCCTGCAGGGCGGCTGGGAGCCCGCCGGCGGCCCGACCTTCGCCAAGGGGCGCGAGTTTTACATCGTGCACGCCTTCACCGGCGCGCTGATCAAGAAGTTCGACTCCACCAACGTGGTCGGCCTCGACGCGCCGATCACGGGGACGCCCGCGGTCTACGACGACCTGCCCGGCGCGCTGACCACGCGCGCCTTCGTGGGCGACATGAAGGGCCGCCTGTGGCGCATCGACACCTCGAACTCGAACACCGCCAAGTGGAAGATGGAGCGCTTCTGGCCCGCGGTGGGCTCGAGCTATGACACCGCGACCTACCAGCGCCCGGTCTTCCTGCCGCCGTCGCTGGCGTTCGACTTCTCGCGCAAGCTGATGGCGATCTACGGTACCGGCGCCAGCGATCTGCAGGACACCGCGACCAACTATGTGTGGGCCATCCGCGAGACGCTGACGCTGCCGGCCATCGCGACCGACCCGCCGGTGGCGACCGCGACGCAGGCGTGGACCGCGCCGCTCTTGCTGGAGAGCACCGAGAAGGTGGTCGGCGACACCGTGGTGTTCGGTGGCGTGGTCATGTTCTCGACCTACCTGCCTACCGCGAGCAGCTGCTCGCTGGGTGCGGGGCGACTGTATGCGCTGGGCATGACGGATGGCTCGCCCAAGTTCAAGGTCAGCCCGACCGACCCGCTGGAGCAGGTGGTCGCCTTCACCGGGACCGGGACGAGCAAGTACCAGTCGCTCGGCGCCGGCATGCCGTCGGCGCCGCTGATCCGGCGCCAGGCCTCGACCGCGACCGCGGACAGCGCGGGCAACTACACCTTCAGCGGCGGCAACTACAAGGCGCTGGTGCAGATCGGCGGGTCGACCAAGTCGGAGACCTTCAACGAGACCACGGTGGCCAAGGACCTCGGCGCCCTGCCCAAGCGCGCCGACATCCTGTCGATGGCCGAGTACGAGTAGCCAGCCGCGCTGTCGCGGCCGTCAGCGCCGCGGCAGCCAGCGCAGCAGGGCGTCGGGCCTGGCGGGTACGAAGGCCGAGTCCTCGAGCGCCAGCACATGCACCCGCCCGTCGAGGTCGCCGACCACCAGGGTGTGCTCACGCGGATCGACCACCACGACCGGGAAGCCGCCGGGGGCCACGGCGTGCACCGCCAGCGCGCCGTCGCGGGCCCGCTGCACCCGCACGCGGCCGTCCTGATCGTAGGTCACCAGGTAGTCGCCCTGATCGGACGGATTGGGATCGTGGCCACTGGGCGGCGCCAGCTCGCGACCTGGAGCACCGCTGAGCGGCCAGGCCATGGCGTGCTCACCGCCCACGCCGACCAGCTCGCGGCCGTCGCTGCTCAGGCCGAGCTCGCCGACGCCGCGCGCGCTGGCATCGAGCTGGCGCAGCTTGCCGGCCTCCCACAGGTAGAGGGCGTCGGCGGCGATGGCCAGTCGACCATCGCGGGTCCACGCCAGCGCCCGCGCGACCCCGACGCTGGGCAGCTGCTCGATGGCGCCGCTGGCGAGGGTGATGAGCTGCAGCGCGCGGCCGCGCGCGGAGAGCACCGCGCGATCGCCGGCAGGTGCCACCAGGACACGGTTGATCTCGATGTCGGAGGGCGGCAGGTGGGTCAAGCTGCCGGCCTGGGTGTCGAGCACGAATGGCTTCATGCCACCACCGACCAGCCAGCGGCCGTCGCTGGACAGCGCCAGCGGGGCCGGGATGCCGCCGAGGTGGAGCTCGCGCGGGGCGGCGCCTGGCGCGGTCGACACCAGCAGCTCGCCGGTGTTGTCGCTGGAGGCCAGCACGCGGCCGTCCTCGGACAGCGCCAGCGAGACCACCCAGGCGGCATGCTGGTGCAGCAGCACGCCCGGCGTGGCCCCGTCCCAGCCGCGCACCCGACCGTCGCGCCCGGCGCTCACGATGCGGCCCCGCGCGCTGGCCACCGCCGAGACCAGGCCGTCGTGGGCCGGCCACTCGCGGTGACCGCCGCCGTGGTCCCAGACCCGCAGCTCGCCGTCGAGGTCGACCGAGACCGGCTCCCCCGCAGGGGTGAAGGCGACGGCTCTGACCTGCCCGGCATGGCCGCGCAGGGTGGCCAGGGCGGCGCCGCGCTCGAGATCCCACAGTCGCAGCGTGCGGTCCTTGCCGGCCGTGGCCAGGGTGTGACCGTCGGGCGCCAGCGCGACGTCCCAGATGGCGCCGATGTGGCCATGCAGGACCAGTGGGTCGCCGCCGGCGGGGTCCCAGCGTCGCAGTGAACCGTCACCGGCCGCCGTGATGAGCTGGCCACTCGGCAGCCAGAGCACCCAGTTGACCCAGTCGCCATGGCCGCCCAGCGTGCGCGGCTCGCCCGCCGGCAGCGGCCACAGCCGCGCGGTCTGATCGTCGCCGCCGGTGGCCAGCCAGTGGCCGTCGGGGCTGAAGGCCAGGCGCTCGATGTTGGTGGCGTGGCGGCCGAGGACGTGGCCGGCGCCGGTGGCGACGTCCCACAGCCACACCACGCCGTCGTCGCCGCCCGCGGCGACCACGCTGCCGTCGGGCGAGAACGCCAGATCCGAGACCCAGGCCTGGTTGCCCTCGAGGACGCGCACCCCACCGCGCCCCGCCAGCGCGGTCTCCAGCGCGATGACCTCGGGCCGGTGCGCCCCACCTCCGGCAGCCAGCCAGCGCCGATCGGGCGACAGCACCAGGCGGGTGACCACGCTGTCCTGCTGGGTCAGCTGCGCCAGCCGGTTGCCCGCGGTCGACCAGACCCGGACCGCGCCGTCGTCGCCGCCCGAGGCCAGCCGGGCGTCGTCGAGCCAGCGCAGCACGCGGGTGTGGCCCTGGTGCGCCGCGAAGGTGGCCAGCACGCGCGGCGTCGCGCTGAGCGCGGCGATGCGCACCAGCCCGTCGGAGGTGCCCAGCGCCAGGTGGCGCCCGTCGGGGCTGAGCGCGGCGACGTCGGCCCCGGGTGTGGCCAGCCGGGCCCGCGCGGTGCCCGCGTCGATGGCCAGCGCGCCGATCTCCTGCACCGAGCGCGGCTCCCAGTGCGCCGCGCCGCTGGCGCCGAGCTCGACCAGCGCGCGCGTGGGATCCTCGGCCAGCACGGCCCGGGCGCGCATCAGGTGCACGGCCTGGCGCTGGGCCTGGGCCTCGATGCTGCGACGCTCGGCGCGTGCGCGTTCGCGCAGCACCCCGCGCAGGCCGAGCACGCCGACCACCAGCAGCGCCAGCAGCAGCACGGTGGCGACCTGGACCACGCGCTGGTGGCGCGCCACCCAGCGCCGCAGCCGCGCCACGGTGCCGTAGCGGTGCGCGCTGACCAGCCCGCCGGTCTGGAAGCGGCGCAGATCCGCGCTCAGCTCGCGCGCGCTGGGGTAGCGCGCGGCGGCGTCGCGCGCCATCGCCTTGTTGACCACCGCGCACAGATCGGCGGGCGCGTCGGGCGCGACCTCCTCCAGCGGCGGCGGTGGCTCGGCGACCACGTCGGCCAGCACGTCCTCGGCGCTGGGCCCCTCGTAGGGCGCGCGGCGCGCCAGCAGGTGATAGAGGATGGCGCCCAGGGCGTAGACGTCGGAGCTCTCGCGGGCGGGCTCGCCGCGCGCCTGCTCGGGCGACATGTAAGGCGGCGTGCCCAGCACCGCGCCGGCCACGGTGGCGTCGGGCGCCCGGGCGGGCCCGGCCTGCTGCGGCAGCTCGGGCTCGCTGACGTGCTTGGCCAGGCCCCAGTCGATGACCACGGTCTCACCGAAGTCGCCGATCAGGATGTTGGAGGGCTTGAGGTCGCGATGAATGACGCCCTGGCCGTGGGCGTAGGCGATGGCGTCGGCGACCGCGATGAGGTGGGGCAGCAGGGCCAGGCGCTCGCTCAGGGTGTGCGCGGCGTCGAGGCGCGCGGCCAGCGGCGCGCCGGCGACCAGCTTCATGGCGTAGAAGGGCTCGCCGCTGGGCCAGCGCCCGGCCTCGTAGACCGGCACGATGGCGGGGTGCTGCAGGCGCGCGGTCAGCTCGGCCTCGCGACGGAAGCGCGCGCGCTCGGCGCCGCCGAGCAGCTCCTTGATGGCGACCTCGCGACCCAGGCGCAGATCGCGGGCGCGCAGCACGCGCCCGATGCCGCCACGTGCGACCTCGCCCAGGAACTGGTAGTGCGCGGGATCGACCACCGGCGCCTCGGCGCGCGCGCTCTTGAGCGGTGGCCCAGCCGGGGTCTGGGCCGCGGGCGCCGCGGCCACCGTCGCCGCCGCGGCCTCGGTGTCAGGCGGGGAGGCCGGGGCCACGTCGGGCTGCGCTGCCGCCTCGCCACGCGGCGGCGCTGGCGGGGTCGGCTCCAGCGTCAGCGTGGCCACGGGCGCCAGCTGACCACGTGGATCCAGCGTCAGCGTGCGTGCGCCGCCCCCCGCCTCCGGTGTCACCCCCGGCGCGCCCTCGGCCTCGGGGTCCCGCGCACGACTCATCGAGCTGAAGTCCTAGCACGCCGGCCGGCCATGTGGGCCCGGCTGCGAAAGCTATTCGTCCCCGTCGCTGTCGCTGCCGTCTTTTGCCAGCCCCTGGGCCAGCCCGAAGCGCTTGAGCAGCCGGCGCACCTGCGAGCGTGAGGTCTCCAGCGCCCGCGCCAGCGCGCTCACGTTGCCGGCGTGCTCGGTCCACAGCGCGGTCATGCGCTCCTGCGTGATCGGCTGCTTGCTGGCGTCGCCGCCGTCGCCTGCACTGGTGTCGCCCGGCGGCGCCTGGGGCCGCGCCGCGCGCACCGCCTCGGGCAGGTGCGACAGCTGGATCTCGCCGCCCGCCGCCAGCGCCGTGGCCGAACGCAGGGTCTGCTCCAGCTCGCGCACGTTGAGCGGCCAGTGGTAGCTCATCAGGGCGCGCGCCGCCGCGCGCTCCAGCCGGATCCCCCCCTGCGGAGCCACCCGCGCCAGCAGCTCGCCGACCAGGCGGCCCAGGTCCTCGCGCCGCTCGCGCAGCGGCGGCAGCGTGAGCTGAAAGCCCGCCAGCCGTGCCAGCAGGTCATTCCTGAACTTGCCCTCGGCGACCCGCGCGCGCAGATCGGCGTGGCTGGCCGCCAGCACGCGCACATCGACCTTGATGGCGCGGGTGTCACCCACCGGCGTGACCTCGCGCTCCTGCAGCACGCGCAGCAGCACCGTCTGCAGCGTCTCGGGCAAATCCGCGATCTCGTCGAGCAGCAGCGTGCCGCCCTCGGCCGCGCGCAGAAGGCCTGGGCGATCCTCGGTGGCCCCCGAGTAGGCGCCCTTCTTGACGCCGAACAGCTCGCTGGCGATCAGCGTCGCCGGCAGCGCCGCGCAGTTGACCGCGATGAACTGGCCACGCCGGCCCGACGCGGTGTGCACCGCGCGCGCGACGACCTCCTTGCCGGTGCCGGTCTCGCCGCCGATGAGCACCGACAGATCGGTGCGCGCGATGCGCCCGAGGCCGGCCAGCTCGTGCGCCAGCGCGAAGCTCAGCGAGCCGAGGCCGCCCGGCCCCGGCGTCGGCGACAGCGCCTGCGACAGCCCGCCCGGCGCCACCTCGCGGTCGCGCCACAGAAAGCAGGTCCCACCGGCCTCGATGAGGTCACCATCGGCCAGCGTCGCCGTCGGCGTGCGCTCACCGTTGAGCAGGGTGCCGTTCTTCGACCCGGCGTCGCGCAGCTGCCAGCGCGCGCCGTCGCGCACCAGCTCGAAGTGGCGGCTCGACATCCAGGGGTCGCCCAGCAGCATGCGCAGCGTGGGCACCGGCGCGCTGCGATCGCGCTCCGAGCTGCTGGTGTCGCCGCGGCCCACGATGACGTGGTCGAGTCCCTCCAGCACGTGCTTGACCGAGGGCCCTGGGCGCGCGAGCTCCAGCGCGACGACCAGGCTCGACAGCACCGTGGTGCCGCGATCACCTTCGTCAGTCGATACGTACGAGAGAGTCGTCGCCGGCGCCACCGCAGGTCATCTTACCGAATTTCAACGGATCCGCTACACGCGGAGCAGATCTTGCCGGCTCTCGAGCAGGAGGTCGAGCCACTGGTTGGACAGCTTCTCGGCCACGCTGCTCTGCCGCAGACGCTGCGCCAGATGGGCAAAATCGACCTGATCGAGCGGCTGATCCTGGTTGAAGCACGAGAACACCACGCCCTTCTCGGCGCCGGTCTCGGGGTCGACGTGCTTCTGCAGACACTGCGCGCAGACCTCCTTCATCATGCACTGCATCGGCGAGTTGATGCTGCCGATGGCGTGGTGCCCGGGCTTGAGGTGCGGCTGCAGGAGGCCTCCGGTGCGCCGCGCCACCCGCACCGCGTTCATCATGCGGTCCGAGCCGATGGCGATGATGCGATCGAAGTCGTGGGGCTGGCACAGCGGCTGCCCCAGCTTGCCCTCGGCGTAGGCCGCGATGGCCTGCACGATGTTGCCCACGAAGCTGCGATCCTGCGGGCGCCGCGCGGCGATGGGCGCGCTGGGCGGATCGACCGCCCACACCACCTGGTCGGTGGCCGCCTCGATCTCGTCCTGCTTGAACAGATCCTGCGCCTTCTTGTAGCCGGCGAAGTAGATCACCTTCGACCCCGCCGCCTTCAGCGCGCGCGCGATCGAGAACAGCACGGCGTTGCCCAGGCCGCCGCCGGCCAGCAGCACGGTCTCGCCGCTCGGGATCTCGGTCGGCGCCCCGGTCGGCCCCATCACCACCACCGGCTCGTCGGGCCTGAGCGCCGCACACAGGCGCGACGACACGCCCATCTCGAGCACGATCATCGACAGCAGGCCACGCGCGGCATCGACCCAGGCCCCGGTGAGCGCCAGCCCCTCCATGGTCAGGCGCGTGGGCTGGTCGGCGGCCGCCAGCGTGGGCGCCAGGGTCTCGAAGTTCTGCAGCCGGTAGAACTGCCCGGGCTGGAAGCGTCGCGCCGCCGCGGGCGCGCGCACGATGACCTCGACGATGGTCGGGGTCAGCCGCTTGACGTCGACCACCACCGCGCGCCCGTCGTCGTCCAGCTTGTCCCACAGCGCGCTCGGCCACGGCCGCGACGCCCCGGCCGCGGCCTCGCTGGTGGCCCGCGCGACGTCGCGCGCGAACAGCGCCGCCACGTGGCGGAAGCCGTGCTTGGCCGAGGCCATGGCCTTGACCACGTTGCCCTCGTACACCGGGTGGTTGTCGCCGTAGTAGGTCACGGTGCGGCCATCCGACAGGTATGACGTGAAGAAGGCCTCGCGATCGCCCGCCGCGGCCGGCGTCAGCACGACCTCGTCGGTGCCCGCGGCGCGTGCCGCCCGGTGGCCGGTGAAGAAGCTGCCCGACATCGCGAACGTCTTCGGGCGCTCCTTCTCGTAGATGGTGTTGGGGTGCGTGCCCGCGGCCACCAGCACGGCGCGCGCCGGCAGCTCCAGCGTGGTGCCCGCCGAGCGCCACTTGCCCGGCGACACCTCGGCCTGCTGCTCGAAGCGCACCGCGCGCACATGGCCGCGCTCGTCGGCGACGGCCTCGACCGGCGACACACACTCGACGTACTCGATGCCCTCCTCCAGCGCCTTGACCACCTCCTCGTGGTTGAGGCGATACGCCGGCGAGTCCTGCAGCGTCTTGCGGTACACCATCTTGACGCCGCCCCAGCTGCGCACCAGGCCCACCAGATCGGGCGCGCGGCCCTCGACCAGGGCGCGCTTGCGCTCCTCGGCGAGCTCGCGACCGTGCGCGAGCAGGCGGTCGAGCACCGCGCGCTCCTCCTCGTCATAGCGAGCGCGCACCGCGGCCTCGCCGTGGGCCTTGATCAGCGCCTGGTAGCGCGCCAGCGTCTTCTCGACCTGCACCGGGTAGTAGGCCAGGAGCTCGGTCGCGGTGTCGATGCCGGTCAGCCCACCGCCGATGACCAGCGCGGGCAGCTCGACCTGCAGATTGGCGAGCGAGTCGCGCTTGAAGGCGCCGGTCAGCTGCAGCGCCATCAGGAAGTCGCTGGCCTTGCGGATGCCGCGGATGAGGTTGTTCTTCATCGGGATCAGCGTCGGCCGCCCGGCCCCGGTGGCCAGCGCGACGTGATCGAAGCCGAGCGCCCAGGCGTCCTCCAGCGTGACGGTGCCGCCGAAACGCACGCCGCCGTAGAGGCGGAAGGCTTCGCGCCGCATCAGCGTCAGGTAGATCATGGCCAGGAAGTTCTTGTCCCAGCGCACCGTGATGCCGTACTCGGCGACGCCGCCGAAGCCGGCCAGGACGCGGCGATCCAGCCGCTCGATCATGGCGCGGTAGTCGCGGATGGCGCGCGGCGGCTTGCCGTCGCGCCCGGTCAGCTCGTCGGGCAGCGGCTCGACCTTGAGGCCGTCGACGGCGGCGACCGCGAAGCCCTCGTTCATCAGGTGGTGCGCCAGGGTGTAGCCCGCGGGGCCCATGCCGACCACCAGCACGTTGCGGCCGTTGTAGCCCAGCGCGTGCGGCCGCTCGAGATCCAGCGGATTCCAGCGCGTCAGCAGGCCATAGATCTCGAAGCCCCAGGGCAGCTCGAGGACGACGTCGGTGAGGACGCCGGTCTCGGCCTGCGGGATGTTGACCGGCTCCTGCTTCTGGAACACGCACGACTTCATGCAGTCGTTGCAGATGCGGTGGCCGGTGCCCGGCGCCATCGGGTTATCGACCAGCACCATGGCCAGCGCGCCGATGCCGTGGCCGCCCGCCTTGATGGCGTGCATCTCGCTGATCTTCTCGTCGAGCGGACAGCCCTCCAGCGGCACGCCCAGCGGGTTCGGCTTGATGCTGCCGTCCTTGGCGCGCAGCCCCTTCGAGCACGAGTCCTTGTCGACGTCGTGACAGAGCAGGCAGTAGTGCACCTCGCTCATCACGTTGCGACGGTCGTAGCGCGCGTCGGTCAGCTCGAAGCCGTCGCGCGCGCGCCGCGTCTCCAGCGGGCCGTCGAACAGGGTGGGCAGCGCGCCGTCGGGGCGGCGCAGCTTGACCAGCTGCTGGTAGTCCAGCGCCTCGGGGTGGCGGAACAGCGCGCTGCGCGAGGCCACCGGGCGCTTGTGCTCGACGGCGTTGCGCGCCCGGGCCCAGCGCTCGCAGGTCACCAGCAACCTGGCCACCACCTCGCGGCCAGGCTCGCCGGGCGCCCAGGCCGCCACCACACGCGCCTCCAGCTCGCGCGTGGCCTCGGGCAGCGCGGTCGCCTTGCCCTTGCGCACGAGGTCGTGCGCGGCCTCGATGTCCAGCAGGTCGGCGATGGCCAGCGCGGTGGCGCGATCGGCGTCGACGGCGGCGACCTCATCGTGATCGGGGCGCACGGCGCGGCAGATGCGGTGGACCTCGCGCGCCAGCGCGGCGGCGTCGGCGCCCGGCTCGGCGGGGACCTTGAGCGCGCGCCGCTGCAGGAAGTCCTTCTTGACGCGGAACACGACGGTCTCGCCAGCGACCGCGGCGTGCTGCGCGGCCAGCTCGGCCTCGACGCCGAACAGCCGCGCCACGAAGGCGTCGACGTGGCGGGCCAGCCGGATCATCACCTCGGAGCGCGCGGCGCCGGCCTTGGCGTCGGTCGGCCAGGCCGGGCTCCTGCGCGCGACGGCGACCTCGGCGGCCAGCGCGGGGTCGGCGGCGAGCAGCGCGCCGTCGAAGGCGACGCTGAGGGCGGCGAGACGCTCGGGGCGGTACAGATCGGAGTAGCGAAACCCAGGGAGGCCGAGCTCGAAGTCGCGCTCGGCGTCCTCACCCGGGGTGTAGTTTTGCGGTGCCATCGCCATTGGCCCGGTAAACTAGACGATCAGTTGGTAGAGATCGAGCGTCCCGATACACTGGCGGCGTGAAGCGCCCAATCGCGGGGATCCTGCTGGCCCTGGTGGCCGCCGGGGTGATTGGATTTGCGGTCAACCAGCAGCGCTGGTTCGTGGTGTCCCGGGGCGAGGTCACGGTGTCACTGGGCCTCGGCAGCCTGCGCTCGTGCGCGCGCGACCTCGACGTCAGCACCGAGCCGGTCTGTGTCGACATCAACTATGTCAACCCGGGGCCCGGCGAGCAGGGCCGCTTCTTCGAGATGCCGGGCGCCTATCGCATCCTGGGACCCGGGATCTACTGGGGCGGCATGGCCTGCGCCGCGCTGCTGGCCCTGGCCGGGGTGCTGGCCGGGATGGGGCTGGTCATGGGTCGACTGATCACCCCGCCGCGGCTGGCCCTGGTGGCGAGCGCCGCGCTGCTGGGCGCCATCGTCGCCCTCGCGATGCTGACCCGCATGCCCGAGAACGCCGCCCTCGGCGCCCGGCTGGGCGCCGGCGGCGCCGCCCTGGGGATCCTGGCCGCCGTGCTGCTGGGGCGCTGGCACACCTTCGGGGCCATGAAGGCCGTCGGCGGCGCGCGCGCCGACATCGACCGCTGGGACGAGGGTCGCGGCAGGAAGCGCCCCGAGCTGGCCAAGAGCCTGGAGAACGCCAGCCTGAAGGTCAGCAGCGCCCCGCCGCGCGTCGGCGTCGGCGAGGCCGGCACCTGCCGCCAGTGCGGCTCGCGCACGCACCTGATGGAGGACGGTCGCCCCTACTGCGACCTGTGCCAGAAGTTCGTCTGAGTCAGGCCTGGCGCGCCGCTGGCCGGAGGCGCCCGTCCTCCATCTCGTACAGCACGTCGAAGACGTCGAGCGCGCGATGGTCGTGGGTGACCACCAGCACCGCGGCGCCCCGCTCGTGCGCCACGCGGCGCAGGAGCTCCATGACCATGCGGCTGCGCACGCTGTCCAGCGACGCGGTGGGCTCGTCGGCAAGGATGAGCGAGGGCTCGTTGGCGAGGGCGCGCGCGATGGCGACCCGCTGCTGCTCGCCGCCGCTCAGCATCTCCGGGTAGGCGTCCTGGCGGTGCGCGACCTCGAGGTACCCCAGGAGCTCCCGCGCGCGCTTGCGGCCATTCGGTTTACCGCCGAAATCGCAGGCGATCTCCACGTTCTCGCGCGCGGTCAGGAACGAGGTCAGGTTGGCCTTCTGGAACACGAAGCCGAGGTGGCGCCGACGCAGCCGGGCCAGATCGGCGAGCGGCACGCCATCCTTGACCACCGCGCGGCCGGCGAAGAACACCTCGCCGGTGTCGGCGGGCGACACGAAGCCGAGCGCCTTGATCAAGGTCGACTTGCCAGAGCCGCTGGGGCCGAGCAGCGCGGCCACGCTGCCGCTCGCCAGGGTCAGGCTGACCTTGTCGAGCGCCAGCACCGCGGTCGTGCCGGCGCCGTAGGTCTTGGACAGCTCCACCGCCTGGACCGCGTCGGCCATGTCAGCCCTCCAGCGCGCGCGCCGGGTCGATGCGCATGACGTGGCTCAGGCCCAGGATGCTGGCCAGCGTGACGATGACCAGCGTCGCGACGGGCGCCAGCAAGGCCAGGTCGGCGGTGATGAGCACGCGACGGGGGAACTGCGGGTAGGCCAGCTGACCGATGCCGTAGGCCACCGCATAGCCGAGGGCGCCGAGCAGCCAGGCCTGCTGCAGCACCAGGCCCAGCAGCCGGTGGCGTGGCGCCCCCATCAGCTTGAGGACCGCCAGATCGTGCGTCTTCTCCAGCGTCAGGTTGTACATCACCATCATCACGATGACCGCCGCGGTCAGCGTCAGGATCACAGTGAACAGGCCGATCTGCATGCGCGCGCGCTGGATCACGCCGCCAAGGAGCAGGGCCTCCTCCTCGGTCTGGCTGTACACGGTGACGTCGCCCCAGCTGGCCATGGTGGCGCGCACCGCGTCGATGCGGTGCGGATCGGCGTCGATCAGCACCGCCGCCACGGGCGGCGACGCCAGCGCCGGGCCGCGCCAGCGCGGATCGTTCGCCAGCTCCTCCAGCGACGGCTGAGCGCGCCCCAGATCGGTGCGCCGCAGCCGGTCGACCACGCGCGCGCGCTCGAGCACCGCGGCCTCGGCCGGCTGATCGAACGCCACCAGCTGGGCGTCGGCCACGCTCAGGAACGCGACCGAGTCGCCGCCGGAGGTCAGCGCGTTCCTGGTCAGCCCGACCACGCGGTAGGGCTCGCCGGCCAGCTCGAGCGACTCGCCGAGATCGAGGCCGAGGGATGCATCGACGATCATCTCGCCGTGGGGCTGCGCCAGCCGGCGCCCGCGCGCCAAAGGCAAGGAGCTCCCGGGATCGTCGGGCCAGCCCAGCCCGACCAGGGCGATCCGCATGACCGCACCATGATGCTGACGCTGGATGAGCTGGTAGGTGTAGGGACGTGCGCTGTGCACGCCAGGCACCGCCGCGGCGCGCGCCTCCACACTGGGATCCAGGCGCGAGCCCTCGGCGAACGGCCCCCTGGTGCCGCGCTGCACCAGCCACAAGTTGGCGCGCATGGCCCGGGTCAGGATGGTGGCGTCGTCGACCATGCCGGCATAGATCCCCTGCATCGCGACCACCACGCTGAGCAGCAGCCCCAGCCCGGCGGCTGTGCCGACGAAGCGCGCCAGGTGGCGGCGCACATCGCGCAGCGCGAGGTTCATCGCGCCCTCCAGCGTCGCCCCACCGGCAGTCTGGCCGCGCCACCCGGAGCGGCCAGGAGCTGGTCTCCCTCCGCCAGTCCGTCCAGCACCTCCACATGGTCACGCCCGGTCAGCCCCAACCGCGGGCGCACCAGCCGGATCCTGCCGCCACGCCCGACGTACACGAAGGCGCCGCCAGCGTCATGGTGCAGCATCCGGACCGGCACCCGCAGCGCCTGCTCGCGACGCGCCACCTCGATGCGCACATCGGCGCGCTGCCCGATGGCGATGCGGCGCTCCAGCCGGGTCGGGGTGACCTCGACCAGCAGCTCGTGGGTCTGCCGATCGGACTCCCAGGGGATGCGCGACACCGTCCCGGGCAGCGGCACGGGCTCACCCGGGAAGGAGATCGCCGCGGGCTGATCGACGACCAGCAGCGGCAGCACGGTCTCGTCCATCGCCACGCTGACATGCACCCGGCTGGTGTCGACGATGCGCAGCACGGTGGAGCCGATGCTCACGGTATCGCCGGGCTCGCGCAGGCGGCGCGTGATCAGACCGTCGAACGGCGCCAGCAGGGTGGCACGCACCATCGCGACGCGGCGCTGCTCGGCGCCACCGGCCGCCATGTCGATGCCACGGGTCGCCTCGGAGCGTTGCGCCAGCACCCGATCGAGCTCGGCCCGGGCCAGCCGCAGATGATCGCTGCTGTCGTCGCCCTGCTGGGTGGGCACCGCTCCCGAGGCCACCAGGGCAGCCACCCGCGCGGCCTCGCGCTCGGCGCTGCCCAGCAGGGCGCGCGCACGCTCCTCCTCCGCGGCCAGCCGCTGCAACGAGGCCCGCGCCGCCGCGACGCCGGTCTGCGCCGAGCGCAGGTCGGCGCGGGCCTGCTCGGTCTCCAGCCGCGCCAGCTCCTGGCCCAGCGTGACGCGCGCGCCCTCGTCGACCAGGACCTCGCTGACCCGGCCCACCAGGTCGAAGCCCACGGCCGCCTCGCGCTGGCTCTCGATGGTGCCGCGCCCGAAGGCCTCCTGGACCACGCTGCCGCGATCGACGCGGGCGACCTCGACGCGCACCGGAGACCACACCCGCAGCCACAGCACCGCGAGGACGGCCGCGACCAGCACCAGCAGCCCGACGCCGCGCCTGAGCAGCCGCAGCCCGGCGCGCAACCTGGCGCCGAGCGTCACGGCTGCACGATGAAGAAGCGCCCCATCATGCCGTCGTCCTCGTGCTCGAGGATGTGGCAGTGGAACATGTAGGGGAACTCGCGATCCGCCACGCCGGCGAAGGACACCAGCAGGCGCACCACCCGGTTGGGCCCGACCAGGACGGTGTCCTTCCAGCCCGCCAGCGCCGGCGGCGGCGCCACGCCGTCGATGTCGAGCAGCTGGAACTGGCGATGGTGGATGTGCAGCGGATGGGCCATCCCCGAGGTGTTGCTGACCACCCACAGCTCGGTGTCGCCGGCCGGGATGTCGTAGCTGATGGCGGCCGGGACCGAGGCCAGCTCGGTCATGCGCGCCGCGTTGATGAAGACGCTGCCCATGCGCATCGACATCACGAGCTGGCGGGTGCGCACCGCGCTGGACTCGGCCATGCGCGCGATGGCCTCGAGCTGGGTCGGGGCGGACAGCGCACGGGGCGGCGCGCCGCCGATCACGAAGCTGGCGACGTCGAAGCTGCCACGATCCAGGGCATCGGCCAGGTTGTCGCCCATCTGTCCGGTGAACAGCGCGGCGAACGCCTCACCCGAGTAGCTGCGCAGCGTCACCACGCCACTCGTCGGGTCGGCGGAGAAGTCGACCAGCAGCTCGGCGCGCTCGCCCGGGGCCAGCAGAAGACGCGTCATGGCCACCGGCACGGCCAGCAGCCCGCCGTCGCTGGCGATCTGCAGGAAGCCGCGGTCGTCCCCGAAACCGAGGTTGTAGTTGCGGGCGTTCGAGCCGTTGAGGACGCGCAGCCGCGTCAGGCCACGGGGCACCACGCCGCGCGGCACCACCGCGCCATTGACCAGGATGGTGCTGCCCTTGAGGCCCGCCATCATGTCGTGCATCGCCGGGTGCTGGCCGTTCGAGTAGGGATGCGTGCCGTCGGCGAAGAAGCGCCGATCCTGGATCACGAGCGGCAGATCATCGATGCCATAGCTCGCGGGCAGCGCCGGCGTGCCGGGGTCATCCTCGACCACGATGAGGCCCGCCATCCCCATGTAGACGTGGCGCGCGGTGGCGTGCATCTGGTGCGGGTGGTACCAGGCCGTCAGCGGCCGCTGGGTGACGTCGAACTCGGTCGTCCAGGTGGCCCCGGCCGCGATGGTCTGGTAGGGCCCGCCATCGCTGCGCGCCGGCACCTCCATGCCATGCCAGTGCAGCGTCGTGGTCTCGTCCAGCGCGTTCGTGACCTCGATGCGCACGCGCTCGCCACGGCGCAGCTTCAGCGTCGGCCCCAGGTAGGCGCCGCTCACGCCATAGGTCGCGGTCGGCGCCCCGGCGCCGAAGTCGACCGCGCCGGTCTGCAGACGCAGGCGAAACAGGCGCACCCCACCCTGCAGCTCACCCTCGAGCAGGGGCGGCATGGGCAGCTGCCCGCCGCCTGCGATGTCGACGCCGTCCGCCCGACCACAGCCGGCGACGCCCAGCGGCAAGACGAGGCTCAACCCCACCGCGCCGACGGCCTCGAGGAAGGTCCTGCGCCCGATCTGGTCCGCCATGGCCGCTCCCGCGCGGTGGAGTCCGCGCGGGTGGGAGCCTGGCCCCGGGGCCGAGGGTTCAGGGGCTGACGTAAGAGCGCGCCACTGCGAGCTTCGCCCAGGTCGCTGGCCAGCGCCTCAGAAGTGGCCGGCCACCACGAAGCTGCCGCCGCCGGGCAGCGGGGCCAGGGCGACGCTGACGTCGCGCCGGGTGCGCTTGCGGGTGAACAGGTAGACGCCGGCGCCGATGAGGACCGCGCCGACGCCGGTGCTGACCGCGCCCGGCAGCAGGGTGTCGTTGAGCTCGGGGCACTCGCCGCCGCTGTCGCAGGTGCCATCGCCGTCGATCGCCAGCAGGTACACACCGGCGCCGACGGCGACCACGCCGAGGCCGATGGCGGCCAGGCTGAGGCCCTTGTAGGGGCGGTAGCGACCCGGCGGGGGCGGCGGGGGCGCGCGCTCCAGGGCGACCTCCAGCTCGTTGACGCCGCCGCGGTTGACCTCGATGGTGCGCGTCGCCGGCCTGTAGCCGCCGTAGCGCAGGGTGACCTCGTGGCGCCCCGCGGGCAGGTCGGCCGACAGCATGGTGGTGCCGGTGTCGACGCCGTCGATGGTCACGCTGGCGCCGGGCGGCTCCGACTTGATGGTGACGCGGAAGACGGCGTCGGCGGCGCTGGCCTGCTCGGCAGCGCGCTGCTTGAGGGCCACCGCGGCGTCGGACAGCTTGGAGTTCAGCTCGCCCAGCGAGCAGACCTCGCAGCCTTGCTCGATGCGGGCCACCGCGCCGCCCGAGCCGGCGGTCGGCGTCAAGAGCTCGAGCTCGATGTTGTAGGCCGCACCCGCCGCGGTGATGCGCGCGCGCACGAACAGCCGGGTCTCCCCCAGCATGACCGCCAGCGTCTCCAGGCAGGTCGGCGTGGTGCAGTTGGCCAGCTCGGGCGCGGTGCCCAGCGCCTCCTTCAGCTTCTCGGGCGGCACCACGGTCCAGCCCGCGGCGTACAGGCCGCCGCCCAGGCTGGCGACCAGCGACTTCTTGAGCTCGCGCGGGGCGTCACCGCTGACGGTGACGTCGAGGACGACCACGCGCGGCCGGACCTCCTCGGCGCGAGCCGCGCGGGCGGCCAGCAGCAACCCGAGCACCACGCCAAGGCCCAGCATCGACTTCCCGCGAGGAGACGGCGTCATGCGCGTCCCGCATGAAATCATGCGCGGGCACACCAGGCAAGCTCCCATGTCGCGGCGCCAGCGCCCGCCCCGCTACACGATCGTCACAGCAGCCCCTCGATGGCCCGCTGCAACGCACGCGCCCCCAGCGGCCCGCGCGCCGCGCTGCGCACGCGCCCGCGCCGATCGATGAGCACCGTGGTCGGCACCACGTCCATGCGCCCGAACGCCGTCTCGCCACGCCGCACCAGCGGGCTGGCCAGCGCCACCGGATAGTCGATCCCCACCGCCCTCATGAAGGGCGCCACCAGCGCCGCGCTCTCGGGCGGGTCCAGCGCGACCCCGATCAGCTGCACCCGGTCGCCATAGGTGGCGCGCGCCTTCTTGAGCAAGGCGACGTCGGCCTCGGCCGCCAGCGACCAGGTGGCGAAGAACTGCACCACCACCACCTTGCCGCGAAAGGCCGCGAAATCGACCGGCTCTCCGTCCCCCACCCGCGGCATCAGCAGCCCCACCACCTCCACGTCCGTGCCGGCGCCGGGGCCAGGGCCGGCTCCCGCCCCGTTGCCGCCCCCGCACCCCACGCCCAGCCCGACCAGCGCGAGCGCCAGCACCCCCACCACCCTGCTCGAACTGGCGTGCACCGCGCGCAGTATACTGCACACTCTCCGCCCTTCCCTCCCCGACACCTCCCCGACACCCACTCGACCACTCGACTCCGAAGCGCAGGCCACCGTCATGCCGTCCTCGCCCTCCTTCACCACGCCCACCTCCTCCGCCGCCGCGACCGCGCCGCTGCCACACAAGTCACTGGCCGACCTCGGCTGGCCGCACCTCATCGAGGCCCTGGCCGCGCGCTGCCACACCACGCGCGGCGCCGACGCCGCACGCGCGCTGGCGCCGCTCGACCTCGCCGCCGCGCAGGCCCGCATCGCCGAGATCGCCGAGGCGCGCGCCCTGCACGCCAGCAACGCCGCGCCGCCCTTCGGTGGCATCGAGGACATCCACGAGGCGCTCGATCGCGCCGAGCGCGCCGGCACCCTGGCCCCCGAGCAGCTGGTCGCCGTCGGCCGCACCACCGCTGGCCAGGCCCGCCTGCGCCGCCACCTGCACAGCTGGGTCGACCTGGCGCCGCGCCTGTTCGCGCACGCCGATCCCATCCAGGAGCTGTCGCACGTCTCGGGTCCACTGGCCGACTCGTTCGACGAGGCCGGCCGTCTGGTCGACCACGCCAGCGCCGCCCTCGGCCCGCTGCGCCGCAAGCTGGCCGGCCTGCACGACGACTTGAAGCGTCGCGTGCGCCAGCTCATCGAGGGCCCCGAACTCGCCGACGTCCTGCAGGACACCTTCTACACCCAGCGCGAGGACCGCTACGTGGTGCCCATCCGCGCCGACGCCCACCGGCGCGTCAAGGGGATCGTGCACGGCACCTCGGGCTCGGGCGCCACCATCTTCGTCGAACCCGAGGAGATCGTCGATCTCAACAACCGCCTCAAGCTGTGCGAAGGCGAGGTCCACGACGAGGAGGAGCGCATCCTCACCCAGCTGACCGCCTACGTGCGCGAGGAGGCGCCGGCCATCCGCGCCGGCCTGCTCATCGCCACCCGCCTCGACCTCATCGATGGCGCGGCCCGGCTGGCCGACACCCTGGGGGCCAGCGCGCCCATGCTGGCCCCGGGCGCGCCGCTCAGGCTGGCGCGCGCGCGCCACCCGCTGATGGTCCTCGCCGGCACCGACTGTGTGCCCAACGACCTCACACTGGCGCCCGGCCAGAGCCTGATCATCAGCGGCCCCAACGCCGGCGGCAAGACCGTGGCCCTGAAGACCGTCGGCCTGGTCTGTCTGCTGGCGCGCCACGGCCTGCACGTGCCCTGCGACGCCGAGACCGGGGTGCCCTTCGTGCGCACCGTGCTGACCGACATGGGCGACGACCAGAGCATCGAGCGCAACCTGTCGACCTTCAGCGCGCACATCACGCACCTGTGCGAGTTCTTCGCCGAGGCCGACGCCGACACCCTCATCTTGATCGACGAGATCGCCGCCGGCACCGACCCCGAGCAGGGCGCCGCGCTGGCCCAGGCCGTGCTCGAAGGGCTGGCCACCCGGGGCGCGCGAGTCCTCTGCACCACGCACTACGAGCGCCTCAAGACCATGGCGCCGCGCGACGACCGCTTCGTCAACGCCTCGGTCGGCTTCGATCTGGCGACCCTGACCCCGACCTTCGAGCTGCACGTCGGCCTGCCCGGCTCATCGGGCGCGCTGTCGGTGGCGCGTCGCCTGGGCCTCGACGGCGCGGTGTGCGCGCGCGCCGAGGAGCTGCTGGGCAGCGCGGGGCGCGACATCGAGGCGCTGCTGGCCTCGGTCGAGGCCGAGCGCAAGCGCCTGGAGGAGGCCACCGCCGAGGTCAAGCGCACCCAGGTCGCCGCCAGCGCCGCGCGCCACGAGGCCGAGGCCCAGGCCCGCCTGGCCCTGGAGCGCGCCCGCGCCGCCAAGAAGGGCGCCCATGACGAGGCGGTGCACGCGCTGCGCGCCGCCCGCGCCGAGCTCGACGCCGCGCAGAAGGATCTGCGCCGCAGCAAGGCGCCCGACGCCGCCGCCATCGCCGCCGCCGAGGCGCGTGTCGATCGCGCTGCACGCGAGATCATGTCGCGGCCGCCCGATCCGCCCGCACCGCGCGGCCGCCCACCCCGCGACGGTGAGCTGGTCGCCGGCCTGGCCGTGGTCGTCGCCCGCCTCGGCGACGGCATCCTGCTCGGCCCGCCCGAGCGCGGCAAGCTGGCGGTGCGCGTCGGCACCATGCGCTCGACGGTCGACGTCGCCGACGTGCGCGTGCTCGACGAGCGCGCCCGCAAGGACGCCGAGCGCGCCGCCCCGCCCCCGCGCCCACCGCGCAGCCCCGGCGCCCCGCCCGACCCCCTCACCCCCGAGGGCGCCGAATCGACCTACGCCCGCACCGTCGACGGCACCCTCGACCTGCGCGGCGAGCGCGTCGATGCCGCCTTCGATCGCATCGACAAGTTCATCGACGACTCGCTCCTGGCCAGCCGCGAGGTCATCTGCCTGCTGCACGGCCACGGCACCGGCGCCCTGCGCTCCGCCGTGCGCGAACACTGCAACGCGCACCCCATGGTCGCCAAGCTGCGCCCCGGCACCCCGCCCGAAGGCGGCGACGGCGTCACCCTGGTCTGGCTGGGATAGCCCTACGAAAACCGCGGCAACATCGCCGTCCCCAGCTGCATCGCCAGACCCACGTCCCCGCTCAGCTTGACCTTGCCGGTGAAGAACGCCTGCGGCGGCGACAGCGTGCGCGCCAGCATGCCGGCATACGACTCGGCGTCGACCGAGATGGTCGCGCTGGCAGGCGTGGCCACTGGCTGCGGCCCCAGCTTCACCGTCAGTGACCAGGTCCGCCCGTTGTAGCCGGTGACCTCGAAGCGGATGGTCCCCTTCACCGTCTTCAGCACCTGGCGCGACGACGGATCCAGGAACAGGATGTCCATCGGCGAGGCCTGCGGCGGCGCCAGATCGACCGCTCCGGTCTCGCCGATGGCGATGGCCTTCCAGTCGGCCACCGTCTGCATCACCGTGACCTCGGGCTCCGCGCTGCCGCCGCCGGGCACCACGCCCAGCTTGCCGCCGCGCAGCTCGAGATCCCACTTGCCCCCGGCGTCGCCCTCCAGCGCGACCCGGATGGTCAGGTCGATGGCCCCACCAGCGGCCGAGCTGCCCGCGCTGCCGAACGCGGTGGCGAACTCGGCGGGCAGCCACTCGGCGAAGAAGGCTGCGGGGGTGATGTCCTTGGGCGGGCGATTCACGGCCATTTTCGGCTCCTTTTTGCGCTCTTTTTCGCTGGCCGACCGTCAGTGACCGGCCAGTCACTACGCAGTTTCGACGACCTCGCGCGCCGCGTCAATGGCGGACCGCGCACGCCCCGGGGTATCATGACGCGCAGGGGGTTCTCATGGCCACGTCCGATGACGACGATGTCGCACTGGCCGCAGTCGAACGGCGTCGCGAACCCCGCGGCCTGTTCCCCGGCCTGTGCCTGGTCATCGCCAGCAAGAGCTATCCGGTGATCGAGGCCAGCCGACGCGGCTTCTTCCTGCAGGTCCACGATCCCGAGACCATGGCGCTGGGCAAGAGCCACCCGGCCACGCTGTCCTACAAGGAGCAGCGCCTGCACATCTCGGTCGAGATCGTGCGCAAGGAGATCGACCCGCGCCGCGGCGTCGCGGTGCGCATCGTGTCGGCCACCCGCGACACCGACGAGGAGCTGCGCAAGCTGCTGGCGGTGGCCGAGGTCCCGCCGGAGTGAGAAACGGAGCCGGACAGCCCCCTCGAACCTCCGCTTCGAGGGGGCTGGAGTAAGCTCCCCGGATGCCCCGCCCGCGCCCCGGCACGTCGTCCCTGCGCCGCCTGCTCGTCACGCCGCTCGTGCTGGCCGCCCTGGCGGCCCCCGCCGCCGCCCAGCTGGGCGAGCCGGCGACCCGCGGACTTGACACACCGTCAACACCTATCGCCGGAGAGTTCGACGCTTTTGCGTTGACCGATAACCCCGGCGGGCTGGCCACGCTGCAAGGCTACAGCCTGACCGCGCTCTACCTCGACACCGACACCACGGGCGACGCCCGGCGCGGCGGCGGCGGCGCCGGCCTGTACTTCGCCAAGCCCATCACGCTGCCCTTCCTGACCAAGCTGTCCTACGGCGCCGCGCTGGAGTACCTGCGCACCCCGGCCGCCTTCGAGCCGCGCTACGACCAGGCCGTCAAGCTGACCCTGGGCGGCGCCTACCAGCTGGCCCCCGACGTCGGCCTCGGCCTCGCGGTGGGCTACTTCTTCGCCGATCAGGCCCTGGCCCTCGACGGCGAGCTCAGCCTCGACGTCGGCCTCACCATCCGCACCGGGCGCTACCTGGCCCTCGGCCTGGCGGTGCACGACGTCACCACACCCGTGATCGACGGCGTGCCCGCGCAGCGGCGCTGGGACGGCGAGCTGACCATCCGCCCCACCGGCACCTCGCGCCTCGAGCTCGGCGTCGGCCTGGGCCTCGCCGAGCGCCGCGGCGAGGCCGAGCCGCGCGTGCGCGTCGCCTTCGCCCCCATCGCCGGCGCCACCGTGCGCGCCGACGTCGCCTACGCCCCGTTCAACACCCTGGCCGGCCGCGACGCCGAGCTGCGCGCCACTGCCGGCCTCGAGCTCAGCTTCGGCCGCAGCGCCGCCGGCTTCTCGTCACTGTTTGGCGACGGGCCCGACGGCGCCGGCTACCACGGCAGCGCCGGCTGGGTGCGCATGTCGGCCGAGAACTACCCGTCGCTCCTGCCCAGCGGCCCGCGCGTCGAGAAGCTGGTGCTCGAGGGCAGCTGCGGCGGCGGCCGGCGCTTCGTGCGCATCCTGGCCTGGATGCGCCGCATGGAGCGCGACCCCGACCTGCGCGGCATGATCGTGCAGCTCGACTCGCTGGCGCTGGGCTGGGGCCAGCTCAGCGAGCTGCGCGCCGCCATCACCCGCCTGCGCGCGGCCAGAAAGCGCGTCGTCGCCTACCTGGTCGCGGGCTCGACGCGCGACTACTACGTCGCCGCCGCCGCCGAGCGCGTGCTGCTCGATCCCTCGGGCGGCATCCGCATGGTGGGCCTGACGTCGACCCTGATGTTCTACAAGGGCACCTTCGACAAGCTCGACGTGCAGGCCGACTTCATCAAGATCCGCGAGTTCAAGTCGGCCCCCGAGGCCTTCACCCGCACCGGCTCGACCGACAAGGCGCTGGAGGTGCGTAACGCCATCTTCGACGGTGTCTACACCGCGCTGACCACCGATCTGGCCAAGGACCGCAGCCTGCCGCTGGCCGACGTCAAGAGCCTCATCGATCGCGGCCCCTACACCCCGCCCGAGGCGCTCAAGGCCAAGCTGGTCGACGCCGTGGTCGCCGAGCCCGAGGCCGAGGTCGCCAAGCTGCTGGGTCGCTACTACCCCATCCGCACCGCCGATCCGGTGACCCCGCAGCGCAAGCAGTGGCGCTATCCGGCCATCGCCATCATCAACATCGACGGCGACATCGTCGATGGCAAGTCGACCACGCTGCCCATCATCGGCCGCGCCCTGGTCGGGGGCGACACCATCGCGCAGTCGATCGCCTGGGCCCGCCGCAACCCGCACATCGGCGCCATCGTGCTGCGCATCGACTCCCCTGGCGGCAGCGCCCTGGCCTCCGACGTGATGGCGCGCGAGGTCGAGCTGACCCGGGGCAGAAAGCCCGTCATCTGCTCGTTCGGCGACATCGCCGCCAGCGGCGGCTACTACGTCGCGGCGCCGTGCGACCGCATCTTCGCGATGCCCACGACCATCACCGGTTCGATCGGCATCTTCACCGGCAAGTTCGATCTCTCGGGGCTGGCGCGCCGCATCGGCATCAGCCTGGAGACCATGAACCGCGGCGCCCACGCCGACATGGAGTCGCTGTTCCGCCCGTATACCAGCGACGAGCGCGCCGCCATCCTGCACAAGCTCTACTACTACTACAACCGCTTCCTGGCCGTGGTCGCGCGCGGCCGCGGCCGCACCATGGCGGAGGTCCACGAGGTCGCCCGCGGCCGGGTCTGGACCGGCGCCCAGGCCATGGAGCAGCACCTCATCGACGAGTACGGCACCGTCGCCGACGCCATCATGTACGCCAAGGGCAAGGCCGGCATCCCGCTGACCACGCCCACCGAGCTGGTCATGCTGCCCGCGCAAGATCGCGGCCTGCTGTCGCAGCTGCTGGGCCTCTTCACCCAGGGTGATGCCCTGGCCCTCGACGACAGCGCCCCCGCCGATCCCGCCCTGGAGAGCGCCCTGACCCGCGCCCTCCTCGGCACCCCCGGCCTGTCGAGCCTGCTGCGCACCGCCCCCATCGCCCTGCTCACCGCCCCCAGCACCCCGCAGGCCCGCCTCGACCTCGACGTCAGCCCCTGACGCCGAGCTCAGCGCACCGACACCGCGCCCAGCCGCGCGCCCGCCTGCAGCACGCGCCGCACCACCTCGGCTGACTGGCCGCGCCGGTCGTGCTCGCCCGTCATCACCCGGGCCGCGGCCTCGAGAAGCTCGCCATGCGGCTCGTCGCCCGGCCGCCGGCGCGCGCGAAAGCGGCCGCGCAGCGCCGACAGCGGCACCTCGACCGGCGTGAGCAGCGTGGCCGGCTGCACCCGTGTGCCCGGCATCACCAGCGCGGGGTCCAGGCACTCGCTGAGATCCGCCGCCGCGGCCACCCGCGGGTTCAGCGGCTCCAGGCCGAAGCGCCGCGTCACCGTCGCCAGCACCGACGAGTGCTCGTACTGCGCCGACACCACCGCGCCACGCTTGACCCGCCCGCCGGCGACCACCGTCGGCACGCGAAAGCCGAGCTGCTCGAACCCCGGGTGGCTCTCGGCGATGGTCGGCGGCGACACGTGATCGTAGAAGCCGCCATGCTCGTCATAGGTCAGCACGAACAGCATGCGCTCCCACTGCGGGCTGGCGGCCAGCGCGGCGTGGATGCTGGCGATCAGCGCCTGCCCGAGGCGGATGTCATGGTCGGGATGATCGTCGTTGGCGCCGTCGCCCGCGAAGGCCGGGTCGATGATCGAGAAGCGCGGCAGCGTGCCGGCTGCGGCGTCGCTGAAGAAGCGCTCGATCTTGCGCAGCCCCCTGGTGAAGCGGTAGCCGCCGGCGGCGAAGGCGACGTCGTGGTAGTAGTTCGCCGCCGAGATGCCGGCCTCCTCCAGCTGGTCGAAGATGCTGCGCAGGCCGAGCACCGGGTTGTTCGACTGCATGCCCTCCGAGGTGCCCGCGTGCAGGTGGAAGCGGTTGGGCCAGGTCGGCCCCATCACCGACGCGAACCAGCGGTCGCACACGGTGTAGCCGTCGGCCAGCTGGTACAGCGTGGGCAGCTGCTGGCGCACGTGATAGCCCATGACGTCGTTCTGTGACGGACCGGCGTGCGCCTTGACGAAGCCGTCGTTGGCGCCGTTGTTCCACTGCGCGTGGCTGGCGCTCCAGCCGTGCGGCGGATCCTCGGGCGTGAAGTCGTCGAGCTTGAAGCTCGGCACCGGGCTGCCATCGGGCGCCAGGTTGACCTCGGCGCCGCCGAGGCCGTCGAGCGCGCGCCCCTCGAGCAGCTTCAGCGACCCGAGGTAGTGGTCGAACGACCGGTTCTCCATCATCAGGATGACGAAGGTGTCGATCTGCCCCAGCGGCCCGGGCGGCCGCACCTCGTCGCCACCGCCCTCGCTGCCGCAGCCCGCCCCCGGCAACACCGCCGCCGCCCCCAGCGCCAGCCCAGCCTGCATCATCTCACGACGCGTGAAGCGCTCGGCCATCACCTCAGGGTCCACGAGCCCGCGGCCGCGCGCAAGCGACGTTCGCCATCGCACGTCTGTCGGTCCGAACGTCGGCCCTTGCGCTTCATACCTAACAGTGCTAGGTATGAAGCCATGAAGGTCACCAAGGAGCTGGTGGCGGCGTCGGCGACGGCCCTGGTGCTGGGCATCCTGCGCCACGGTCCCAGCTACGGCTACGCCATCATCAACCAGGTGCGCGACCTCAGCGGCGGCGAGCTGGAGTGGTCGGAGGGCATGCTGTACCCGGTGCTGCATCGCCTGGAGGACCAGGGCCTCATCGAGTCGTACAGCGAGCGCGCCGAGAGCGGGCGTGCGCGCCGCTACTACCGCCTCCTCGCCGACGGCCGCCGCGCGCTGGCGGCCGAACAGCAGCAATGGACCCTCGTCCACGCCGCCCTGACCCGAGCCTGGGCCGGCAAGTCCTGACACGCCCCCTCGCCACACGACGCTGAGGAGATCGACATGACGATGAACGACGACTGCGAGCGCGCCATCGAGAGCTACCGCCGCCAGCTGCGCGACGCTGGCCTGGGCGCGGCCGACGCTGGTGAGCTGTGTGACCACCTGCGCGAGCTGGTGGCCGAGGCGCGTGCCGACGCCGAGGCGCGCGCCGCCGCCGACGGCGGCACCGACGCCGCCGGCCGCGCCGGCACCGCAGCGACCGCCGGCGCCGACCCCGCCGACGCCGACGCCGGCGCCGCCGTGGCCCGGGCCGTGGCCCGCCTGGGCGAGCCGCGCACCCTGGCCGCCGAGTACGCCCGCGCCCGCCCCGCCTTCGGCCTCACCCTGTCGTGGGCCCGCGCATTCAGCGCCGCGCTGCTGCTGCTGCCGGTGATCGCGCTGGCCGCCTTCTGGAGCTTCGGCCGCGGCGTGACCTGGCTGGCCCGCGCCGAGGTCGGGCTCGGCGGCGTCCTCGTCGTCGCCCTGCTCGCGCGCCTGAGCTGGGCACGCGCCATCCTGCTCGGCTTCAGCGCCCACGTCGCCCTCGAGAGCGCCGTCTGGGCCGCCTATGCGCGGCCATCCTCGTGGTGGCTGTACTTCGCCGCGACCTACCTCGGGGTGGTCGCCTTCCTGGCGCCGTGGCGACGCCACGAGCTGTCGGCCTCCGGCTGGGCCCTGGCGCTGACCGCCTTCGCCTTTCCAGGCGTGTCACTCGCGTTCGCGATTCCCGCCGTCGCCAGCCTGGGCACCGCCGCCCTGGCGGCCTACACGCTGGGTGCCGCCGGCGTCCTCCTGCGGGCACGCTGGGCCGCCCCCGCGCTGGCCCTCGTCGCCGCCCTGCTCGTCCCCACGCTGGCCCCGCTGGCCCAGCTGCCCACGCCGATCGCCTGGCTGCTGACCACCGGCGCCGCCGCCGCCGTGCTCGCCCTCCTCGGCGCCGCGCTCACGACCTGGCGCACCACCCGCGGCGCTGGCTCGCTGCGCGCCCTGGCGCGCTGAACCGGCGCCCGGCGGCCGCAGACCTCAGACCTCAGACCTCAGCGCAGCTCGTCCAGCTCCCGGTAGACCTCGGCGCCGACCGCCAGCGTCAGCTGGCGCGCGCCCAGCCGCGCGACCTGCGCGCGGCCAGCCGGTAGCGGCTGCCCCGGCGCATGCCCCGGGAAGCTGACGCGCACCCCGCGCGCCAGCACCAGCTCGTCGACCTCCGCCGGCGGCGCCACGCGCAGCACCTGATCGAAGCTCGGCCGCCCCCCGATGAGGTGGATCAGGAAGGCCTCGCGACGGTTGCCCACCAGCAGATAATCGAGCGTGGCCTCGCGCAGCTCCGGCGCCAGCCGCCTGAACTGCAGGACATGGCTGACCGCCAGCTCGCCGCTCATCAGCGTGGTGCCCCCGCGCTCGAAGTGACCGCGCACCAGCCGGCCCACCCGCGTCGAGCGCGGCCGCACCACCTCGGCCAGCAGCCCCGGCTCAGGCACCACGGTGTACAGCGACGCCGCCCGCGCCGCGCGCTCGGCCACGTAGGCCTGCGTCAGGGCGCCGTCCGGTTGCAGCACGAGCAGCACCTGGTGGTCGTGGGGGCGACGAAACATGGGCAAGTGATACAGGTAGCTCGGCGTCTCGCCGAACATCAGCATGCCATGCAGCGCCGGCGCCTCGACCCGCGCCGACGCTGACTCGACGTCGCGGGCGCAGCGAAAGCCAAAGCCGCCGTACGTGATGAAGGCCAGATCGGGCCAGTTCGGCGTGTAGAGCTGGATGGGCCGGCCCGGGTCACCGTGCCAGCCATCGCTGGTCCACTCGCGCAGGTTGCCCGCCAGGTCGTGCACCCCCTCGGGGCTGACATCCGCCCCGCTGCCGCCGCGCCATGGCGTCCGCACGCCCGCGCAATCGTCCCCGGGCGCACACGCCCGCGCGGCCTCGCCCCACGGCCACGCCCGCCCCGCCTCGCCCCGCGCCGCGCGCACCCACTCACGCCCGGACGGCAAGCGCCGCCCGCGCCACGCGCAGTAGCGCTCTGGCTCGCCCGCCACCAGGCAGCTCATCGGCAGCCCGGCCGCGTCTGCCGCGTCGAGGTAGCGGCAGCTCGACGACACCTTGGTCGGCGCGTTGCACACGCCAGCGTCGACACAGCGCTGGTAGTCGGCCACCGAGACCTCGAGCCGATCGAGCAGGAAGCCGTCCGTGGTCGCCCCCGCCGGCAGCAGCACCATGTCCGCCGGCATCGCCTCGGCCCCAGCGCCAGCGGGCGCACGCCCCCGCCCCGCACACCCCAGCAGCAGCACAGCGCCCAGCCACCCCAGCGCGACCCTCATGGCGTCGCCAGGCCATCCCAGAACGCCTGCAGATCGGCCGGCAGCGGCGTCTCCAGCCGCAGCGTCTCGCCGGTCACCGGGTGCGGCAGCTCGATGGCGAAGGCATGCAGCGCGTGGCGCTCCAGGAGCCACAGCTTGCGCAGCTCGTCCGTCCAGCCGCTGGCCATGAACTGCATGAAGGCCTCCTCGCGCGCCGCCTCCTCCTCCAGCGTCGCGCCGCCGTACAGCTTGTCGCCCACGATGGGCCAGCCGCGCGCCGCCAGGTGAGCCCGGATCTGGTGCTGCCGCCCGGTCAGCGGTGACATCTCCAGCAGCCCGTAGCCGCCGCGCCGCCCCAGCACGCGCCACCCGGTCTCCGCGGTCAACCCGCCGCGCTCGACCGGCGTCGGCAGCATCTTGATCGACACCTTGCGCGCCGACCCCGCCAGGCCGATGGGCGCGTCGATGACCCCGGTGTCCTCCAGCGGCGCCCCCACCGTGATCGCCAGGTAGCGCTTCTTGACCCAGCGTCGCTCGAACGCCGTCTTCATCTGCGCCGCCACCGCCTGCGACCGCGCAATCACGACGATTCCGCTTGTCTCCCTGTCAAGGCGATGGGTCGTGTACAGCTTCTCGCCCGGCCACAGCTCGGTCAGCACCGCGGTCAGGGTGTTGAAGTGGTACTTGGCGCTGGGGTGCATCGCCAGCAGCGCCGGCTTGGCCAGCACCAGCAGGCTGGCGTCCTGCCACACCACCGGCAGCTCGCGCGGCGCCTCCGGCTCGGGCCGCGCGGGGCGCCGGATGATCAGCCGATCGCCCGCCGCCACCGGCGAGTGTGGCTTCATCTTGCGACCGCCCGGCCCCTCCAGCTGGGTCTCGATGATCCTCTGGATGCGCGTGCGCGACAGGCGCTCGATCTTCTTCTTCAGGAAGTGATCGACCCGCATGCCGTGTAGCTCGGGCTCGACCACGAACTCGATCTCGATGATCTCGCGGCTGGGCCGGTGGTGGCTCACGACCCGCGATAGTCTGTCGGATCGATCTGGAACTTGCGCAGCTTGTTGTAGACGGTGCCGCGGCTGACCCCCAGGGCACGCGCGACCTCGGGCACCCGGCCCTGGTGCTGCGCCAGCGCCGCCAGCAAGAGCTCGCGCTCCGCGGCCTCGAACGACTGCACGTCGGCGGGGCCGACCACCCGGCGGCCCGGCTCCACGACCTCCTGGCCCGCGCCGACCGCGCCGATGGGCCCCTTGCGCGCGCGCGGCCGGATGGCGTCGGGGATCTCGTCGAGCAGCAGCTGGTCATCGCTGGCCAGGTTGATCTCGCTCTCCAGCACGTGCTCGAGCTCGCGGATGTTGCCCGGCCAGGCGTAGCCCTCCAGCGCCGCCATCACCTGCGGCGTCACCCCGCGCACGCGCTTGCCCAGACGCGCGGCGAACAGCCCGAGGAAGTGCTCCACCAGCATGGGGATGTCGCCGACGCGCTCGCGCAGGCTGGGCAGCTCGATGGCGATGACCTTGAGGCGATAGAACAGATCCTGGCGGAAGCTGCCGCGCTCGACCTCCGAGGTCAGCTCGCGATGCGTGGTCGCGATGACGCGGGCATCCAGCCGCACCTCGCGCATGCCGCCGACCCGCGTCAGCCGCTTCTCCTGCAGCACGCGCAGCAGCTTGACCTGCATCTCCAGCGGCATGTCGCCGATCTCGTCGAGCAAGATCGTGCCGCCCTCGGCCAGCTCGAACTTGCCCGGGTGGCCGCCCTTCTTGGCCCCGGTGAAGGCGCCGGCCTCGTAGCCGAACAGCTCGCTCTCCAGCAGCTCGCGCGGGATGGCCGAGCAGTTGATGCCGACGAACGGGCCACCCGCGCGCGGTCCGGCGTTGTGGATGGCCTGCGCGAACAGCTCCTTGCCGGTGCCGCTCTCGCCCGTGATCAGCACCGACGAGTCCGAGCGCGCCGCCGCCTCGGCCAGCTGCAAGCGCCGCCGCAGCTCGCCCGAGCGCCCCACGATGTCGCCCAGCGAGAAGCGCGCCTCCGACCCGACGATGCGCTGGGCCAGGCTCTGCGCGCGCTTCATCTCGGTGAAGGTGGCCACGCAGCCCACGGGCGCGCCGGCGTCGTCGCGCACGATGCGCACGTTCAGCAGCACGTCGCCGCTGGCCAGCTTGGTCACCCGCGCGTCGACGTCCTCACCCTTGCTCAGCGCCGCGCGCACCACGCCGAGCTCGGGCAGCGCCGCCAGCGCCAGCCGCCCCGCCGCCGTCGCCTGCACCCCCAGCGCGCGCGCCGCGACCTGGTTCAGCGAGGTCACCACCTCGTGGGCATCGACCGACAGCACGCCGTCGTGGATGGCCTCCAGCGTGGCCGCCTTGGTGCGCGCCGCCAGCCGCAGCTCCTCGGCGATGCGGGTGTTGTCGAGGATGGTCGTGACCTGGACGCTGAAGATGGTCAGCAGATCCAGATCGCGCTCGGTGAACACCCCGCCGCACAGATCCTTGTCGACGTAGAGGCAGCCGAAGGTGAGGTGCCCCTTGCGCAGCGGCGCCCCCAGCGCGACGCCCAGCTGCAGCCCGGCCTTCTCGCGCGCCTCGCGAGCGCCCTCGCCGACCGCCAGCACCGGGGCGCCCTTGCGCAGCACGTCGTGCACCACCTTGCGCCAAGGCTCCGGCACCTCGGGCACGGCCATCTCGAGATCGCCGAAGCGCACCGAGGCCAGCACGCGCGCCGCCGGCTCGTCACAGGCGCGCGGCGCGGCGCCGAGGTCGCCAGGCGCCGCTGCCTCGGTCAGCACCAGCAGCGCCCGATCGGCGCCGACCAGCTGCGCCGCCATCTTGCCAATGGCGCTGACCAGCTCGGCCCAGTCGGCCAGCGACGACAGCTGTCGCGTCAGATCGAGCAAGAGGCGGATGTTCTCGCGCTCGATGATCAGCGTGTTCAGCGCGGCCAGGAAGCTCTCCTCGGCCGCCGCCATGTCGCTGAGGCGGCGCGACATGGCCTGCTCGGTGCGCCCCAGCGACTGCACCGCGTCGTCGACCGCGCCACGCTCGTTGCCCTGGGCCAGGCCACGGCGCTGGCCCAGCCAGGCCCCGGCGTCGTCGACCGCGCTGGCCATGGCGCGCGCCAGCTCCATGCGCTGGCCCTTCATGACCTGCATCAGCTTGCGGACCTCGACCTCGCTGACGCGATCGGTGGCGCGCCGGCCGTGGCGCCGGAAGGCCTCGCGCACGCGCTCGAGATCGGCCAGCACGCCGAGCTCCTGCAGCAGCGCCTGGGCCTTGGCCAGCCAGAACGCCGGGGGATCGGTGAAGCCGTCGGGCAGCTCGGAGGCCGCCTCGGCGGTGAACACGCCGTAGCGGTAGTAGGCCTCGGCCAGCTCGCGACGCAGCCCGCTCTCCTGCAGCACCGCGATGGCTCGCCGGTAGCCGCGCTTGGCCTGCCGGGCGTCGCGCCGGCGCCAGTCGAAGCCGGCGCGCGCCAGCAGGGCCCGGCCCAGCATCAGCGGATCCGCGGCCGCCTTGGCCTCGTCGAACGCGCGCGAGGTCAGCGCGTCCTCGCTGAGCCGATCCTCGTTGTTGGCCGCGATCGCTGACAGGCCCAGCAGCGCCCGCGCCAGGCCAGCGCCGTTCCAGAAGCGATCGTAGTGCACCCGCGCCGCCTCGAAGCGCCCGCGCGCCTCGTCGAAGCGCCCCGCCGCCAGCGCGACCTCGCCCAGGGTGCACTTGGCGCGTGCGATGAGGTCGGCCTCGCCCTGCGCCTCGCCGGCGCGGATGGCGCGATCGAGGTGCGCCCGCGCGCGCTCCAGCTCGCCCTTGCCGACGCAGGCGACGCCCGCCAGCGCATCGATCTCGGCCGCCCGCCGCACGTCCTTGAGGTCGGACCCCAGGCCGCGCGCGCCCGCCAGGTGCAGCAGCGCCTGATCGAACTCGCCGACCCGACAGCGCAGCTCGGCCAGCCGGAGCTCCAGCGTGACGCGCTCAGCAGCTGTCGGACCGGTCGCCAGCTTGGCGAGCAGCCGCTGAACTTCACTCAACTCAGGAGCGGTTCCGACCTCCCCCCCTGCCCCATCCTCTCGAGGACCGTCGGCATCCTCGCCAGGATTGATGGA
>JADYYK010000222.1 GCA_020853705.1 Deltaproteobacteria bacterium
CGCGTGGTGTCGATGATCGACGCGTCACACAGGGCGACGTGCAGCTCGGCGGGGTCGATGTCGATGACCTGGCCGGCGCCGTCCTGGGTCACGCGCTCACAGCGGTCACAGACGTTGATGGCGATCTGGTAGCTCGGAGTGCCCGGCTTGCGCTGGTCGCTCGCGAGGGCGCGACGCACCAGCTCGGCGATGAAGGCGTCGTCGTCGAGGCGCTGCCCCGCGTCCCGGTGCAGCTCTTGCCGTGCCTCGCGCAGCAGCGCCCGGGTCGCCGGCGTGAGCTCGAAGCTGACCGGGGTCAGGACCTCCGCGGGGTCGGGGGGGGCGTCGGGGTCGTCACCGAGGACATGGCCGGCGACCAGGCGCTCGACCTCGCGCGCGGTACAGCCGGCGGCGCGCTCCAGCCATGCCAGCTCGTTCGCGGGCGTCACCACCCGCGTGAGCTCGCGCACCACCGAGTAGCCGATCACGCCCGCGGCCAGCGCAGCACGCGTGCGCGGCAGCGTGGTCAGCTTCTCGACCACGCGCACCCGCTCATAGGCGAGGCGCGGAGGCAGCTGCAATCGGGCCTCGGCGTACTCATGGAACGATGCGAACCCGAGCGCCTCGGGCACCCCCAGCGCGCGCGCGTCGAGCAGCGCCGCGACCTCCTCGGCCTCGGCTCGCCTGCGCCGCTCGACCGCCTGGACGACCCGACCGTCCGCCTGCTGGATCTCGCTCGTCGCCCCCATCACCTGCACCCGCGTCATCAGCCGCCTCCTGCTCTTGTGCGCATCTCCTTCCTACCATGCAGATCCGGACCGCCCTGGCGGCGCCCTGGTGCGACGAGGCGCGACGCTGACGCGAAGATCGACCGACCGGGTCGCCGCTGCGTCCAGGTGCGAGCTGGTGACGCCCAGGGGGCATCGCACGACGCAGCTCAGACTCGGCGCAGCGCGTGCCTGTGGAGTGTGTCAATAAAAAAGTGCGAAAAACGCAACCAGATTCCATGGCGAATGGCAAGTGGTCCCGCGATGGTGGCCACGGGGCCCGTCGCTCGAGGCACCCGACGTCCTCGGCCACGCGGCCCGGGCACGCCCCGACGCGCCCAGCCGCGAGCCACAGCCAGGGCGACGCCAGGCCTCGATGCTCTCTGAGCGAGATGTGGTGAATCGGCAGCGCGGCAGCTGGCCCACCACCCGAGAGGCGACCAGAGAGAGGCGACCAGGGAGGGGCCCAAGGGCAGAACGCGGCTCAGAGCTTCTCGGGCGTGTAGAGCTCGAGCGTGGCCAGCGGGGTGTCGGCCGCCGACAGGCCGCCGGCCAGCAGCACGGTGCCGTTGCCGAGCACGATGGCGGTGTGATCGAAGCGCGGTCCGCCCAGGGGGATGACGCGCAGCCGTGCCAGCGTGGTGGCGTCGAAGACCTCGGCGTCGGCCAGCGGGGTGAACAGCATGTCGCGACCACCCGCGATGAGGAGCTCGCCGCCGACCACGGTGACGCTGGCCTCGGTGCGCCCGGTCGCCAGCGCGTCGGGCAGCTCGGTGATGGTCGGGGTCGGCGTCGGCGCATACACGAACAGCGAGCGCGACGACGGGTTGCCGCTGGCGCCGGTGCCCAGCCGGCCGCCGGCGATGATCACGCGGCCGTCGGGCAGGGTGGCCGCGGCGCTGCCGCTGATGGTCTCGAGCACGCCGGGGCCGCTGATGGGGCTGAAGGCCGGGGTCGGCGTGGCCAGGAAGCGCTCGGCGGGGCCACCGCCGGCGACCACCACGCCACCGCCCGAGGCCGCCAGCGCCGGGCCGCTGCGGGCGCTGGCGCTGATGAAGGTGGCCCGTCCGCTCGCGGTCACGCTGGGTAGCTCGACGAGCACGGCGCCGTCGGCGTTGCCCGTGCCGGTGCTGCCGCCCGCGATCAGCGCCAGGTCACCGAGCTGCACCGCGCGGGCATCACGCCGTGCCAGGCCGGCCACCTCGGGCACCGCGATGCTGGAGTAGGTGCCCATCGGGGGCGCCGTGGTGTCGAAACGCCACAGGTCGGCCTTGACCGCGCCGGTGGCGTCGGCCCCGCCGAACAGCAAGACGCCGCCCAGCACATCGGTGCCCACCGCGCACAGCCCCTTGCGCGCGCCGGGCAGCGCGGCGCCGGGCTGTAGCTCGAGGAAGAACTGGTTCCAGATCAGCATCTGCGTGCTGGCGACGTCGCCCGCCGCGGCGCCGCCCGCCAGCAGCGCGCCGAACGGCAGCGCGACGCCCGCGGGCTTGGCGACCGCCACCGGCAGCGTCGCCGGCAGCGTGGCCGCCGCGCCCACCGGCGCGACCCACAGCTTGAGCACCCCGGTGCTCGACACCAGCTCCAGCGGGGGCAGGCGCCCGCGCACCTTGACGGTGCCGGCCGCGTCCAGCCCCTCGAGGCGCACATCGCCCAGCACACCGGTGGCCGGGATCGACAGGTCGAGATCGATCTGCCCCGCCGCGCCGACCGGGGCCTCCTTCATCAGGACGGCCGCGCCCTCGCGCAGGACGCTCAACCGCACCGTGGCCAGCCCCGCAAACACCGACCCCGTCCCGGGCGACACCACATCGAGCTCGACGTTGCCCTGTTGTCCGCTGCACCCGGCCAGCACCAGCGCCAGCGCCACCCCACACCAGCCCCGCTTCGCTCCCCCATTGCCTGTCGCCTGTTGCCTGTCGCCTGTCGCCTGTCGCCTGTTCCCTCCGACCGCCGCCCTCACGCCGCCACCACTTCCAGCAGGCGCGCCTTGGTGGCGCCCTCGATGCGCACCGTCTTGCGCCGCCCGGTCTCGCCGCGCACGATGCTGACCGCCCCGCGCGCGACCCCGAACGTCCTGGCCAGCAGCGCCACCAGCGCGGCGTTGGCCGCGCCCTCGACCGGCGGCGCCATCAGCGCCACCTTGACGCGGTCACCGACCACCGGCCCGACGCGCTCACGCGACGACCGCGGCGCCACCAGCACGTCGAACACCAGCGCCCCGGCCTGCTCGCCAATCTTCAGCTCCGCGCTCACCCGCCGACGATACCCGCTTCGTCAGCTCAATGCAGGAACAAGAAGTAGGCCCCCGCGCCCAGCGCCGCCAGGATCACCAGCGTGACCACCAGCACGCGCCCCGCGCCACCGCCGCCGCCGCCACCGCTGCCCCGGCCCACCGCGTCGGCCGGCACCGTCGGCGGCGCCGCCCCCATGCGCTGGGCCATGGTCTGGCCGCCCATCACCGTGATCGGCTGCGGCCCCGCCATCGGCGCCATCAGGGTCGGCTGCTGCACCGCTCCGATGGCCCCCGACAGCCGGCCGCCGCTGATGCGCTCGAGGTCCTGGGCCAGCTCGGCCATGCTCTGGTAGCGCTGGTCGGCGCGCTTGGCCAGCGCGCGCAGGATGACCGCCTCCAGCTCGGGCGGCACCAGCGGCGAGTGCTGCCGGGGCGGCACCGGCGGCGTGTTCTGGTGCGCCATGATGAGCTCGTAGACCCCGCGACCGCCGAACGGCGGCTTCCCGCACGCCATCTCGTACATCATGATGCCGAGCGAGTAGATGTCGGCGCGGTGGTCGACCGCGCCCGAGCCGGTGCACTGCTCGGGCGACATGTACAGCGGCGTGCCCAGCAGCTTGCCGGTGCGCGTCTTGTTGGTGGCGTCGCTCAGCTTGGCGATGCCGAAATCCAGCACCTTGATGCGCATCGCGAACGGGTACGACTGATCGGCCACGATGATGACGTTGTCGGGCTTGAGATCGCGGTGCACGATGCCGCGCTGGTGCGCCGCGCCGGCCGCGCTGGCGATCTGCATGGCCACCGAGATCAGCACGTCGGGCTGCAGCCGGTTCATGCGCTCGAGGTGCTGGCTCAGGGTGTCGCCGACCAGGTACTCCATCACGATGTAGGCGGCGCCGCTGGGCTGGTGCATGCCGAAGTCCAGCGCGTCGACCAGCCCGGGGTGGCCGATCATCGCGGTCGCGCGCGCCTCGTTGAAGAAGCGGCTGACGATCTCGGGATCGGTCGAGAACTCCTGCTGCAGCACCTTGATCGCGACCTTGCGACCGATCAGCGGGTGCTCGGCCAGGTACACCTCGCCGATGGCGCCCGCGCCGATCTTGGACTGCACGCGGTAGCTGCCCAGGTATTCGCCGATCATCCCCGGCGGGATGGTATCAGAAGCTGCGCGCGCGCGGCCGGTCGCTCGCCTTGGGCCGCGGCGGCTCGTAGTCGCCGCCCCCGGGGAACTCGATGGCGCTAGCGCTGAGGACCTGGATGGCGCTGCGGGCCCGCATCGCGGCCGGGCTGTTCTGCTGCGCCGACGGCAGCACCCCCAGGTAGCGCCGGTACAGCACCAGCGCGCGCGGGGCGCTGAGGTGCTGCGCGACCTCGGCCATGCGCCTGAGCAGGTCGGGCTCGTGCGACAGGTCGTAGGCCGACTCCAGCTCGGACAGCGCGGTCTCGTAGTCGCCTTCAGCCTCGGCGTCGGTGGCCGCCTCCAGGTGCTCGGCCAGCGCCTCGCGATCACGCGCGCTGACCGTGGGCACCCGGGTGCTGGCGCCGGTGCCGCCGCCGCTGTCGCTCTGGCTGACCAGCACCGCGATCAACGCCCCGGCCGCCACCACCGACGCGCCCAGCGCGATCCACAGCCCGCGCCGCCGTCGCGGCGTCGCGCTGGTGGCCGCGGCCCCGGGGCCAGGGCCGGTCGGGTAGGGCGGCTGCGGCGTGAACGCCGGCGCGCCCGGCCCGGTGTAGGGAGGCGGCGTCACCAGCGTGTAGCCCGGCACCTGCCCGGGCCCCGACGGCGGCCCGACCTGGACCCCCATCGGCGCCGAGGCCTGCGTCAGCTGCGGCGCGCTGCTGCTCGGCAGCAGGCGCTCGACCGCCGCGGCCAGCTCGTCCATCGAGTGCTGGCGCTGCTCGGGCTGCTTGGACAGCGCGCGCAGGATGATGGCCTCCAGCGCGGGCGGGATCGACGGGTCCAGCATCCGCGGCCAGGTCGGCGCGACATGGATGTGCGCGGCCATGACCTCACCGGCGCCCTCGGCGATGAAGGGCACCTGGCCGGTCACCATCTCGAACATCATGCAGCCCAGCGCATAGATGTCGGCGCGGCGGTCGACCTGCCCGGCGCCCTTGCACTGCTCGGGCGCCATGTACAGCGGGGTGCCCATGACCAGCCCGGTGCGGGTCTGGCTGACGCCATAGGCCGAGTCGCCGGCCAGCTTGGCGATGCCGAAATCGAGGATCTTCACGCGCACCCCGCCGGCCACCTCGGGGTCACGCACCAGGAACACGTTGTCGGGCTTGAGATCGCGATGCACGATCCCGGCGCCATGCGCCGCCCCCAGCGCGGCCGCGATCTGGCGCACGATCGGCACCAGCTCGACCAGCGGCAGCTTGCGCTGGCGGCGCATGCGCGCGAGCAGGCTCTCGCCCTCGAGCAGCTCCATCACCAGGTAGGCCGCGCCATCAGGCGAGTAGCCGAAATCCAGCACGTCCACGATGCCGGCGTGCTTGATGAGCGAGCTCGAGCGCGCCTCGTTGAAGAAGCGCCGCACGGTCTCCTGATCCTTGGACAGATCGGCGTGCAGCACCTTGACCGCGGCGCGCCGCCCGATGACCTGGTGCTCCGCGCTGAACACGGCGCCCATGCCACCCTGGCCCAGCGTCCCGGTGATCCGGTAGTTGCCGAGCGTCTGACCGACCGCGATCACCCGTGAAACATAGCCGAATTCGCGCCCGCGCGCCGCTGTCGTCGCGCTGCGGTGTATGATCACGAAGGCTGTCCGCACGCTCGACCTGGAGGACGCATGCGCGCTGTGAAGATCTGGCTGCTCTCGGGCCTCGCCGCAGCCGCGGCGCTGGCCGCGCCCGGTTGTGGTGGCGACGGTGACGACGACGGCGGGGACCAGCCCGGCCTCATTGCGGGCGGCGGCGCCAACGGCGGCGCCATCGCCGGCAAGCTGGCCGTCTTCGTCATCGACGAGGACAGCAACGCTCCGCTGTCCGGCGCCACCGTGCGCGTCGGTGTCAACGCCAGCGCCGCGCCGACCGCGATGGGCACCACCGACGCCACCGGCGGGGTCAGCCTGGTCAGCGACCTCCTGGCCGGCAAGCAGACCGTCACCGTGCTCGCCACCGGCTATGCGCCCAGCACCTGGGTCGGCATCAACGCCGCCAACCTGACCATCCCGGTGCGCTCGAAGGCGCCGCCCGCGGTCACGCCCAGCGGCACCGTGATGGCGACCATCGCCGGCTGGGATGCCCTGCCCATGCCGGCCACCAACCACTTCACGGCGGCCATCGTGGTCGCCTCCGAGGCTCCCGATCACGACAGCGTCGGCATCACCCAGGGCACCCGCATGGTCAGCGGCCTGCCCATGCCCATCGCCGCCAACATCTGCATCAAGGGCATGGTGCAGACCATCGCCATCAGCGACTGCAACCTCAGCATCAAGACGCGCGCCGGCAAGCAGGCGCTGCTGGCCTTCATCGTCGATCGTGACAACCGCGGCACCGCGACCGACAACGACGACGTCAGCGTGGTGACCGGGTATGCCGTGGTCACCGGCCTCGACGTGGCCTCGGGCGCGACCATGGGCGGCGTCATGCTGGCGCAGATCCCGGCTGCCGACACCACGCAGCTCGCCATCACGCTGTCGCCCCCGCCGGCGCCGCTGACGACCTCGCGCGCCGTCCCGGTACTGGATCTGGGCACCGACGGACGCATCTCGCTGGGCTTCGTGCTGGCCGACGCGGCGACGCCGATGTCCCTGGTGCCCAAGCTGGTGGGCCCGCTGTCGGCGGCGCACTATGACGTCACCGCCCAGGCCCTGGCGCCGGACCCCAGCAACGCCCAGTCGCTGGCGCTGCAGCGCAACGTCGCCCTCGGCGCGGGTGTCAACGTGACCAGCTGGCTGGCCCCGCCGAGCCAGCTGACCGCCAACCCGGGCCTCCTGGCCTTCGGCTTCACCGCCTCCACAGGCGCCAGCGTGCACGCGATGAACATCCTGGCGCCGGCGGTCGGCGGCGCCTCGAGTGTGTGGCGACTCACATTCTTCGACGGCACCACCGCGGTGACGCTGCCCGCCTTGACGCCCGATCCCTTCCCCGCAGGGGGCGCCCCGCTGCGCCTCGAGGCCACCGCGATCGACGTCCCTGGCCTCAATCTGCAGCGCTTCCAGAGCGAGGTCGCCGCCGACACCGTGGCCCGCCTGGGCAGTGACGCGCTGTCGTTCACGCGCTGAAACTGGTAGCATCGTGACTGGCTGTCCTTGGCTTCGGAAAGAGGGCTACGACATGACAAGGCACTTTGGGTTGGCCGTGAGCCTGGCCGCGGTGATCTGCGTCGGCTGCGGTGACGACGATGACGGCGGTGGCGGCGGGGATGGCGGGTCGCCGGACGCCACGGTGCTGACCGCCGCGCTGATCCCCGGTGGCGGCGCCAGCGGCGGCAGCATCTCCGGCACGCTGCACGTGTTCGCCATCGACGAGGACACCGACGCCCCCCTGGTCGGCGCCACGGTGCGCGTCGGCAACACCCTGACCGGGACCACCGACGGCACCGGCAAGGCCAGCTTCACCGACGCCAGCCTGACCGGCAAGCAGACCGTGCTGGTGACCGCGCCGAACTACGCCGCCGCGTCCTGGCTCGGCATCAACGCCGGCAACATCACCATCCCGCTGGCGCCACAGAGCCCGCTGGTGGTGACGCCGCAGCTGGCCACGGTGTCGGGCACCATCACGGGCTGGGACACCCTGGCGGTGCCCACCGCGGCCAACCACTTCCTGGTCGCCATCGTGATCCCGTCGTCGCGTCGCCAGCTGGGTGACGAGATCGACATCGACCAGGGCATGCGCAACGTCACCGTCGGCGCCAACACCATCCCGATCGGCGCCAACACCTGCGTGCGCGCCATGTTCGGCGCCTCCCTGGTCAGCGACTGCAACTGGACGCTGAAGACCGAGGGCGGCCGGCAGGCGCACCTGGCGATCATCGCCGAGATCGACGACAAGGGCACCATGACCGACGCCGACAACACCGTCGAGGTCAAGGGCTACGCCCTGCGCACCGGCCTCGACATCGCGGCCGGCGCCACCGTGAGCAACGAGGCGCTGACCCAGATCGCGGCCGGCGACGTCGCCAACGCCATGGCCAGCTTCTCCAACGTGCCGAGCGGGCTGGCCCAGATCCAGGGCTTCCCGACGCTGCAGCTCGGCGCCGAGGGCCAGTTCGCGCTGTTCTTTGCGGCGCTCAGCCCGAGCGCCCCCAGCGCTCTCATCCCACGCCTGGCCGGCCCGCTGGGCGGCGCGCACTACGATCTCATCGCGCAGGCCCAGGCCACCGCGATGGACGAGCGCCCCAAGTCGCTGGTGTGGCAGCGCAACGTCAACATCGCCAGCACCATCGCGGTGTCGAACTGGCTGCCCGTCGCCACCGCCCTGACCGCGACCCCGGCCACGCGCACCTTCAGCCATGGCGGCATCACCGGCGCCACCGTGATGGGCATCGATCTCACCGAGACCGCCACCGGGAGCATGGAGAAGCCGATCTGGAGCATCCTGGCCTTCGACGGGACCACCTCGGTCACGCTGCCCACGCTGACGCCCGACCCGCTGCCCGCCGCTGGCGCCAAGATGAAGATGAAGGTCACCGGCATCGATCTCGGCAGCGCCAACCTGCAGGACTTCAAGATCGACGAGCTGCAGAAGACCCTGGTCCGGCTCAGCGAAGAGGATCTGGAGTTCACCCGGTAGCCAGCCGGGCCCGGTCCCGCCAGCGGATCGGTTGGCTAGACGTTCGTCGCGCGTGGCGTAGAATCCCCCCCATGAGCTTGCCCCTGCCTCAGCCCGCCGACCTGGCGCTGACCCGGCTCGCCCGCAACTTCATCGGGCTGGACCGGGTCGACCCGGTGCTGGGCGGTGGCGGCATGCGGCGGCGCGTCTACCTCGACACCACGGCGACGGCGCTGATACCGCGCGCGGTGCACGACGGCCTCGGCGCCTACTACCAGGCTGCCAGCGCCAACTCGCACACCCGGGCGCATCGCGCCGGCCACGCCACCACCGAGGCCATCGAGGCCACCCGCGACCGGGTCGGCCGCTTCGTCGGCTACGACCCGGCCGAGGACGTCGTGCTGCTGCCGGGTAACGGCGCCACCGGGGCCATCAACTTCCTGGCCCGCGCGCTGTTCGCCCCCGAGCTGCGCCTGGTGCTCAAGCGCTTCCGCGACGAGCGCGCCGCCGACGTGCTGCGCGAGCTCCTGCGCGAGGCCGTGCCCGAGGTCGCCGAGGGCCTCGACGAGCTGCTGCGCCGTCCCATCGTGGTGACCACGCGGATGGAGCACCACTCCAACATCCTGCCCTGGGTCGAGGCCGTGGGTCGCCACAACCTGCGCGTCATCGGGGTCACGGCCGACGGGCGGCTCGACCTGGACGAGCTGGCTCGGGTGCTCGAGGCCGAGGGCTCGCGGGTGCGGCTGCTCGCGGTCACCGGGGCCTCCAACGTCACCGGCGTGCTCAACCCGGTGCACGAGCTGGCGCGCATGGCGCACGCGGTCGGCGCGCGCATCCTGGTCGACGCCGCGCAGCTGGCGCCGCACCGGCCGCTCGACCTGCATCCCCACGGCATGCCCGCCGACGCCCGGCTCGACTTCGTGGCGCTGTCGGGCCACAAGCTGTACGCGCCCGGCTCGCGCGGCGTGCTGGCGGGGTCGTTCGCGCCGTTCGAGCGCCGCGCCTGCATCGGCGACGTCGGCGGCGGCATGGTCGAGTACGTGTCGACCGAGGACTTCCAGGTCAAGGACGAGATCACCGCGCGCGAGGAGGCCGGCACCCCCAACATCCCGGGCACGCTGTCGCTGGGCATGGTGGCCTGCCTGCTCGAGCAGGTCGGCATGGACGCGGTGGCCGCCGCCGAGGAGGCGCTGACCGCGTACGCCATGGACCGGCTGCGCTCGGTGCCCGGGCTGCACCTCTACGGGCCGGAGGATCCTGCGGCCCGTGTCGGGGTGTTCTCGTTCGCGCTGGCCGGCGTGCCCTACGGGCTGGTCGCGGCGTACCTCGACGACTATCACAACATCGCGGTGCGCGACGGCTGCTTCTGCGCGCACCCGTATGTGAAGGAGCTCCTGAAGGTCGGCCCCGGCGAGGAGCGCGACTACCTGACCTCGCTGGCCGCGGGTGATCGGCGCACCGTGCCTGGCATGGTGCGGGCGTCGCTGGGGCTGTACTCGACCCGCGACGACATGGACGCGCTGACCGCGGCGCTGAGCGAGCTGGCCCGCGACCGCGACCGCATCATCAAGCGCTATCGCCAGGCCGTGGACGGCAGCTTCACCCACGAGGCCGCCGCGGGCGCCCGCCACGGCGCGGCCGCCGAGGCGCTGTTCTCGCTCGACGTCGCCTGCGCCTGCCTCAAATAGGAGAACTTCCCTCACAATCTGAACGGGGCTAAGCTGCGCGCCGAATCGCCTTCAGGAGGCGGCCGATGCGTGCAGGGTGGCTCGGGCTCGGACTGGTGACGGTGGTGGTGACGGCAGCGGCGTGCAGCACCCAGGAGCTGGGGCCTGGCCCCGGCGCCGCGCCCGCGACCTCAGGTGACGACGGCCCCGCGCCCGTGCTGCAGCGGCCGCCCGCGAGCAGCCCGGCCCCCGACGGCCAGCCCGGCGGCCCCTATCCGCTGGTACTCGCGCACGGCATGGGCGGCTTCGCCAAGATCGGCCCCATCGACTACTTCGCCGGGGTCGCGGGCACCCTGCAGCGCGGCGGCCTCGACGCCCACTTCTCGGTGGTCGACCCGCTCAACGACAGCGACGTCCGCGGCGCCCAGCTGCTGGCCTTCGTGGAGCGCGTGGTGCGCGACACCGGCAAGCGCAAGGTGCACCTCATCGGCCACTCCCAGGGCGGCTTCGACGCGCGCTGGGTCGCCCACGCCCGCCCCGACCTGGTCGCCTCGGTGACGACCATCGGGACTCCGCATCGCGGCACCGCGGTGGCCGACGTGGTCCTCGGCGTGCTGCCGGGCAATGCCCAGGAGGTCATGGCCGCCATCGCTGACCTGTACGGCGCCGCCATGGGCTACCAGTCCGACCTGCGCGCGCAGCTCGGCCACCTGTCGAGCGCGGGCGCCGCCGGCTTCAACGCCCGCATCACCGACGGCCCCGGGGTGGCCTACTACTCGATCGCGGGTCGCACCCGGCTGGCCGCGGGCGGCACCGCGTGCAAGCCGGACCAGCCCGGCGCGCCGGCCTTCATCGCACGCTGGTCGACCACGCTGGATCCGACCGACCCCGTGATGTACGCCCCCTCGGTGGTGATGGACCAGCAGGGTGTGCCGCACGACGGCGTGGTCGGCGTGCCGTCGGCGCGCTGGGGCCGCTTCCTCGGCTGCCTGCCCGCGGATCACGCCGACGAGATCTGCCAGATCCTCAACGACCCCGCGGGCGCCGGCAACGGCTTCGACTGCCACCGCTTCTACGGCGAGCTGGCGACCTGGCTGCAGTCGCAAGAACACTAGCGGCATCTCAGCTCCGTGTCAGATCTCCTTTTCGCGCGCGGCCAGATGGCGCTCTCGCTGGTGTTCCACATCATCTTCGCGGCCATCGGCATCGCCATGCCGCTGTTCATGGTCATCGCCGAGCTGCAGTGGCGCCGCACCGGCGACGCCATCTACCTGAAGCTGGCGAAGTCGTGGGCCAAGGGCACCGCGGTGCTGTTCGCGGTCGGCGCGGTGTCGGGCACCGTGCTGTCGTTCGAGCTCGGCCTGCTGTTCCCCGAGTTCATGCGCCACGCCGGCGGGGTGATCGGCATGCCGTTCTCGCTGGAGGGCTTCGCCTTCTTCACCGAGGCCATCTTCCTCGGGATCTATCTCTATGGTCGCGAGCGCGTGGCGCCGCGCTGGCACCTCGCCGCGGGCGTGGTGGTCGCCATCTCGGGCGCGCTGTCGGCGCTGTTCGTCATCCTGGCCAACGCCTGGATGAACGCACCCACCGGCTTCACCTGGCACCGCGACGGCGCCGGGCAGCTGGTCATCAGCGACGTCGATCCCATCGCCGCCATGCTGTCGCCGCACGCCGCGCACCAGGTCGTGCACATGCTGCTGGCGGCCTACCTGGCGACCGCGCTGGCGATGGCCGGGGTGCACGCCTGGGCGCTGCTGCGCGGCCGCGCCAATCGCGTCCTGCACGGGCGCGCGCTGGCCATCGCGCTGGCGGTCGCCATCCCGGGCGCGCTGGCGCAGGCCGTGGTCGGCCACTGGTCGGGCCAGGTCGTCGCGCGCGAGCAGCCCATGAAGCTGGCCGCCATGGAGGGCCTGGTGCACACCCAGGCGCGCGCGCCGCTGCATGTCGGCCCCGTCGCCGTGCCCGGCCTGCTGTCGCTGATGGCCTTCAACGACCCCGACGCCGTGGTGCGCGGCCTGGAGGAGATCCCGCGCGCCGACTGGCCGCACCCCATCACACGCTGGGCCTTCCAGGCCATGGTCGGCATGGGCGGCCTGATGATCCTGGTCATGCTGTGGGCCGCGCTGCGCTGGTGGCGCGGGCGTCGCAAGGCGGCCGACTGGTGGGACTCGCGGCGCTTCCTGCAGGCGCTGATCATGTGCGCCCCGCTCGGCTTCCTGGCCATCGAGGCGGGCTGGATCGTCACCGAGGTCGGACGGCAACCCTGGGTCATCACCGGCGTGCTGCGCACCGCCGAGGCGGCCACCCCGATGCCCGGGCTGGTCTACAAGTTCATCGGCTTCACCATCATCTACCTCGGCCTCGGCGTCACCGTGGCCTGGGTGCTGGCGCGCATGATCCGCGCCTCGGCCGCCGACGACAAGGCCGCGACCTGATGCTGGGCCTACCCCTGCACGAGTGGGTCGCGCTCGGCATGCTGGTGGCGCTGACGCTGTACACCCTGCTGGGCGGCGCCGACTTCGGCGGCGGCGTCTGGGACCTGCTGGCCAGCGGCCCGCGAGCGCCCGCGCAGCGCGCCCTCATCGCGCGGGTCATCGCCCCGGTGTGGGAGGCCAACCATGTCTGGCTGATCCTGCTGGTCGTCCTGCTGTTCGTCGGCTTCCCACGGGGCTACGCCCCGGCGGCCACCGCGCTGCACATCCCGCTGACCCTGATGCTGGTCGGCATCGTGGCGCGCGGCTCGGCCTTCGTGTTCCGCCAGTACGGCGAGCCCGGGGAGACCCAGGCCCGCTGGGGGCGCGTGTTCGCCATCGCCAGCGTGGTCACTCCGGTGTTCCTGGGCATCAGCCTGGGCACCATCGTGGGCGGCGAGGTCCGGGTCACGCGCGGCCTGGTGGTCAGCGGCTTCTGGTCCTGGCTGGGCTGGTTCCCGCTCGCGGTGGGCCTGCTGGTGCTGTGCCTGTTCAGCTTCCTGGCCGCGGTCTACCTGTGCTGCGAGGCCAGCGACCCCGCGCTGCAGGGCGACTTCCGCCGCCGCGCGCTGGCCTCGGGCGTGCTGCTCGGCGCCATCGCCTGGGGCATCAAGGCGACCGCCGGGCCGGGCACCGCGTACCTCAGCGCGCGCCTGTTCGGCGCCAGCTGGGGCTGGCCGCTGCAGCTCGGCACCGGCGCGGTCGCGCTGCTGGCGCTGGCCGCGCTGCTGACCCGGCGCTTCCGCCTGGCCCGCGTGCTGGCCATCGCACAGGTCATGCTGATGGTGGGCGGCCTCGGGCTGGCGCAGCGGCCCTTCCTGATCGTCCCCGACGTCACCCTGGCGGACGCCGCCGCGCCCGAGGCCACGCTGCGCCTGCTCCTGATCGCGCTGGCCCTGGGCAGCCTGATCCTGGCGCCTTCGCTGTACTACCTGATGCGCGTCTTCAAGCGGCCTTGACCCGGGCCCAGCCCCGGCGTACCTGACAGCCATGCATCCGCCGGTGTTCGTGGACGTGGTGGTCGACCCACACGACGGCCTCGAGGGCACGGTGATGCGCTGGCGCACCATCCCCGACGCCATCCCGCGCACCATCACCCGGGTACGCTACGAGCCCGAGCGCGGCCCCGAGGGCGACTGGCTGGTGGTCGCCGCCTTCGCCGACGGCTCGCGCCGCCCCGCGCGCGCGGTCGAGGTCGAGGACTCCAGCGCAGGCACCGCGACCCTGATCTGGGGCGGCGACCACGGCCTGCGCCTCAGCCTGGGCACGCACGAGGTCGCCGAGCCCTACCTGGTCCTCAGCCCCGACTCGGTCCTCGACTGAGGACGCGGCCCCGTCCCGGATAGTGCCGCGGCCAGAAGTTCCGCCTTTTCAGGGCGAAACCTCTGACGGGCGGCACTAGAAGCGCAGCAGCTCCTGCACCTGCGGCGGCGGCAGCGTGGCCGGGTCCGGCTCGCTCTGCGCGCGCATGCCGCCCAGCACGCGGCGCAGCAGCAGCCAGGCGCGCCGATCCTGCGGCTCGCCGTCGGTGCGCACCTGGGCGCGCAGCAGACCGTCGCGCCCCAGCGCGCGGATCAGCAGCTCGCGTCGCGCCGGAGTCGCCGCGAACGACGGCCCCAGCCCGATGACCGCCGGCTCCAGCGCGCGCGCCACATCCGCGGTGCGGCTCTCGCTGAGGTCCATGGCCAGCTGGACCACCTCGGCCTCGTCCTCCGAGATCCCCTTGTCGCGCTGGATCTCCAGCTTGAGCGCGTCCAGCTCGGCGTGGTCGCCGCGCAGCGCGATGACCACCGCGCGCAGCGAGCGCAGCCCGGCGCCGCCGCGCCAGTGCGCGCCCCGCGCATCGGCCCCGTCGGTCTGGGTGTCCACGTAGGCCACCAGCGGCCACGCCTCGGCCAGGAGCTCCCCGGCGCGGGCGCGCAGATCCTGCCGCATCGCCAGCGCGGCCCGGCTGATCAGCAGCACGCCCAGGCTGGTGGTCGCCGCCGGCGGCGCCGGTCGCCCCGGGGGCGCCGCCGTACGCGCATCGGCGATCAGCTGCTCCAGCTCACCGGCGCCCTGCGCCAGCACCTCGCGGTCACGATCGCGCTCCTCCGGCGTCGGCGCCAGCCCGGGATCGCTGGCCAGCGCGTCGATCATCACGGTCAGGTGGCGCAGCTCCCACTGCCGCGGCGCCAGCTCGCGCGCGCGCGCCAGCGTCGCCCGCGCCGCGTCGATGCGCTCCAGCCGGGCCTCCTCCAGCGCCTGGCGCAGCAGGAACGCCACCCGCCACTCCGCCACCTGCCCGCGCTCCGCCGCGCGCGCCAGGAGCTCCGGCGCCACCGGGGGCGCCCGATCCAGGGTCACCACATCCTCGGGCGAGGTCGGCGGCGCATACACCCACGGCGGCGGCCCCATGGTGCCCAGCACCTTGGCCACCTCGGCCTCGGGCGCCAGCGCCACCAGCGCGGCCAGCGCCATCAGCCGCCCGCGCGCCGCCTGCGGCCGCGTCGGCGCCGGCTCGCCCAGGGCGGCCCGCGCGTGGGTCAGCGCCGCGGTCACCTGCGACGCGCTGGGCGCCTTCAGCGTCGCCAGCAGCGCCGCCAGCTCGCCGCGCACCAGGGTGCGCTCGTCGGCGTCGGCGGCACCCTCGATGGCGGCCTCGTAGGCGCCCTGCGCCGACGGCAGATCGCCGCCCGCCAGGGCACACGCCGCCCGGTAGCGCGCCTGTCGTGCGCCGCCCTGCATCGAGGCCACGATGGGCTCCAGCGCCGCGCTGGCGAACTTGCCGTCGACCGCACACAGCAGCAGCGCCTCGTCGAGGGCCTCCGCGATGGCCCGGCCATCGGGCGCGTCCAGCGGGGGCACGTCGGGCCGCGCCAGCATCGCCTTCCTGGCGAAGCCCAGCGCCCTGGCGAAGTCGCCCGTGCGCAGCGCCCAGCGCACCAGCGCGCGGCGCACCGCCGGTCGCGAGCGCAGCGCCGGGGTGGGCTCGATCTTCTCCGCCGCGGGCTGCCCCAGCATGCGCCACATCTGGAACACGCGCTGATCGTCGAGCACCTCGGGCCACAGCTCCAGCGCGCGCAGCAGGGTGCGCGTCACCAGCGCCGGCGTCGGCGAGCCCTTGCCCGGCGGCGCCAGCAGGCGCGCCCGCTCGGCCCGATCGAACGCCGTCAACGAGATGACCCCCAGCGCCTGGGCCTCTCGCTTGGCCGCCTCGGCGCCCCAGCCCGGGAAGCCGGCGACCTCGCTGAAGCCGCCCGCCAGCTTGGCGCAGCGCTCCAGCTGGGCCTCGACCTCGGCGTCGCTCGCCGGCGCGGGCGCTGCCGCCGGCGCTCCTGGCGCGCCCGGCACCGCCGGCTGATCCATGCGCGCGACCTCATCCAGACACTTGACCACGCGCGCCTGCACCCGCGCCGCCTTGGTCTTGGGCCACACCTTGACCACGATGAAGCCCGCCGTCGCCAGCACCACCAGCGCGGCCATGATGATGGCGACCACGCGCCCGCTGCGCCCCTTCGGGGTGTTGGCCGTCGGTGCCGTCGGTGCGGCAGGCGCCTCGCTCATAGCCCGGTCTATAGCACGGGGGACGTTCCCGTCCCCCCTCGCCGGGCAAAGCCCGGCGAGCCTCCCCCCACCGCGCGTTGCTCGCGCGGGTCCGGAAGCCAGGCCCTTCCGGCCTTCCCGGTCAACCCGCCTTGAGCGCCCGCGCCTTGCTGGCCTGCGCCGCCCCGTCCAGGCTCGACGCCAGCACCCCGCGGTTGCGGCCGGCGTGCTTGGCCGCGTACAGACACTTGTCGGACGCCGCGATCATCGCGACCTTGTCCTGGGCGTCATCGGGGAAGCACGCGATGCCCAGCGACAGCGTCACCGTGGCCGGGCCGCCGTCCTTGGTGAACGACTGCGCCGCCGCGTCCATGCGGATGCGCTCGGCCAGCTTGAGCGCGCCCTCGGCGTCGGTCTCCTCCAGCACCAGCGCGAACTCCTCGCCGCCGTAGCGCGCCACGATGTCGATCTTGCGCACGTTGGCCTCCAGCACCTTGGCGATGCGCTTCAGGACCTGATCGCCCATGGGGTGGCCGAAGGTGTCGTTGACCTTCTTGAAGTGGTCGATGTCGGTCAGGATCAGCGTGCACTTCTTGCCGTGGCGCGCGCTGCGCTCGATGAGCTGCGAGAAGCGCTCCTGGAAGGTCCGGTGGTTGGTCAGCCCGGTCAGGCCGTCGGTGGTCGCCATCTCCTCCATGCGGCGGTACATCTGCGCGTTGTCCAGCGAGGCCGCGACCTGGTTGGCGATGACGCCCAGCATGTCGCGCACGTCCTTGGTGAACACGGTGCGCCGCGCGCTGGCCACCATCAGGGTGCCGATGGCCTCGCCGCCGCGGATCAGCGGCAGCACCAGCAATGACTCGGCGCCCTTGAGGCGCAGCCGCTTGGTGTAGATCGGGGTGTCGCGATCGCGCAGCTCGCCGCTGGCGGGCAGGTAGTGCTTGTTCTTGACCACCATGGCGCACAGGCCGGCGTTGTCGCCGAAGACCTGGCCCTCCAGCGCCTTGGCCTCGCCGGCCGCGCGCACGATGGTGTGCTGCTTCTCGACCTTGTCGAACAGCGTGATGGCGGCGGCGTCGAAGGCCGCGATCTCGGCCACCGCCTGGAAGGTGGTGTCGAAGACCTGGTCCGGCGTCAGGCAGCTGCGCAGCAGCTCCGAGGCGCGATAGAAGCGCTCGTGCTCGTACTTGCCCTTCTCGACCGCGGCGAACACGCGCTCGCTCTGGATGGCGCGCAGGATCTGGGTCGCCGCGCCGGCCAGCACCTGCTCGTCCCGGGTCTCGAAGGGCTGCCCGCTGGCGCGATCCGCGCACAGCACGCCGCGCAGCTGGCCGTCCTCCAGCACGGGGACGCCCAGAAATGCGCCGATCTCGGCCGGCGCCGCGTAGTAGGCCACGTGGCCGCGCTTGGGCTTGCGCAGGTTGACCAGCACGCGCTCGCGCACGATGGCCCCCAGCGCCCCGGCGTCCGCCGAGATGGGCAGCTCGCTGACCGCGTCCGAGTCGGTCACCAGCTCCTTGATCTTGAGCCGCTCGCCCGAGGCGTCGAGCCACAGCAGCACGCAGGTGTTGAGCTCCAGGGTCTGCTTGACCAGCTCCAGGGTGTAAAACAGCGACTGGTGGATGGTCTCCACCGCGCCCTGGTACAGCTTGGTCTCCTCGTCTTCCCGCGAGCGCACCGGCCGGCTGCCCTGGCCCAGCGCCGTCGAGATCAGCCGAAAATCCCGCGCCTCCTCGCGCATGGCGCGGATCTCGGCCAGGATGCGCGCGCTGCTCTCGCGCCGCATGCGCCAGATCTCGCCGTGCACGAACGCCAGGTGCAGCACCGCGAAGAACGCCGCGAAGCCGGCGTGCGTGGCCAGCGCCCGCATGGCCCAGGCCGGGCGCCCCAGCCGCCACACCACCGCGGCCTCCAGCGCCACCGCCGCCAGCGCCAGCAGCGCGCCCAGCCAGCGCCTCGAGAAGGTCACCACGAAGGCCACCAGGGCATAGATCAGCGGCAGCAGCGGCGAGCGCAGCCCGCCGGTCAGCTCCAGCACGCCCCAGGTCGCGACCACCAGCACGAGGCCGGTCTCCAGCTCGATGAACACCGGCAGCGCCCGCGCCTCCCAGGCCGCCCGCGCCAGCCGCGCCGGCGGCGGACTGAAGCGCAGCCGGGCCGCCAGCTTGCCGATCAGCAGCACCCCCAGCGCCGCGACCGCCAGCAGCTCCAGCGCGCGCGGCGTGTCCCCACGCAGGTCACCACCCAGCCGTCCGCTGGCGACCACCACCGCGAACACCAGGGCCGCCAGCGTGCCCAGCGACAGGCGCACCGCGCGCCGGGCCGCCAGCAGGCCGCGCCACAGGTGCGGCGCCAGGTTCACGGCGTGCCCTCGAGCTGGAAGACTTCCTCACCCGGCTTGACCATGCCGAGCTGGTCCCGCGCGACGCGCTCGATGGCGCCGAGGTCGGTGCGCAGCAGCTGGACCTCGCGGCGCAGCTGCGCGTTGCTCTCGCGCAGCCCGTCGATGCGGGCCCGCTGCGCGCGCGCCTCGTCCTCCATCGTCATCGCGCGCGACAGCCCGCGCTCGCCCAGCACGCGATACGGCACATAGCCGAACGCCAGCGCCAGCACGCCCGCGGCCACGAAGCGGCGCGTCCACACCGCCAGCGCGCTGTGCTCCGGGAGCCGGACTGCCTGGGGCACGGGAGGGGCCATGGTTCAACTGTACGGATGTCTGCCTGGGGGGCAAAAAACCTGAGCCTGTATTCCCCCCGCTCCCCAAAAGGCGAACCAGATCGGATACCTTGCCCACCCAGGAGGGTCCCATGGGTGCCGCCGAGCTCGTCTTCGTCCTGCTGTCTCTGACCACATTCGGGGTGCAACCGAACCCCAACGCCCCACCGGCCGCCGAGGTGCTGCGCTACGCACCCGACGACTCCGACGTCATGGTGCACCTCGACGTCGAGCCGATGCTGGCGAACAACTGGGCCAAGGTGCAGGGGCTGGCCAACCACCCCGCCTTCAAGGCCAACCCCGAGGTGCAGAACGCCGTGCGCCAGGGCATCGCGCAGGTCGAGCAGATGCGCATGATGGCCAAGGCCACCTCGGGCGTCGACTTCATCAACGACATGAAGTCGGTCACCGTGTTCGTGCCCTCGCTGCTGCGCGAGGGTGAGTTCCTGGTCAGCTTCCGCGGCAGCTTCCCGCCCGATCTGCTCGATCGCGTGGCCAGCAAGATGGGCGCGCCGACCGCCAAGAGCAACGGCAAGACCACCATGCCGACCCCCGACGGCAAGCTGCTGGCGCAGGTCGAGGCCGGCACCCTGCTGATGGGCCCCTCCGGCCTGGTCAAGGCGCGCACCGGCGTGTGGAAGCCGCGCGCGCCCAGGGGCGCCACCCGCGTGACCGGCTTCTTCGACAAGGAGAAGCCCTTCTTCCTGCTCGCGATGTCGCCCTCGGCGGCGACCCGCAAGGTGCTGCTCGCCAAGGGCCGCCGCGACCAGGGCACCGACGCCATGATGCACCGCGACCTCTTGACCGGCCTCGACTACGGCGCGTTCTGGCTGAAGTCGAACGGCGTGGGCTGGACCGTCACCACCAAGACCCCGGCCGGCCTGCAGCGCGCCGCCGACTTCTCCGAGGGCGTGGTCTCCTTCATGCGCGCCAACCACCACGTCGCCCGCGGCATGGCCCGCCTGGCGCTGGCCGCGCTGCCCAGCCTCGGCAAGCAGGGCGCCATGGTGACCAGGTTCCGCCCCGAGATCCTGAAGCTGATCGAGGCCTGGACCGGCGACGGCAACTTCCCCGCCACCGTGGCGACCAACGCCGCGACCAGGACGGTCCTGGTCAGCGCCACCGGCAAGTCGCTCAGCGACGTGCTGCCGGTCGCCGGCATGGTCCCGCTGGGCGCCGTCTTCCTGCTGGCCTCCAAGGGCAGCCCGAGCTCGATGCCGATGCATGGCCCGGCCAGCACCGGCCCCATGCGCCCGAGCACCGGGACCGCGCGTCCTCGCAACCCGTAGGCTCGCCGCCGCCGTAGCCAGCCCCGCGCTGGCTCCCGCCGCCGTAGCCAGCCCGCGCTGGCTCCCGCCACAGCCGCCAGCCGGCGCTGGCCCGCCGCCCCGCCTCGCTACAGCGCGAACCCGAACATCACCCGCCCCAGCAGGCCCAGCTCCGGCGCCGTCAGCGCCGGATACAGCCCGAGGCCGCCCCACACCCGCCCCAGCGCGAAGCTCATGGTCGGCCCGGCATACAGCGCCAGGCCATCATCCCCCGGCAGCCCATGCGTGGTCGGCCCGTCGAAGCTGATGTCGCCGAACACCTCCAGCCCCAGCATCGCGCGCGGCCACGGCTCCAGCGGCGCCAGCGCCCGCGCCAGCGTGACCCCGAAGGTGCCGCCCACGCCGTCGTCCTCGCGCGCCCCCGCCAGCGCCTGCGATAGCCCCAGGCTGACGCCATAGCTCCAGTGCCCGCTGGCGCCGCCCAGGATGACGCGCTCGTCGAGCACGTGCGAGGTGCGCACGCTCGAGGGCGCGCTGCCATCCGCCGCCAGCAGCGGCAGCCCATACTCGAACACCAGCTTGGACTCGAAGCCGCGCGGGGCGCCGTCCGGGGTCCGCCCCAGCACGCGAAACTCCAGCGCGCCGTGCAGCCGCTCCAGGCGGGCGCCCTCGCCCCCCGCCGCCGGCTGCTGCGCCACCACCGCCGCGGTCAGCTCGACCGACTCCGACAGCGTCATCAGCGCCCCCAGCGTGACGCGCCAGAAGCGCCCCTGCGACTTGCCCAGCTGGGCCACCGCGGGGTCGTACATCACCTGCAGCTCGACGTCGCCCGGCGCCCGCGAGGCCACGCCCCCGACCATGGGCGCAGCCCGCCGCGCACCCGGGCTGGCCGACGCCAGACCAGCGCCCATCAGCAGCGCCAAACAAGCTGCCCCACCCCGCGCGCGCACACCCGGCATCCGTCAGTCGACGACTTGCAGCGTCTCCTCACCCTTGGTGCGGTAATTCGCGTCGATGAAGTTCATCAGCTGGAACAGGTCGCTCTCCATCTTGGCGGTCGTGTTGCCGGCGGCGTCGGTATAGAAGGTCCCGCGCTCGCACATGTCGCCGCCGGTCAGCGGCAGGTTGCCACCGGGACGGCAGCGGCCATCGACGTACACGATGAGGAACTTGGGGAAGCGCTTCTCCTTCGGGATCTGCGGGCTGACCATGAAGTTGGAGAAGATGGCCGACAGGTCGACCAGGTCCTCCGGCGACATGCCATAGCCGTGGAAGAAGTAGACCACCGGGTAGCGCTTGCTGGCGTTCTCGGGCGCGTCATAGCCGGGCGGCACGAACAGCGAGTACGGCGTGATGCGCCCGGTCGCCGTCGACGTGAAGCTGAGGCCGCGCTTGAAGTTGTCGGCCGAGGTGCCGAAGGCCTCGCGATCACCCTGCGGATAGCGCGACGCGATGTACGCGAACGTGGTGATCATGCGGTCCACGACCTGCGGACCGGTGCCGACGTGGCGACCGTCGCCGCGCTCCTGCTCGGTCTCGCTGGCGTCGGGGTTGCCATAGCGGACGAACATGTGGCGGCCCAGGCGGGTGAAGTCGAAGTTGGTGATGTCGGCGCTGCGCGCGGTCGGGTTGTTGTAGGTGGCCTTGAACTCGTCATAGATCCGGCCCGGGTTGTTCTGCGCCACCAGCTGCCCGAAGAAGCTGTTGGCCGAGACGTGCGAGTTCAGGAAGTCACGGATGCCGGCGTCGACATAGATGTCGAGGCGGGCCTGCTGCGCGGGGGTCAGCTTGTTCCACAGATCGAGCGGGCTGCGCGAGCGCCAGCGCTCCAGGTTCGGAGTGTCGGTGCGCTTGCCGTCGCCCTCGCCATAGTCATAGCAGTCCGCCGCGGTGCCCTGCGCGCAGCCCTTGCCGCACACGCCGTCGACGCCACAGTCCATGTAGGGCTCGCCCTGCTCGTAGCGGAAGTTGCCCTCGGTCCCGAGCGGGTTCTTGAGGTAGTGGAAGTCATCGCCCGCGGGGTCGGGGTTGGTGGTCGCGTTGTAGCCGTCCTCCTGCGCGTTGGCCTTGCCGTCGCTGCCGACGTCGGCCCAGTCCTCACCCTGCTGGAAGATGGCGGGCTCGCCCTGGTCGCGCTTGCCGTTGCCGTTGACGTCGACGGCCAGGAAGTTCTCGGCCGGCTCGTCGCGCGTGGCGGCCGGATCGAACACGCCCAGGCCCAGGCCCGCGGACGAGTCGTTGCCGTCGCAGAAGGTGATGACGTCCTTGTCGCCGTCGGGGTTGAAGCGCGCGTCATAGAAGTTCTTGAGGATGATGGGCGCGTCGGGGTTCGACCCGCAGCGCGACTCCACGGTCTTCTGGGTCCACGACTCGGGCACGCCGGGGGGCAGGTAGGGATCGGTCGAGTTCCACAGCGCGACGTTCGAGTATGCGCGCGAGAAGTCACGCACCCCCTTGAGGTACAGGCTGCGATCCAGGGTCAGGCCGACGCCCTCGCCCTTCTGGTACAAGAGCTTCTCGAAGGTGGACGGCAGCTCGTTCTGGTCGACCAGCGGCTCGCGCGACAGCGGGCACTCCATGCCGATCTTCTTGGCGCCGCCGCTGGCGATCTCGTCGGCCTTGGTGCAGAAGCCGCCGAAGCGCATGTCGCGGAACATGCGCAGCGAGTAGTTGAGGTCCATGCCCGGCTCGGGGACCATGGCCGCGATGACGTCGAACTTGTCGGGGTTGGCCAGGCCGATGTGGGCCGCGCCGCCGCCGCCCATCGAGATGCCCACGATGGCGCGGTTGACGTACTTGCGCGCGCGCGGGACGTTGGCGTCGGCGCGGATGGCGAGCTGGTAGGTGCCCAGCTCGGCGATGCGGAAGTGCGCCAGCTCGGCCTCGTCGTCGAAGCGCAGGTTGGGCACCGCGGCGGCGAACGACTGGGTGCCGATGCTGCGCTCGACGAAGACCTGCACCGAGTTGTAGTGCGCGCCCTTGGGCATCAGCGCGGGGCGGAACGGGACGGTGACCTCCCACATGCGCAGGCCCGAGCTGACCCTGTCAGGGCCGAACGCGACCGCCGGGGACAGCGCGACATAGCCCGAGGGGATGATGCCCGCGCTGCGACAGCTGATGGTGACCGTTCCCGGCGCGTTGGCCTTCATGTCGGGCGCCGCGATCGACGCCCCCGCCAGCGCCTTGGCTGCCGAGCCGGTGACCGTCAGCGCGGGCGCTCCCAGCGCGACCGGCCCCGAGGTCCCGGTGCCGCACTCGATGCTGGTGCTGCCGCCGCCGCCATCGTCACCGCCACAGCCCGCCAGCGCCAGCATAGCCACCACGATCCGACGCGAATTCAAGCCAAGCATGAACACTCCTCGATTCAGCCGCGGAGCTTACCACTCTGGCAGAGAAGGAAAAGAGTGTGGGCCACATGACGCCACGCGTCAGCGGTGCTGCGCCGGGTGCGGCGGGTGCTAACGCTTCTGCGGCGTCAGGATGTGCAGCGCCGTCGCGGTGCGCGCCCAGACCCGACCATGGCCATCGACCGCGATGTTCTCGACGTCGTCGTCGATCAAGCCGCGGCGCCGGTTGACCAGCTCGGTGCGCTGGCCGTCATAGGCGACGACCCCGCGGTCGGTGCCCATCCACAGGCGCCCGTCGCTGCCACGCGCCATCGCCCGCGCGCGCACGCGCAGCACGCTGGGGAACGACCACTGCTCGCCGTCGAAGCGGCCCACGCCGCCACGCGAGGCCACGAAGACCATGCCGCCCTCGGTGGCCGCGATGCCGTGCAGGATCTCGCTCTCCAGGCCATCCGACTCGGTGTACACGCGCACCTTGTTGCCGCGCAGCACGGTGGCGCCGGCGCCGGTGGCCAGCCAGATCTCGTCGTCGGCCAGGAAGGCGACGTCGGCGACGTCGTTGGGGATGGGCAGCACGCCGGGGGCGCGCTTGCCGCTGGCGGTCTGGTGGTGATAGGCGATGGCGTTCAGGGTCAGGTCGATGATGGCGACGCCGTAGGGCACCGGGTCCTCGCCCTCGCGCACGCGGTAGGACAGCCCCATCCACAGCAGGCCATCGGGCGCGAAGTGCGCGAACGACAGCAGCGCGCGGCCGGCCGGGGTCTCCACGGTCAGCTCGTTGAGCGACTCCCAGTGATCGTGGCGGCGCTCGCTGATGTGCAGGGTGCGCTCGTCGGAGGCCTGGTAGATCGCCAGCACGCGCTTCTCGGGTGAGCGCACCACGGCGAGCACGCGGGCGTCGGGGGCGTTGAGGTCGATCGACTGCGGCGCGAAGGTGCGCCCGTCGAAGTGCCACAGCGTGCGCCCGCCGGTGGCCACGAAGCAGTCGTCGGCGCTCTCGCAGGCAACGAACAGCCCCAGCGCGCCGTCGAGCAGCTCGCGGGCGCGGTAGGCGCGCGACCCACCGTCGGGGGTGTAGCGCGTGACGCCGGTCGAGTCGGTGCCCAGGAGCAGCGCGGCCCCGCCGTCGGCGCTGGCGATGGTGCGCACCTGCGCGGGCAGCCGCCGCTCCATCGGGCGCACCGTGAAGCGGCGTCCGACCATGGCGCTGCCCGGGCGGGTCGGCACCAGCTGCATGCCGTCGCGGCGCAGCGCCTTGGCGGCCTTGGTGGGGGCCGCGGTGGCGGCGGCGCTGACCGCGAAGGCGCGGGTCTCGCCGATGAGGACGATGTCGTCGCCCAGGCGCGCGACCCCGCGCAGCTCCAGGGCGGGCGAGGGCCGGAACGACGACCAGTGATCGTCGGCGAAGATGGCGACGCGGTCGCCCTCCTTGCCGGTGCCGACCGCGAACAGCTCGCCGGTGGCCGCGGTGGCGAAGCCGCGCACCGACAGGATCTCGTTGCCGTCGGCGTGCACATAGCGCCCCGGCTGGGCGATCCCGGGCAGCAGGCGCAGGATCCCGCGTCCGGCGGTGCCGATCCACAGCGCGCCGTCGGACAGCTCGTGCAGGTGGGTGACCGGATCACGAACCTGGGTCGGGGACCAGCCGTCCGGCTGCAGCCGGAACAGGCCGGCCGACGAGCCCAGCCAGACGCCGTCCTCATCGGCGGCGGCGGCGCGCGCGGCGCCCGACTGCAGCGGCGCCGGCGCGGGCGGGGCCAGGGTCCAGGCGCCATCCTCCAGCGAGGCCGCACCGCCATCGGTCATCACCCACAGCCGGTTGCCGCCGCTGGCGATGGCGTCGATGCGGTCCCCGGGCAGCCCCTCGGCGCGCCCGATGTGCAACCGCTCGGCCGACTCCAGCGTCCATCTCTCGAGACCCTTGGGAGACCCCGTCCACAGATACTCGCCCTCGGCCGCGATCGCGGTGATCGGCGACGCCTCGGTGAAGGCCTCGACCTTGGGCGCAGGCGAGGCCGGGCGAACCTTGGTTCTGGCCGGACCTTTGGGCGCCGTCGGGCACGCGACGCCGCTGAACGCGGTTGCGAGCACCACAGCGAAGCTGCCGATCCGACTGGGGAAGCCGGGCATTTCTACCTTGCTACTCCTGGCGGTGAGGGGGTGTCAAGGAAGCCGGGTGTGGCCCGTAACACTTCTTCGACTCGCGGTACGAAATGACACACCTGTGCTGAGTCACCACGTCGGACCTGACACCCCACTGCAATGAAATCCAAGACCTACAGCGGAACCACCCCGGCACGCGGCTTGCTGAAGCAAGGACCCATGACGCTGCCCACCACCTATCGTCTTCGCCAGCGCATCGGCGCCGGGGGCATGGGTGAGGTCTACCTCGCCGAGCACCGCGGTCGCGCCGTCGCCGTCAAGCTGCTGCTGCCCCGCCTGGCCACCGACGCCGGCGCCATCGCCCGCCTGGCCGACGAGGCCGCCGCGCTGTCCCGCATCGATCACGAGAACGTCGTCGGCCTGGTCGCCGCCGGCCCCAGCTGGCTGGTCATGGAGCACGCCGGCACCCGCACCCTGGCCGACCTCATCGCCGACGAGAGCCCGCTCCCGGTCGACCGCGCCATGGCCCTGTGCGATCAGGTCCTGGCCGGCCTGGCCGCCGCCCACGCCGCAGGCGTCGTCCACGCCGACCTCAAGAGCGACAACATCATGGTCGAGCAGCTGCCCGACGGCAGCGAGCGCGTCCGCCTGGTCGACTTCGGCCTGGCCCGCCTGATGGACGCCCCCAGCAAGCCCGCCAACCGCGACCGCGGCAGCCGCCCGCCGCTCTACGGCACCCCCGAGTACCTGGCCCCCGAGCTGGTCCTCGGCAGCGCCGCCAGCCCCGCCAGCGACGTCTACGCCGTCGGCTGCCTGCTGCACGAGCTCCTCGCCGGCACCACCCCCTTCGCCGGCGGCACCCCCGTCGAGGTCCTGCAGAGCCACCTGAAGGAAGCCCCCGAGCCGGTCGCCGCCCGCTGCCCGGTCCGCAAGGGCCCGGCCGCCCTGGAGGGTGTGATCGCGAGGGCCCTCGAGAAGCGCCCCGACCAGCGCATCGCGACCGCCAGCCAGCTCCGCCAGGAGCTCGCCGCCGCTGGCAACCCCAGCCCGCGCCTGGCCACCATCCGCGCTGCCGCCCGCCGCCGCCGCCGCCCCGCCGCCTAGCTTTTGGTTGACGGGTGCCCAACTGCATGGTAGGTCAGCTGCTGTTTTCGGGGCTGTAGCTCAGCTGGGAGAGCGCCTGAATGGCATTCAGGAGGCCGACGGTTCGATCCCGTTCAGCTCCACGGAAAGAGTAGAGGCGCCGCGAAGTTGCGGCGCCTTTCTCCTTTTCGGCATTCAGGAGGCGCTCGCTTGTCGTCGTCGAGTGCGCCCTGTTTGGGAGTCGAACCCCGCGAACACGCTCGGTTGGATTGGCCAGCCAGTTTCCACGATGGAAACCCGTCTCCGGTTTCCAGGACTTGGCGGGCGGTCACTTGACGATGGTCTCGACCGGAGACGCCGGCACGACAACGCCACACGCCGTGCAGCCCCCGAACCGGCGATGGAGCTCAGTGAAGAGTAGCAGGTGCGCGGATCCGGGACAGTGGCCATGGAAGGCGTTGGAGGGTCCATCTCCTGGACTCAGGAAGCGCCACTCTGTGTCCGCGGTTGCCACCCCGTGGTCGACCTCGCTGCCCACAACCTTGCCGACCCACTCTCCTGGTTGGACGGGGTGGACGCGAACCCAGACGCTCCACTTGCCACCTCCAAGCCGAATCCGGCTTTCGTGCTGCACAGGACGAGGCCGACGACCGACGCACGTCTCAGGGACGCAAGGGTGTTGGTCATGTCATTGCTGGCGCTCCCGCGCGCGGGTCGCCATCCAGTTACGATCGATTGTGGCGCGTCAAAGCACCCGTGTTTCGGCCATGGCGGACTGAGGCTGTCGAAGAAGACACCGTCCCCGAAGCCGTTCGTGTGGAAGAAGACCTCCCCGCCGCATAAGTGACGCTATCGCCGGGTGATGGTGCACGGTCCTCGAGGCGATGCTCGACTCTTGAAAGAGGGCTCGCTTGCCGCCCTCCGCCACCTCCGCCCTGGCTCCCGACACCACCCCACCCGCAGTCGCAGCTGGGCGAGTGGTTCCACGCGTTGCACATCGGGAACAAGTACCACGTACGAGTCTCGTGTCGTCGGTCCTAACGCGGCCCGACCTTCTCAGTACACGATATTGCTCCCGCACGCCGCGCACTGGCGGCGTAGCGAACCTGTCCACGAGATCGGATCAAACCCACCGAAACGGGAGCCTAAGTAGTTGCGACGCAGTTGAACTGACGCGCGACCAGCGGAGTCGGAGAAGCCCGTCATCGCACCATCGGAGCCAGGAAACGTCCGCGCTGCTCGCGCCACGGTGCCGGGCGCGCCCGGGCTTTGGCAGACGCGCCAACCTCAATTGAAGTATCCTGGCCGCCCACGTGGCCCAGCATCCATCCCAGGAGCTCCGCGACTACGAACGGCTCACGAGGTCCGTAGTGGACGCGTACCTTGCAGCCGGACGGTTTCCCGCGTACCGGGCATTTCAGCTTGCTCACGAGAACGACTGGAACACCATCAGCGACATGCTCGCCAAGGGGTTCGGCGCAACCTACACGCCGACGGGTGAGGACAGGCCCCTGATTCGGCCAACGATCATGGGACTTGCTCTCCTCGACCCCGAACACGTCCGCCCGATTTGTGTAGCAGGTGACCTTCTGGTACAGGGGATGCGAGCGGCGTTTCTCTCCGACGACGGCGATCGCAGGCGGTGGTCGATCGACGAACTCGCGGCGAAGGCCGGCACTGTCCGGGGCGCGGTTCAGCGGGCGGTGCCGTTCGCTGGCGAGTTGTGCGTTTGGGCTTCTCCTCCTGACGTGGATGGGAAGTCGTCGGGACAGCTCGCGTCGGCGGTCATGCAATGCGCGGCGTTCACCGAGGTCGTGGCGAAGATGAGGGAGAGAATCAAGAATGCCCGTTCTTCCGTGCCTTCCCGGAGCAGAGAAGTGAGCGAGCAA
>JADYYK010000223.1 GCA_020853705.1 Deltaproteobacteria bacterium
CCACCACCACCGCCGCGGCCGTCGCCGCCGCCCTCGCGGTCAGCCTCGGCCTGGCCGTCGTCACCAGCGTCGGCACCGCCGAGGCCCACCCCATCGCTCCGTCGACCCTCCACATCGCCGAGACCGCGCCCGGCGTCGCGCGGGTGCAGCTGCGCACCCCGACCGCCGCCCGCCTGACCCCGCGCTGGCCGGTCGGGTGCGTCGCCACCACGACCGCCGCGCCCAGCAGCCGAGACGACTTCACCAGCGAGGCCTTCGCGCTCGACTGTCACGGCCGCGCGCTGGCCGGTACCAGCCTGGGGCTCGCCGGGCTGCTCGAGCTCGACGCCATCGCCATCGTGCGGGTGGAGCTGCACGACGGCCGCCTGGTGCGCGAGATCCTCGGTCCCGCCCACCCGCGCTTCGACATCCCGGGCCCGCCACCCTGGACGCACGGCGCGGCGACCCAGCTCGGCCGCGGCCTCGGGCACCTGCTGGGCAACCTCGAGCACCTGCTGCTGCTGCTCGGCCTGCTGCTGGTGGTGCCCGGCCTGCGCGCGCGCATCATCACCCTGGCGGCGTTCAGCGCCGGCCTCAGCCTCGGCTTCGCGCTGGCCGCGTGCAACCTGGTCGAGGTCCCGGGCGGCGTCGCCAGCGGCCTGGCCGCGGCCAGCCTGCTGCTGGTCGCGCTGCTCGCGCTGGCTCGACGCAGCAGCGAACTTCCCGCGCCCCCTGCGCGCGGCACCTGGACCGCCGCCGCTGCCGCCGCCATCGGCCTGGTGCACGGACTCCCGCTGGCCGCCGCCTTCGCCGCCAGCGGCCGCGCGCCCGCCAACCTCGCGCTCGCGCTGGCCAGCTACGCCCTCGGGGTCCAGCTCGGCCAGCTCGTCGTCATCGCCGTCTGCCTCGGCATCGCCGCCGTCGCCGCGCCCGCGCTGCGCCGCCTGCCCCGGCTGGCGCGTCACCTCGGCCCCACGCTGGCCTACGGCATCGGCGCGCTGGCCGCGATGTGGTGCATCGAACGCGCCTTGAGCGCGCTGGCCTGACGAGCACGCGCGGCCAGGCGTCGGCTGCGGCTTCGGCTACGCGACCCGGGCATCGCGCGCGTCGTCGCAGTCCTGCTCCTCGGCGGCCTGGCGATGGTTCTTCCCGGGCGCCTTGCCGTCGATCTCGTTGGCCTCCTTGATCTTCAGCGCCACCGTCGCGCGCACCGGCTCGCCGGTCTCGCGGAACATGGTGTACTTGACCTGTATCGACTCGATGACGCCGCGGAACTGCGGGAACTGGTCGCCCCACACGAAGGTGCACAGCGGTGGTCGCCACTTGCCGTTGACCGTGCTGGGCGTGCCCAGCTTCTCCAGCTTGCGGACCATGGTGTTCACGGACGGTGCGCGGCCCTCGTAGCAATCCAGCAGCAGCTCGACCGAGAGCGACTTGGCCGAGCCGGAGGTGAACTCGAGCTTGGGCACCGCGACGCCGGCGGTCGGATGCGGTGTCCACGCCACCGGCTTGTCGATGGTCAGCTCCTTGGGGTTGAAGTGGACCTCGATCGGCTTACCGCCCTTGTCGTCCTCGTTGACGATCACTGCCCGGGTCAGCTGCTGGTTCGACGCGCTCATGCGACACCGCCATTGCAAGCGCATCGCCACGCGCAACCCGTTGAAATCGCGCCATCCACGCCTGTCCCGACCACTCGCTGGTCCAGCCCTGGTCCACTCGCCTCGGTCATGACTGCCTCCATGCCCAGGTCTTCGGCAGCGCCGCCTGGTTGTTGCGCACTTTTCTGCAGCACCACTGCCGGACCCGCTCCGACCAGCCCGGCGTGCCATGCTTGCCGGCATGTGCCTGCTGGTCGTGATGTCGCGCCTGCGTGCCGATCTGCCGCTGGTGGTGGCCGCCAATCGCGACGAGTTCCTGGCCCGCCCCGCCACCGCGATGACGGTGCTGGCCGACGCGCCGCGCATCCGGGGCGGTCGCGATCTGGTCGCGGGCGGCACCTGGCTGGCCATCCACGAGTCGGGCCTGGTGGCCGGCCTGACCAACCTCCCGGGCCCGCGCGACCCCAGCCTGCGCAGCCGTGGCGAGCTGCCCCTCGCGCTGACCAGCGCCGTGGCCGGCCCCGCGCCCGCCCGCGCCGCCGTGGCCCGCTTCGCGGCCACCCACCACCCTCGCGACTACAGCCCCTCCTGGCTGCTGGTCGGCGACTCGAGCTGCCTGTTCCATATCGACATGACCGGCGGCGACGCCCCCGTCGTGCGCGAGCTGCCGCCCGGCCTGTGGATCCTCGAGAACCGCCCGCTGGAGCCGGCCTCGGTCAAGGCGCGCGCGGTGGCCCGTGCCCTCGATCCAGCCCGCGCCGCCGCCCTGCCGCCCGACGCCCTGCTCGCGGCGCTGCAGCAGCTGCTGGGCTCGCGCGCCGCGCCGCCGCCCGAGGACGACCCGCGCCCGCCGGAGCTGCTGGCGCCCTGTGTCCACGCCGGCCCCTATGGCACCCGCAGCGCCGCCATCACCTTCGTCGCCCCCGACGGCCCACCGCGCCTGTGGTCGGCCGACGGGCCGCCCGACCGCGCCGCCTTCACCGAGATCGCGTGGTGACGCCGCGCCTGTACGCCATCCCGGCCAGCGCCGCCCCCATCGTGGCAGTGTTCCGCCGCGGCCCCGCCAGCTGGTGGCAGCTTGCGCGCTGGCACATTGGCACCGGCGAGCTGGAGCGCGGCGCCTGGTTTCGCGGCGCGCTGTATCCGCGGCGCTGCGACGTCTCCCCCGACGGCAGCCTGCTCTACTACGTCGCCTCCAAGGCCAGCCGGCGCCCGTTCCTGGGTCGCCCCGGCGGCCACCACACCTACTCGGCGGTCAGCAAGCTGCCCTGGCTGCACGTGCTCGCGGCGTGGCCCGAGCACGGCATCTGGACCCGCGGCCTGCACTTCGTCGCACGCGGGCAGGGCTGCACTCCCGCGCCGCCCGCGCAGGGCAGCCTCGAACCGCTGCGCACGCGCCACGGCCTGGCGGCCACGCCGGTCATCCAGTACGCCGTCGAGCGTCGCCGCGGCTGGCGCGAACATGCCAGCTGCCCGCCCCGCGCCGCGCACGACAGCTGGGACGAGAAGCGCTCCGTCGTCCTGGAGAAGCCGCAGCCCGACGGGCGCGGCAAGCTGATCCTCACCGACCACGGCTGGCGCAGCAACGCCCCCGGCATCGAGGGCCGCCAGCCCAGCTTCCGCCTCGAGCTGGGCGGCCGCGCGCAGGAGCTGCCCGACGCCGCGTGGGCCGACTGGAGCGCCGACGGTCGCCTGCTCATGGCCACGCACTCCGGCCGGCTGCAGCTCAGCCGCGCGCGCTCGCTCGACCTGCACGTCGTCCAGGACCACGACCTGGCGGGCGACCGCCCCACGCCGGAGCCCGCACCGGGCTGGGCCCAGGTGTGGTGAAACGCACGGTTTGACTTGCTGCCCCGCGTTACCCGCATACTCCCGACGAATGACGCATAAACCTGTCCTGGCCTGGCTGCTGTCCCTGACCTTCCTGTTCGGTGCCGTCGCGGGCTGCGGTGATGATGACGCCGGCACGGTCGACTCGGGCACCGAGATCGACGGCGGCAACACCGACATCGACGCCGGCAACACCAGCATCGACGGCGGCGCCTGCAGCACCCCGACCGAGTGCGGCCTGGTCTGGGAGCAGAAGGCCAACGATCGCTTCGTCTCCATCCTGAACCAGCCCACCGAGCTGGCCGCCTTCCTCACGGCGGTGCCCAAGGGCGGCGACCTGCACAACCACCTGTCGGGCGCGGTCTACGCCGAGACCTACCTGGGCTGGGGCATGATGTCGGGCTACTGCATCAACAACACCTCGTTCGCCGCCGTCGCGTCGAGCCAGTGCGCCAACGCCGGCATCTCGCCGATCCCGACCAGCGGCACCTTCTTCGACCAGATCGTGCGCGCGTGGTCGATGAAGGACTTCGTGGCCAGCGCGGCCGAGTCGGGCCACGACCACTTCTTCGCCACCTTCGGTAAGTACGGCCTCATCGCCGGCAACCGGCGCAACGACAGCATCGCCGACATCGCCGCGCGCGCCGCCAGCGAGAACCAGCTCTACATCGAGACCATGTTCAACCTGGGCACCAACGTCGGCGGCCTGTCGGCGTCGATCTGGTCGGGCACGCTGACCGCGGCCGATCTGCCCACGCTGTACAGCCAGCTGATGGCCAACGCCGCCTTCACCACCGAGCTCGGGCAGGACGTCACCGCGGTCACCAACGCCGCCACCGGCTGGCGCAACGCGCTGAACTGCGCCGGCGCCACCCCGCCGCCCGCGTGCGGCGTCACGGTGCGCTTCGTGGCCCAGATCTCGCGCACCGGCGGCAACGACCAGATCTTCGGCCAGCTGGTCAGCGCCTTCGAGATGGCCTCGCGCACCAACTTCCTGGTCGGCGCCAACCTGTCGTCGCCCGAGGACGACACGGCGTCGCTGCGCAACTATGACCTGCACATGGCCATGCTCGACTTCCTGCACCAGCGCTACAAGGTGATGGCCACCCCCCCCAGCCCGCTGCACATCACGCTGCACGCCGGCGAGCTGACCCCGGCCTACGTGCCGGCGGGCTTCCCGAACGCGACCACGTACCACGTGCGCGCCGCGGTCGAGATCGCCCACGCCGAGCGCATCGGCCACGGCCTCGACGTCCTGATGGAGACCGACTCGACGGGCCTGCTGACCACGATGAAGGACCGCAACGTGCTGGTCGAGATCTGCCTCAGCAGCAACGATCAGATCCTCGAGGTGCGCGGCAACGCCCATCCGCTGGCGGCCTACATGGCGGCCGGGGTGCCGGTCGCGCTGGCCACCGACGACCAGGGGGTGTCACGCAGCAGCATCGCAGGCGAGATGCTGCGCGCGGCCAAGGACCAGGGGCTGAGCTACCGGCAGCTCAAGACCATGGCGCGCAATAGCCTGGAGCACGCCTTCCTGCCCGGGCCCAGCCTGTGGTCGTCGTTCGCGAACGTGACGCCGGTGACCGACTGCGTCCCGACCGCCACCAGCGCGGTCGGCGAGACGCCCACCGCCGCGTGCCAGAGCTTCCTGGCCGCCAGCGAGCGCGCGGCGATGCAGTGGGAGCTCGAGCGCCGCTTCCGTGCCTTCGAGATGATGCAGTAGCGAGCGAGTGCTGGTCAGTTGTCGCGCATGTCGACCAGGCGCCAGCCGCCTGACATGTCGCCGTCGCCGGGGCCGATCGCGATCGAGTAGGTGCGCACCGCGGGGTCGTCGATGAAGTTGTGGCGGTCAGGGAAGGGCCGCTCGAGCAGGATGGCCTTCACGATCTGCTGCTCGCCTTTCTGCTCGACGTAGGGCGCCTTGCACTCGTCGTCGGGCAGCTTGTCGCCCGAGCCGGGCAGGCACAGGATGCTCGACGGCTCGCCGTTCAGGAACAGCGCGACCGCGACCAGCTTGGCGGGTGGCAGCACGGCAGGGTCGTAGGGGCCCTGCTTGATCGCGAGCATCGGGTCCTGGTCGCTCTCCAGCGGGTAGCCGGTGACGATGGTGCCGTCCTTCTTCCTGAAGGCCAGGGCGTGGCGCACGCCGCCGTCGTTGGCCAGGAAGTACAGCGACCCGGTGGGCAGCTCGAGCGAGGGATACTCGTAGGCCTTGCACTGGCGCCCCTTGAGCTGGGAGTTGGACTCGACGGCGGCGGCGCACAGCGCGGCGCTGACCTCGGCGGGCGCGGCGACCGGTTCGCCCTGCCAGGCCGGCGGCGTGGTCATCTGTGGCAGCGGCGGCGCGGTCGGCGGCAGCTTGCCGTCCTCGGGCAGATCGATGAGGCCCTCGCCTTCGATGTCGGACAGATCCTTGTCCTTGCCGTCGTCGACGACCTCGACGTGATAGGCATAGATGGTGTGATCTTCGCGGATGATCGGGTGCTCGAACTGCTCGACGATGACGCTGAGGACGCGCTTGCCGTCCTTGTCCTCGACCACGGGGGGCGTGCAGGCGTGCTCGCGCCAGACCTTGCCGGCGGGCAGGGTGTCGTTGCTGCCAGGCAGGCAGCGGACGACGGCGGCCTCGAGGACCAGCTCGGCGTACAGCTGGGCCAGCTTCTCGGGCGCGGTCGCCTTCACATCGAGCCCCTTCAGCAGCTCGCGCACGAAGTTGCGCACCCTGCCCAGCGCGAGCGTGCCGTCGGGCCGCACCAGGCCGTACACCCAGCGGTTCACCGGGTCGCCCTTGCGGGTCAGGCGAAAGACCTTGCCGGCGGCGGTCTCCAGGTGTGGCAGCTCGGTCTCGACACACTCGGCGCCATAACCGAACTCGCCGCGCGCCTGGGCGCACAGCGGCGACACCGGGGGCTGCTTGATCTTGTCGAAGCGGCTCTTGCCGGTGGCGGCACCGCCACTGGCGCCACCGCCGCCACTGCCACTGCCGCCAACGCCGCCGCCACCGCCGCCCTTGGACTTCGACTTGCCACAACCCAGCACGAGGACGCTGCAGACCAGCACGGTTCTCCACATGGCCCGGGAGGCTAGCCCAGAACGCCGCGTGCGACACGCCAAGGCCCCCTCTTCCCGCGCCATGCCGGGACGGAAAAAATTCGATAGGCTGCGCCCATGACGCCGCCCCGGGAGGACCTCACGCTGTGGCTGGAGAGACCGTGACAGCGGGCCGCGCCACATGGCCGAGCCTGCCGACGCCGACGCCGACGCCGACGCCGACGCCGACGCCGACGCTGACGCCGACGCTGACGCTGACGCTGACGCTGACGCTGGCGCTGGCGCTGACGCTGGCACTGGTCCCGGGTTGCGGCGGCGATGACGACGCCGGCCCGACCCGGTACGAGAGCGCCGGCCCATACCCGGTCGGCCACGCCGCGTTCACTGTGACCGACAGCCTGCGTGGGCGCGTGCTGACCAGCGAGGTCTGGTACCCCGCCGCCGAAGCGGCGCGTGCCGCCGCCGAGGCCGGGGTGCCCATCGAGGAGCTGCTGCCCGCGGGCGCCGAGCGCACCACCTTCGCGGGGCTGCTGCCCGCCGCGCCCACGCCGGGCACCCGTCGGCGCACCCGGTCGGCCCCCGACGCTGCGCCAGTGGCGACCCCGGCGCGCCTGCCGGTCGTGGTGTTCTCGCACTGTCACCAGTGCCTGCGCTTCTCGTCGTTCTCCATCGCCGAGCGGCTGGCCAGCCACGGCATCGTGGTGGTCGCGCCCGATCACCAGGACAACACGCTGTTCGACGGCCTCGATGGCAGCGGCGCCGCGCTGGAGGACGCCTTCCTGACCGTGCGCGCGGGCGACATCTCGGTGCTGCTCGACGCGGTGCTGGCCGAGGGCGCCGTCAATCCGCTGCCGGCGGCGCTGCGCGGTCGCCTGGATCCGACGCGGGTCGGCATGCTGGGTCACAGCTTCGGCGGCGCCACCACCGGGCGTGTGCTGCAGGACGACCCACGCGTCATCGCCGGCGTCACCATGGGCGCGCCGATCCAGAGCCCCTTCTTCCCCTCGGTCACGCTGTCCCGCATCACCGAGCCGTTGCTGTTCGTGCAGCTTCTGGAGGACAACAGCATCGGCAAGATCGGCAACGACCTCATGCTGGGCAACTTCGACGACGCCAGCCAGCCGGTGTGGCTGGTGCGCGTGGCCGGCGCCGGGCACTGGTCAGTGTCGGACCTGTGCGGCATCACCGGCGCCTTCCCCGCCGGCTGCATCTCGCCGGCTGCACGCCAGAGCGACGGTGCCAGCTTCAGCTACCTCGACATCGAGGTCGTGCGCGACCTGGCAGCGTCGTATGTGACCGCCTTCTTCGCGCTGCATCTCACCGCCGACCCGGGCGCCGCCGCGACCCTGAAGCGACCGCTCGGGCCACCCGGCATCGTCACCCTGGAGGCACGCAAGCCATGAGCTGGACCGCTCAGTACAGCGCGATGGCGCGCTACAACCGCTGGATGAACCGCAAGCTGTACGCCCTCGCGGCGACGCTGACCGACGAGGAGCGCAAGCGCGACATGGGGGCCTTCTTCGGCTCGATCCACCGCACCTTGAACCACATCCTGCTCGGCGATCGCATCTGGCTGGGGCGCCTGGCCGGGATCATGTCCGCGGTGGCCGAGTACGACGACTTCGCCGAGCTGCGTCGCGAGCGCGAGCTGACCGACGAAGTGCTGCTGACCTTCGCCGCCGGCCTGACCGACGCCCAGCTGCTGGCCGAGGTCGCCTACAAGACCCTCGCGGGCGTGCCCCACCAGATGCCGCTGTGGCAGCCGGTCGGCCACATGTTCAACCACCAGACCCACCACCGCGGCCAGGCCACCACCCTGTTCAAGCAGCTCGGCCACGACCCCGGCGTCACCGATCTGGTGGCGATGTACCGCGAGGAGGCCACCTGATGCCCCGGACCTGTACCTGGCTGCCGGCCGTGCTGCTGCTGTCGTCGTGCGGCGGCGCCGCGCGCACGCGCCCCGACAACTTCCCCGGTACCACCGCCAGCCCGATCGTTCGCGCCGTCGACGCCGACGACCGCGACGAGGCCGACGTCGCCCTCGACGCCGGTCGCCACCCGATCGAGCTGTTCACGTTCTTCGGCATCGCACCCGGCATGCGCGTCGCCGAGCTGTTCGCCGGCGGCGGCTACACCGCGGAGCTCCTGGCCCGCATCGTCGGCCCCGAAGGCCAGGTCTACGGCCAGAACTCCAGGGTCATCCTCGAGCGCTTCGCCGAGGGCCCCTGGTCCGAGCGCCTCGCCAAGCCGGTCAACCGCCCCATCGTCCGGGTCGACCGCGAGCTCGACTCCCCCCTGCCGCCCGAGGCGACCAACCTCGACGCCGTCCTCTTCATCCTGGCCTATCACGACAGCGTCTGGACCGGCGTCAACCGCCCCGCCATGAACGCCGCCATCTTCGCCGCCCTCCGCTCTGGTGGCGTGTACGGCGTGGTCGACCACAGCGCCGCCCCGGGCGCCGGCACCACCGTCACCGAGACCCTGCATCGCATCGAACAGGCCGTCGTGGTCGCCGAGATCCTCGCCGCCGGCTTCCGCCTGGACGCCGAGGCCGACTTCCTGAAGAACCCGGCCGACACCCGCGACTGGAACGACTCGCCGCGCGTCGCCGCCGACCGCCGCGGCACCAGCGACCGCTTCGTGCTGCGCTTCATCAAGCCCTGATCACATCAACGCACAGGCCACCGCCTCGTCATAGTCGGGTCGCACGTCGCGCCAGCCCTGCGTCACCTGGAGCCAGCGTTCACCCTCGACGGCCCGTAGCGCCGCGAGGTCACGTGGCGACGGCGGCGGTGGCGCCGGCTCGAACTCGCGCCCATCGGGCCGCCAGAACCGCGCGCGGTCCCCGACCTCCATCCTCCAGCCGCCCTCGTGCACCAGCACATGGTGCGTCCGACACAGCGAGTACACGTTCCCCAGCA
>JADYYK010000296.1 GCA_020853705.1 Deltaproteobacteria bacterium
GCCGCCCCGCCGCACGGGCGGCGTCCCCCTTTAGGGGGAAGGCGCGAAGCGACTCAGGGGGTCAGCCGATTATTGTTCCGCTCACCTCGCCCAGCCCGATGCGCGCCGCGCCGGGGTGTTGGCAATGGGCGCGCAGCGTCGCCGTGTCCCCGTCCTGCAGAAAGGTGCGCTGCTCGCCGCCCGGCAGCGCCAGCGGCTGCGTGCCGTTGGACGACAGCTCCATCAGCGACGCATAAGTGCCGGGCCTGGCGCCCGACAGCGTGCCGCTGCCCAGCAGGTCGCCGGGCTGCAGGTTGCAGCCGTTGCTGCTGTGGTGGGTCAGCATCTGCGCCCAGGTCCAGTAGGCGTCGGTCAGGTTCGATTGCGACAGCCGCACGGCCGGCGCGCCGGCCGCGCGCATCGCGGCGGTCTGCAGCCACACTTCCAGCGTCATCTCGATCGCGCCGGCCTCGCGGTTGAAGGCGCCGTCGAGGTAGGGCAGCGGCTGCGGGTCGCCGGCGGGCCGCGTGAACGGGCGGCGGTACGGCGCCAGCGCGTCCATCGTGACGATCCACGGCGAGATGCTGCTGGCGAAGCTCTTGGACAGGAACGGCCCCAGCGGCTGGTACTCCCAGGCCTGAATGTCGCGCGCCGACCAGTCGTTGAGCAGGCACAGGCCGAACAGCGCGTCTTCGGCCTCGTCGATCGGCACCGGCTCGCCCTGCGCGTTGGCGCGGCCGACGAAGGCGCCCACTTCCAGCTCGTAGTCCAGCTTGCGGCAGGGGCCGAAGCTGGGCGCCTCGGCCGCCGGCGCCTTGGTCTGGCCGTTGGGGCGCTTGATGGGGCCGCCGAGGCCGATGCTGGACGCGCGGCCGTGGTAACCGATCGGTACCCACTGGTAATTGGGCAGCAGCGGGGCATCGGGGCGGAACAGCTTGCCGATCGTCACCGCGTGGTGGATGCCGGTGTAGAAGTCGGTGTAGTCGCCGATGCGGCAGGGCAGCGTCATCTCGGCCTGCGCCTGGGGCAGCAGGCACAGCTCCAGGAACGGCGCCTGCTCGCTGCCTTCGGCCAGCGCCGCCGAGAGCGCGGCGCGCAGGCTGCGCCAGGCCTCGCGGCCGAGCTGCATGAAGCCGGTGAGGTCGCCATCGGCCAGCGGCGCCAGCAGCGCGTGCGCCGGCTCGCCCCAGGGGCATTGCTCGCGCGCGAGTTTCAGGTCCAGCACCTGGTCGCCGATCGCGACGCCGATGCGCCAGGGCTCGTCGGTCCCCGCGCGGCGGAAGCGCCCGTACGGCAGGTTCTGCACGGGGAAGTCGGTGGCGCCGTCGTTGGCGCTGGTGACCCAGCTCTTCAGCGCGGGGTCGTGGGTGGCGTCGGTCAGCATGGCATCAGCCCTTGAAGTGATCGGCAAGCGGCGCCCAGCAGTCGGCATAACCTGCATCCAGCGCACCCCCTTGCAGCGCGAATTCGGTGCAGCGGAAGCGCCAGCGGCTCTCGAACATGAAGGCCAGCGTGTGGTCCAGCTTGTGCGGCGCCAGCGGCGCGGCGCTGGCCTTGTCGAAGGCCTCGGCGTCGGGGCCGTGCGGCACCATCGCGTTGTGCAGGCTCATGCCGCCGGGCTTGAAGCCCTCGGGCTTGGCATCGTACTGGCCCTGCACCAGGCCC
>JADYYK010000224.1 GCA_020853705.1 Deltaproteobacteria bacterium
CCATCGAATGCGAGGGAAGCGCCTGGCAGTCTCGAGATCACCAGTGGTTACGACCGGACGTCCCGCGACAGCATTCTTGCCGCACCCGCGTCGGAGTTTTGGGCGGTGCTTCGGTTTCCCTCTGGCCTCGCTCTCGCCCCGCCCGCATCAGGCGCTGCTACGCCACCCGGCGGCGCGCGCTCCGCTCGTCGAATCGCGGGTTCGCGCCGGAGCGCTACGAGCTTCGGAACAACCGTACATGACCCGGGATGTCACCGGGACGCTGTGGTGGTCAGCAGGATGCTGCCGCGCGTAGCGGCGACTGACGAGCTGGAAGAACACGTGGGCGCTGGCGTGCTCGAGAGGCAGGTAGTCGAGTCTCGTCGATGATGAGGAGCTTGGGCTTGGCGAAGAAGGCGAGCTGGTCGGCGAGCCGGCCCTCTGACATGAGCCATGGCCGCGATGCGATCAGCGCGGTCGCGGTGACGAAGAGGACTGTGTGGCCGGTCTCGATGGCGGCACGCGGGCGCGAACGAGGTCGGTCAACCGGCACCTCCGATGTGCTCGGTGTCGAGGTCGAGGCTGCGGGGCTATACGGCGCGATCGGCGCGCTGAGGATGCGGTCCGACGTGGTGACGCGGCACAGGCCCACGGGAGCGCGACGTCGGTCACGTGCTTCTGTGGTCGAAACAGCGCTCGTGGCGAGCGACGATGTCGGCGCCGTAGAAGACGACGACCTCGCAGTCGCCGACCAGCATCCGAACGCCCGCACCAAGCGGTGCGGCATGCTGTCGCGCACGGTGTCGACGTCGACGTAGCAGTCATTGGCGAGCCGGTACGTCTCGCGGCGCTGTCTGACGGGCAGTGGCCGCACCGGCAGAGCGCCACCGAAACCGGCGTGCGGCCGGCGGCGGGCAGTTTAGTGTCGTTTCGGGGTCAGGTTGACTGTTGCCTGACAACGCTCATCGCGCGGGGAGGATGGCTCAACCTTCAATCTGCCGCGAGCCACCTCTAGTACCCTGCGAAGAGATCCCGAACGTTGGCACGTCATTCGTTTCCACGAGCGCCCAATCGTTACCAGGGCCGAAAACACGAGGGGCCCCGCAACTGTGCGGAGCCCTTCGTGTTCCGGTGGAGGTGTGGGGGATCGAACCCCAGGCCTCTAGAGTGCGATTCTAGCGCTCTCCCAGCTGAGCTACACCCCCGGGGTTGCAGAGGGATAGCAAGCAGCCGGGGGGGTGTCAAGCGGGTGGTGCGTTTCAGCGGAAACGTCAGTTGGCGTCGGGGTGGCCGGGGATGGTGTGGAGGTCGGGGGGGTGGCTGGCGATGCGGGCGCCGTCCTCGAGGGCGACGACGTCGATGCTGGGGATCTTGGCCTTGACGGCGGCGAGGGCGGCCTGGGCGGCCTTGTCGTCGCCGGCGACGAAGAGGGCGTGGGCGTGTTCGTAGGCGATCTCGGGGTTTTCGGGGTCGAGCTTGCGGGCGGCGGCGAAGCCCTCCAGAGCGCGGGCGGCGTGGTCGCCGCCGCCTTGCTCGCGGGCGCAGCGGGCGCGCTCGAAGTGGATCAGGGCGATGCGCATGGGGTCGAGCTCGGTGGCCTGGGCCAGGGCCAGGGCCTCGGTGAAGATCTCCTCGCCCCGCGCGGGGTTGCCTTCGTCGCGCCAGCTGAAGGCGACGCCCATCAGGGCGGTCACTGATTTGGGGTCGAGCTCGGCGGCGGCCTCGAAGTAGGTGCGGGCCTCGTCGGGGGCGCGCTCGCGCAGGGCGGCGAAGCCGAGGTCCTCGCAGACCAGGGCCTGCAGGCGCACCGCGGACTCGGCGACCGGGCGGTTCGAGCCCGGCCAGTCGTGGTCGACGATGCGCAGGCGCTCGGCCGAGCCCTCGACCGCGGTCACCGTGGTGATGCCCAGATTCAGGGTCTCACCGGCTGCCAGGGTCATGCCCTCGGTCAGGAAGCGCGCGATGCTGGCCAGCATCTCCAGCGCGGGTCGGGTGGCGGCGGCCTGCACGCCGACCAGCTCGAGCTCGCGCGCGCCGCGGGTGGCGAGGCCTTCAGTGAACAAGACCTGGGTGACCCGGGCGCCTCCGGCGGCGAGCTCGCGGCTGGGGCCGCTGTCGCTGTGGATCTTCACCGCCAGGTCGTCGATCTCGGCGATCAGCCGCTTCGGCATGCGGCGACTATACCGTTTGACCGCGGCGCCTCCACGGCTTATCTCCTCTGCATGATCTTCTTCGTCATGTTCGGTGGCCTGTTCTTCGGAGGGGTGCTGATCCTGCTCATCGCGCGCTTCTCCCCGAACGCCGCCAGCGTGCGCCTGGCCGAGCAGGACCGCATCGACCGCGCCGAGGGCGCCGAGCTGTACCCGCGCATCCCGTACGAGAAGTTCCGCCACCTGGTGCTGGATCTGCTGGAGTCGCTGGGCTTTCACGTCGCCATGGAGCACGCCTCCAGGGACGAGATCGACATCATCTGCAAGTCGACCGAGCCGCTGCGCCAGGCCCGCTTCATCGTGCACGCCATCCACGCCGCGCCCGGCGACGTCATCGATCAGTCGCGCATCCTGCGGCTGCAGGACGCCGTGATGTCGGAGAACGCGTCGCGCGGCCTGCTCATCACGCCGTACCCGATCGACCGCCGCGGGCTGACCACGCTGGAGGCCGACCTGGAGCTGATCGACGGCGCCAAGCTGCGCGGCCTCATCGAGCAGTACCTACCGAAGAAGCTGGACGAGATCGAAGGCTACCGCGGCTTCTGAACTACCGTATGAGACCGGAACCGGACAACGGCAGTTCTGCGTTGCAGAACTACCGTTGCATGTCCTTCAGGATCTGGTCGCGCTTGCCCTGCTCGATGAGCTTGTCGTTGCGACGCGCTTCCTTCACACCCCAGGCGATGAAGAAGACGACGATGAAGAGCATCCCGATGATCGGGACGTTGTCGGGCTTGGTGATGATGAGGAGGAAGTTCTCCATGACTGTGGTCTTATCCGGGTCGGGGTGATGGTGTCAAGCCCGCGAAAAAACAAGCGACGGCTGGACCAGCTCCTGGTCGAGCGGGGCCTGGCGCCCTCGCGTGAGCGGGCCCAGGCCCTGGTGCTGGCCGGCAAGGTGCTGATCGGCGAGCGCGTGGTCGACAAGGCGGGGCTGCAGGTCGCCGAGGACGCCGAGCTGCGCCTGCGCGAGCCCGATCATCCCTGGGCCTCCCGCGGCGGCCTCAAGCTGGTCAAGGCCGTGGAGACGTTCGCGCTGGGCCACGAGCTCTCGGATGCCGTGTGCGCCGACATCGGCGCGTCCACCGGCGGGTTCACCGATGTCCTGCTGACCGGGGGCGCGCGGCGGGTGTTCGCCATCGACGTCGGGCAGGGCCAGCTGGCCTGGAAGCTGGCGTCCGACCCGCGCGTGGTGGTCATGGACAAGACCAACGTGCGCAACCTGGAGTCGCTGCCCGAGCGGCCGACCGTGGTGGTGATCGACGTGTCGTTCATCTCGCTGACGCTGGTGCTGCCGCGGGTGGTGGTGCTGGCGCAGGGGGCGCGACTGGTCGCGCTGGTCAAGCCGCAGTTCGAGGTCGGACCGGCGGAGGTCGGCAAGGGTGGCGTGGTGCGCGACGTGGCGGCGCGCCAGGGCGCGGTCGACAAGGTGACGGCGTTCGCGCGCGCGGCGGGGTTCGTGGTCGACGGCGTGGTGGAGTCGCCGATCACCGGGCCGGCGGGCAACGTGGAGTACCTGCTGGTGGGGCGGGTGCCGGCGTGATGGCGCGGATCGAGGCGCTGCAGCGGGCCGACCTGGCCGAGGCGACCGCGCTGCTGGCGCGGGCGCTGCCGCTGGAGGGGGGGCTCGAGGTGGTGGCCGAGGCGAAGCTGTTCGGGGGCGATCCTATGGGGCGCGGGGGTGGGGTGCGGGGGGCATGGGGGGGGGCCGGGGCCGGAGACGGAGACGGCGGAGACGGAGGGAACAGGCGACAGGCGACAGGTGACAGGCTACAGGCGACGGGGAATGACGGAGGGGAGGGGCGGAGGCTGGTGGGGGTTGCGGCGTGGGCGGGGCGGTGGCTGAAGGTGCTGGCTGTGGAGGAGGCGGCGCGGGGGCGTGGGGTGGGGGCGGCATTGCTGGCGGCGTGCGAAGCGGCGGCCAGGGCGGCGGGCGCAAAGGTGCTGCGCACGCTGGATCACCCGGGCAACTACCTGTCGCCGGGGCTGGATGACCGCTATGACCACGCCTGGCTGCTGCGCCGGGGTTACACGGTGGTGGAGCGCAATCGCAACCTGCGCGTCGCGCTGGTGGGAAACCCGCTGGTGACGCGCGCGCGGGGGGAGGCCGCGGTCGCCCGGGCGACGGCGGCGGGGCTGCGCATCGTCAGGGTCGCGAGCACGAGCACGAGCACGAGCCCGAGCACGAGCACGAGCACGAGCACGAGCACGAGCACGAGCACGAGCACGAGCACGAGCCCGAGCCCGAGCACGAGCACCGAGCTGGCGGCGGTCCTCTCTCTCGCCGAGACCTGCTTCGCCCCGGTGTGGGCCTTCGAGCTGGCGCGGGCGGCGGCTCATGGCGACCTGTTCGCGGCCTTCCAGGGCGACGCCGCGGTCGCGTTCGCCGCCATCGACGGCAACAACGGCGGCCTGGGCTGGTTCGGCCCTGCTGGCACGCTGCCTGACCAGCGTGGGCGTGGCCTCGGCGAGGCGTTGCTGCTGCAGTGTCTGCTCGCGGCGCAGGCGCGCGGGCGTGAGCACGCCATCATTGCGTGGATCGGCCCCGAGGAGTTCTATCGCAAGGTGGCGGGCGCGGTGCCCGACCGCTCGTTCGTGGTGCTGTCTCGTTCGCTGGCTGGTGACTCCGCATGAAGGGCATGATCCTGGCCGCCGGCCTGGGCAGCCGCCTCGGCACTCTGACCGACGAACGTCCCAAGCCGCTGATCCCGGTGGCCGACATCCCGGTCATCCGCTACGCCGTCGCGCTGCTGGCCGGCGCCGGCATCACCGACCTCGTCATCAACCTGTTTCATCTCGGCGACCTCATCGAGCGCGAGCTCGGTGACGGCCGTGACGCCGGCGTGCACATCGCCTACTCGCGCGAGGCCCCCGCCATCCTGGGCACCGGCGGCGGCATGAAGCAGGCCCTGGCGCGCGGCCTGCTCACCCCCGACGAGCCCTTCGTGGTGGTCAACGGCAAGATCGTCTTCGACCTCGACCTGCCCGCCGTGCTGGCCCAGCACGAGCGGTCGGGCGCGCTGGCCACCCTGGTCGTCCGCCCCGATCCCGACGCCCGTCGCTGGGGCGCCATCAACACCCACGCCGGTCGTGTGTTCGGCATCCTCGACCACCGCGCCCCCGACGCCACCAGCAGCGCCGGCGTCGACCACATGTTCACCGGCGTGCACGTCATCGAGCCCGCCCTGCTGGCGCGCCTGCCCGACGGCGAGGCCTGCATCCTGCGCCAGGGCTACATCCCCGCGCTGCTGGCCGGCGTGCCCCTCGGCGCCTACGTCGCCCCCGGCTACTTCCACGAGCACTCCACGCCCGCGCGCTACCTCGAGGGCAACCTCAACATCCTGCGTGGCCAGGTCACGCTGGCGCACCCGCCCGGCCCGCTGACCGGCGTCGATCCCAGCGCGATCTCGAATGGGGCGGACATCGTGGCGCCGGTGCGCATCGGCCCGGGCGCCCAGATCGCGGCCGGCGCCCGCATCGGCCCCGACGCCGTGATCGGCAAGAACGCCCGCGTCGGCCCGGTCCGCGTCGAGCGCGCCGTGATCTGGCCCGACGCCGTGGTCGACCGCGACGCCATCTCCACCATCGTCACCCCGCGCACCCGCGTCGACGTCGCTGACTAGGCCCGAGGCCTCGCCAGGCCGGCCCCTCGCCAGGCCGGCCCCTCGCCAGACCGTCAGCCCCCCCGCTACGGCGTCGGCCCCGACCACCCCGGCGGCGGACCGCCCACGCGGCTGTTCATCATCAGCCAGCGCTGCGCCTGGCCGGGGTCGCCCAGGGCGGTCTGCACCCAGCCCAGGTTGACCATGATCCAGTCGCCGTGGACGCGCGCGAAGGGCTCCAGCGCCGGGGTCACCGCGCCCGAGGGCTGGGCCAGGCCGTGCGCGATCAGCACCTGCAGCATCAGGCCGGGGTCAGAGGCGATGACGGCGGCCTGGAACTCGCGGTGGGCCTGCTCCTCGGCGGGGCTGAACACCCGCGGCCAGGGCAGCTGCTTGTCGGGCAGCTCGCGCGCCAGGTAGCCGCGCGCCTCGGCGGCGCTGGGCAGGTGCTTCGCGATCCAGGCCTGGCGAGCGCCGACCCAGACCCCGTGACGCTCGCGGAAGCGCACCGCGGCGTCGCCCTCGAGGCCCAGCTCGAGCTCGATCTGGCTGACCACCAGCGGCGCGCCCGCGACCAGGGCGGCGTGATACAGGCGGTGCTGCTGCTCCAGCGGGCGGCCGCCCCGGGCGACCTCGCTGCTGCCGGACCCCGTGGTGCCGTCGTCCGCGACCGCGCGCGCCGTCGGTGGCGCGGCGCCTCGCCCGGTCCCGCCCCCGCCACACCCGGCAGCCACGATGACGGCGCACGCCAGCCCGACCAGACGCATCCTCGAAGCGTAGCCCGAAACCGACAGAAGGCCCGCCGAGCTGCGCTCGACGGGCCCCGGAGACGCGGAACGGACACGAGGCCCGCCGAGCTGCGCTCGACGAGCCTCGGAGACGCGGAACGGACACGAGGCCCGCCGAGCTGCGCTCGACGAGCCTCGTGCCAGGACCCACAAACACAAACGGCGCGACCGCCAGAGGCGACCGCGCCGTCGTGAGCCAGGGCCCGAGGGCCCCGACGTGGACGCTCAACTTACTTGTTGTTCGCGTCCAGCCACGCCTTGGCCTTCGCCGGGTCGGTGGCGTTGTCCATGATCCACTGCGCGTTCTTCATGGCCCAGTCGGTGTGGCCGTTCATGAACGCCTCCATCTTGTCGTTCGGGACGCCGTTCTCGTCCGCGATGCCGACCTTCTTGTTCACGGCGGTCATGATCGCGACGTCGCCCGAGGCCGCGGCGGCCTGGAACAGCTGGTGATCCATGTCGCTGCCGGCGCCGCCAGTGGCGGGGGCCGGATCGGCCGGCTTGGTGTCGCCACCAGCGGTCGGCTTCATGTCGCCCGGCTTGGTGTCACCCGCGGGGGCGTCGGGCTTCTTCTCGTCCTTCTTCTTCTTGCAGCCCATGCCCGCCAGGGCGAGGGCCAGCACCGCGAACAGCATGATCTTCGGAAAACGCATTCGATTGCTCCTTGTGTGTGTGAGGCGCCCGCTACAATCCACGGAACCAGACTTCCTGTCAATGCAGTCCAAGCTCGAGGTGGGCAAGTCCAAGTTACCGTTCCGTATCCTCTATTTGTTGTCGCTCACTGGCACTTGAACGCCGCGATGCCCCGCCCGCACGCGCGCTCGATCTTGCGGATGTTCTGCCACAGCGCCTCAGGGTCGGCGCCGCCGTCCACGGTCTCGTTCAGGCCGCTGACGGCGAGGCGGATCGCGTCGGACTGCCCCGAGACGAGCCCGCACTTCGACTGCAGCTCGGGATGTGTCCTGGCGCACTCGCAGACGGTGGTGACCCACTGCGTGCAGGCCGCCTCCGCGGCGCGCAATTCCTCCCCCGACATGGGCTGACCCGACAGCGGCATCTCCAGCGGCTCGCTCGGGACCGCCGCGTCCTGCTGCGGCCCCATCGGGAAGCGCTTCGGCCGCTTGGTACAGCCCGCCAGCATCACCAGCGTCACCAGCATCGGCACCGCAGGGACAGCCGTCAGGCGTCGGGGCCAGCGCCGGGTCATATCGGCTCGACGCGTCCCAGGACGACGGTGATGTTGTCGATCCCTCCATTCGCGTTGGCCGCATCAATCAACTTCTGCGTGGCTTTGTCAAGGTCGGGCTCGGCCTCGAGGATCTGCGTCATCTGCTGGTCCGAGACCATGCCGCTGAGGCCGTCCGAGCACAGCAGGTAGCAGTCGCCCAGCTTGGGCTTCTCCTCCAGGACGTCGACCTGGACGGTCTCCTTCATGCCCAGCGCGCGCACGATGACGTTCTTGTGCGGGAAGGCCGCGGCCTCCTCGTCGGTCATGCGCTTCATCTTGATGTAGTCGTTGACCAGCGAGTGGTCCTCGGTCAGCTGGGTCAGCTTGCCCTCGCGCAGGCGGTACACCCGCGAATCTCCGACGTGACCGATGATGACGTTGTCGTCCATGAAGAACACCGCGACCAGCGTGGTGCCCATGCCGCGGCAGTTGGGGTCCTTCTGCGAGTGCTCGACGATCTTCTGGTTTGCCAGCTTGATGCCGACCACCAGGCGGTTGACCTCGGCGTGCGACCCGCGGTCGACCTTGAACGGCCAGGTCAGCGGGGCATCCTCCTGGGTGGCCTTGAAGTACTCGACCACGGTGTCGACCGCCATCTGGCTGGCGACCTCGCCCGAGGCGTGGCCGCCCATGCCGTCGGCCACGATGGTCAGGCGCTCCTCGGTCGGCAGGTAGAAGTTGTCCTCGTTGTGGTTGCGCTTGCGGCCCACGTTGGTATCGCCGCTGAACCGCAGCCGGGCGCCATCGAGAGGGAACGCGGAGCTCATGGGGTCTGGAATCATAGCGTTCCTCCCGTCATCGGAGGATGAAATCCAGCCGCGGCCCCGTGCGGATGTTCAGCTCGCGGTCTTCCAGGTACTTGTCGCCGTCCATGATGTAGCCGATGGGCTCGTCGGCCTCGAGGCGCAGGTGGCCCGAGACCTCGTCGATGGCCTTGTCGCGGCGGATGGCGCGGGCGCGGAAGACCTTGTAGAGCTCCAGCGCCAGGCGCGCGGGCGAGCAGTGGATGCCGACCGCGGCGAACTTGCCGGGGACCTCGTTCCAGCGATACCAGGGCCGGAAGCCCAGGCCGATGTCGGCCATCGCCCCGCACACCACGGTGAGGAAGTCCTGGCGCGCCCAGGTCACGCCCTCGGAGGTCACCCGCATGGGCACGCGGCGCCCCATCTTCTTGGAGAACGGACCGCCGATCAGGGCCGACCCGACCAGGCGTGCCAGCACCTTGGCGCCATTGAGCGGTGACGGGTTGCCGGTGGCGTAGTAGGCGTCCATGAAGTTGTAGGCGATGCCGGTGCCGAACATGAAGCCGTAGCGATCGTTGACCTTGAGCACGGCCCGGTTGTCGAGCACGAAGGTCTCGCCGTTGTGGTACTTGTCGGCCACGTTGTAGAGCAGGTTCTGCGGCGAACCCTTGATGCCCAGCGAGCGCGCGATGGTGTTCAGGGTACCGCCGCGCAGCAGCGCGATCTTGGGCAGCCTGGCCTCGCCATAGACCTTGATGAAGGCGGTCAGGGTCACGTGCACGGTGCCGTCGCCGCCGTTGATGCCCAGGATGTCGATGCCGGCGGCCTTGAACTCCTCGGCGACCCGGTACAGATCGTCGAGCGAGCGGGTGGCCTCGGCGCTGCCCCGGGTGCCCAGCATGTACCCCAGGCTGTACATGTTGTGCGGGGCGAGCTTGTTCGCCTTCGACCGCGGGTTGGTGATCACACCGATTCCGGGCACCAGCCTTTGTAGCTTCGCACGCCGGGTTTGACAACCGCGCGACGGAGCGGCCAAGATCGACGCCACTTCCACGACGCCTGGTTGGACACGGGCTGTCGGGGAACCTTGGAGATGTGAGTGCGCGTGTTGCGTGGCATCGTGGATGGTGATCCGGTGGCGCTGGGGATGGCGATCGGGGCGGTCATCGCCGCCACCGGGCTGTGGTTCCTCATCTCGCGCCGGCGCCGTTCACGCCAGGATCTCGGCTGATGTCGCAGGTCTTGCTACGCAGCACCTTGCAGGAGCGCAGCCTGGCGCGGGTGCTGTTCGTGCTGTTCCGCAAGCGCGCCACCGCGACCATCCGCATCGACGACAGCTGGCGCCTGTACGTGCGCGACGGGGCGCCGGTCGATGGCGACGTCCCGGGCGCAGGGGACACCCTGGGCCGCGTGCTGTTCGAGCTCGGCATCATCAGCAGCGAGGCCTACAACTCGTCGCTGGCCGAGCTGGCCAAGGGTGGGCGGCTGCACGGCGAGATCCTGCGCGCCAGCAAGGCGCTGGACGACGCCGGCCTGGCGCGCGGCCTGGGCCAGCAGGTGCTGCGCAAGTTCATCCGCGCCATGGCCCTGGAGAAGGGCGCGCTGGAGGTCGTGATCGAGGAGCACGGCCGCGGCACCCGCCACGACACCGCGCGCGTCGATCCGCGGCTGGTCATCCACCAGGGCGTGCGCCGCGGCTACTCGCCCAAACGTGTGGAGCGCGACCTCGCGGTGCTGACCGGCAAGATGGTGCGGCTGAACCCGGCGGTGGAGCTCGGCGAGTACGGCTTCTCGGGCGAGGACCGGGCCATGGTCGCGCTGCTGGGCAGCGGCTTCCAGAGCGTCGACGAGCTGACCGCGGCGGCAGGGCGGCAGGCGACCTCGGCGCTGATGATCGCGTACTGCCTGATGGTGACCGAGGCGCTGGAGGTGCGTGAGCAGCGCGACGTCAGCGAGGCCGAGCGGCCGCCGGCGACCCTGCTGACCGACGCGACGGCGGCCAGGCCCGAGGCGGCGGTCCGGCGCGCGCTGGGGCCCGAGGCCGAGGCCATCCGCGAGCGCATTCGCATCAAGGCGGCCGCGGTCGATCGGAGCGGCGACGATCTGTTCGCGGTGCTGGAGCTGTCGGAGGGCGCGTCGGCGGCCGAGATCAAGCGCGCCTACTTCGCGCTGGCCAAGACGTTCCACCCCGATCGCCTGCTGGCCCAGGGGCTGGACGATCTGCAGGCCGACGCGGCGCGCGTGCTGGCGCGTGGTAACGAGGCCTTCGCGACGCTGTCGGATCCGAAGCGGCGCGCCGAGTGGATCGCCAGACGCGGCGCTGGTGACCAGCGCGCCAAGCAGGAGGCCGAGGACGCCGAGGCGCAGCGCATCCTGACCGCCGAGTTCTGCAGCGAGAAGGCCGAGATCCTGCTCAAGCGGCGCGACTTCGCGGGCGCCGTGGCGGAGGCGCAGCAGGCCGTCACGCTGGCGCCCAAGGAGGGCCGCTACCAGGCCGTGCTGGTGTGGGCGACCTGGTGCGCGACGCTGGAGGGCGACCGCCCGCCGCTGCTGGCCAGGACCAGGCGGACGCTGGAGAACGCGGTCAAGGACGAGCCCAAGTTCGCCAACGGCTTCTTCTGGCTGGCCCAGGTGGCGCGCGCCGCGGGCGATGATGCGGCGGCGCAGCGCGCGTACCTGAAGGCCCACGAGCTGGATCCACGGAACCTCGACGCGGAGCGCGAGGTCCGTCTCTACAACATGCGCAAACAGAAGGGCAGGGGAGCATGAAGCGAGTGCTGATGGTGCTGCTGCTCGTGGTGTCGGCCGGGTTCTCGGCGGGTTGTGGTGACGATGACGACGTGGTCGCGGACGCCGCGTTCATCGACGCGGGCGGCTGCGCCGCGTGCGGGCCCAACCAGGTCTGCGTGCAGAAGTTCAACCGCGCCTGCACCATCATGAAGCCGAGCTGCGTGAACTCGAGCCTGGTGTGCCCGGCCTCGACCTGCACGCCGGAGTGCGAGCGCGAGATCTGCGGCTTCGTCGATGGCGGCACCGGGACGACGTGCCAGCAGCGCGTGCTGTGCGGCGGCGAGGCGCGCGACGCCTTCACCTGCTACGAGAAGTAGCCGGACGGAGCCGGCCAAGGTGTCGCTTCGCGGCGAAGCTACACCTTGGTCTCTTCGCGCCTGCGCAGGCGCGCGATGTTGCCGCGGTGCTTGTACACGATGATCGCCCACAGCAGGACGGCCAGCACCATGGTCGGACGCGGCGCGCCCAGCGCCCACATCGCGAACGGCATCACCGTGGTCGCCACCAGCGAGCCCACCGAGGCGATGCGGAACACCAGGTAGATCACCACGAAGACGCCGCCCGCGATCAGCGTCGGCACTGGCGCCAGCGCGATGAACACGCCGAGCCCGGTGGCCACGCCCTTGCCGCCCTTGAAGCCCAGCGTGATCGGGTACAGGTGGCCGAGGAAGGCGGCGGCGGCCACCGCGGCGGTGATCCAGTGTAGCCAGCTCGAGTCCGCGAACACCGCGCGCGCCGCCAGCACCGGCAGCGTGCCCTTGAGGGCGTCACCCAGCAGCACCAGCGCACCCAGCTTCTTGCCCAGGGTGCGCGCCACGTTGGTGGCGCCGATGTTGCCCGAGCCGACCTTGGTCAGATCGACGCCGCGCGCGCGCGCCACGATGGGGCCGAACGGGATCGAGCCCGACAGATAGGCCAGCAGCGCGGCGACCACCGCGAAGTCGGGCTCGATGGTGGCGAGGGGCATCGGCTCAGGGCTTGGGCGTGGCCTTGGCGAAGGCGCCGGTGCGGCTGGCCTTCTCGGTGATGCCCGAGGTGCCCACGCGGCGCGCCAGCTCGGCCATGATCTCGGATGGCGAGACGTCGCGCGCGGCCAGGCCGACCAGCAGGTGATACAGCAGGTCGGCGGTCTCGGCGATGACGCGCTCGCGCGGGCCGGCGGGCAGCTCGGCGGCGAGCTCGCCGTGCTCCTCGGCGATCTTGGCCAGGATCTTGGGCATGCCGGCGTCGAACAGGCTGCGGGTGTAGCTGCGCGCGATGGCGGGGTCGCCGATGGGCAGCGCCTTGCGCGACTGCACCTCGCGGTAGAGGGCATCGAGCAGGGAGCCGCCGGGGCCGCCGTCGGCGCCCTCGGGCGCGGCGTGGACCTGGAAGAAGCACGAGGGCGCCCCGGTATGACACGCCGGCCCGGTGGGCTGCACGCGCAGCAGGATGGCGTCCTGGTCGCAGTCGAGGCGGATCTCGCGCACGTCGAGGAAGTGGCCCGAGGTCTCGCCCTTGAGCCACAGGCTGTCGCGCGAGCGTGACCAGAAGTGCGCCCGGCGGGTCTCCAGCGTGCGCCGCCAGGCCTCGGCGTTCATGAAGGCGGTCATCAGGACCTCGCCGGTGGCGTGGTGCTGCACGATGGCGGGCGCCAGGCCCGTCTTGGCGTCGAATACAGGGGTCTGGCTGGTGTCCATGACGAAATCTTAGCAAACGGGAACCGCGGCGCGGGGGCGTTGTCTATGGGCCATCGCGAGCGTGGCGATGGACGTCGCGCCCGAAGGAGGTCCCCGATGCGGCGGATCATGGCCGTGCTGTGCTTGCTGGGTGTGCTGATCGCTGGTGCCAGTGGCGCGGAGGCGAAGAAGAAGGCCAAGGGCAAGAAGGTCGCCAAGGCGCGCACCTCGCGCTGCATCGACGCGCGACAGAGCGCGGATGGGGCCGAGATCACGTGGACGTTCGCCAACGGCTGCGAGACCGAGGTGACCTGCGTGGCGCGCTGGACGCTGAGCTGTGGGGACAAGCCCACCGAGAACGGCGCCAAGGAAGAGGCCGCGACGCTGTCGCCGGGCGAGCGCACCGAGATCACCGCCAGCGCGGCAGCCTGCGGCGAGACCTGGGAGCTGGCCAGCCCGCGCTGGAGCTGCTCGACCAGCGTGCGCGCGCAGAAGTAGCGGCTACCGCGGCAGCAGCAGCCCTTCGGGGGCGTCGTCCTCGGTCGCGAGCACGAAGCAGGTGCCGGGCAGCTTGCCCTTGCAGGGCTTCATCTCCTCTGCCAGGAAGGTGCCGTCGACCAGCTTCGCCCACGCCATGCTCAGGGAGCCGTCGGGCTCCAGGGTCCACGAGCCGCTGGCGCTGATCTTGGCCTCGTCGTCGGGTCGCAGCCGGCTGCCCTTGGCGGTCACCTTGCCACCGGCCTTGAAGGTCAGCGTCGCCAGCACGTGGCCGAACTCCCAGCTGTAGTCGACCATCCAGACGCCGCCGTCGGCGAGCAGGCGCTGGGTCGGCGTCATCGGCCCGACCGGCAGCAGGCCGAGCAGCTTGCGGAGGTCGTCATCGCGGCGCGCCTGCTGCAGGTCGGGATCCTTCAGCGCGACCTTGAGCAGCCGCTTGGCCTCCTTGTCCTTGGCGGCCGACATCCAGCTCAGCTCGCTGCGTACGGTCGCGAGGTCGCCCAGCCGCGAGGCGGCGGA
>JADYYK010000225.1 GCA_020853705.1 Deltaproteobacteria bacterium
CGCTATGGCCTGCGCCGGCTGCAGGAGGAGTTCCTGCGCGCCGAGCGCTACAAGGAGCCGCTGTCGCTGCTGGTGGTGGCGGCGGCGGCGCAGATCTCGGCGTCGGCACGCGCTGGCATGCTGGCCGAGCTGGCGGTCGAGCTGGAGCGCGTGATCCGGGCGCAGGATCTGCTGCTGCGTGAGGCCGAGGAGGACCTGCTGGTGCTGCTGCCGAACACCCACTTCGTCGGCGCGCTGACGCTGGGCGAGCGGGTGCTGAAGGATCTGCGCGGGCGCGACATCGCGCTGCCCACGGGGGGCATCGCGCGACCCGAGCTGTGGATCGGGGCGGCCTGCTTCCCGGGTCGCGAGCTTCAGACCGCGGACGATCTGCTGCGCCTGGCGCGGGCGGCGCTGGCGCGCGCCAGGCGCGAGGACGCCGGGCGCGTGTGCATCTACCAGTACCAGGGCTACATCTATCAACCGACGTAGGCCCTGACTCCCCCCACCGCGCGCTGCTCGCGCGGGTCCGGGGCCGGCTTCCAGCCGACGTGGACCGTCATCGTCGGGGGACCGCGGGTCCGGAGCGGCTACCAGCCGACGTAGACCTCGAGCTCGGGGGCGGCTTCGGCGAGGGCGGGCGTCGCGGGGGCCTGGTCGATCGACACCAGGGTCTGCGTGGCGCGCAGGCCCTTGAGCTGGGCGCGGAAGCGCTCGACGCGGTAGCCGGCGCGCAGGGTGGCGGCGATCTCGGGGTGTGCGGTCAGCTCGGCGAGCACGACGACCTGGTCGCGGCGGGCCTGACACTGCAGGCGCGAGGCGATGTTGACCGTGGTGCCGAAGAAGTCGAGGCGGTCGTTGGCGCGCACCGCCAGGCAGGGGCCGTGGTGCACGCCGACCTTGAGCGCGACCTCCTCGGGCGGCAGGCCGGCGCGCGCGGCCAGCTGCTGCACGCTGCCGATCATGGCCAGACCGGCGCGCAGGGCGTCGCCCGGCGACGTGAAGCTGGCCATCACGGCGTCGCCCATGGTCTTGACCAGCGCGCCGCCGTGGGCGGCGACGAGGGCGCTGGTGTCGCTGAAGTGCTCCTGCACCAGGGCGAAGGCGCGGGCGTCGCCGAGGCGCTCGTACAGCGCGGTGGTGCCGGTGAGATCGGAGAACAGGATGGTGATGGCGCCGATCGAGAGGTCGACGCCGGTGGCCGGGGCCTCGGTGGCGAACAGATCGAGGAACTCGGGGAAGGCGACCACGGCGGCGCCGGTGACGCGGTCGGCGCTCCAGCCGGCGCGCTCGACGATGACGGCGCGCTGGCGCGGCCCCGGGTTGTCGAGCAGCAGCATGGTAGGGGCCCCGGCGGCGTCACCTTCGCCGAGGGCGACCACGCGGCTGTCGTCGAGGCGCACCACCAGGCGGGAGGGCGAGGCGGCGATCTCGGCGCGGCCGCCACCGGGCACCCGCAGCACCAGCGGGCCGGGCGGCAGCTTGACCGCGACCTCGCGGCGCTCGCCGGGCGCCAGCTCGAACAGCGCGAACACGTGCGGGCGCAGCCAGGGCGAGCCGCCGCAGTACAGCGCGGGCGTCGCGGTGCGCACCGCGGGGTTGACCGAGAACACGGCCTCGACGTTGCGCGCGAAGTCGACCGCGAAGTCGAGCTCGCACTCGTCGCAGTGGGCCTGCTTGCCGACCTCGGCCAGGGTGCCGCGGCGATCGGCGGCGACCCGGCACACCGGGCAGTCGAGCTGCCAGCGCAGGTCGATCAGGCCGGCGCGCGCGGCGTGCAGGAAGGCGCTGAGCACTTCGCGGCGCGGCAGCTCCCAGGCGCGGGCGCACTCGTAGGGGCGGAGCTCGCGCACCTCGTCGTCGGGGCGATCGTGCAGGAACCAGATCAGGCGCTCGCGCACCTCGGCGCTGACGGGGGACTTGCGGAACTCGAGGCTGCGGAAGCTGAACTCTTGCTCGCGCACCGGGCTGCGCTGGCCGCCGTGCAGGTCACCCTCGGGCGCGGCCGGGGCGGACATCAGGAGGCGGCGTGCCTGCGCGGCCAGCGGCTCGGCGGCGGCGCCATCGGCGCCTGGCGCGGTCAGGTCGGGCAGCGGGCCCAGGCGCGCGACCAGGCGCTCGACGCTGTCGAGCCAGCGCTCGAGGGCGCCCTCGAAGTGCGCGCGCATGGCGACGCCGAGCGGGGTCGGCACGTCGTCGCCGACGTAGGCCGACAGGCGCACGCTGGTGGCGCCAGCGTCGTCCTCCAGCTCGACGCGGTAGCCGGCGCGGTTGACCGGGCCGGCCAGGTAGTGGCGCTCGCCCCAGGCCAGGCGGCCCTCGATCCACTCGCCGTGCTCGGTCCACGGGTAGCGCGCGCCCAGCATGAAGGCGCTGCCGACGCGGGTACGTGTGGAGGCGTCGTTCGGATCGAGCTGATCGTAGCGGTACTCGGTGGGGCCGGCGCCGGCCACGCGATCCCAGCGGTTGGTGTCGGTCAAGAGCGCCCACATGAGCTCGGGCGAGGCTGCGACTCGTCTCACGCGCTCGGCTTGATACATGGCAAGAATACGCCGTGCTCGCCGTGACGGATCGATCACGCGCGCGCGATCGAGGCGACCGATCCGCCGCACCCGGCAGGTCGTAGCGGGGGCGGACGGGCTACCCGGGTGGGTCGGGCAGGTCGATGCGGTACACCATCCACTGCCGGAGCTTCTGCGCGCCGAGGCCGTCGTAGAGCTTCTGGGCGTCGGTGTTCCAGTCGAGCACGGTCCACTCGAAGCGGCCGCAGCCACGCTCGCGGGCCAGCTGCTCGAGGTGCTTCATCATGGCGCTGGCGACGCCGCGGCGGCGCGCGCGCGGGTGCACGAAGAGGTCCTCGAGGTACAGCGACTCGCGCGCGCGGAAGGTCGAGTAGGTCGGGAAGAAGATGGCGTAGGCGACCACGTCGCCGTCGAGCTCCGCGACCAGGACCTGGTAGCGAGGCCTGGGGCCGAAGGCGTCCTCGATGAGGCGTGTGCGCGCGGCCTCGTCGGGGCCGGTCAGCTGCTCGAAGTCGGCCAGGGCCTGGATCAGCGCGAGGTAGGCGGGGGCGTCGGCGCGAACTGCGGGGCGAACCACCACACTCGAGTCGGTGACGGGGGCGGACATGCCGCCATGATGCTACAGGTCGCTGCCGATGCCGAAGCCGAAGGTCCACATGCGCAGGTCACCATCGAGCGAGGGCGCGCGGTCCTTGTTGAGGCGGACGGTCTGCATGGTCAGGTCGGCGAACAGGCCGACCTTGAGGCGCGCGAACGGGTTCGACCGGAAGCTCGAGCCGCCCAGGGCCTGGAACGGGCGCACGAACCAGCTGATGCCGCCGCCGACGTCATAGCCGCGGCCGTCATAGTCGCTGAGGCCGTTGGGGTCGGACGCCAGCGCACTGAGCGTGATCGACGTGCCGTGCAGCCCGGCCTTGGCGTAGGCCTCGAGGTTGGGGCCGAGTGGGATGTAGTAGCGGAAGTCGAGGCCGTACGAGAGCGCCATGAACTGCGGGTTGACGAAGTCGCCGCTGCCGCCCTCTTCATTGAGGTTGCTGCCGAACAGCACGCCCTCGACCGCCCAGTTGTTGACCCGGCGGCCCAGCGACACCCGCAGCGACAGCCCGTCACCGTCGAAGCGCTGGCCCATCTCGCCGCCCACCGTGGCGCCGGGCCCGAGGCCCTCGTTGAAGAAGTAGCCGTCGGCCTGGGCCACGGTCGGCACTGCGACGAGCATCACCATCAGCAAGAAGCGCATGCGCATGGCGCCCCGTGACAGCAAGCCGGGTGCCACGCCAGGTGAACGGAGTTTCGCGGGGTTCGCGGCGGTGGGGCGTCGATGGGCATTCACAATGGGGCTCCTGCGTCACACCTCGGGCGCCTCAGCGGATGGTGCCCACCGAGGCTTCCCAGTTCCGGCCGTCGAACGGTCGCACTTCGAAGCGTGCGAGCGCGTCCCCGTCGAGGCACCGGACGTTGACGTCGATGCCCTCGGGGTGCGACCTCGGGTGGTAGAACGGGTGCATCCCGCAGGTCTTACAGAAGGTGTGGCGCGCCACCTTGGTGTTGAAGCTGTAGGTCGTCAGCGCCTCGGGCGGGGTCAGCAGGCGGAACTGCGCCTGCTCGACGATGAGGTGCAGAAAGCCCTTCTTGGTGCAGATGGAGCAGTTGCAGTCGAGCGCGATCAGCGGCGTCGCGGCGTCGACCTCGAAGCGAACTGCACCACAGTGGCAGCTGCCAGACAGGGTCGTGGTTGCCGTGGTCGGGGCCATGGCCGAGGTCATACTCGATGGGCAGCCCTGCGCAAGCCGGACCGGTCACAGTCCAGGAATTGACGGCGACGGGCGGGTGGTTACATCGGGGGCCAGGAGGCAACGTGATGCAGCGGAAGAGTCGGTGGTTCGCGCGCGGAATCGTGATGAGCGCCCTCGCGGGCAGTGTCGTGCTGGGTATCTGGCCGGCGGGAGCGGCGCCCACCGGGACCGCGGCGCCGGCGGGGCCCACGTCGGGGCAGGTCGCGGATGCGCGCGCGCTGTCGAAGACGTTCGCGCAGGTCGCGGCGCAGATCAGCCCGTCGGTGGTGCGCATCTCGGTGACCAAGGGCGGCAAGGCCACGCGCGTCGATCCGTTCGGGTCCGACTCGCCCAAGCAGCGCGGCATGGGCTCGGGCGTGGTCATCGACACGCTGGGCAACATCCTGACCAACAACCACGTGGTCGATGGCGCCCTCGAGGTGCGGGTCACCTTCGACAGCGGCAAGACGGTGACCGGCAAGGTGGTGGGCACCGATCCGCGCAGCGACCTCGCGGTGGTCAAGGTCGATGGCGTGGTGGTCAAGCCGGCGGTGATGGGCGACTCCGACAAGGTCGCGGTGGGCGACTGGGTCATCGCGGTCGGTAACCCGTTCGGGCTGGATCACACCGTGACCGTGGGCGTGCTGTCGGCGCGCGGGCGCTCGGGCTTCCAGAGCGGCCAGTACGAGGACTTCCTGCAGACCGACGCGTCGATCAACCCGGGCAACTCGGGTGGGCCGCTGGTCAACCTGGACGGCGAGATCATCGGCATCAACACCATGGTGGCGGGTATCGGGACAGGGATCGGCTTCGCGGTGCCGACCTCGATGGCGCGGCCCATCACCGAGGCGCTGATCCGTGATCACAAGGTGCGCCGGCCCTATCTCGGCATCCTCATGCAGGACATCACGCCCGAGATCCAGCTGTCGCTGGGCAAGGGCGCGCCGGCCAAGGGGGCGCTGGTGACCGAGGTCGTGGCCGGGCTGGGCGCCGAGCGCGCCGGGCTGCTGGCGGGGGACGTCATCGTGACCGTGGATGGCGCCGGGATCGATGGCTCCAAGGCGATGCAGCGCGCCATCCTGGGCAAGAAGATCGGGCAGAAGGTCGGCCTCGGGGTCTGGCGCGATGGCAAGGCGCTGATGCTGGGCGCGGCCACCGCGGAGATGCCGATGGACGACGATGAGGGCGGCAGCGTCGGCGCGGCGGGGCAGGCGCCGGCCCGGCCGCAGAAGACGCTGGGCATCGATCTGTCGACGCTGTCGGGCGCGATGGCGGGGCGGCTGGGGCTGCCCAAGGGCAGCAAGGGCGCGGTGGTGGTGGGCGTGGACGAGGACAGCCCGGCGGCCGAGGCGGGGGTGCGGCCCGGGGACGTCGTGGTCGAGGTCGACCGCAAGCCGGTGACCACGGCGGCCGAGGCGGTGGCGGGGCTGTCGGCCAGCCGCAATGGCGGCCACCTGCTGCGGCTCAGGCGAGGGAGCTCGGTGCGCTTCCTGGTGCTGACGGCGAACTGAGCGCGGCGGCCGGTGGCGCGTGTGGCGGCACCGCGGCGGGGGCGAGGGCGGATGCCGCGGCGGCGCGCTGGCGCTGCTGCATCTGGCGTGCGGTGAGCGTGCGCCCGTCCGGGCTCCAGCCCGGCGGGCCGAAGATGTGGCGCAGGGCGTGGCCGAAGCTGCGCGCGCGGCGGACATCGTGGCCGATGGCGCGGAGCTCGTGGCTGGCGATGACCAGCGGGTTGTACGAGCCGAGGTTGCTGGTCAGGCCATAGTCGACCGCCGCGCGCTCGGGCGCGAAGGTGCCGAACAGGCGGTCCCAGATGATGAGGATGCCGCCGTGGTTCTTGTCGAGGTACTCGACGTTGCGGCCGTGATGCACGCGGTGGTGCGACGGTGTGTTGAAGATGAGCTCGAGCGGGCCCAGGGTGCGGATCGACTCGGTGTGCAGCCAGTACTGGTACAGCAGCGAGATGGCCTGCTGGGTCAGCACCATCCAGGGCGCGAAGCCGAGCAGGGGCAGCACCAGCCAGAACGGGATGCTGGTCACCGGGGTCAGCCACGACTGGCGCAGCGCGGTCGACAGGTTGTAGTGGGTGCTGGAGTGGTGGCTGACGTGGGCGCCCCACAGCAGGCGCACCTCGTGGCTGGCGCGGTGGAACCAGTAGTAGACCAGGTCCTCGGCCAGCAGCAGCGCGGCCCAGACCAGCGCGCCGTCGCCGAGCTCGAACAGGCGGTACTGGTAGACCAGCAGCATCAGCGCGAAGCTGCCCAGCTTGACCACTGCGGCGATGGCCACGTTGCCCAGGCCCATGGCGATGCTGGCGGCGGTGTCCCGGCCGGCATAGCCACGGAGGTGCGTCGCCCCGGCGCGCAGGGCGGCGCGGGCCCACAGCGCCTCGATGGCCATGGTGACCAGGAAGGCCGGGATGGCCAGGTAGATCAGCGTCGCCATCAGCACACCGCCCGGGTCGCGGCCAGGGCCAGCTCGTGCTGGGCCAGGCGCTGGAAGAAGGCCAGGTGCTGGGCCTCGGCGGCGTCGTCGGGGGCGAACACGCCGACGATGACGCCCTGCATGGCGTAGACGACGGCGTCGACCGCGGTCTCGAAGCAGGCCGCGCTGGCCGGGGTGGCGAACTCGGGGAACAGGCGCGCGGCCTCGGCGAGGATCTGGGTGCGGTGACGCTCGAGGATGGGTGTGAGCGCGGCGGCCAGGGTGGTGTCGGTGCGCGCGGCCAGGTAGACCTCGAACACGGCGTGCATCGCCGGGCGGCGGAAGATCTGCCACAGCGCGCCGACCGCGGCCTCGAGGCGCGCCTCGGGGGCGTACGGCGCGGCGGCCAGGCGGGCCGCGACGTCGATCCGGAAGGCGTCGAAGAAGCCGCCCAGGATGCGCTCGACGCAGGCGGCCAGCAGCAGCGGCTTGGAGGCGAAGTGCTTGAACAGGGCGCCCTGCGAGACCTCGGCGCGACTGGCGACGGCGGAGGTCGAGGCGCCCGAGATACCGAGGTCGATGAGGCAGGTGGCGGCGGCGTCTACCAGGCGGCCACGGGTGACATGGCTGCGGGCCTGCTTGGGTTGCGACATGACGTGATGATATCGAAAAGAAGTGAGTAGTCACTTTCTTTTTGACGATGGTCAAGATCTCCTTTGTTCATCGATGGCTAGACGTCGATCTCGGTGGGCTGTCCGGGGCTCAGCCAGTGCGGCGACAGGTTGGCGGCGGCGAAGGCTTGCTCGGCGTCGGTGCGCGGCTGGCGGAAGTGGGTCCAGCCGTCGTAGTGGATCGGGATCAGGGTGTGCGGGGTCATGGCCTGGGCGGCGCGGATGGCCTCGGCGGCGTCGAAGGTGTAGCGCAGCGGGCCGCTGATGCCGAAGCGGACGCCTCCCATGTGCAGCAGGGCGGTGCCGATCTTGGCGCGGCGAGCGACCTCGGCCACGCCGCGGAACCAGACCGTGTCACCCGAGATGTACAGCGCGCCGTGCTGCTGACCGGTCCACTCGAGCAGGAAGCCGATGACCGGGCCGACGATGGGGCGGCTGAGCGGCGGGCCGTGGCGCGCCGGAGTGGCGGTGACGCGGAGGCGCAGGTCACCGGCGCCGAGCTCGGTGTGCTGCCAGGGCGAAAGGCCGATGGCGCGCGGCAGGGTGCGCGCGGCCGCGCGGGTGGTGATGACGGTGGCCGCCTCGGCGGTCACGGCGCGCCCGGCGTCGTCGAAGTTGTCGGCGTGCTGGTGGTGGGTCAAGAGGACGGCGTCGAGCTGGCCGAGGCCCCCCGGGGGCAGCACCGGGGCGGAGGTCTTGGTGCTGCCGGTGCCGAAGCCGAAGGAGTACCTGTTTCCTGCGGGGTCCAGCGCTGGATCGGTGAGCAGCCGCAGCGCGCCGATCTCCAGGAGGACGGTGGCGGTGCCGATGTGGGTGAGACGGACCTTGGAGACACCGCCCGGGCTGGTCACGAACGACATCATACGTGAGGTCGCGTGGCCGGGATCCTCCCGGGGGGTTTCACGGTAAGATGCTGCGATGCCGAGGGTGCGCAGCTGGCACATGACCGACGTGGGTTGTGTGCGTGACCACAACGAGGACTCCGGGTACGCCGATCCGCACGGGCGCTTCTTCATCTGCTCCGACGGCATGGGTGGTCACGCGGCGGGCGACATCGCCAGCCGGATGGCGGTGCAGCTGATCGGCGAGCGGCTGGCCAGCTGGCCGCCGGTCTTCGATCGCTGTGGCGAGAGCAACGATCCCGAGGTCCAGCGCGGCGCGCTGGCGGTCATCGACGGCGCGCTGCGCTCGGCCAACTCCGCGGTGTTCGAGCGCGGCCGCATGGAGCGCGACAAGCGCGGCATGGGCTGCACCGCCGACGTCGTGGTCATCGTGGGCCAGACCGCGCTGTTCGGGCATGTCGGGGACTCGCGGGTGTACTTCATCCGCGGGGCCCAGGTGCAGCAGCTGACGGTGGACCACTCGTTCGCGCCGCCGGCGCTGCCCGGGCAGCCGGCGCCCAAGGGCAAGCTGACCTCGGCGCTGGGGCCCAACCCGAACTGCAAGGTCGACACCTTCGCGGTGCCCCTGATGGTGGGCGACCGCCTGCTGATGTGCACCGACGGGCTGGCCGACTACTTCCCCGATCCCCGCGAGATCGCGGCGGTGCTGGCCGATCGGGGCGACGAGGCGGGGGTCGCCACGCTGATCCAGATGGCCAAGCAGCGCGGCGGCGCCGACAACATCACTGTGGTGCTGGCGCGCATGGAGGCCGAGGACATCCAGTCCGCCATCGATCGGTCGCGCGCGCGCACCCAGATCGGGGGCGGCAACATGAACGCGCCAGCGCCGCCGCCGGGCGGCATGGCGACCGGGGCGCCGCTGGGGGCTGCCGCGGTGACGGCGCAGCTCGCGCCGGTGCGGGTGCCGCCGGAGATGATGCCGCGGCATGCGCAGGGCGAGCTGCGCGCGACCTTGCCGCTGCCGGAGGGCGGGGTGCTGGCGCCGGTCGGGCAGCAGCCGTCGGGGCCGAACCAGATGCCGGCGGCGGGACGTGCGGCGTTGCGCGCGACGCTGCCGCTGGAGAACGACGCGGCGGCGCGCAGCACCACGCCGGGCACGGCGGCCGCGGTGCGCTCGGGGTCTGGGCCGGCGCAGGCCATCTCGTCGTCCATCTCGTCGTCGTCGGCGGGCAGCGCGGTGGTGTCGGGGTCGATGGGGTCGTCATCGTCATCGCCGAAGTCGTCGGCCTCGGCGGCGGGCGGCGCGGTGTCGGGGTCGATCGATCCGCCGCTGGGCAGCCGGGAGCGCACGCTGGTGGACAAGATCGGCACCTTCACCGCCAGCGCGCTGTTCAACGCGGTGCCGACCACCGAGGTGACGCGGTTCCTGAAGGGCGCCCAGGAGGTCCAGCTGATGGCGGGCGCGCAGGTGCCGCGCCAGGTCAAGCAGCAGGACACGGCGTGGTTCATCCTGGATGGCGAGCACAAGGGCGAGCTCCTGTACCCCGAGGCGCTGATCGCGCCGCAGGTGGACTGGGGCGAGCTGGATGCGCCGCTGGCCAACACCACGGCGGTGCCGTTCAACCGCCAGACCTTCACGCGCTTCTGCAACGAGGCGCCCGAGGCCGGGGTCAAGCTGCTGCTGAACCTGGCCCGGCTGATCACGGCGGAGCTGAGGAGCGCGAAGCGCAAGGACGACTGACGCGCGCGGGCAGGGAGCACGAGCACGAGCACGAGCACGAGCACGAGCACGAGCACGAGCACGAGCACGAGCACGAGCACGCGGGGAGCCGAGGGCGTATCTTGGCGGCCATGATGAAGGCAATCGTGGTGGCTGCGGTCGTGCTGCTGGCGGGGTGTGGCGACAAGGGGCCGGACGTCGGCAAGGTCAAGAAGGGGATCGACGTCGCCGCGATCAACGCGCTGGTGCCGGCGGGGCGGCAGCTCGAGTTCGAGGTCGTGGTCACCGAGGGCAAGCGCTCGGTCGCGGTGGCGCCCAAGGGGTGGCAGAAGGGCTTCATGTCGGGGCAGCTGGACCCGCCGGACGGCGCGGGCTGGGGCTTCGGGACCAACTACCGCGTGTCGACCAGCTGTGACGGCATGTGCACCAGCAAGGACTGGGCGAAGGAGCTGCAGACCGGCCACCTGCAGCAGGTGCGCGGGGATGGGCCGACGCTGAAGGACGAGGCGGTCGGGGCCGACGGCTGGCTGGTCATGAAGGCCAGCAACGCGGGCGGCATCGACAGCGTCGAGGGGCTGCTGGTGCGCTGGAAGAAGGGCGGCTCCAAGTACCACACCTGCGGCTTCAGCCTGGCCGACGACGACAAGGCGCTGGCGCCGGCCTTCGAGGCGGCGTGCCGGGCCATGGTCGGGCTGCGCTGGGACGCCCGGTCTTGACTTCGCGCTAGTATCCGCCTATCCGTATAGGCGGATGACCATCACGGCCGCGGTCGATGCGCTGAACCTGCTCGGGGACCCGACGCGGGTGCGCCTGCTCGCCCTGCTGGGCGAGCGCGAGCTGACGGTGGCCGAGCTGACCCGGGTGCTCGGGCTGTCGCAGTCGCGGGTGTCGACGCACCTCGGGCGGCTCAAGGAGGCCGGGCTGGTCAAGGACCGGCGCGCCGGGGCGCAGGCCTGGTATGTGCGCGCGCAGCCCCCCGAGATGCCGGAGCCGGCGCGCAGCCTGTGGGCGACGGTGGGCACGCTGGACGACCCCACGCTGGAGGGCGATCGCGCCCGGCTGCGGCGCTGGCCCGAGGGGCTGGCCGGCGAGATGGAGCGCCACTACTCGCCCGGGCGCACCTGGGAGGCGACCGCGCGGGCGCTGGCGGTGTCGAGCGACCTCGGCGACGTGCTGGACGCGGGCTCGGGCGATGGCACGGTGGCCGAGCTGCTGGCGCCGCGGGCGCGCCGCGTGGTGTGCGTGGATCGCTCCGAGGCCATGATCGCGGCGGCGCGGCGCCGGCTGGCCGGGCGCGCGCAGGTGCGCTGCGAGGTCGGCGATCTGGCAGCGCTGGCCGAGGCCGACGCCTCGTTCGATCTGGCGCTGTGTCTGAACGTGCTGGTGCACGTGGAGTCGCCGCCGCGCGTGCTGGCGGAGCTCCAGCGCGTGCTGCGCCCGGGCGGCCGGCTGACGCTGGTCACGCTGGCGGCGCACCGTCACGCCGCGGCGGCCGCCGAGTGGGGCCACCGCCACCTCGGCTTCGCGCCGCGCGCGCTGGCCCGCCTGCTGGCGCGCGCCGGCCTCGAGGTCGAGTCGTGCGCGGTGACCTCGCAGGAGCGTCGCGCACCCCAGTTCGAGATCGTCACCGCGTGTGCCCGCAAGGGTGCGCGCAAGGGAGTTCGCTCGTGAGCAAGAGCCTCGGTCAAAGCACCCTCGAGCGTCTGCGCGCCCTGTGCGCCCAGCGCATCCTCGTCATGGACGGCGCCATGGGCACCATGATCCAGCGCCACACGCTGGGCGAGCGCGAGTACCGCGGCACGCGCTGCGCCACGCACCCGCACGACGTCAAGGGCGACAGCGACCTCCTGGTGCTGACCCAGCCCGACATCATCCGCGGCATCCACGACGAGTACCTGGCCGCCGGGGCCGACATCATCGAGACCAACACTTTCACCGCGACCTCGATCGCGCAGGCCGACTATCACCTGGAGTCGCTGGTGCGCGAGCTCAACCTCGAGGGCGTGCGCCTGGCGCGCCAGGCCGCCGAGGCCTGGACCGCGCGCACGCCGGAGCGGCCGCGCTTCGTGGCCGGCTCGATCGGGCCGCTCAACCGCACCCTGTCGCTGTCACCCGACGTCAATGACCCCGGCTTCCGCGCCGTCAACTGGGCGGGCGTCGAGGCCGCCTATGCCGAGCAGGTGCGCGCGCTGATCGAGGCCGGCGTCGACATCCTGCTGGTCGAGACCATCTTCGACACCCTGAACTCCAAGGCCGCCCTGGTCGCCATCGCGCGCGTGCAGGAGGAGCTGGGGCGCGAGCTGCCGGTGATGATCTCGGTCACCATCACCGACAGGAGCGGGCGCACCCTGTCGGGGCAGACCGTGGAGGCGTTCTGGACCTCGGTGATGCACGCGCGCCCGCTGTCGGTGGGCATCAACTGCGCGCTGGGCGCCAGCGAGATGCGGCCGTTCCTGGCCGAGCTGGCCCAGGTCGCGACCACGCTGGTGACCTGCTATCCCAACGCCGGCCTGCCCAACGCTTTCGGCGGCTATGACGAGGAGCCCGCCACCACGGCGCGCCTTTTGCGCGAGTTCGCCCAGGCCGGCATGGTCAACATGGTCGGCGGCTGCTGCGGCACCACACCGGACCACATCCGCGCCATCGCCGCCGCGGTCGAGGGCGTGGCGCCGCGCGTGATCCCGGCCCCCGATGGGCTGACGCGCTTCTCCGGGCTGGAGGTGCTGACCATCCGGCCAGAGTCGAACTTCATGATGATCGGCGAGCGCACCAACGTGACCGGGTCGGCGCGCTTCGCCGAGCTCATCAAGGCGGGCGACTTCGCGACCGCGCTGGAGGTCGCGCTGGATCAGGTGCGCGGCGGCGCCAACCTGCTCGACGTCAACATGGACGAGGGCATGCTGGACTCCGAGGCGGCGATGCGGAAGTTCCTGAACCTCATCGCCAGCGAGCCGGAGATTGCGCGCATCCCGATCATGATCGACAGCTCGAAGTGGTCGGTGCTGCAGGCCGGGCTCGAGCACGTGCAGGGCAAGTCGGTGGTCAACTCGATCTCGCTCAAGGAGGGCGAGGCCGACTTCCTGCGCAAGGCGGCCATGGTGCGGCGCTTCGGTGCCGGCGTGGTGGTGATGGCGTTCGACGAGCAGGGCCAGGCCGAGACGGTGGCGCGCAAGGTCGAGATCTGCACCCGCGCCTACAGGCTCTTGACCGAGGTCGTCGGCCTCGACCCGACCGACATCATCTTCGACCCCAACATCCTGGCCATCGCGACCGGGATCGAGGAGCACGCCGAGTTCGCCAAGAACTTCATCGAGGCCACCCGCATCATCAAGGCCACGCTGCCGGGCGCCAAGGTGTCGGGCGGGGTGTCGAACCTGTCGTTCTCGTTCCGCGGCAACAACAAGGTGCGCGAGGCGATGCACTCGGCGTTCCTGTACCACGCCATCAAGGCCGGCATGGACATGGGCATCGTGAACGCCGGCCAGCTGGTGGTCTACGAGGACATCGAGCCGCGCCTGCGCGAGCACGTCGAGGACGTCATCTTCAACCGGCGCGCGGACGCCACCGAGCGCCTCATCGCGCTGGCCGCCGAGGTCAAGGGCAAGGGCAAGGCGCGCGAGGTCGACCTGAAGTGGCGCGAGGCCCCGGTGGGGGCGCGGCTGACCTACGCGCTGGTGCACGGGGTCATCGACTTCATCGAGGCCGACACCGAGGAGGCGCGCCTTCTGCTGGGTAAGCCGCTGCTGGTGATCGAGGGGCCGCTGATGGACGGCATGAAGGTGGTCGGCGATCTGTTCGGCGCCGGCAAGATGTTCCTGCCCCAGGTGGTCAAGAGCGCTCGCGCGATGAAGAAGGCGGTGGCGTACCTGTTGCCCTACATGGAGCAGGAGAAGGCGGGCGGGGCCAGGAAGGCCGGCAAGATCGTGATGGCCACCGTGAAGGGCGACGTGCACGACATCGGCAAGAACATCGTCGGCGTGGTGCTGGGCTGCAACAACTACGAGGTCATCGACCTCGGCGTCATGGTCTCGGCCGAGCGGATCTTGCAGGCGGCCAACGAAAACGGGGCCGACATCATCGGGCTGTCGGGCCTCATCACGCCGTCGCTCGACGAGATGGTGCATGTGGCAGGCGAGATGGCGTGGCGCGGCATGACGCAGC
>JADYYK010000226.1 GCA_020853705.1 Deltaproteobacteria bacterium
CTCCCGGGACGGGCACAGTGCGTGGAGTGGACCTGGTCATGTCCCCGAAACAGGTGTCGCACATCCGAAATTCCCGGTTGGACTACGTCACGATCGGATCCGCACCCCTCCGTTAGTTGATCAAGGTTGCCCTCGAGTTCGTCCAGGATTGTGCCCTCGTATTCTTGGAGCATCCTGCTCAGCGAAAGGGTAGCGTGGCTGCCACCCTTGAGTTTGAACTCGTCTTCTACCAGGCGGGGAAGGAACTCGTCAGCTTTTTGACGGTTGAACTCGTCGATCCCGACCACAAGCTGAATCCGCTCGCGAGCAATGCCTCTTCGTACCAGGTCCTCACCGAGGTGCTCATGCAGCCTGCCGTCGGAGCCAAAGTCCTTCGTGTTCTTGGTGATGAGCACGACACGACCGTCGGTCTCGGCGGCCACCTGCAGGACGTGTTCCCAGATCAAGGTGTCGCGAAAGCCCTTCTTGCCGTCCTCATTGAACGGGCGACGACCCTCCAATGCTCGATCAAGCAAATCCGCAACCCGTACTTGGTCGGGATTGCGAATCTCAGCACCCAGTTGGACGAGCCGTTGCCCGAGTCGATCGGCGTAGGCCTCGATCAGCTGCCTGGGATCGGGAAGTTGGATGTCAGAGGGACGGAACCCCGGCGCCAACTCTGCCAGTTGGCGCAGATCACGCTCGACCTCCTTGTGGCTCTTTTGGACCGCACGAGCATAGAGTCGCTGAGCTTCGCGCACGACGACAGTCGACAGGAACAGCCTGGCCTTGGACTTCCTCAGTATCTCGTGAAAAAGACGGATACCGGCGGACCCGAGCCACGGGTCACCAAAGAATTCAGTAGTGTCGAGGATGACGATCACTGGGCGCCAGCATGGTGCATCCACCGCGCGACGGCAACTCTGGCGAACGTCGCACAGGGGGTTCGTGCGAGCATGGTCGTGCTTGTTGCCACACTGTTGCCACGAAAGGGCGGATCCAAAGGGGGCCGCGCGGGGCGCCGCGGATTGAAACGGAGTGGGTCAGCCAGCCAAACCGATCCGATTTACGAGGAATGTCGCCAAGGCCGCGTCGTGCCTCGTATCCTGTTCGGGATCGCTGACCAGGTCGATCCCTGCTCCGCCCACTCCCGTCACCCACGTCAGCCCGCGTCAGCGCGTCGACTCGCAGGAAATCGCCGGGCCCGCACCGCGCGGTGGGCGTCGCTCTCGACCTCGAGGGTCGCGTCGGCGCGTCTTATATAGAAGCTTGACGTTATATAGCCAAGGACGTATTAATGTCGTCGATGCAGGCGGCGCAGTCACTCGACCGGACCTTCGCGGCCCTGGCGGACCCGACGCGACGGCGGATCCTGGCGCGGCTCGCGCGCGGGGAGGCCACGGTCAACCAGCTGGCCGAGCCGTTCCAGATCTCGCAGCCGGCGATCTCGCGCCACATCCGCGTGCTCGCGGAGGCCGGGCTGATCGTGCAGCGCGTCGACGGCACCAGGCGTCCGTGTCGGCTGGCGCCCGACGCGCTGTCCGAGCTCGACCAGTACCTGGAGATGCTGCGCGGGGCGCTGACCCGCAACTACCAGCGCCTCGATGAGCTGCTGGCCAGCCAGACCGAGACGAAGACCGAGACGAAGACCGAGACGAAGACCGAGACGAAGACCAAGAGAAGAAGGAGAGATCCACCATGAGCAAGCTGGTGTTGACGACCGAAGGCGACACGCACGTCGTGGTGAGGCGAAGGTTCGAGGCGCCCCCCGAGGCGGTCTATCGCGCGCACATGGAGCCCGCGCTGATTCGACAGTGGTGCCTGGGCCCCGAGGGCTGGACCATGCCGGTGTGCATCAACGAGGGCAAGCCGGGCGGCAAGATCCGCTACGAGTGGTCGAACGGCCAGGGCGGCGGCTTCTTCTTGACCGGCGAGATCCTCGAGCTCGAGCCGCCACATCGCATCGTGCACGTCGAGCGCATGCACCTGCCGGAGCCCACGCCCGACAACCGCGTGGTCACGACCTTCGTCGCCGACGGCACCGGGACCCAGATGACCATGCGCATGTCGCTGCCCGACGCAGAGACGCGCAAGGCCATGCTGGCCACCGGGATGGCGCACGGCATGGAGGCCTCGTACGCACGCCTGGAGCGCGTCTCGGGCTGGGCCTCGTGAAGGGCGCGACCGCCCCACCCGCCGCCAGGCCGAGCGTCCACGTCAGCATCGACGTGCCCGAGCTCGAGGCCGGGCTGCGCTTCTACGGCGAGGTCTTCGGCTTCGTGGAGACGGCTCGCCCCTTCCCGACCATGGCCATCCTCGACGCCAACAACGTGAGCGTGTGCATGCACGAGAAGGCCGCGGGCAGCAGGAGCTCCTCGGCGGGGACGGAGCAGCGCCGCTACCAGCGCCACTGGACGCCGGTCCACCTCGACCTGCACGTCGAGGACTTCGACGCCGTCCTCCACAAGGTGCGCGCGCGTGGCGGGAAGATCGAGGACGAGTTCCGCGCCCAGGGCCCGCGGCCAGCCGCGTTCTGCAGCGACCCGTTCGGCAATGGCTTCTGCGTGATCGGCGAGGCCACCGTCGCGGACTGACCCGGCGCGAGCTTGCCGGCCCGGTGGATTGACGGCGGTGCGGCCTTGCGCGAGCATGCAGCCATGCGCGCACGCCTGCCGAAGCTGGTGCTGGGCCTCTCGCTGCTGACCGTGCTGGCGCTGACCGGGTGTCGCAGCATGAGCGACCTCCGGCCGCGGCCGAACCAGCAGTGGACGATGTCCTCGCCGCCAGGGTCGGAGCGGCTGTTCCGGGCGCCGGTCTGGCTGGTCTATGACGCGGCGATGCGGGCCTCGCAGCAGGTCGGCCTGGACCTCGCCGAGGTGGACCCGGCGCGGCAGTACCTGCTGGCGCGCCGCGACATGACGACCTTCAGCTGGGGCGAGCTGGTCGGGGTCTACTTCAAGGCGGTCGGCGACTGCGCCTGCTACACGCTGGTGCGCGTCGAGTCACGCCGCGTGCTGGCCACCAACGTGACGGCGAAGGACTTCACGCTGCCGGTGCTGGAGGCGCTGGCGACACAGCTGGGCGGCGCGCCAGCGCTGGCCGCGGCGATGCGCTGACACGGCCGGCGTATCGGGTGGTACCCTGGTTCGTACGACGACCCAGGAGGTACCCGCCATGCGCCGTCTCGTGCTCGTGCTCGCTGTGGTGGTCGCGGTCGGGGCTGCGCCGCGGGTGGCAAGGGCCGACCAGCGCAGCTTCGCCGCCGGTAGCCTGATCATCCCGATGGATCTGGCCTACCAGGACCAGGGCATGTTTCAGGCCTATGGCCTGCTGTTTCAGCTGCTGCGCCAGGGCGTGCCGGTGGCCTGGGTCATCGATCCAGCCAAGACCTGGCACGCGGCGCCGTGCAACACCGTGGGCAACCTGTGCGCGTGGGACTGCGCGATCGAGGGCTCGGGGCAGAAGTGCAGCTACCCGACCGCCAGCCCCGACTTCTTCGTGGCCGCCAACGTGGTGGCCGGGCCGGGGATGGGCAGCGCGATCACGAACCACGGCTATCGCGGCGGGCCGTTCGTGATCGCGGCGGCCAACAAGGCGGCGGCGCTGCCGATCATCGCGGCCTGGAACGACATGGCGATGTGGACCGCGGCGCCGTGGGCGCGGCGCACCGTGTTTCACCCCGTCGCGGTGCACGAGGCCACCGCGGCCTTCAGCGGCTTCGTGGCCAAGGACATGCTGGCGGCGCCGACCATCGCGGTGTTCTCCGATGGCAACGAGGACATCGCGACGCGCTATCTGCGCGCGGCCGGCATCCCGCAGTCCAGTGGCGCCGAGTTTCCTGCGGCCAGGTGCGGCGCCGCCAACTGCGGCCCCGGCACCGCCAACCCCGACATGCTGACCGTGCCCAGCGTGGCCGGCGACATGGGCACCTGCGCGGCGCCCAGCAGCAACCACAAGAACGGGGCGCTGTTCACCGCCAGCGGCGTGCCGGCGTACTGCCAGATCATGAGCATGCACTGGGACGTCGACGACCGCGAGACGGTGCAGTGCGGCGGCGCCAACTGCCCCGCGACCCAGGCCGCGTGCGGCACCACGCCCATCACCTATCACGGCCACGAGGTCGTCGCCGAGGTGCGCTCGTTCCTGAAGTACCCGGTGCACTTCTTCGCCGAGTGTCAGGCCGTCAACGCCTACGAGAACACCACGCCCAACCCGGTCTGGCCCTACCTCGACGACGCCGGGCGCGACGGCCACTTCCTGACCACGCGCGGGATGCCGCCGGCGTGCCCGTGCATGGCCGGCTTCCAGTGTGTCACCGGGGCGTGCGGTGGCGCCGACTGCTGCCAGCCCATGAACAAGAAGGAGAAGGGCGCCGGCTTCCTGATCGCAACCCAGCCGGCGTCGGCGACCCTGAAGGTGCTGCGGCCCAACGTGGCCTACAACCAGTTCGATGGCGCGTTCGAGACCGTCACCGGCAGCGAGCCGGCCTACAACCTCAGCACCTACCTGATGACGATGTACAAGAACAACCGCGAGGTCACCTTCATCACCGGGCCGAGCGGTCCGGGTAACCAGGACGTCTGGATGACGGGATACGCCGACGGTTCGTGCGACATCGGCACCGGCGAGGTCTTCCTGCCCGGCGGCGGCGGCGCCTGCGGCACCGGCAAGGTCAGCTACCTCGGCGGCCATGACTTCAACACCATGGTGCCGCTGAGCGCCAACGGTGACAGCCAGGGTACGCGCCTGTTCCTCAACGCCCTGTTCGAGGCCGACTGCGTGACCTCGGCGGGGCAGCCCAAGGTGTCGCTGTCGCTGGGCGGCGAGCTGGAGGTGCGCACGCGCAGCCTGCCGGTGCAGCGCGACTATGCGGCGGGCTATGGCAACAGCGGCAAGGGTGCGGCGCTGGACGCGGTGCTCAGCCTCGATGTGCCGACCACGCTGAGCATCGCGGCGGCGCCGGGTGCGACGCTGACCGCCACGCGCGCGAGCTGGACCGTCGACGCCATCAGCGGCCTGCCCGTGCTGGCCGGCGATCCGCCCGCCAGCGGCAGCCGGCCCGCCACGCTGCGCTTCACCGCATATGGCGACTACCAGGTCGCGGTCGCGATGACCTACCGCGTCGGGCTGTCGACGCTGAGCGCGCCGCCACAGATGGTCACGGTGCGGGTCATCGACGCCGACCCGCTGCCCGATGGCGGTGCCGGCGGCGATGGTGGTGGTGGCGACGGCGGTGGTGTGGTCGATGGTGGTGACGACGGTGGCTGCGGCTGTCGCACCGGCGCTGACGCTGATGCAGGCACGCGGGCGCCGTGGCTGGGTGTGCTGGTGCTCGGCGCGCTGGTGGTGTGGCGTCGTCGCACACGTCGGCGTTGAGCCGAGTGTAGGGGCCATCACTGCCGAGATCGTGCTGGTACCGGAGGCGCGGCGCGGCCTAGGATCGACGTGTGCAGCGGCGCGGCGTCATCATCGCGTTGATCTCGGCCATCCCGGCGATCTTGATCGCGGTGGTGGCGGTCTGGCTGTGGCGCGAGTATCACGCCAAGGACCGCGTCATCGCCGAGCAGAAGCGCATCATCAAGGATCTCGGCCTCAAGCTGGATCGGGCCTGGGCCGAGGAGCTGGTGGCCGACGTGCGCGTCGACGCGGTCGAGCGCGACGCCGCGGGGCAGCCGGTGATGAAGCTGCACTTCGTGCAGTATCGCGCCGGCACCGAGGTGCCCGCGTTCGAGCGTGATCTGGTGCTGCCCGGGGACGAGTTTTACATCGACGCCCTGGTGGTGAAGTTCGAGCGCGCGCTGGTCGAGGCCGGCGACGGGCTGCGCGGCAAGAGCATGCTGCTGTTCCGGCGCGCCTTCGGGGATCGGCAGCAGCCCAGCCAGGGCGTGCCGCTGTTCCGCAGCCGCGGCGAGTCGCCGGTGCCCGAGGCGGTGCAGGTCGACGGCGCGCCGGGGTCGTTCGAGTCGCAGCTGTGGAGCGAGTTCTGGGCGCTGGCCAACGATCCCGACCAGGCGCGGGCGCGGGGGATCCGGGTCGCCCAGGGCGAGGCGCCGCACGTGCGCGCGGTGGTCAACCAGGTCTACAAGCTGACGCTGCGGGCCTCGGGTGGGGTCGACATCACGCCGCGGCTGCCGGCGGCGGTGGTGGGCACCCGTGACGGCGCCGCGGACGCGGGGGTGGCGCCCTGAGGGGCGCGCCCGGTCAGCACGGGAACCAGGCGCGCAGGGCGGCGCCGTCGCCGTCGGGGATGAGGTCGAGATCACCGGCGTAGAGCTCGACCAGCGGCCGCACCAGGGCGAGGGGGAGGCCGAGGCGCTCGGCGACGCGCTCGCGCAGGTGGCTCAGCGCGTCGGTCTCGGGGGCGTCGCCGGCGCGCTGGCAGCGCACGCTGATGCCGACGCCGTCGCGCTCGAGGCGCTTCTCGGCGGCGATGCTCAGCAGCACGGTGCCGGCCGGCGCCGCGGCCGCCACGGCGCGCTCCAGCAGCAGGGCCAGCGTGGTCACCAGGTCGGCGGCGTGGGCGCGCAGCTGCAGGCGCGGCTCGATCGGGTCGGCGCGCAGGCTGACCTGGTGGCGGGTGGCGATCGGCGCGACGCGAGCCACCGCGGTGGCGGCGATCTCGTCGAGGTGGGCCCAGCCATAGTCGGGGCACGAGGCCTGCGCGAAGCGCCCCAGGGTGCGGCCGATCTCGGCGAAGCGCTCGGCCTGGCGCTCGATGGCGTTCAGCGCCTGGTTGCGCGCGGCGGCGTCACCGTGGTGTTCACGCAGGACCTGGGCATAGCCGAGGATGACGCCGGCCGGGTTGTTGAGCTGGTGCGCGGTGCGCGCGGCCAGGGCGCCCATCGAGGCCAGCTGGGTGGCGATCTGGATCTCGGCCAGGAGGTCGCCGTCGGGGCCGCGGTCGCAGGCCGCGGCGGTGACCTGGGCGATGAAGTGGGCGATGTGCTGGTCGAGCAGGGCGAAGGGGCGCTCGCGCTCGGCGCGCAGGCTGGCAGGGTGGCGCTGGCTGTCGATCGCGGCGTGCAGCACGGCGGGGCCCTGGGCGCGCGCCTCGGCGACGCGCTCGGTCACCGCGGCGGCGACCGCGACCTCGGCCTCCAGCAGGCTGGCCAGCGCGCCGCGCGCCAGCTCGAGGGCATGCGCGGGATCGGCGGCGCGCCCGATGCGACGCGCTGCCTCGTAGGCGGCCTCGCAGCGCGCGGCGTCGAGGCCTGGACCACGCATGCTCAGAGTCTACCTCATGTCCTCCCTTGCCAGGCGAGGCCATGTCCCTGCCAGCCCGCTGGCCGTCAGTACCAGTTGTAGGCCAGGTTCACTCCGAGCTGCTGGATGCTGCCGTGGTCATAGCTGACCGTGGCCAGGCGCAGCTGCAGATCGACGGCCGAGCTTGTGCCCTGGCTGACCTCGTAGCCCGCCGCGGCGGTGAAGGCGACGCCACCGATGGAGTCGCTCTCGCCGTTGTCGGCCTGGAGCATCAGGCGCCCCAGCCCCAGGCCGCCCTTGATCCAGGCCCGGTCGCTGACCCACAGCTGGGCGGCCACGGTGCTGGCGTTGTTGATGATCTGCCCGCCGTCGGCGAAGTGGATGACGCCCCAGCCGTCGAACATGACCGCGGCGCGCTGCGACACCATCCCGCCCAGGGTCAGGTTGACCGCGAGCCCCTCGAGGTTCCGGCAGTCGTCACAGGTCATCATGCCCGCGCCGGCCCCGATACCGACCAGGAAGCCGTCGCGCTTGACCCCGGTGCGCGGCTGGTAGGTCGCCTCAGGCGCCGGTGCGGCTGCGTACACGGTCGGCGCGGCCGCCGGCCCCGGCGGAGGTGGATACACCGGCGCTGCTGCCGGCGCCGGCGCAGGTGCAGTCGTCTCTGCCATCGGATCGACCGGCTGGGCCGCCGCCAGCGCGGACGTCAAGGTGATGACCAGCAACGGCAGCAGACGACGGCGCGGACGCGACATGGGCGATTCCTCCAGGTGGACCCATGCATACGGCACCCCGCCCGGCTCGCCCGCGGCAAACCCCGGCCCCGCCGTCCTTTGCCGTGGCTCGCGATTCCCTTGACATCGCAGCGCGCCTCGCATATCTACGTCCGGCCTTCGCTACCCAGGGGTGGTAGTTAAGTCGGTTATAACGCCGGCCTGTCACGCCGGAGGCCGCGGGTTCGAGTCCCGTCCACCCCGCCAGCAGCAAACGCCCGAAGCTCCCACAGCTCCGGGCTTTTTTCATTTTCGGGGGTCCGCGCGGCCTGCATTGTCACAGCACCTGTCACAGCTGCGCCGGTTGCGGGCCTGCGGGCGGTGCGCCGGGTGACGCCAGGACGGCCTGGCAGTGCACTTCTGGCGCAGGATGCTTCTCCAGTTCTGCCAGCTCCCACACCGAGACATCGACGACGCCGTGGTCTCCGGCCAGCCAGCCGAGGAGGCCGTGGACCAGGCGCTCCACCTCGGGTCGCGCGTCCTCCGGGCGGCCGGCGCGCGGGGTGACGGACTCCCGCTGATGGTCGCGTTGCCAGGCGTCGTCTTGGGCCATGAGGGTGCCCATCCTGCTCCAATGACTCGCACGCGGTGAGAAGGAGAGATGGAGTAGGATCAAGGAATGGCGCCGAGGATCGCGGACAGACTGGCGTTGACGCTGCCCTCATGGCTGGAGGAGATCCCTGACGCCGCGCTTAGGACCGCCACCCTCGAGGCGATGCTCGTTCGTCGGGTGGCCCTCGGTGTGGGTGCTCGGGCCAGGAACGCGACGCGGCCGTTTCTGGCCGCAGGAGACCAAGCGCTCGGTGCCATTGCAGCTGGCCATGTGAAGGGGCGTGCAGCGCGAGCGGCGGCGGCCAGGGCGCTGCGCAGCTACACGCGAGCGATGGACGGCGTGGGGAAGTGAGGGCCGGCGCGAAATCGTCGATGGAGGTGACGGGGTTTGGAGGGGATATGCCCCGATGGTTGGTGTGCTTGGCATTGCTCCTCGTCGGCGCTGCGCCATCATCCTGCGGCGGAGGTTCAACGCAGCCGCCCGCTGGTACCGAGCGGGGGCCTTGCTATGGCAACAAGACATGCAACGCGGGTCTGACCTGCCTGAGTGACGTGTGTGTCAATACCGGCACGGCCGTTGACGCGGCTGTGCCGGATGGCGCGCTGATGGACGCAGCGCCCTCGCAGGATGCGACCATCGACACGAGCGTGCCTGACGGCGGCGCCGACGCGGGGGTGTCGTGCGTGGGCCCCCCTGATCGCGACTTCGAGCCCAACGATAGTACCGCGGCGGCGGTCCAGCTCCCGCCGCAACACTACGTGGTGGACTTTGTGGGCATCTGCTCGCAGGACGATGCCGACATCTACTGGGCCATGTTGACCGGCGGCCAGCGCCTGACGCTGCGCCTGGACTTCGCGCACATCGCGGGTGACCTGACGTTGGCGGTGCTCGACAACGCGTCCTCGCAGCTGCGCTTCAGCGACGGCTCCTCGACAACCGACAACTTCGAGAGCATCGACATCACGAACATTCCGGGCGGCAAGTACTACTTCAAGGTCAAAGGCAAGGACCCGGGCGTGCGCAACACGTACACGCTGACCCTCGACGTCCAGTAGAGCGGCTGCGTACCGGGTACCCGTCAGCTAACCATCCGACCCTTGTCATGGCTGCGGTGATCGCCTCGGTGGGGTGGCCAGAAGGTCCGAGATCGTGAGGCCGAGCCCCCTCGCGAGCTTCTGGACGACCGAGATCGGCACGTCAGATCCAGTGGCGTCTTCGACTCGCTGGTAGGTGCGGAGCGCCAGCCCGCACTGGCGCGCCGCCTCTTGAAGTGACCAACCACGTCGCGCGCGGGCCTCATAGGTTCGTGCGGCCAGGCGGACGAGCACGACGGCCAGGTCGCCGACGGCCGGGACGTCCGACGACTTCATGGTTGCGATTCGCCTGCGCTTCCTGAGGACGCGCTGCAGCGTGCGCCGGTCGATGTCGAGCAGCTTGGCGGCGACGCTGTGGTTTCCGCCGACTGCCTTGACCACGGTCCGGATGTGCCAGAGTTCCGCCTCGGCGAGCGTCAGCACTGCCGGCGTCTTCGCCCTTCGCCGCGGCATGCTCAGGTGGACGACCGCTTCGACATCGTGCGGGCTCGTTTGGGAGTCCGCTCATCGGGGTTGCGCAGCAGCTCGGCGGCGTCCGTTTCTAGACCCACGCAGAGCCGGGCCACGGTCGAGAGGCGCGAGTCGATGGCGCCGGCCTCGATGCGCTGGAGCATGCGGGTGGCGAAGTCGCAGCGGTAGGCGGCCTCTTCCTGGGAGAGCTTGGCGGCTTGCCGGATGCGTCGGGCGTTGGCGCCGAGGCGCTTGGCGAGGTCGGGCGGCTCGCGGCTCGGGGCTGCCCAGTCACGGCGTCGCATGGTGCCGACCGTATCGGTGTCGCGTCTCTGGCCACCACGGCCTCTTGGGACGCGACAGTTTTAGTCGTGACAGATGGAGGCGTGTCGAGCTAGCGTTGGGGGTTCTTGCCTGCTGCGGGGTCATGCTGGTGCGGCAAAAATGCACGAAACTGGGGAACCCCGGGGCGGAGAACTGCTGGTTCGAGGGGAGGGCGGCGATGTATCGTCAGTGGTCGAGCTTGCTCGGTTTCGTGGGGAGGTCGCTCGGGATGTCGCAGCGTTGGGGTGGGCGGGTCAGGGAGGGGGGCCGCCGGCTCCGACGTCTGGGGCTGGTGCGGTACCTGCTGTGGCGGCGTGGCTACTGGTTCCTCGGGCTCCTCGCCCTTGCGGCGTGCGACCAGCCGGCTGATCCGGACGACCCCGGGCCGATCGTGCCTCCGGGGGTGGAGCGCGAGTTGTGCCGGCTGCGCGGGCCGTGCTTCGTGCCGGTGCCTAGGACCGACTGCCCGGACCCGGACGGCCCCGGCGGCGAGTCCGTCATGTGCGGCTACGACTGCGAGCCGATCCCCGACTGCGACCCCGGCGATCCGCGCAACCGCGGCGAGTGCGAGCTACCGTTTCAGCCTAGCGGCTCGTGCGACCCCTCGGGGGGCGGCGCGCTGTGCAACCCGCAGAACCCGAACGACCCGAACAGCAGCCCGAGCGCGGGCCTCGGCGCCTATGGCGTGAACCCGCGCCCGCCGCGCGGGATGGACTGCACCTTGATCATGCCGGGAC
>JADYYK010000227.1 GCA_020853705.1 Deltaproteobacteria bacterium
GGCCGCCAGCTTGCCCAGGGCGGCGCGGGCCTGGCGGGCGCGCGCCAGCTCGGCGCGGGCGTGGGCGCTGGCGGCCTCGATCTCCCCCTTGCGGCGGTCGATGGCGTCGAGCAGCTCGGCGATGGCGGCCAGCGCGGCGGCGGCGCGCCCCAGCCGCTCGTCGCCGGCCAGATAGCGCTGCGTGGCGGCCTGACCATCCTGCTCGGCCTCGCTGCACAGCGCGTCGATCTGCGTGAACAACGCGTCGCACTCGCTCAGGTTGTCCGACTCGGCGGCGAACGAGGCGTGCGCGTAGGTCTGCTCCAGCTCGCTCAGGGTGACGCGCGCGGGGGCGCTGCGGCCGCGCGCCGAGGCCAGCGCGGCGCGGCGCTCGGCCACCAGGCGCGGCAGCTCGGTGTGCAGGCGCGCGGTGGCTTCGAGGCGCTCGCGGGTGCCCTCGACGACCTCCTCGAGCTCGCCGAGGTGAGCCTCGGCGTCAGCCGCGTCGCCGCCGCGGACCGCGTCCAGCACCTCACCTGCCAGCGCGCGGGCATCGGCCAGGCGCGCCTCGGGATCGAAGATGGGCTCGCGCACGCGCAGCCCCTTGCCGCGCAGCTCGCTGACGCGCGCGGCCTCGGCGGCGATCGCGGGCGTCAGCTCATCGACCACGCGCGCCGCGACCGTCGCCAGCAGCTCCAGCCGCTCGGCCAGCGTGGCCGCGGCGGCGCTGGCGGCCTCGGCCTGCTTGCGCGCGCCGATGAAGTCGCGCGGCAGCAGCGCCTCGATGCCGCGCCGCTCGCCCGCCAGGCGATCGAGCTCGGTCTGGTAGGGCGCCCGCGGCAGCTCGCGCGCGGCCAGCTTGCCGGCGGCGGCGACCACGCGATCCAGCGCCTCGGCCAGCGCCTGCTCCGCCTTCGGCGCGCTGCGCCACTCGGCGGCCAGGGCATCGAGCAGATCCACGGCACGGCCATAGCGCTCGTCCAGCCAGCTCCACAGCTCGAACACCGGGATGCTCTCGACGCGCGGCTCGGGCAGGAACAGGCGGCGCCGGTCGGCCTTGGCCTTGGTCGACAGCTCGACGTTACCCAGGCGCATCAGGTCGACGGCCTGGTCGAAGCCGCGCCAGCCCAGTGGGCCGGTGCCGTCCGCCGCCGCCTCGGCGCGGGTCAGCAGGGCGCCCGCGGCGTCGATGCCCAGCATCAGGCCGTCGACGATCTCGCCCATGGCGCGGTAGCGCTCCAGCGACTCGCCGGCCAGGGTGCTGGCCAGGTTGGTGGTCGGGCGGAAGAACAGCGGGTGGCCGTCCTCCAGCGCCATCAGGCGGTCGCGGCCCTGGGCCAGGCGCGGCTTCCACTCGCCGTGCACCTTGCTCCAGCGCGCGCGCCAGTCGCGGCGGCGGCGCAGCGCCAGCAGCAGCAGCAGCACGCCGAGGCCGACAGCGACCACGCCGAGGGTGATGGGCAGGACGCGCGTCTTCAGGAAGCGGTTGCGGCGGTAGGTGCGCTCCAGCTCGCGGGCGCCGTCGAGGCGGCCCTGCGCGCCCTCGAGCTCGCTGGCGGCCAGCGCCTGCTCGCCCCTGGCCAGGGCCTCCTCGGCGCGGGTCAGGTGCTCGCGCACGTAGGTCAGGCCGGCGCGGGCCTGCTCGCTGGCCAGGCTGCGCCCCTGCAGCGCCTTCAGGCCGGCGCCGAGGTCGCGCAGGCGCTGCTGGTTCTTCTCGGCGGCGACCCGGGCCAGCTCGCGCGCGGCGCCGAGCTCGGTCACGGCCTGGCGGGCCAGCGCCAGGTTGGCCTCGGCATACATGCCGGCGCGCGCGTTCGACACGAAGTCGGAGCGGTCGATCAGGCCGACGCCCGAGGCCTCGCTGTAGCCGAGCGCCTGCCACTCGGAGCCCCAGTGCACGCCGATGCTGCGGTTGTCGAGCGCGTGCGTGATGAGGACGTGACGCTTGCCGTCGAGGCCGGCGTTCAGCGCGCCGCCCTCGACCCAGTGCTCGTAGAGGTCGTCGCCATAGTGGCCGGCGGCGTTGCTGTAGCCGTCACCCGAGCGGCCGACGCCACCACGATCCGCGATGTCGACCACGACGACGATGAGCTGCACGTCGCTGCCCTGCTGCAGCTGGGCCAGCCCGGGCGCCAGCGCGGGCAGCTCGGGCGTGCCGCTGAAGTAGACGCGCTGGCTGGCCTGCCAGGTCGGGAACGGCGCGCGTTCAGCCCCGGCGGGCGTCGCCAGCGTGACGACGGCGAGAGCGGCGACGGCCGCGGTGGACAGCGCGAGGACGCGGACGCGAGCAGTGGCGGGGCGACGCATGGCTCATCATACGCAAACGTGGCCAGCCCTTGCGGCCAGCGTGCGGCTACTGCCGGGTCATCACGCTGGAGCCGAGCACGGCGTCGTCGATCAGTCCACCATGCCGCTTGCGGCGCCGTCAGGTCGCCGACACAGTAGGGCGTGCTGTCCGCCTTCGCACCTGCCACGCGCGCCTGGTTCGCGGCCAGCTTCGCCGAGGCCACGCGGGTGCAGCGCGAGGCCTGGCGGCAAATTGCGGCAGGCGAGCACGTGCTCCTGTCGGCGCCGACCGGCAGCGGCAAGACGCTGGCGGCCTTCCTGTGGTGCGTGGACCGGCTGACCCAGCTGCCGCCGCGCGCGCCCGGCGGGGTGCGCGTGCTGTACATCTCGCCGCTCAAGGCGCTGGCGCACGACGTCGAGCGCAACCTCGCGCTGCCGCTGGCGGGCATCCAGGCCGAGGCGACGCGGCTGGGCACGCCGCTGCGCCCGGTGCGGGTGTCGCTGCGCACCGGCGACACCTCGCAGCGCGAGCGCGCGGCGCTGCGCAAGGACCCGGGCGACATCCTCATCACGACGCCGGAGTCGCTGTACCTGATGCTGACCTCGGGCGCGCGCGAGGTCCTGCGCAGAGTGGACACCGTGATCGTCGACGAGATCCACGTGCTGGCGCCCAGCAAGCGCGGCGCGCACCTGGCGCTGTCGCTGGAGCGGCTGGTCGAGCTGACCGGGCGCGAGCCGCAGCGCATCGGGCTATCAGCGACGCAGCGCCCGCTCAGCGCGGTGGCGCGCTACCTGGGCGGCCGCCGCCCGGTCAGCATCATCGACGCCGGCGAGGCGCCGCGCCTGGACCTCACCATCGAGGTCCCGGCCGATGACATGGAGGCGCCGCCACCGCCGACCGGGCCTCAGGAACCTCAGGAGCGCGGCATGTGGCCGGCGATCCAGGCCCGCGTCCTCGAGTTGGTGCTGTCGCACCAGAGCACCATCGTGTTCCCCAACAGCCGGCGCCTGTGCGAGCGGCTGGCGCAGCGCCTCAACGAGCTGGCGCAGGCGCCGCTGGTGCGCGCGCCCCACGGCTCGCTGGCGCGGGCGCAGCGCGAGCAGATCGAGGGCGCCCTCCAGCGCGGCGAGCTGCGCGGCATCGTGGCCACCAGCTCGCTGGAGCTGGGCATCGACATGGGCGCCGTCGATCTGGTGGTGCAGATCGAGTCGCCCGGCGGCGTCGCGCGCGGGTTGCAGCGGGTCGGGCGCGCCGGCCACTCGGTGGGGCGCCGCTCGGAGGGGCGCATCTTCCCCAAGTTCCGCGGCGATCTGCTGGAGGCGGCGGTGGTCGCGCGCGGCATGCAGGACGGCGACGTGGAGCCCATCCGGGTGCCCGACAGCCCGCTCGACGTGCTGGCGCAGCAGCTGGTGGCGACCTCGGCCGAGGCGGAGTGGAGGGTCGACGCCCTGGAGGCGATGGTGCGACGCGCCGGGCCCTACCTGGAGCTGCCGCGCGCGCTGCTGCTGGGTGTGCTCGACATGCTGGCGGGGCGCTATCCGTCCGACGAGCTGGCCGAGCTGCGCCCGCGCCTGAGCTGGGACCGCGCGCGCGACGTCGTGGTGGGGCGGCGGGACGCCCGGCTGATCGCGCTGGTCAACGGTGGCACCATCCCGGATCGCGGGCTTTTCGGCGTGTATCTCGGGCATGACGGCCCGCGCGTCGGCGAGCTCGACGAGGAGATGGTGTACGAGACGCGGCCCGGTCAGACCTTCCTGCTGGGGGCGTCGAGCTGGCGCATCGTCGAGATCACGCGCGACCGCGTCATCGTCAAGCCGGCGCCCGGCGAGCCCGGCATGATGCCGTTCTGGCGTGGCGAGAGCGTGGGCCGGCCCATCGAGCTCGGCCGCGCGATGGGGGCCTTCGTGCGCGAGCTGGGTGCGCTCGGTGAGGCCGACGCCATCGACTGGCTGGGCCGCGACTACAAGCTGGAGGAGCGCGCGGCGCGCAACCTGTGGCGCTACCTGGAGGACCAGCGCAAGGCGACCGGGACGCTGCCGACCGACCGCGCCATCACGGTGGAGCGCTTTCGCGACGAGCTGGGCGACTACCGGGTGTGCATCCTGTCGCCGCTGGGGGCGCGCGTGCATGCGCCGTGGGCGCTGGCGCTGGAGGCGCGCCTGGGTGCGCGCACCGGCTTCGAGGTGCAGGCCATCTGGAGCGACGACGGCATCGTGCTGCGCTTTGCGGACGCCGGTGGTGCGGGCGGCGACACCGGCGACGCGCCGGTGCAGATGCCCGATCTGATGCTGGCGCCCGAGGAGGTCGAGGAGCTCTTGCTGGAGCAGCTCGGGCGCTCGGCGATGTTCGCGGCGCGCTTCCGCGAGAACGCGGCGCGCGCCCTGCTGCTGCCGCGGCGCCGCCCGGGTGGGCGCACCCCGCTGTGGACGCAGCGGCTGCGCGCCCAGCAGCTGCTGGCGGTGGCGCAGAAGCACGCGGACTTCCCCATCGTGCTGGAGACCTACCGCGAGTGTCTCAACGACGTCTTCGACGTGCCCGCGCTGCGCGAGCTGTGCGCGGCCATCGCGCGCCGCGAGGTCGTGGTGACCCAGGTCGACACCCGCACGGCGTCGCCGTTCGCGCGCTCGCTGGCGTTCGCCTACGTGGCGGCCTTCATGTACGAGGGCGACGCGCCGCTGGCCGAGCGCAAGGCGCAGGCGCTGACGCTGGATCGCGAGCTTCTGCGCGAGCTGCTCGGGCAGGAGGAGCTGGGCGCGCTGCTGGAGCCGGCGGTGCTGGCCGAGGTCGAGGCCGAGCTGCAAGGGCTGGCCGAGTCGCGTCGCGCGCGCGATGCCAATGGGGTGGCGGATCTGCTGAGGAGGGTGGGCGATCTGGCGCTGGAGGAGGTGGTGGCCCGCGCGCAGGTCGCGGACGAGAGCCCGAGCCCGAGTACGAGCACGAGCACGAGCACGAGCCCGAGCACGAGTACGAGCACGAGTACGAGTACGAGCACGAGCCCGAGCACGAGTACGAGTACGAGTACGAGCACGAGCACGAGCCCGGTGACGAGCTGGCTCGACGAGCTGTTGCAGAGCGGGCGCGCGGTCAGCGTCGAGATCGCCGGGCAGACGCGCTGGATCCTGGTCGAGGACGTGGCGCGCTATCGCGATGCGCTGGGCGTCGCAGTGCCGGCGGGGCTGCCGGCGGCGCTGCTGGCGCCGGTGCCGGCGGCGCTGGAGTCGCTGCTGGCGCGCTGGGCGCGCGCGCACGGGCCGTTCTCGACCGCGACGCCGGTGATGCGCTACGGGCTGGCGCCCGAGGTGGTCGACCCGCCGCTGCGCGCGCTGGCCGGCGCGGGTCGCCTGGTCGAGGGCGATTTCGGCACCGGCGCCGCGCAGTGGTGTGACGCCGAGGTGCTGCGTCAGCTGCGCCGGCGCACGCTGGCGCACCTGCGCAGCCAGGTCGCGCCGGTGTCCACGCAGGCCTTCGCGCGCTTCCTGCCGCGCTGGCACGGCATCGCCAGCCCACGCGGCGGGCTGCCGCGGCTGCGCGAGATCGTCGAGCAGCTGGAGGGGCTGCCGCTGTCGTTCGCCGAGCTGGAGCGCGAGCTCCTGCCCGCGCGCATGGCCGACTACCAGCCGCGCATGCTCGACGAGCTGGGGGCGCTGGGTGAGATCGTGTGGATCGGTCGCGGCGCGCTGGGCAAGGGCGACGGCCTGGTCGCGCTGTATCGGCGCAGCCAGGTCCACTTGCTGGCGGCGGCGCCGCTGCCCGCCGAGGCCGCGCCCAGCGCGCTGGCGACCGCGCTGCTGGCCGATCTCGAGGCCCGCGGCGCCTCCTTCTACATGGAGCTGTGCGCGCGCGCCGGGGTCTCGGGCACCGAGGTGCTGCCCGCGCTGTGGGAGCTGGTGTGGGCCGGCCTGTGCAGCAACGACACCTTCCAGCCGCTGCGCTCGCTGGGCATCGGCAGCCGGCCGCCGACGCGGCGTCGCATGCGCGCGTCGGGGCCCATCCTGTCACAGACCGCGGGACGCTGGTCGGCGGTGTCGGCGCTGACCACGCGCGGCGGCGGCGCTGGCGCGGGCCCCCCGCCGGTGACCGAGACCGAGCGCAGCCACGCCCGCGTGCTCACGCTGCTGGAGCGCCACGGGGTGGTCACCCGCGAGGCCGCGCTGGCCGAGGCGGTGCCCGGCGGCTTCAGCGCGCTGGCGCCGGTGCTGCGCGCCATGGAGGAGGCCGGCCAGCTGCGCCGTGGCTACTTCGTCGAGGGGCTGGGCGGCTCGCAGTACGCGCGCGCCGGCACCATCGAGCGCCTGCGCAGCGCGCGTGACGACGACAGCTCGGCCGGCAACGCCGTGGTGCTGTCGGCCATCGATCCCGCCAACCCCTATGGCGCGCTGCTGCCCTGGCCCGGCAGCGCCGACGACTCCAGCTCCAGCCCGCGCAGGGTCGCCGGCGCGCGCGTGGTCCTGGTCGCGGGCGCCCCGGTGCTGCACCTCGAGCGCGGCGGCAGCGTGCGCTACTTCCCCGACGCCACCCCAGGCGCGCTCGAGGTCGCCATCGCGGCGCTGCGCAGCGAGGCCACCCGCCGTCGCGGCCGCACCCGCGGCCTGCGCGTCACCAGCATCAACGGCGCCCCCGCCACCCGCAGCGAGCACACCGCCAGCTTCCAGCGCGCCGGCCTGCGCCTGGAGCCCGGTGCCCTGACCTTGCCGCTCGCGGACTGAGAAGACCTGCCCGGCGCCGCGGTATCCTGACCCCATGGGCAAGGTGTTCCGGGACGGTACCCATCCAGGGTGGGCGGTGTTCTCGATGATCTATGTGGTCGGCGCCTTCGCGCTGAGCATCTACTGGCTGGTCACCACGTCGGGCTGGGTCGCCAGCCTGGCGCGCTGGCAGGCGCGCCACCTGTTCAGCGGCAAGTGGTACCCCAAGATGACCACCCTGGTGGTGCTCATCGGTCTGCTGGTGCCCCTGCTCCTGATCAAGCTGCTGGTCGAGGCGGTCACCGGCAAGAAGATGACGTCGAGTCCCTTCACGCGCTCGTGACCGCGGCGACCCAGGTGATACCTTGACGGCATGTCCATGCGTCCGATCACCGAGGTAGCCGCCGAGCTCGACCTCGGTCCCGCCGAGCTGCTGCCGTTCGGCCACCACGTCGCCAAGCTGCCGCTCGAGCTGCTGAGCCGCCTGGGCCAGCGCCGCCGCGGTCAGCTGGTGCTGGTCTCCGCCATCACGCCGACGCCGGCCGGTGAGGGCAAGACCACGGTGTCGGTGGGCCTGGCGCAGGGCCTCAGGCGCATTGGCGCGCGCGCGCTGGCGGCGCTGCGCGAACCCTCGCTGGGTCCGGTGTTCGGCAAGAAGGGCGGCGGCACCGGCGGCGGTCGCGCGCGCCTGGAGCCGTCGGACCGCATCAACCTGCATTTGACCGGGGATCTGCACGCCATCACCGCGGCGCACAACCTGCTGGCGGCGATGGTCGACGCCGCGCTGTACTTCGGCAAGCACGACCTCGACGCCCGCCGCATCAGCTGGCCGCGCGCACTGGACGTCAATGATCGCGCGCTGCGCAACGTGGTCGTCGGCCTCGGCGGCAGCGCCGACGGGGTGCCGCGCGAGGGCTCGTTCGCCATCACGGCGGCCTCCGAGGTCATGGCCATCCTGTGCCTGGCGCGCGACATCGCGGATCTCAAGCAGCGCCTGGGCCGCATCACGGTCGGGCTGCGCAAGGACAAGACGCGCATCACCGCGGCCGACGTCGGCGCCGCCGGTCCGATGGCGGCGCTGCTGTACGACGCCGTGCTGCCCAACCTGGTGCAGACCGCCGAGGGTGGCCCCGCGCTGGTGCACGGCGGGCCGTTCGCCAACATCGCGCACGGCTGCAGCAGCGTGATGGCGACCCAGGCCGCGCTGGGGCTGGCCGATCTGGTCATCACCGAGGCGGGCTTCGGCTTCGACCTCGGCGGCGAGAAGTTCCTGCACATCAAGTGTCCGGCCGCCGAGGTGTGGCCGTCGGTGCTGGTCCTGGTGGTCACCGCGCGCGCGCTGCGCAGCCATGGCAGCGGCGATCTCGCGGCCGGCCTCGACCACCTCGATCACCACGTCGAGGCGGCGGCGGCCTTCGGCCTGAGGCCCATCATCGCCATCAACGTACGCAGCGACGACGCCGTCGCCGACCTGACCGCGCTGGAGGCCGCTGCGGCCGCGCGCGGTCTTTCGTGCGCCCAGATCCACTGCTTCCAGGACGGTGGCGCCGGCAGCGAGGAGCTGGCGCGCCTGGTCGTCGCGGCCAGCAAGAGCACGGTCGCCCCCGCGCCCGCGCCCACGCCGCGCCGCCTCTACGCGCTGACCGACAGCATCCCCGACAAGCTGACCGCCATCGCGCGCACCATGTATGGCGCCCGCGCCATCGAGCTCGGCCCCGAGGCGCGCGCCGCGCTGCCGGACCTGGCCGCCGCCAGCGTCGGCGACTTGCCGATCTGCGTCGCCAAGACCAACCTCTCTCTCAGTGACGACCCCCGCGCCATCGGCCGCCCGCGCGACCATGTCCTGCACGTGCGCGCCCTGCGCGCCGCCACCGGCGCCGGCCATGTGCTGGCGCTGTGCGGCGACATCATGACCATGCCCGGCCTGCCGTCACAGCCCGCGGCGCTCGGCATCGACCTGGCCGCGGATGGGTCGGTCACCGGCCTGGCATGAGCACCGGCCCCGGCCGCACCCCCGGCTTCTCGATGCTGTGCTTCGAGAGGGACGACTGGCACTGGGACTGCGTCGACATCCCGCTGGAGCCCGCCCTGCTGGTGCGCCGCGAGCGAGACGGTGACCTCATCGCGCTGAGCGAGGCCGGCGCGCGCGCGCTGGCCAATCCGCTGGTGGACACCGCGTTCAAGCGGCTGCTCGCGCTGGGCCACGACGTGCGTATCTTTCCGAACGCCGACGGGGAGTCGCTGCGCTTCGCCTTCAACCAGCTGGCCGAGGGCTCCGCCGCCGAGCTGGCCGCAGAGCGCGCCCTGACCCTGGTGTGCACCCTGCGTGACGCCGCCACCGAGCTGCGTCGCCGCGCCACCGTCGCCGCCACCAGCTATCGCGCCTCCGCGGTCGATTCCGCCCGCGAGGCCGCCGCCGAGGCCGACGACGACGCCGCCGGTCGCCGCGCCCACGCCGACTATGTGCTCGGCTGGGCCGCCCGCCTGCGCAACAGGATCTTCCCGCGCCGGCGCTGAGGCACCCTGGCGCTTTGCCTGCCGCGGGTGTGCCGGTCAGACTTGTCCGGTGCCCGGCACGCTGCCCCTGACGACGCGCCGCCTCGACCTCACCGCGGAGCCGATCTACTGCTGCCGCGTGCTGGAGGGCCAGACCTGGGGCTTCATCGGCGTGGTGGTCGAGCCCGCGCTGGTGCTGCGCCGCACCGAGACCGGCCTCGTCCGGGCGCTGTCGCCCTCGACCACCCAGGCGCTGGCCGAGCCAGCCGTGGCGGCCGCCTGGCGCGCCGTCCTGGCGTGCGCCCCGGACGTGCGGATCTTCCCTGATCCCGAGCGCGCCGGCCTGCAGTTCGCCTTCCTCGGCCTCGACGCGCCGGCCGCCATCGAGCGCGCCGCCCAGCGCGTCGTGGCGCTGCTGACGACCCTGCGCGCCGCGGTCGCCGGGCTGCACCGCGATCAGGCCCTGCGCGCCATCGCCTATCGCCACTCCGCGGTCGACACGGCCCAGGAGCAGACCGCCATCCAGCAGGCCGACGCCAGCAGCCAGCGCGCGCTGCGTCGCCACCATCGCCGCCAGACCGTGCAGCTGCTGGCGCCCATCGTGTTCGTGCTCGGCCTCGTCGGCGCGCTGCTGGGCTGGGTCGCCGGCTGACGGTCAGCGCGCGGCGCGGTCGACCGCCGCGGACGAGGCGGCCGTCGGCAGCCCCACGTGGGCGAAGCCGGGCACGATGATCTCGCGCGCCGCCGCGATGGTGGCCGCGCGCAGCTCGCGCGCCGGCGGCAGGGCGTGGCCGCGCACGCCGGCCTCGGGCAGGATGCCGATGCGGTCGCTCCAGACCGCCAGGTTCGCGCTCAGCAGGCGAGGCAGCCACGGCAGCAGCGCGGCGCGGACGTCGGCGTCGACGCGCGCCGAAGCCAGGTGCGCCCAGCCCACGCGGGCGTGGCCGATCTCGTCGGCCAGGTGCTCGCGATGCACGCCGGCCAGCAGCGGGCCGGCGGCGTCGGCCAGGCAGGCGGCCACGAAGGCGACCGCGATCGACTCGTTGATGCAGCACAGGCCGACCACGTGCAGGTGGCGGCGCAGCACGTCGTCGGCGCCGTCGTGGACCGGGAGCTGGAACGGGCGCGGCGCCGGGGCCTCCAGCGGCGCGCCGTGGTAGGCCTCGGCCAGCAACATGCACAGCGCCGCGTGCTCGGGCTCGTCGGCCACCGCCCGCGCGGCCAGGGCCAGCACCGCGGGGTCGGCGTCCAGCGCCGCCAGATCGCGCTCGACCGCGGCGAAGGCCTGGCCGGCGGCCAGCTCGCTGGCGGCGCGCTGGGTCCACAGCTCGGCCAGCAGCGCGCGGGTGCCGGCCGGCAGCGCGGCGATGGTGGGATCGGTCTCGGCCGCCGGGAGTGCGCGGCGCTCGGTCACAGGATGATGACCATGCCGTCGCCACGCGCGTCGGGCTGCCCGGCGTCGCTGACGGTGGCGGCGTCGGGGCTGACGCTGGCGTCGGCCACCACGACCGCGGCGTCCTTGTGACCGCCGGCCTCGTCGTCGCCACAGCCAGCCGCGGTGAGCGCCGCGCCGACCACGACCACGGCGTGAAACAGCTTCTTCATCCCGTCAGCGCCCATGGCCACATTCTACACGGCAAGTTACATCGAGAGGCCGCCGTCGACGTCGATGGTGCGGCCGTTGAAGTAGTCGCACTCGAGGATGAAGCGCACCGCCTGCCAGATGTCCTCGGGCTCGCCGATGCGGCCGACCGGGATGCTGGCGACCAGGGCGTCGCGCGCCTTCTGGTTCATGCCCTTCGTCATCGGGGTCTCGATCATGCCGGGAGCGACGGCGCCGACGCGCACGCCCATGGTGGCGAACTCGCGCGCCCAGGTCAGGGTGTTGGCGGCCAGCGCCGACTTGGCGGCGACGTAGGCCGACTGGCCGCGGTTGCCGTGGCGCGCGATCGACGACATGTTGACCACCACGCCGCGCGCACCGGCGGCGGCCATGTGCGCCACCGTCTCGCGCACCATCATGGTCGCGCCGGTCAGGTTGACCCCGAGCACGGCGTTCCAGTCGGCCGTCGGCAGCTTGCGGATGGCGCCGGTCTCGCGGTCCTTCTTCACCAGCAGGCCGTCCCGGATGATGCCGGCGTTGTTGATCAGGGCGTTGACGCCGCCCATGGTCGCGCCGGCCCAGGCCACGAAGGCCTCGCAGTCGGCCTCGCTGGAGACATCGAGGGTGCGCCGGTGGATGCCCGGCCCGAGCTCCATCGGCGCGACGTCGCCCGCTGCCACCTGGGCGCCCGCCTCGGCCAGGCGGCGCGCGAAGTGCGCCCCCATGCCCTGCGCGGCGCCGGTCACGATCACCTTCAGTTCACGTAGCTGCATGCGTTCCTCCGGAGCCAGTCGATGACGTGCGGGTACAGCTGGGTGCGGGCGCGGGTGCCGACCACGGCGCCGACATGGCCACCGGGGACGACCAGCAGCTCGCCCGGGCCGCTGGTGTGATCGATGAGGGCGCGCGCCGCCGGGAGCGGGCAGATGGCGTCGCGCTCGGCCGCCAGGGTCAGCACCGGGCAGGTGATGGCGCCGAGGTCGACGCGGCGCCCGGCCACGTGGTGGCGCCCGGCCACCAGCGCGTTGTCCTGGTACAGGTCGCGGATGTAGGTCTGGTAGGCCGCGCCGGGGAAGGGGATGTTGTCGCTGGCCCAGGCCTCCAGCGCCTCGAAGGCCTCGCGCGCGGCGGGATCGCCGGCCTTCTCGGCGTAGCCCAGCCACTTGGCCAGGGACGCGGTGGGGCGCAGCGCGGTGAAGCCGCTCTGCATCTGCATCGGGCTGACGTTGCCGGCGGCCGCGATGGCCGCGGCGTCGAAGTAGCGCGCATCCACCATCTCGGCCAGGAAGCCGCCGTGCGAGAAGTCGAACGGGCCGGCCAGGTTGATCAGGCCCGCGACCTCGTCGGGGTGCAGGGCGGCGTGGATGCCCGCCAGGGTGCCGCCCATGCAGTAGCCCAGGATGGCGGCCCTGGGCGCGCCGGTGGCCTTGCGCACCGCGCGCAGGGCGCGGCGCAGGCGGGCCAGCACGTCGTCCCAGCCGAGATAGCGGTCCTCGTCCTCGGGCACGCCCCAGTCGAGCGCCCAGACGTCGAGGCCGGAGGCCACCAGCGCCTCGACCAGGCTGGAGCCGGGGCGCAGATCCAGCACGTACCAGCGGTTGATCAGCGACGGGATGAGGACGATGGGCGTGCGCGGACCGACCGGAGCAGCGCCGACCCTGACCACGGCCGCAGCCTCCGCGGACCGGTCCGACGTCGCTGGCTGCGCGCTGTCGGCCGGTCGGCGGAAGTGATACAGCCGTGCCGTCCCCTCGCGATGGATGACGTCCTTCGCAGTGGGCTGGAGGCGCATGTCAGGCGCGCGCGCCCGGGGTGCCGGTGACGTTGGCGGCGCCGGTGGCGGCGGTGGCGCCCGCGGTGAACGAGGCGGCGTTGCTGGCGAAGCGCTCGGCGCCCTGCTTGCTGGCGTCCATCAGCATGCGGCGCCACTCGGCGGCGAGGCCGGCGGCGTAGACCATGCCCTCCTTGGCCAGGCGGGCGCTCTCGTCGATGGCGGCGCGGGCCTGCTCGAGCCCCTTGGTCTCCAGCTTCTCGAGCTCGGTCCAGAACGAGGCCACGCGGCCCAGCTGGTCGTCGATCATCTTGCGGAAGGCGTCGCCCTGGTGCTGCGATGCGGTACCGTTGTGCTGCGACTGCGAAGTCTGCTTGTCTCCCATGATGTCTCTGCCTTTCCGGCCGTTCTTGGCCGTCGGATGCACGTGAAGCTAGGCAGCCAGGGGTCGTCTGTCAACGAAAAATGTTGCACTGCACAAATGCGGACGCCCGCACGCAGCTTGAAGCGGACCGGATCGGTGGCTACAACTGGTTCATGCCCTTCGCGAATTCGGTCTGGGGCTCCGAGCGGCCGTGCCGCCGGGTGGTGCGCGTCGAGGACCACCTGTGCACCAGTTGCGGCGGCCGCGGTCCGGCCGAGGCCGAGGTGACCTGGGTGGTGTACCGGGCCTTTGGCCTCCCGGTGCGCAGCGCCAGGCTGTGCACGCGGACGCGCTGCCTGCACTGTGACGCCACCGGCGAGCGCGCGGGGGGCGGCCACGGGCTACCGCCGCTGCTGCATCGCTTCGGCGCCGCCAGCTTGTTGGCCCTGGCGCTGGCCGTGATCGGCGTCGGGCTGCTGGCGCTGCCCTCGCGCGGCGGTGGCGCACCCCGGGTCGGTCCGCGCGATCGCGCCGCGATCAGGCGGATGCAGCTCGTGGCGGAGGACGGCGCCGCCGGGTATCGAGCGCGCAGCCAGGCCTGCCTGCGACAGTGGCAGGGCCTCATCAGCAAGCGCTTCTCGTCCGGGCTGACCACCACCACGCTGGCCGAGCGCGACCTGCCAGCAGGGCTGGACTGGACCAGCACCGCGGTGCTGCCGGCGCGCCCGGCGGCCCAGGAGCTGGCCCAGTCGTACGCCGAAGAGCGCGGCCACGGGCGCCCGCAGCCGTGTGATGCGGGCCGCGTGTTGCCCGACCAGCGCCGCAACTTCGAGCGTGACGACCTGCGCCAGGCACGCGCTCGCCTCGCCCGCCTGCAGCGCCGCTACCTCTTCAACGAGCCTGCCCGCATGAGCGTGGTCGACTGGGCCTGCGAGGGCGACACCTGCACCACCGTGATGGCGATGATCGACGCCGACGGAAAGCCGGTGGCGCTGCGCCGCAACCAGGAGCCCCTCCGCCACCCCGGCATGGGCGCGGCCGAGCTACGCGCCGGCCTGGATCGGCGGCTCGACGAGCTCGACCCGGTCGACTGAGGCGCTACTTCTTGCGCTTGGCGCCGGCCGATTCGCGGATGAGCTGCTTGAGCTCGTCGAGCTCGCGGCGCATGGCGGCGACGTCATCGCTGCTGGCGGCGGCCTTGCCGGCCTTGCCCTTCGCGGGCGGTGGGGGCGCCGCGGCAGCAGTGTCGTCGTCGTCACGGCCCACGGCCGCGTCGTCGTCCCGCTGCGACTCCGGGTGTGGATCGGGCGGCATCGGCGGCTCGGGCTCGCGCATGGGCGGACGCGGGGCCGGCTCGCGATAGCGCGGCGGCGGCTCCGGCGCCCGCTGCGGTTCGGCCCAGGGCGACATGCCGCCCCACAGGCGAGCGAAGGCGTTGCCGGCCTGGAAGGGCAGGTTGACCAGCGGGTTGTACTGCGCGATCTGCTGCGCGCCCTGCTTGGCCTGCAGGTACAGCTCGAGGGCGCCGGTCATGTAGCGGCCCAGGAACTCGGCCAGGGCCTCCTCGCGCAGGCGGATCATCTGGGTCAGCAGCGGGACTGGCAGCAGCTTGGCGGCGCCGCGGCTCTCGATGATGATCTGGGTCAGGGTGGCCTGGGTCAGGTCGTCGCCGCTGGCGGCGTCGATGACGCGCACGTCGCTGCCGGCCTGGATGCGGTCGGCCAGCTCCTCCAGGGTGATGTAGCGGCTGGCCTCGGTGTCATAGAGGCGCCGGTTGGAGTATTTCTTGATGGTGATCACGATGCATCATGCATAGCACAATGCGTTATGTTGCAGTGCACAAATTATGATTGACACGCGCCGTGCAAATCGCTAGATCGGGTCTCGCAACAATGCTGCACCGCAAGGAGACGGCGATGGCGAGCGTGACCACGGCGACGACGAGCGCGACCCCGGGGGCCCGGCCCCGCACCACCACCGCGATGTGCGCCGCCATGCAGGCCATCGGCGGCGGCCTGGGCTGGTCCCTGCTGCCCCCGCTGATGCCGAAGATCGCGCGCGACCTGTCGATCAGCCACTCCATGGGCGGCCTGGTCTGGGGCGCCGCGCCGCTGGGCATCGCGCTGGCGGCCCCGCTGGGTGGCGCCGCGGTGGATCGCTTCGGGGCCCGGCGCGTGGCCGGCTTTGCGATGCTGATCGGCGCCCTGGCCTGTGCGTCGCGCGCGCTGGCCTTCGACGGCTGGTCGCTGGCGCTGTCGATGTTCGTGTTCGGGCTGCACGTCGGCTTCGTGGCCCCGGCCATCCCCAAGGCGCTGGCCGGCCATGTGCCGCTGACCGCGCTGGGGCGCGCCAACGGCCTGGCCCTGCTGGGCTACACGCTGGGCACCGCGGCCACGGTGCTGACCGCGCGCACGATGCTGATGCCACTGCTGGGCGGCTGGCGAGCCACGATGGTGTTCGCGGCCGGCGCGATGGCGCTGATGGGGGTGCTGTGGCTGCTGGTGACGCGCGATCGCATCGCGCTGTCGCGCCACGCCAGCTTGCGCCAGGTGCTGTCGCTGGCGCGTGATCGGCAGCTCTTGCGCGTGGCCGCCATCCACTTCCTGCTTTTCGGCGGCTATCTGGCGCTGCTGGGGCTGCTCCCGCGCGCGCTATGGGACGCCGGCATGAAGCCGCAGCAGATCGGCCTGGCGGTCGCCGGCTGGCTGGTGTGCGCGGGCATCGCCAACTTCGCGGGGCCGTGGCTGTCGGATCGCCTGGGCCTCAGGCGGCCGGTCCTGCTGGCGGGCGCCGCGCTGGCCGGCAGCGCGCTGGGGCTGATGGCGCTGCTCCCGAGCGGCGCCGCGCTGGGGCCGCTGGCGCTGGCCGCGCTGGGTGGCGGCGTGATCGCGCCGCTGGTGCTGTCGCTGCCGATGGAGCTGCCGGGCATCGGCGTCGCCAGGGCGGGCGGCGCGCTGGGCCTGCTGATGCTGGTCGGCCAGGTCGGCGGCTTCCTCATGCCGCTGGCGACCGGCGCCATCGCCGGACGCTGGGGCTTCGCCGCGGCGCTGGGCCTGCTGGCGGTGGGCCACGCCGCCATCCTCATCCCGGCGCTGGGGCTGCGCGAGACCGGGCGCAACCGGGCCCAGGTGGCGCCGGCGCTCCCGACCCAGGCGCCCGAGCGGGTTGTGGCATAGTCGATGGTCGTGCGTGCATCAATTTGCCTGGTTTTCGTGCTGGTCGCCTCGTGCGCCAACGCCGACAAGGCGTGCCGCGTGGGCGCCGACTGCGCCTCGGGCGTGTGCCTGGCCGACGGCACCTGCGAGCTCGGCGCTGGCGACGACGCCGGCGCGACGACCGACGGGGCGCCGGCGGGCGATGGCAGCACGCGTGATGGCGGCGCCGCGTGCTCGCCCAATCGCGACAACATGGTGGCGCGCGACGAGGTCACCCTGGGCCCCGGCCTGCGCGCGCCGTTCCGCATCGCGCGCGACGCCACGCTGTCCACCGCGGGCACCACGCGCGGCGACGGGACCCGCAGCTGGAACCTGGGCGGCGCGCTGACCGGCGATCATGACGTCCAGGTCGAGACCCTGCCCATCGCGGGGCAGTGGTTCGCCAGCAGCTTCGCGGGCGCGACCTATGCGTCGAAGCTGGCCGACGCCCAGGACCTGCTGGGTGTGTTCGAGGTCACCTCGGCGGCGCTGCTGCTGCGCGGCGTGGTGTCGCCGCAGGCCGGCACCCTGCGCACCGAGCTGGTCTATGACCCGCCGGTGGTGGTGCTGGCGTTCCCGCTGCGCATGGGCGGCAGCTTTCGCACCACGTCGACCATCACCGGCCTGGCCAGCGGGGTGTTCTCGACCTACCAGGAGGCCTACGAGTCGGACGTCGATGCGCGCGGCGACCTGACCACGCCGTATGGCGACTTCCCGGTGCTGCGCGTGCGCGTGGTGCTGCGGCGGACCATCGGCCTGCTGACCACGACGGTGCGCAGCTACCTGTTCGTGGCCGAGTGTTTCGGCACGGTCGCGGCGGTGACCTCGCAGGACAACGAGACGTCGATCGAGTTCACCCGCGCCACCGAGGCGCGCAGGCTGGCGCCGTGAGGATGGCCGCGCGCATGCGCGCGGGTGGGCGCCGCGGTGATGCGGTGCTGGCCGGGCTGGCCCTGGCCGGCGTCGCGCTGTGCGTGGTCGCGCTGTCGGGCTGCATGAGCTGGCACGCGGGGGCGATGGCGGGCGAGCCCAAGAGCGCGACGTATGCCAGCGTCGCCGGCACGCGGGTGCGCTACCTGGACACCGGCCCGGGCGCGGGCCCGGCGGTGGTGCTGATCCACGGCTTCGCGTCGTCGCTGGAGGCGTGGGACGCGGTCATCCCGACGCTGGCGCGTGAGCACCGGGTGCTGGCGCTGGATCTCAAGGGTTTCGGCTGGACCGATCGGGCGCCCGGCGACTACACGCCGGCGGCGCAGGCCCGGCTGGTGCTGGCGCTGATGGATCAGCGCGGGATCGACAAGGCGGCGGTGGTCGGCCACTCGTACGGCGCCTCGGTGGCGCTGGCGGTCGCGCTGCAGGCGCCCGAGCGGGTCACGCGCCTCGGGCTGTATTCGGCCTGGGTCTATGACGAGCAGCAGCCCACGCTGCACCGCTGGGCCCGCGCGGGGGGTCTCGGCGAGCTGCTGTTCAAGCTGTATTACAAGGAGCGCCCCGACGAGAAGCTGGAGCAGGCGTTCTACGATCCCGAGCTCATCACCGAGGCACTGGCGGAGGCGGTCGAGCGCGCGATGGAGCGCCCGGGCACGGTGGCCGCCGCGCTCGAGACGGTGCGCGGCATGCGCTACGAGGACTGGCAGGCGAAGTACCGGACCATCGAGGTGCCGGTGCTGCTGCTGTGGGGGCGCGAGGATGTCGTCACCACGCTGGAGTTCGGCGAGCGGCTGCTGCGCGAGCTGAAGGACGCGCGGCTGGTGGTGTTTCCGCGCTGCGGGCACATCCCGATGATCGAGGCGGCGCGCGAGTCGACCCGCGAGCTGCTGGCCTTCGTGGCCGGGGACCTCACGAGCACGAGCACGAGCACGAGCACGAGCACGAGCACGAGCACGAGCACGAGCACGAGCACGAGCACCGACACCGACACCGACACCGACACGACCACGCCGGAGCAGCCGTGAAGCGCGGCCTTCTCGTCCTGCTGCTGCTCGCCAACCAGGCGCGCGCGACCGGCTTCACCGACCTCGGCCAGGACATCGCGCCGCGGCGTGGCACCGGCATCTCCCTCGACGGCTCGCTGCGCACGCGCGGCGAGGCGCTGTGGAACCTCGACCTCGATCGCGGCCTGACGCCGTCGGGGCAGGCGCTGTTTCCGACCCCGCTGGGGGACCCCGGGAGCCAGCTCTTGACCCACGCCGACATGCGGCTGCGCACCGACCTGTCGATCTATGCGCCCGGGGGCGGCGTCGCGGTCAAGGTGCGCCTCGACGTGCTCGACAACGTCACCCAGGGCTCCACCGCAGAGGGCATCCCGTCGGCCTCCAGCACACAGACCTCGCCCGACGCGCCCATCCACGTCAGGCGCGCCTATGGCGAGGCGCTGACGCCGTTCGGCCTGGTCGTGGCCGGGCGCGTGGGCAGCCAGTGGGGCCTGGGCATGCTCGCCAATGGCGGCGATTGCGCCGATTGTGACTCGGGGGACTCGGCCGATCGGGTCGCCTTCATCACGCCGCTGGCGGGCCTGATCTGGGCGCTGGCCTTCGACCTCTCGGCCAGCGGACCGGTGGGTGCGCGCAAGGACGGGGCGCGCGGCATCGATCTCGGGCGCAGCGACGATGTGCACTCGGTGACGCTGGCGGTGCTGAGCTGGCGCAATGACCGCGCGCGCCGGCGCCGCGCCCGCGCCGGCAAGAGCACCTTCGAGTGGGGCGCCTACTTCTCGCACCGCTGGCAGTCGGACGACGTGCCCGCGGACTACCTGCCGGTGGCGCAGCCGCGCATGAGCTTCAGCGCCGCCGACGTCATGGCGCGTGGCTTCCGCGCCACCGCGCTGGATGGCTGGGCGCGCCTGACCACGCCGCGGCTGCGCATCGAGGCCGAGGCCGCGCTGCTCATCGCCACGGTCGATCAGCCGTCGCTGATCCCGGGCGTGCTGCTCGACGGGCCGGTGCGCTCGACCCAGATCGGCGCCGCGCTGGAGAGCGAGTATGGCAGGGCGCAGGACCGCTTCTCGGCCGGGCTCGACCTCGGCTTCGCCAGCGGGGACCCGGCGCCCGGCTTCGGGGCCTTCCCGCAGGTCGGCGCGGCGGCGCCGCAGCCCGGCGACCTCGACGGCGCGCAGGCCTCGCCGCCCGGCGATCTGCGGGTCGACAACTTTCGCTTCCACCCCGACTACCGCGTCGATCGCATCCTGTTCCACGAGCTCATCGGGACCGTGACCGACGCCTTCTATGCCCGGCCGCATGCGCGGGTGACGCTGCTGCGCGGCGGCCCCGGCGAGCTGCGCGCCGCCGCCGCGGCCATCGCGTCGTTCGCGGTCGAGCCGACCTCGACCCCCGGCAACGCGCGCCCGCTGGGCGTCGAGCTCGATCCCACGCTGCTGTACGAGAGCCGCGACGGCTTCCAGATCGCCTTCGAGTATGCGCTGCTGGTGCCGCTGGCCGGCCTCGATGGCAGCACCCAGTCGGCCACCGTCGCGCAGCTGGCCCGCCTGCGCCTGGGGTACCTGTTCTGATGCGCGCGACCGCCACCCTCTTCGTGTGCCTGTGCGGCTGCGTGCTGGCGCTGGCCGGCTGCGGCGAGAACCTGACCCCGGCGCCGGTGGCCAGCGCCGATCCGACGCTGACCTGCGTGCCCGATCTCGACGGCCGCATCGACGCGCGCGAGCTGACCGCGACGCTGGACCTGCCGGTGCGCTACCTGGTCGCCAAGGAGCGCGCGGTCGACCTCGCGGGCAAGGTCGACGGCGCGGGCCGGCGCACCTGGGACATGGGTACCCGCGGCGCCGACAGCACGCTGCAGCTCAGCGCACAGGCGCTGGGCACGCAGTGGTACGCGGCGTCGTTCCCGGGCGGGCAGTTCGTGACCCCGCTCGATGACGCCACCGACGGTGTGTATGCGCAGGACGACGCCGCGCTGTGGCTGCTCGGGGTGGCCTCGCGCGAGATGGCGCCGGCGCAGGGCAAGACCTTGATCGTGTATGCCGCGCCGGTGGCCGTCCTGCGCTTCCCGCTGACCTCGGGCGCGACCTGGACCGCGGTGGGGGACATCCCCAGCGGCGCCGGCACCATCCGCGGGCTGCCCTACATCGGGCGCGACACCTACGTCATCACGGTCGACGGCGCCGGGCGCCTCGGCCTGCCCGACGTCACCTTCACGCAGGCGCTGCGGGTGCGCACCCAGGTCACGGTGGCGCCGTCGCTCGGCCCGCCGGTGACGCGGCGCCAGGTGTCGTTCTACTTCGAGTGTTTCGGCGAGGTCGCGCGTGCGACCAGCCACGACGGCGAGGCCGCCGCCGACTTCACCACCGCGGCCGAGCTACGCCGCCTATCGCTGCAGGAGGACTGAGATGTGGGATCAGTGGAAGAAGGGCTTCGATCAGTGGGAAAACGCCACCGCACAGCTGCTCGAGCAGTGGCTCAAGAGCCCGCTGGTGCTGGGTCCGTCGGGCACCATGCTGTCGACGATGATGAAGGCCAAGCTGGCGTCGGACCGAGCCATGGCGCAGCTCTGGGGCGGTTTCGGCCTGCCCACCAAGCGTGATCAGGAGCGCACGCTGCACGCGCTGAACCAGCTGGAGGCGCGCCTCATCGATCTGGAGCAGCGGCTGGAGGACGCCGAGGAGCAGCGCGCGGCGACCCCGGCGCCTGCGCCGGTCAAGCCGGCCAAGGGCAACAGCGACCCCGACAAGGCCGCACGCTGATGGACATCACGCCGTTCCAGGAGCTGAAGATCGCCCCGCGCGCAGTGTTCGATGCACTGCCGGAGCGGCGTGCCCGTCCTCGCTTCATGCTGCGCACCGGTGACGACTGGCGCGTCGTCACCTGGGGCGGCTTCGCCAGCGAGATCGCGCGCGCGGCCGGCTTCCTTTTCGCCAGCGAGCTCGGCGCCGGTGAGCGCGCCGCCATCTTCGCGGCCAACCGCGTGGAGTGGCTGTCGGCCGCGCTGGCCATCCAGGCCGCGGGTGGCGTGCTGGTGCCGGTGTACCCGGCGTCGACCACCGACCAGCTGGCCTACGTGGTCGGCCACAGCGACGCGCGCGTGCTGTTCGTCGACGGCGCGCACCAGCTTCAGCGCGTGTTCGAGGCCTGGCCGGCGCTGGCTGGCGTGCGTCGCATCGTGACCCTGGATGACGCCACCGCGGCGGGCGCCGCCGAGGCCCTGAACAAGCTGCGCGCCGCCGGCCGCCCCGCGCCCAGCCTCGACGAGGTCGAGCGCAAGCTGGTGTCGTGGTCCCGCGCGCTGGCCATCGGCGCCGCGCGCGCGACCGACGCGCCCGACGAGCTGTCGCGCTCGCTGGCGACCATCTCGCTCGATCAGCCCGGGCTGATGCTGTACACCAGCGGCACCTCGGGCAACCCCAAGGGCGTGCCGCTGACGCATCGCAACGTCGCCATCAACGGGCTCGACTGGCTGCGCAGCAACGCGCCCCTCATCGACGAGGGCGCCACCGACCTCTTGTGGCTGCCGATGAGCCACATCTTCGGCTTCGGCGAGGCCTGCCTTGGCAACACGCTGGGCTTCACCACCTACCTGTGCGAGCCCGCGCAGGTCATGCAGCTCCTGCCCGAGGTGCGCCCCAGCGTCTTCATGAGCGTGCCCTCGGTGTGGGAGAAGCTGGCCATGGCCGCGACTGCCGCGCCGGTGCAGACCCCCGAGGGGCGCCGCGCCCGCCTCGACGAGGTCACCGGGGGGCGCCTGCGCTTCTGTCTGTCGGGCGGCGCCGGCCTCAAGCGCGAGATCAAGGAGGTCCTGCACGGCTGCGGCCTGCTGGTGATCGAGGGCTACGGCCTGACCGAGACCTCGCCCACGCTGACCCTGAACCGGCCCGACGCCTTCCGCTTCGACAGCGTGGGGCGGCCGCTGCCCTCGGTCGAGCTGCGCCTGGCCGAGGACGGCGAGATCCTGGCCCGCGGCCCCAGCGTGTTCGGCGGCTATCACAAGGATCCGGTCGCCACCCGCGAGGCCTTCACCGACGACGGCTGGTTCAAGACCGGCGACGTCGGCCGCTTCACCGACGACGGCTTCCTGCAGATCATCGATCGCAAGAAGGACATCCTGGTCACCGCTGGCGGCAAGAACGTGCCCCCCGCCAACATCGAGCTGCGCTTCCGCGACGACCCCTTCATCGCGCACGTGGTCGTGTACGGCGACGGCCGGCGCTACCTGGTGGCCGGGCTGTGGCTGAACGACGACGCCGTGGACGCGCAGCTGGCCGCGGGTGGCGCGCCGCCGGCCCCGGCCGCACGCGCCGCCGCGGTGGAGGCGCTGCTGGCGCCGCGGATGGCCCGCGTCAACGCCGAGCTGGCGTCGTACGAGACCTTGAAGAAGTGGACCGTGATGCCGCGCCCGCTGACGGTCGCGGGCGGCCTGCTCACGGCGACCCTGAAGGTGCGGCGCAAGGCCGTGTACCAGGCCTTCGCGGCCGAGTTCGAGGCCATGTACGCGTGAGCCTGCTTGGCAACATCACGCGCCTGCTGAGCAAGCCGCCCGCGGTCGGGGTCACGCCGGCCGACGTGGTGCACCGCGAGAACAAGTGGCGCCTCCTGCGCTATCGCGCGCGCGCGGCGGGCCGCGCCTTCGCGACGCCGATCCTGCTGGTGCCGTCGCTGATCAACCGGCACTACGTGCTCGATCTGCTCCCGGGCAAGAGCTTCGCCGAGTACCTGGTGGCCCAGGGCTGGGACGTCTGGGTCATCGACTGGGGCACGCCGGGCGACGAGGATCGGCTGGTCACGTTCGACGACATCTGCGATCGCGCGCTGGGGCGGGCGCTGCGGCTATGTGCGCGCAGCGGGCCCAGCGGGCGGGCGCACCTCATGGGCTACTGCCTGGGCGGCACCCTGACGGCGATCCACGCCGCGGTGCGCCCCGAGCGCGTGGCCACGCTGACCGCGCTGGCGGCGCCCATCGGCTTTCACGACGAGGGCCTGCTGTCGGCGTGGACGCGGTCGCGCGGCTTCGACGTCGGCGCGCTGGTCTCTGCCTGTGGCAACGTGCCCTGGCAGCTGATGCAGGGGGCCTTTCACCTGCTGCGCCCGACGCTGACGCTGTCCAAGCTGGTGCACCTCGCCGACAAGGTCGGCAAGTCCGACGCCGCCGGCTTCGACGAGTTCGCCGACGGCTTCCTGGCGCTGGAGACCTGGGGCAACGACAACGTCGCCTTCCCGGGCGAGTTCTACCGCCGCTATGTCGGCGAGCTGTACCAGCAGGACGCGCTGCTGGCGGGCAGCTTCACGCTGTCGGGGCGGCCGGTCGACCTCGGCGCCATCGAGTGCCCGACCCTGGCGGTGACCTTCGCCAATGACGGCATCGTGCCGTGGCGCAGCGCCGCGGTGCTGCTGGAGCGGGTCGGCACGCCCGAGGCCGAGCGCCTGCAGATCCACCAGCCCGGCGGCCACGTGGGCGGCTTCGTGTCGCGCAGCGCGACCCGCACGCTGTGGCCCAAGATGGCGGCGTTCTGGGCCGCGCGGGATGGGCTTGCAACTTGACGCGGTGACAAGCTAGGGTCCTTGTCACCATGACAATGACCAAGCAGGGAAAAGAGACGCGCCGCGTGATCCTCGAGGCAACCTGGAAGGTGCTGGGCCTGCGCAAGGGCGCGCCCTTCAACCTGGACGAGGTGGCCAAGGTCGCCAAGGTGTCGCGCCAGGGCCTGTACCTGCACTACGGCACCAAGACCGAGCTGTTCCTGCGCGCGGTGGCGCACATGCGCGAGAAGCTGGGCTACGACGACCTGCTGGCCGGGGTCGCCAGCGCCGCGACCGCCGACGCCGCGCTGGCCACGCTGCTCGACGCCCATGTCGAGCTGACCCCGCGCTTCATGCGCGCCGCCCGCGCCCTCGAGGCCGAGCGCGTGCGCGACCCCGCCATGGAGGCCGCCTTCGCGGCGCGCAAGTCCGACCGCCGCGAGCTGTGCGGTGCGCTGGCCCAGCGCCTGGCCAAGGACAGGCGCCTGGCCGCGGGCTGGGCCGCCGATGACGTCGCCGACCTGCTCTGGGTCATGACCTCGGCCGGCGTCACCGAGGACCTGCTGGTCCGCCGCGGCTGGACCCACGCCCAGCTGCGCAAGCGCCTGGGCGGGATGTGCGAGACCTTCCTGAAGAAGTAGCCACCCGCCGGTCCCGCCGGTCCGGCCCGCCCCGGCACACCCGTGACGCCGGTGTCACGCGCTGGTCATCTCCTGCCACGAGATTTCGCGCACCTCGGCCCCGTCCTGCGCTGCCCCGCGGCTTGCAGTACGCTGCGACGTGCGCAACCTCGTGGCTCTCGGGCTGATGGTGCTGGCGTCGCTGACCCAGGTCGCGGGCTGTCCCTGCGGCGGGGCGACGACCGTGGTCGCTCGCAAGGGCTTCGAGGACTGTCAGGGCGACTGTGGTCTGGAGGTGACCGCGGGGCGCGTCCAGCTGGTGTCGACCATCCACCCCGGCGAGCACGGCCTGAAGCTGGACGCCGGGACCAGGCTGCGCTGGGACCTCGGCGACAGCCTGCGCTTCCATGAGCGGCTCGTGCTGGGGCTGACCACGAACTGCCCGGGCACGCTGCGGGTCGGGGTGCAGATCGACGCCGAGTCGCCCCTGGTGCCGGTGCTGCTGAGCCGCGGCGCTGGTGACGTGACCTTCGTGAACGCGGGCGGCAGCCTGCCCGACCTGGAGCAGCCGACCAGCGATGGTGGCGTGCGGGTGCCCGCGCGCTTCCTCATCATCGAGAGCACCTCGAGCTGTGTCATCGACAACCTGCAGCTGGTGTCGACGGAGAACTACTGTTGATGCGTGCGCGCGCGGGTGTGTGGGCTGCGGCGCTGGTGGTGGCCGGGTGCGTGGGGGCGGGTGTGGGGATGGGCAGCGCGTGGGCGCAGGACGTCGTGACGCCATGGGCGACCGAGCCGGCGCCGTCGCCCGCGCCGGTGGCCACGACGCCCACCGACCCGGGCGTGCCGATGCAGGTGGTCCCCGTACTGGTGCAGCCTGGCGATCCCCGGGTGGTGCCGCCGCCAGCGCCGTCGCGACGGCGCGGGCCCCAGGTGGGGCTCGGCCTCGGCTACCGCGTGCCCATGCTGAGCCCGGGCGGCAAGAAGGTGGGCGAGGCGCTGCAGGCCTACGGCTATGACGAGGGTGGCCTCGGCTTTCTGTTCGAGACCCAGATCGATCTGGTGTGGCGCTACAGCCGTGAGATCGATGTGGGCGCGCGAGCAGGCTACGCCATGAACTTCTGGGATCCCACCAGCGGTGACGCTGACGCTGCCGAGCTGTCGCTCGACGTCGCCGAGGTGGGCGCGCTGGTGCGCATGCACCCGTCGCGGCGGGTGCCGTTCGCGTTCCAGTTCGGCGCCGGCGTGCTGCTGGCGACGACCACGCTGCGTGGTGAACACGACAGCGAGCTGGTGCCCTTCGTCCGCGCCGAGCTGCGCGTGGTCATGAGCACCGCGCGGGTCTCGCCGTGGGTGTCGTTCGGCTACACCCTGGCCAGCTGGGGCGATGCGCTGGGCCCAGGCGTGGACCTGCCGCTGGGTGGCCTGGGCATCGAGGCGGGGTTCAGGTTCGGCGAGAATCGCTGACCGTCGACGTTTCAGCTGAGGTGTCGGTACGGGCGGCGAAGGCGCGTGCTGGCGCACAACCTGGCGTCGCGATATGAGACCAGCATGGCGACCAAGACGAAGTCCCGCGGTGTGAAGAGGCAGCCGCCGAAGGCCCCGCAGCGCGCGAAGGTGAAGGCGGTCAAGGCGCTGAAGGTCGCGAAGCCCGCGAAGGCCGCGAAGGCTGCGAAGCCCGCGAAGCCTGCGAAGCCTGCGAAGGTCGGGAGGGCCGCGAAGGTCGCCAAGCCGATGTTCGAAAAGGTCGCCTTCACCATGTTCTCGGTGACCGATCCGATGCGTGCGCGCGCCTTCTACGAAGGTGTCCTCGGCCTGACCCGCGGCCTGGCCTCGCCCAGCGGCACCTGGACCGAGTACGACCTCCCGGGCGGCGGCTGTCTCGCGCTGTTCTGCCACCCCGACCCGGCCTTCGCCCGCGGCCCGGGCGGCGCCAGCGTCGCCCTCGAGGTCGCCGACCTCGACGCCCTCAACGCGCGCCTGCAGGCCGCCGGCGTGGTCTACCAGGGCGGCATGATCCACGGCCCGCGCTGCCGCATGTCGAACATCCTCGACAGCGAGGGCAACGCGCTGATCCTGCACCAGCTCGCCGGCAAGTAGGTCAGCGCGGCGGCGCGCGCCTGGTGAAGTGCGGCGCTGTCGTGAGCTGGGCGAAGAACTCGTACAGGCTGCTCGCGCCGCTGGCCAGGGCGGTCTGCTGCGCGGTGGTCGGCAGCGCGCTGGCCTCGGCGAGGCCGAAGGTGTAGACGGCCATCTTGCTGCCCACGCAGCGGGCGACGTCGGGGGAGGCGGCGAGGTGCTGGGCCAGCTCCCGGCCGGTGGCGAAGCTCAGCTCGGCGGGGCCGAAGCCGACGATCTTGCCGCTGGCGTCGATGGGCTTGCCCTCCTCGGTGGTGCGATAGCGGCCGGCGGTGTCGAAGTTCTCCAGCGCGAAGCCGACGTCGTTGATGAGGGCGTGGCAGCCGGCACAGGTCGGGGCCGCGGTGACCTGCTGATAGCGCTCGCGGGTGGTGACGCCGGGGCTGGGCACCGGGGCCTGGCCGACGTTGGGCGGCGGCGGGGGCAGCTCCTGGCACATGAAGCGGCGGCGGATGAAGGCGCCACGCTGTGGCGGCGAGGTGCTGTCGGTGAGCGCGAAGCGCGACAGGATCGAGCCTTGCGCGAGCAGCCCGAGGGCCTGCTCGGCGGGGCGCTGGACCTGGCCGAAGGGCTGTGCGGGCGCGGCCAGGCCATAGTGCGTGGCCAGCGCGGGGCTGACGAAGGTGTCGGCCGACGTGAACAGGTCGGCGACGCCGCCCTTGCGGGTGAAGAAGACGTGCTCGAGGAAGCGGCGGGTCTCCTCGGCGAGATCGGCGCGCAGGGCGGAGAAGCCGGGCACCAGGCGCTCGTCCTTGGCCAGCGTGCGCACCTCGGCATAGTTCAGCCAGCGCTCCAGGAAGTGTTCCACGACCAGGTGGCCACGTGGGCTGTCGAGCAGGCGGCGGGCCTCGGTCAGGCGCGCGGTGGGCTCGGCCAGCTCGCCGCGGCGGGCCCGTGCCATCAGGTCGTCGCTGGGCGGCGCGCCGCTGAAGTCATAGGCCAGCGCGGTGGCGATCTCCTCGCCGGTGAGCTGGTAGGCATCGCCGGCGGGTTCGCCGAGCTCGCTGCGGTAGAGGAAGTAGGGCGACGACAGCAGCGCGACGAGCGACCACTTGACGCCATCGGCGGGGGCGGCGCCCAGGGTGATGATGCGATCGTAGGTGGCGAGATAGCGCTCCTTGTCGGCGGCGACCAGCGCGCGGCGCAGCAGGCGCGGGGCCAGGGTGTCGAGCAGGGCGGCGACACAGGTGCGGCCTGGCGTGGCGCAGGCGGTGACACCGGCGGTGGCGAGGCCGCGCTGCATCACGGTGTCGGCGACGCGCTCGGCGGCGGCGGCGAGCTCTTCGGCGCGGGCGTCGTCGACGGTCAGCAGCGCGACGTCGTTGTCGAAGCCGGCGACCGAGCTGCGATCGGGCGGCAGCGCGGCGCCGGCCCAGTCGGCGCCGAGGCCGAACACGTCGCGCACGGTGGCGTCGTACTCTCGCGTGGTCAGGCGGCGCAGCTCGCGCTGGCCGACCATGGCGCCGTCGGGCAGCGTGGTGACGACCGGGCCGGGGTCGGGGGCGTCGGTCGGGCTGGGGCCGGGGCCAGGGTCGGGGCCGGGCTGCGGGGCCAGCTCGCCGATGCAGCCGGCCAGCACGAGTGGAAGGATCGTGAGGATGGGTTTGCGCATCACGCCTTGATCTCCCGCAGCGCGCCGGGGCCACCGAAGGACTGCCCGGTGACGCCCATCGCCTCTGCCATCGCGGTCAGCACGGTGGCGTGGCTGACGCTGCCGAGTTGCAGGTACTGTCCAGTGCGGAGAGTCCCGCTACCGCCGCCGGCCAGGACCATGGGGACCGACTTGCAGTCGTGGTTCTGACCGTCGGCGATCTCGCTGGTCCACAGTGCGGTGGTGTTGTCGAGGATGCTGCGGCCGGGATCCTCGGGGTCGGGCACGTTCAGCTGATCGAGCAGCGCGGCGAACTTGAGCGCGAACCACTGCTGACACAGCGCGTGCTCGCGGCGCACGCCGTGCGACAGCCCATGGTGCCCGGCGCCGATGCCCAGCCAGGTGAAGGGCACGCCGTGGTTGACGTAGCCGGCCTGCAGGGTGACCACGCGGGTCAGGCCGCAGCGCAGCGCGTAGGCGGCGACCTCGACCTGGGCGTCCATCACGGTGGCGAAGTTTTCGTGCGCCCAGACGTTCTTGCCGCGCGCGGCGGCGACCGCGGGCAGCGTCGGGGCCTGGCTGCAGCCGGCGACCGGGGTCATCGGCCCGGTCGGGTTGCTGGTCGGCGCGGCGGTCATGCGCGCCAGCGCGGTGCGGTGCTTGTCGAGGCGCGCGGCGGGGGCGCTGGTGCCGACCCTGGCGCGCAGCTCGCCGAGCTCTGCGACGGCCGGGGCCAGGGCCTCGCGGCGCAGCGCGGCCGCCGAGGGCCCCTGGGGCTGCGGCGCCGGATTGGAGACCGCGCCCCCGGCCGCGGCGACCCCGAGCCCGGCCAGCGCTGCCACGGGATCCGGGTTGGCCTGCACCGCGCGCCCGGCGTCCATGGTGAAGTAGCCGTCGACGGTGAAGCTCTGGGCGTAGTCGGGCACCACGCCGAGGCGCAGCGGGCGCACGTTGAGGCTGCGCGCGACCACGGTGTCGAGGCTGTCGGGCCCCTTGGCGGTCAGCACATCCTTGTTGGCGTAGTGGTTGTCGGAGCCGACATAGTCGATGCCGCGCAGGATGTTGAGGCGCGCGGCGTGGCGCTGCAGCGGGGCCAGGATCGAGACGTCACCCGCTGACGTGAGGTCGGTCGCGCTGCGCGGCCAGAACAGCTCGGCGGGCGCGCCGTGCGGGGTGTAGAGGACCAGCAGGCGGCGCGGGCGGCCGCTGCCGGTGACCTGGGCCTCGGCGCTGCGCGCGCGCGCGCCGAGGATGCTGGGGGCGGCCAGCGCGCCCGCGGCGAGCCACTGGAACAAGGTGCGACGGGAGATGTCTTTGCCTGCGCTCATGCTGGGCGGCGATTGCAGATCGGAGGCCAGCGCGCGCCCGTGTGAAGGCGCGGGTTTCGCTGCCGCGAGGACGGGGGCGAAGGCCCCAGGGCTGGGGTGTAAAACCTTTGAATCACAGGGGAAAAAGTGAAAATTCTCGTGACCCGATTTGCCTCGAAGGACTCTCTATCGAGACGGCAACGGGGAGGCTGCGTGTGCTTGGCCGTCGTGGAGTGGACGGGTATCGTCGTGGCGAGGTCATGGCGATGACGACACGACGCGGACGGGGATGGCGCGCGCTGGTGATAGTGGCGATGGCGATGGCGACGGCGGGTGCGGCCGGGTGTGCCGCGGGCGGCAGGGGCAAGGGGCCAGCGGGTGCGGAGGTGGCGCCCCCGCCCTCGGCGTCGCCGGCGATTGCGACCCAGGGCGGCGCCACGAGTGGCTCGAGTGTCGGAGCGCCGCTGTCGTCGGCGCCCGGACCGGCGCCGGCGCGCACCTTCGCCGAGGCGGTCCAGCGCGTCTCGGCCATCGTGGCCAGCGGCGACATCAGCCCGAGCCACTGCGAGGTGGCGGTGCGCGAGGCGGAGCGGCTGTCGACTGGCAGCGGCGCGCAGGACAACCAGTTCGTCGGCGTCGCCGCCGAGCGTTGCGAGCTGCCTGCGCTGGCGGCGCCGTTCTATCGCCGCGCCATCGCCGCGGCGCCGCGCTACGTGGAGGCGCTGACGGCGCTGGCCGCGCTGTTGATGGACAGCGACCCCCGCGAGGCCGACAAGCTGCTGCAGGCCGCGCTGGCGGTGAACCCGCATGATGGTGACGCGCACTACCTGCGCGGCGTGGCCGCCTACCTGCAGCTGGACGGCGACAGCGGGCCGCGGCCCAGCAAGGCGGAGGCGACCGCGCTGTGGCAGACCGCGAGCGACCAGCTCGGGCTGGTGCTGGCGACGACGCTGCCGTCCGGGCTGCGGCCCGATGTGCGCGCCCATGTCGTGCGCGGTCTGGCCGGGCTGGCGGCGCGACGCGCGGGGGTCGACGTGCCGCTCAGGCTCATCGAGCTCGGGCTCCGCGAGGCCCTCCGCCTCAGCCCGCAGGACGCCGCGGTGCTCGACACGCTGGGGCTCCTGGCGGAGGCGCGCGGCGAGTACGGCGAGGCGGAGGTCCACTGGCGCAGCGCCGCCGAGCTGGCCAGGTCCTGGGATGCGCCCGCGCTGAACCTGGCACGCCTGGAGCTCAGGCTGGGGCGGTTCAGCGAGGCGACGGCGCTGGTTCGTCCCGACGCCCAGGCGCCCCGCAACGCGTACGTCAGCTTCGTGATCCTCGGGCTGGGGTACCGTGCGCGCGGCAACCTCGACAAGGCCGCGGACAGCTACCAGAAGGCGATCAAGCTGGAGCCGACCTGGGGCGCGGCGTACTTCGACCTCGGCGTGCTGGAGCAGGGTCGCGGCAACTGTGACGCGGCGACGAGCGCGTTCGAGAGCTTCGTGAAGACGGGGCACGGCAGCGCCGGCGCGGTCGCCGAGGCGCGCGCGCGCGTCGCCCGCTGTGGCAAGGCGGGTGCGCGATGAGGCGCGGGCCTGGGCTGGGGCTGGCGCTGGTGGCGGCGCTGCTGGCGCTGAAGCTGCGTGGTGTCGGGACGGCGGGCGCGGAGCCGTCCCCGGAGGAGCTGATCGAGGTCCAGAAGGCGCGGCTGGCGGCCGAAAAGGCGGAGCGGGCCGGGCGCCATGCCGAGTGCGCCGAGGCCTATCTGGGGCTGGCGCGCAGGGTGCCCGAGGTCGATCCGCGGCAGACGGCGGAGCTCTTGTACAACGGCGGGGTGTGCGCGGAGATGGCCGGCCAGAGCGGGCTCGCGCTCACCCTGCTCGGTGAGATCATTGACAAGCAGACAACGTCTCCGCTGCGTCCCCGAGCCCTGCTGCGCAAGGGCATGCTGCTGGAGCGCCTGGGGCGCTGGGCCGACGCGGCGGCCGACTACCTGCGCTACGTACGGCAGTACGCTGCCGAGAAGGACGGCTATGACGCCAGCGTGCGCGCCATCCAGATCCTGCTGGCGCTGGGTGATCGGGCCGCGGCGCGCACCGCGATCGACCTCTTCACCAAGCTGTTCGGCGCCAAGAAGCGCGGCGAGCTCGCCGACCTGCAGCTGGCGTTGCTCGAGGGCGCCAACGATGCCGAGCGCATCACGCTGCTGACGAAGTTCCTGAAGCAGCTGGCCACGGCGGCATCGCGTGATCGCCTGGCGGTGGCCGAGGCCGAGCTGGGGCTGGCGCTGTGGCGCAGCGCGTGCGCGCGGCCGTCGCCCGAGGGCAGCTGTACTGCGCCGCGCAAGCAGCCGGTGCAGACCGTGTGCGGACGTCAGCTGGCCGGACCCGTCGCGACGGCGCGCAAGCCGGCGGTGGTGAAGGAGGCGCTGCTGCACCTGGAACGGGCGCAGCAGCTGATCGCGGCGGCGCTGCCGGGGACGCAGGACGAAGCGCGCGTCGCCACGCTGAAGCGGACGCAGGGCTGGGTGCTACTGGCGCGCGCGGATGCGCTGCTGGAGCCGGTGCGCATCGCGGTCGGCGGCGGCAAGGGCGCCCCGGGGCCGGCGCCCAAGGTGACGGGAGGCGGCGCCGCGGCCGGGGAGTATGCGCGCTGGATCCAGGCGCTGCAGAAGGCGACCCAGCCGGCGATCGAGCTGTACCTGCGCGTCGGCGCCGAGACCCAGGGTGAGGCGCGTGCGGCGGCGGCGTACCGGATCGCGCAGAGCTTCGCGATGCTGGACGAGGCCATCGCGCAGGCGGCGCCGCCCAAGGCGCTGGGGCCCGAGGGCGAGCGCGCGTTCTGCGAGGCGATCGACCAGTTTCAGCAGCCGCTGCAGACCAAGACGCTGGATGCGCTGGAGGTCTGCGTGCGGGTGGCACGCGAGCTCCGGTCGGTGGCCTGGTTCGACCGCTGCAGCGCCGAGCTGTCGGCGCTCGACCCCGGCAAGTGGCCGGTGCCGGAGCTGATGGTGCCGCCGCCGGCGGTCAGGCCGCTGGAGCTGCCGGAGCCGCGCAACGGGGCGCCGCCGCCGTGAGGTAGACTGCGGCGAGGAGGCACGAGATGGCGCCCAGGCAGCTGGTGATCGGCTTCGCGGTGGTGTGGGGGCTGGCGAGCTGCGGTGGCGGCGGCTCGTCATCCAGGCCGACCACGAACTTCGTGCCGGTCGACGAAGGTGCATCGACAGGGGGGACAGTGCAGCCGTCGCCGTCGCCGTCGTCCCCACCGTCGGCCGGGACGCCGGATGCGTCGAGGGCGATCCCGGGGCCCAAGGGGCCGGTGCTGGGCGGGTCGCCCAATGACTCGCCCGAGATCTCGCGCAGCGTGGGCGGGCCCAACGACATCGTGGTGCTGTGGACGCGCGTGGTGCCGAAGACGACCGACGCCAAGATCACCCAGCTGGCTGGCAACATCCAGGCCCGGGTGCGCGCGGCGGCGATGGCGGCCTTCCCGGGCCGCACCATCGATCTGCGGCCGCAGCCGGAGCGGGTCTGTCCTCGCTCGGGCTGCAAGGTGCTTTCGGTGGGCGCACTGCTCCTGCACTCGAACGGCGGCTGCGCGGTGATCGCGCTGGTGACCGCGGCGGGGCAGACGCCGACGCGGCTGTTCCCGTGGGCCGGGCAGGTCGACTTCAAGCGCAACTTCGCGCCGTTTCGCGAGCCGCCCGAGTCGAACGTGGTGGTGCGCGACTATGCGCCGTGCTCGCTCGATCCGATGGCCGCGGGCGACGACAGCATCACCGCGGCGATCCAGGCCACGCGGTAGCGCTGCGCTCGCTCAGGGGCGCGGGGCAAACGGGCGGTGGAACTGTCGCGGCGCGTGCTTCTTGCGCAGGCAGCGGGCGGTCGCGCTCATGTAGCAGATGGTCAGGGCGCGGCGCGGGTTGCCGGTGTGGTTGCGGCCGGAGCGGTGCCACAGGTGGTTGTGGATGAGCAGCACTTCGCCGGCGCGCGCGGGCAGCGGCAGGGCGTGCGCCTCGGCGTCGATGGCCTGGGTCATGGCGGCGGGGACGTTGCCGCCGCCCGGTGTGGCCAGGCCGCCGTGGTGGGTGCCGCTGAGGACCTCGACGCAGCCGGACTCGACCGGGCAGTCGTCGAGCGCGGTCCAGATCTGCAGCGTGGGCGACTGGTCGATGCCCCAGAAGCGGCCGCCGTCCTGGTGCCAGCCCAGGTGGGTGCCGCCGTGGGCGGCCTTGATGAAGAGGCAGGCGCGGTAGATCGCGATGTCGCCCGCGATCAGCGTGCGCGCGACGCGCTCGAAGAAGGCGTTGCCGATCCAGGCCGCGTAGAGGTCGTCCTTCTCCAGCTTCTCGATCTTGCGGTAGGCCACCGAGGGGCCGACATAGCCGCGCCCGAACTCGAGGTCGTCATAGCTGCCGGTGGCGCTGTCGGGCTGGAAGAACAGGCCGTCGATCACGCGCTGGCCCAGCATCAGCTCGTCGGCGCGGGCGCGCAGCGCGCCGAGGCCGTCGTCGTCGAGGGCGCGGCCCAGGCGGGCCCAGCCGTGCTCGGCGAAGTGGGCCAGCGCGGCGCCGAGGTCGACGTCGGCGGTGGCGGGCAGCAGCATCAGCCGCGCGGCCTCGGCGGGGGCGGCGGCACCACGCGCAGCGAGACGACCTCGCCGGTCCACAGACCGACCACGGCGCGCCAGGGCAGCGTGGTCGCGGGGCGCACGTTCAGCTCGATGGTGCCATTTTCGCTGCTGCGACCGCTGTTGCCCTCGGTGCTCAGCCCCTGGGCGGCGGCCTCGGTGCGCGCCCGCTCGGCGGCGGCCTCCTCGGTCAGCGCGGCGGCAGGGGCCGGCCCCATCAGGAGGACCTCGGTGTGCTCGTAGTCCCCGGCGATGGCCCACAGCCGGCCGCCGAGGACGCCCTCGGCGTAGATCTCCTCCTCGGTGCGCACCTCGACCTCCAGCTTCTCGGCGCCCTTGCCCAGCACGAAGCCGTAGATCCCCAGCGTGCTCCCGTCGACCGCGTGTTTGTGGTTGCGATAGGCGAGCAGGATGGTGGTGCCATCGCGCGCGGTCACGGTGGTGCCCTCCTCCAGCAGCAGGCGCTCGCCGCCGCGGCGGGGCAGGCCGACCCACGGCAAGGTGCGCGGGGGCAGGGCGGCGTCGGGGGCGGGCGCGGCGACGGCCACGGCGGCGTCGAGGCTGGCCGACGTCGTGGGGGCCGGGGTCGGCGTCGCGGCGGACACGCCGGGCGCAGGTCGGCTCGGCCTGGGTTGACAACCCATCAAGAGGAGCGCGCACAGCAGCAGGGCCCGCATGGGCAGATTGTCGCACGAAGCACCGATCGATCTGGCGCGCTGGCGCGTATACAGCTAGAACTTTGCGACTCATGCGCTTCTTCGTCTCCTCATCATCAGCGTCGTCATCAGCGTCAGCAGCGGCACGGTCGTGCCGCGCGGTGTCGTCACGCGTGAATGAGGCCACGAACTAGCTGATTTTCAGCGATTTCCGGGGCCCCTTCGGCGAACGACCGAGGGGGCTTCTTCATTTTCGGGCCTCGGATTCCCTCGGCGTCGCCAGCACTGGGCCAGCCCGGCCCGCCATCCGTCAGAGGAGGATCAAATGGGCAAGCTGCACGTCAACGTCGGAACCATTGGCCACGTCGATCACGGCAAGACCACGCTCACCGCTGCGCTGACCCAGGTCATGGGCGCGCTGCACGGTGGTCGCGCCTGGGGCTTCGAGCAGATCGACAGCGCACCCGAGGAGCGCACCCGTGGCATCACCATCAACCTGGCGCACGTCGAGTACGAGTCGGCGACGCGCCACTACGCGCACATCGACTGCCCTGGGCACGCCGACTATGTGAAGAACATGATCACGGGCGCCTCGCAGATGGACGGCGCCATCCTGCTGGTCGACGGCTCGCAGGGGCCGCAGGAGCAGACCCGCGAGCACGTGCTGCTGGCGCGCCAGGTCGGCGTCGAGCGCGTGATCGTGTTCATCAACAAGGCCGACGTGGCCGACCCCGAGCTGCTGGAGCTGGTCATGCTGGAGACCGAGGAGCTGCTGCGCGCCAATGGCTTCACCGGTTCGCCGGTGATCGTGGGCTCGGCGCTGCGTGCGCTGGAGGCCATGGGCGCCGGCAAGGCGGCCGCGGCGAGCGATCCACGCACGCAGTGCATCCGCGACCTGGTTGCGGCGCTGGACAGCCACGTGCCCGATCCGGTGCGTGACTTCGCCTCGCCGTTCCTGATGGCCATCGAGCAGGTCTGCACCATCGAGGGCCGCGGCACCGTGGTCACCGGGCGCGTCGGGCGTGGCGTGCTGCCGGTGGGCGCCACCGTCGAGGTCATCGGCCTCGACGACGGCGACCGTCCACGTCCCGTCGTGGTCACCGGCATCCAGTCGTTCCACAAGGAGCGGGTGGAGGCACGCGCGGGTGACAACGTCGGCCTGCTGCTGCGCGGCATCAAGCGCGACGAGGTCGTGCGTGGCCAGGTCGTGACCATGCCGGGTGCGGTGCAGCCGCACGCGGAGGGCGACGCCGAGCTGTACGTACTGCCCGCCAGCGAGGGCGGTCGGCGCACGCCGTTCGGCAGCGGCTACACCCCGGTGTTCTTCTTCGGGGCCATCGACGTGACCGGGACCATCGCGGTGGCCGAGGATGCCCTGGTGCTGCCGGGGTCGCGGGCGCGCATCGGCTTCCGGCTGTGGCGCCCGGTCGGCATCGAGGCCGGCATGCGCTTCGCCCTGCGTGAGGGCGGCAAGACCGTCGGCGCCGGTTTGATCACCGCAGTGAGGTAGTTCATCGAGTCCATCTGGGCCCGCCTCCCGTGACGGGGAGGCGGGCTCTCACTTCTGGTCGGTGCAGGTGCAGCTGGGATCAGCCGGCCTGGGCGCGCAGATGCCGTCGCACACGATCTCGGCGTCGAACACGGTGGCGCACTGGCTGTCCACGCACCACTGGGCGATCTTGGCGCGCAGCGGGGTGTCGCCCCAGAACTTGTGTCGCACGCTGTAGCTGCCGTCGCCGTTCGGGGTGCCCAGGCCGCAGTCGTAGACGCAGCCGCACTCTCGCGCGACCACGGGCAGACAGCGCGTCAGGTCGGCGTCGGGCGCGGGTGGCGGTGCAGTGACCACCGGCAGCGGGGCCGGTGACACCGGGTCGGGCTTGGTCGCCCGTGGGCTGCGCGTACACGCGGAGAACGCGGCGGCCATCAAGAACAGCCCGGTGAGTGGCCTGTACATGTTTACACGGCGTCCAGAGCTTGCTTCAGATCCGCGATCAGATCCTCGGGGTGCTCGACCCCGATCGACAGCCGCACCATGTTCTCGGTGATGCCCATGCGGGCGCGGTCGGCGATGGCGATGTCGGAGTGGGTCATGCTGGCGGGGTGCTCGGCCAGCGACTCGGTGCCGCCCAGGCTGACCGCCAGCTTGAACAGCCTGAGCCCGTTCAGGAAGCGAAACGCCTCGGCCTCGCCGCCGGTGAGCTGGAACGACACCATGCCGCCGGGGGCCAGGCACTGGCGCCGGTAGATCGCGTGCGCCGGGTCGGCCTCGGTCAGCAGGCCGAGGTAGTGCACCTTCTCGACCTTGGCGTGGTCGTTCAGGTAGTCGGCCACGTAGCGCGCGTTCTTCATCTCGCAGGTCATGCGCAGCTTGAGGGTCTCCAGGCTGCGCAGCAGCAGCCAGCCGGTCCACGGGCTGGCCATGGTGCCGAGGAAGGTGCGCATGGCGCGCACCTCGGCCAGCAGCGCCTTGCTGCCCAGGCACACGCCCGCGATGACGTCGGAGTGGCCGCCGATGTACTTGGTCGCCGAGTACAGCACCAGATCGGCGCCGTGCTGCAGCGGGTGCTGGAACAGCGGGCCCAGGAAGGTGTTGTCGACCGCGACCAGGGTGCGCCGCTCGGGCCGCGAGGTGCGCTTCGCCAGCTCGGCGCAGGCCGCGATGTCGACCAGCGCGTTGGTGGGGTTGGCCGGCGTCTCCAGGAAGATCATGCGCAGGCGGCCGGCGCCCCCGGCGGCGGCCAGGCGCGCCTCCATCTCGCTGACCGGGCAGCCGGCGGCGAAGCCCACGGCCTGGATCTGGAAGCGCGCCAGCACGTTCTTGAGGAAGTAGTCGGTGCCGCCGTAGACCGGCTCGGAGTACAGCACCACGTCGCCCGGGCTGAGCAGCGCGAACAGCGAGGTCGAGATCGCGGCCATGCCGGACTCGAACACCGCGGCGGCCTCGGCGTCGTCCCACAGCGACAGCCGATCCTCGAGCACCTCGAGATCGGGGTTGTTGAGCCGCGAGTAGATGAGGCCCATGTGCTCGGCTGGGCCGGCCTCGCGCAGGCCATAGGCCAGCTCGAAGAAGGCCTTGCCCTCCTCGGCGCTCTTGAACACGAAGGTCGAGGTCTGGAAGATGGGCACCTTGAGGGCGCCCTCCGACAGGGCCGGATCGTAGCCGTAGGTCCCCATCAGACTCTCGGGGCGCAGGGCGTGTCCGCCGATGAAGGCCTCGGGCTTGCGCGTGGGCGTCATGGCGCGAAGATACACCCCGCGCGCGGGCGCGGCCGCGTCAGCGGTCGTACTTGACCGAGATCATGATGACGCTCTTGTGCTCGGGGCCGGGCGCCTTGTCGCAGGTCGGGAAGCCGCCGCCGGCGGCGTCGAAGGCCTCCAGGCGCCAGCCGCCCTGGCTGATCGACAGCAGCGGCGGCTTGGTGACCAGGCTGACCTTGCAGCGGCCTGCGGCGTCCCAGTAGGGCTTGAAGACGGCGAAGCGCGGCTCGGTGAAGGCGTAGCTCTGCCAGTGGATCTCGGCGCCCTTGCCCATGACGTGCTCGTCGCACAGCTGGGTGGCGCCGGCCGGCGGGGAGAACAGGGTGGCGCAATCGTCGACGGCGGGCGGCGTGCTGGCGGTCGGGGACGCGCTGGGGTCGACGCTGGGCGGCGTGGTCGCGGTCGGCGACGCGGTCGGCGTGGCGGTCGGCGTGGCGGTCGGCGTCGCGGTCGGCGACGGCGCGAGGCCGTCGTCCTTGCTGCGCTTGCCGCCGCCGGAGCAGCCCACCACCGAGAGCAACACCAGCACAGGAAGGCGCTTCACCCCGCAATCCTACTCCATCGCGGGCGGCAGTTCGTGGCACATGCGCGCAGGCAAGTTCCGGATCTCGCCTTGCACGAGGCTGGCCGGGGGCTGACAATCCAGCCGTGTCGGCCGCCGGGGACAGCCTTGTCACGCCTGCGCGCAAGGCCGCGCCGCCCGGGCTGCCCAGCCTGCCCAGCCTGAGCGACGGCTATCAGGCCTTCCGCGACTTCGTGAACCCGCTGCTGGCGGCGCGCGCCGAGCTGATGGGCGAGCCCTGGCAGCTCGTGCGCGTGGCGGGCGACGGGCGCCTGGTCGATGTCGACGGGCGCCTGGTCGAGGATCTACTGGCGGGCTGGGGCACCCAGGCGTTCGGGCACCGGCCGGCGGCGATCGAGCGCGCGCTGACGGCGTTCCTGGCCGGGGATGCGCCGTCGTACTACCCGTCGTCGGTCAGCCCGTGGGCGGGGCTGCTGGCGCGGGCGCTGTGTCAGCGCGTCGGTGCGGGCGGGTACGACGCCGCGTTCTTCGCCAGCGGGGGCACCGAGGCGGTCGAGGCGGCGCTCAAGCTGGCGCGCGCGGCGACCGGGCGGCCGCGCATCCTGGCACTCGAGGGCGCCTTCCACGGCTGCACCTACGGCAGCCTGGCCATGATGCACGACGGAGCCTACCGGGCGCCGTTCGGGCCCGCGCTGCCGCTGGTGGATCGGCTGCCCTTCGACGATGTGGCCGCGCTGGAGCGCGCGCTCGCGGGTGGTGACGTGGCCGCGGTGGTGGTCGAGCCGATCCAGGTCGAGGCCGGCGTGCGAGTGCTGAGTGCCGAGTATGTAGCGGCGCTGGGCGAGCTGACCGCGCGCGCGGGGGCGCTGCTGGTGGCCGACGAGATCCAGACCGGGCTGGGGCGCACCGGGCGCATGCTGGCCAGCGACGGCTGGCCGCGGCGACCCGACGTGGTGACGCTGGGCAAGGCGCTCGGCGGTGGGCTCATGCCGGTGTCCGCGGTATTGACAAGGCGTCAAGTCTTTGCAGCGGCATATGGCACCCATGCGACGGCGGAGTCGCACGCGTCGACGTTCTCCGGGAACGCGCTGGCGTGCGTGGCGGCGCTGGCGGGGCTGGAGCTCCTGAGCGACGAGCTTTTGCAGCGCGTCGCCGTGGTGGGCGCACGCTGGCGGGCGGCGCTGGCGGCCCGGCTGGCCGGGCTGCCGCTGCTGGGCGACGTGCGTGGCGAGGGGCTGCTGGTCGGCATCGAGCTCCGCGACGTCGAGCATCCCTGGCTGAGCTTCGAGTATCTCGGGCTGCCCGAGCTGGGCGGACGCTCGGCGGCTGGCCTCATGCTGGTGCACCGGCTGTTCCGGGCCGGGTATGGCACCGGGGTGTGCGGGCACGACTGGACCACGCTGCGCTTGCAGCCACCGCTGGTGATCGACGAGGCGCGGCTGGACGGCTTCGTGGACGCCTGCGGGCGCGAGCTGGAGTACCTGTGTCAGCTGGGCTGACGGTGGACCAGACCGCCGGGCAGGCGGGCTGGATCGGGGGCGCGCGCTTCGATCGGGTGGTCTTCTTCGGGTCGAGCGCGCTGGCGGCGCTGCTGGGCGGCGTGATGCTGGCGGTGCCCCGCGCGGTGGTGCTGCTGTGGTGGGCCTGGCTGCTGCTGCTCGACGGGCCGCACCTGCTGGCGACCTGGACGCGGTCGTACCTGGATCCGGCCGAGCGGCGCGCGCGCGCGGGCCTGCTGTGGGGCAGCTGGCTGTGGCTGCTGCCGGGCCCGGCGCTGTGGGCGCTGGGACGCGGGCTGGGCTCGACGGCGCCGTTCACGGCCTTCCTCGGCTTCGCGACGCTGTGGAGCTGGCACCACGCGGTGCGCCAGAACTACGGGCTGGTGGCGATCTATGACCGGTTGGCGGGGGCCACGGCGCGGCAGCGGCGGCTCGACTGGTGGTTCGTGCATGGCGCGCTGTGGGCGCTGTTCGGGCTGTTCGTGCTGATGTTGCCGGCCAACCGCATCATCACCGGGCTGCCCGCAGAGCTGCCCGGGGTGGCGCGCGCGGCGGGCTTCGCGGGTGCGGGGCTGCTGGCGCTGGCGGTGGCTGGCTATGCGGCGCTGCGGCTGCGCGGGGTGACGGGGCGGGCGGCGCGGCCGGTGTGGTTCGCGCTGCTGCCGGTGCTGGGGCTGTATGTGTTCGCGCTGTTCGTGGTGGGGGCGTTCGAGCCGCTGGCGCCGCATCCGGAGAATCCGGAGCAGGTCTTCCTGGCCGTCGCGGTGGTCGGCGGGATCGTGCATGGGGCGCAGTATCTGGGCGTCGTGAGCGTCGTGAATCGTCGGCGGCACACGAGCACGAGCACGAGCACGAGTGCGAGTGCGAGTGCGAGTGCGGGGGCGGGGGCGCTGGTGCGCTGGCTCGCGGCGCGGCCGCTGCAGGCGTGGGGGCTGGCGGCGCTGGTGTCGGTGGCGTACCTGGCGCTGAACGCGGCGCGTGGCACGTCGCCTGGCCTGGCGCTGCTGCCGGCCAGCTCGGCCGGGGCCGAGCTGTGTCTGTGCCTGTACTGGGGGCTGTTCTTCCACCACTACTACCTGGATCAGAAGCTCTGGCGCCCGCACAGCAGCGCGGCGCTGCGGCGCGAGCTCGGCGTGGCCGGGGAGCCTGCGGCGTGAGGCGCGCCCTGGTGCTGGGCGGCAGCGGCCATGTCGGCGCGCGCGTGGTCGAGCTGCTGGCCGCGCGCGAGGTCGACGTCACCTTCACCTATCACCGCGGCGCCGAGCGCGCCAGCGAGCTGGCCGCACGCCTGGGGTCGCGGGTCCGGGCGATCGCCGTCGATCTCGCTGACGCCGCGGCGGTGCGTGCGCTGTGCGGCGACGGGGCGGACCTCCTGGTGCACTGCGCGGTCTCGGGGGCGGCGCGCGCGCTGGCCGAGGTCGACGACGCGCTGTGGGCCGACGCCCACGCGGTCAACGTGCGCGCGCCCTTCCTGGCCGCGCAGGCGCTGGTGCCGCACATGACCCGCGCCGGGCGTGGGGACATCGTGTTCGCGGCCGGGCTCGACGCCAGCCATCCGCTGCCAGCGCCGGTACACTATGCCGCCACCCAGGGCGCGCTGACGGGCATGACGCGGGCCCTGGCCAAGGAGCTGGGGCCGGCCGGGATTCGCGTGAATCTGGCGCTTTTCGGGCTGCTCGACGGGGGCATCGCGCGTGATCTGGCGACCCGCCACGTGGGCGACTCCAAGAAGTACAGCGCCATGCAGCGCGCCGGCAGCGCCCTGGAGGCGGCGCGCGCGCTGTGCTGGCTGGCGCTCGACAACACCTACATGACGGGCGCGGTGCTGCCCATCACCGGTGGGCTGTGACCCCGGCGGCGTCACGCTGGATCGGCGTCGCCCTGCTGGGCGCGCTGGTCGTGCATGCGGTGGTCGACAAGCTGCCCGGGCGTAAGCTGGCCGAGATGCTGTTCGCCTGCCACGTCTTCACCGTCATCATGGCGCTGGGCCTGCTCTGGCGCCGCCCCGCGCCGGTGCTGCTGGGGCTGACCTTCCACCTCGGCGTCGGGCTCAGCACCTTCGTGTTCTCGGCCATCGCGCTGCGCAAGCTGGCGCCGACCTCGCTGCTGGTGCACCTCGGGCCGGTGGCGGCGGGGCTGTGGGCGCTGCGCGGGCAGCCGGCGGGCGCGCTGCCGGCGTGGACCATCCTGGCCAGCCCTGCGATCTTCGCGGCCATGCTGGTGCTGAGCCGGTGGCGCACGCCGAGGGCGCTCAACGTCAACCAGGCCCACGCGCCATGGCCGTCGCTGGCGCGCCGCTTCCCCGCGCTGTGGCAGTGGTGGAGCGCCATGGTCGGCTTCACCGCGGTGACGGTGGCGCTGGCCTGGCTCCTGCTGGTAGGTGTGCTGCCGAGGGCGTCATGACCACGATGCTGACCGACTTCTGGTATCCCGTCGCGCACAGCGCGGACGTCGTGGCCGCGGGCGAGGCGCTGCCGCGACGCCTGCTGGGCCATGATCTGGCGGTGTTTCGCCCCGCGCGCGGCGCGGCGGCGCGCGTGCTCGGCGCCTTCTGCCCGCATCGCGGCGCGCACCTCGGCCACGGCCGCGTGGTGGACGGCTGCGTCGAGTGCCCCTACCACGGCTGGCGCTTCGACGGCGCCGGGCGCTGCACCGCGGTGCCGGGCGAGGCGCGGCCGGCGCGCGCGCAGGCCCCGGCCTTCCCGACGCGCGAGTCGCAGGGGCTGGTGTGGACCTGCGTGGGTGACGTCGCGCGGGCGCCGGCGCCGCCACTGCTGCCCGCGCTCGACGACCGCTCGCTGCGCGCGTTCGACGTCGAGATGGTGGTCGAGAGCGGCTTCGACTGGTGGGTCGAGAACATCATCGACGTCAGCCATGTGCGCTTCGTGCACGGGCAGAGCTATGGCGAGGCCAGCTACGCCGGCAAGTTCAGCGTCGAGCGCAGCGCGGATGGCCTGGGCTTCCGCGCCCGCGCGCGCCTTGCGCAGGACATGAACCTGGTCGCGCGGCTGCTGCACGGCTGGGCCCCGGCGCGCTCCACCATGGAGGTGACGCTCGAGCACCACATGCCGGGCATCACGGTGTTCGACAGCGACCAGGGCGGCGGCAGGCGGCAAGTGCTGGCCTTCCTGTGCACCCCGGAAGACGCGACGCACACCCGCATGTTCGCCTATGTGCTGCGCAACTATCTCAAGTGGGTCCCGGGCGGTGACGCCATCGGTCGACTGTTCGCGGCGCGGATCTTCCGTGAGGATCTGGCGCTGGCGCGCACCGTGCTGGCGCCGAGCTACCTGGACGCGCCGCAGCCGCTGGTCAGCGTGGCGGCCGACGAACCGACGCTGGAGTTTCAGCGCCTGCTGCGGCTGTGGCGGGAGCGCCAGGGCCAGAACCAGAGCCAGACCGAGGGGAGGTCGCATGGGCTCGCCCGCGCCGAGCGCTGAAGACGGGGACGGCGGCGCAGGCGCAGGCCACGGCGCCGGCCCCGCGGCCGTGCTGGGCCACACCACCAGCCTGTGCAGCCGCTGCAAGCGCAGCGTGCCCGCCGAGCTGCGCCGCGAGGGCGACCGCGTGGTCATGCACAAGCGCTGCGACGCCCACGGCCCCGAGGCGGTGCTGATCTCCTCGAACGCCGCCTGGTACCAGGACACGCTGGCCGCCGCACCCGCGCTGACCCCGCCGCCGGGCGCCCGCCCGGTCGCGCAGGGCTGCCCGTTCGACTGCGGCCCGTGCACCGCGCACGAGCAGCGCAACCACCTGCCGGTGGTCGCCATCACCTCGAAGTGCGATCTCGACTGCCCGATCTGCTACACCCACAACAAGAACGAGGGCGCCTACCACATGGGCGAGGCCGAGCTCGGCGCCATCCTGCGCCACCTCGCGGTCGCCGCCCCCGACCGCCGCATCATCAACCTGACCGGCGGCGAGCCGACCCAGCACCCCGAGCTCGAGCGCGTCATCCAGCAGTGTCACGACGCCGGCATCCGGCGCGTCACGCTGTCGACCCACGGCCTGCGCTTCCTCAAGGACGAGGCGCTGGCGGCGCTGATGGCGCGGCTGGACGCGCGCGTCATCCTGTCGTTCGACTCCTTCACCGAGGACGGCAACAAGCAGCTGCTGGGCGGCAACCACCTCGCCGCCAAGCTGCGCATCCTCGACGTGCTGGAGCGCCACGGCGTCAACACCACGCTGCTGCCGGTGCTGGCGCGCGGGGTCAACGATCACGAGGTCGGCGCCTTCATCGACCTGGCCCTGCGCAAGGACTTCATCCGCTCGGTCGAGTTGCACCCGATGACCTTCACCGGGCAGAGCGGCGCCAGCTTCGAGCGCAGCGCGCGCTACACCACCTACGACGTGCTGTGTGACATCGAGCGCCACAGCGGCGGCCGGCTGCGCGTCAGCGACTTCGTGCCGGCGCCGGTGGCGCACCCGCTGTGCTACCAGGTCACCTACCTGCTGCGCCTGGACGACGGGCGCTGGCTGCCGTTCCCGCGCTTCATGCCGCGGCCCGAGCTGCGCGGCCTGCTGGCCGAGGCGCTGTACATGGTGCCGGGGCCGACCATGGAGAAGATCCTGGAGGACGTCATCAACCGGCTGTGGGCGGGCGACATCGTCAGCGACGACGCCGACGCCGTGCTCGGCGTGCTCAAGCGGCTGGTGGGGCGGCTGTTCGCGCCAGGCCTCAGCGAGGCGCAGCGGCTGGCCATCGCCGAGGCCGACACCAAGGCGATCTACGTGCACACGCACATGGACGAGGAGAGCTTCGACAGCGACCGCATCCGGCAGTGCTGTGTCGGCATGCCGGGGCCCGACGGCTCGAACATCCCGTCGTGTGCCTACAACGTGCTGTACCGCGAGCGCGACGCGCGCTTCACGGCGGCGCCGCGTGAGCAGCTGGTCACGCTGGGGCTGGGGCGGCGCTCGTGACCCGCGCGCTGGAGGGGCGTCGCTGCATCGTGACCGGCGGCTCGCGCAACCTGGGGCGGGCCATCGGCCTGGCCTTCGCGCGCGCCGGCGCCAAGGTCGCCTTCACCTACAGCTCGCGCGAGGACGACGCCGCCGAGACCGAGCGGCTGCTGCGCGCCGAGGGCGGCGAGGTGCTGGTGCAGCGCGGCTCGGTGGCCGACGCCGCGCACGTGACCGCGGCGGTGGCGGCGGTGCAGGCGGCCTGGGGCGGCGTCGACGTGCTGGTCAACAACGCGGCGACCTTGCAGGTGCTGCCCATCGCGCTGCTCGACGAGGGCGACTGGGACGGCGTGATGGCGGTCAACGTCAAGGGCGCCTACCTGTTCTCGCGCGCGGTGCTGAAGTCGATGATCCGGGCGCGCCGTGGCCACATCATCAACATCGGCTCGTTCGGGGCCGACCGCGTGGTCGAGGCGCCGGTGCACTATGCGGCGTCGAAGGCGGCGCTGGCCGGCTTCACCCGCGCCCTGGCCAAGGAGGTCGGACGATATGGAGTGGTCGTCAATGATCTGGTGCCAGGATTGCTGGAGTCTGGCGTCGCCACCCGGCTGCCGCCGCACCGGGTCGCCAGCTATCGCGAGCAGGCCGCGCTGGGACGGCTGGGCAAGCTCGACGAGATCGCGGCGCTGGCGGCGTGGATGGTGTCGGACGAAAACTCGTTCATGACCGGCGCGAAGGTGGTGATTGACGGCGGCCTCTGAACATCCCGGCGCGGCGGCCTGGGCGCGCCATGTCAGCCCACAGTTCGCGCGCCTGCTGGGCGTGCTGGGCTACGGGCGCGTGCTGGTGCGTGGGCGCGGGAGCTGGCTGTGGGACAGCGAAGGGCGCAGCTACCTCGACGCCCTCGCGGGGTACGGCACCTTCAACCTGGGGCACAACCATCCCCGGCTGCTCGAGCGGCTGCGTGAGGTGCTGGCGGCCGACCCGGTGCACTTCGTCCACACCGGGCCGGCGCTGGGCGCGGGCGCGCTGGGGCAGGCGCTGGCCGGGCGGGTGGCGCCGCCGCTGGAGCTCACGCTGCTGTCGTCGAGCGGCGCCGAGGCGGTCGAGGCCGGCCTCAAGGTGGCCTGCGCGGCCACCCGGCGGCGCGAGGTGGTGTACTGCCAGGGCGGCTTTCACGGCACCAACCTGGGCGTGCTGTCGATCATGGGAGCCCCGCGCATGCGCAGGCCGTTCGAGGCCATGCTGGCGCCGGCGCGCGCGGTGCCGTTCGGTGCGCTGGAGCCGCTGGAGCGCGCGCTGCGCGGGCGCAAGGTCGCGGCCTTCGTGGTCGAGCCAGTGCAGGCCGAGGGTGGCGTGATGCTGCCACCGCCGGGCTACCTGGCCGCGGCGCAGGAGCTGTGTCGGCGCGCCGGGACGGTGCTGGTGCTCGACGAGGTGCAGACCGGGCTCGGGCGCACCGGGACGCTGTGGGCGTACCAGCAGGAGGGCCTGGTGCCCGACGTGCTGGTGCTGGCCAAGGCGCTGTCGGGCGGCGTGGTGCCGGTGGCGGCGACGCTGCTGTCGCGCGAGCTGCACGACCGCGCCTATGGCGGCATGGATCGCTTCGATCTGCACGGGTCGACCTTCGCGGGTGGCGCGCTGGCGTGTGCGGCGGCGTGCGCGACGCTGGAGCTGGTGGACGACGAGGGGCTGGCCGAGCGCAGCCGGACGCTCGGGGCACGGCTGCTGCAGGCGCTGACGCGCGGGCTGGCCGGCCACCCGCTGGTCAAGGCGGTGCGCGGGCGCGGGCTGCTGGTGGGCATCGAGCTCGGGCACACCGAGCGCGGGCTGCGTGGCCTCATGACGCGCGCGCTGGTCGATGGCCTGAGCGAGCGGGTGTTCGGGCAGTGGCTGGCGCTCGAGCTGCTGGAGCGCGGGGTGCTGGCGCAGCCGGCGGCGTTGCGCTGGAACGTGCTCAAGCTGGAGCCACCGCTGATCGTCGACGAGGCCGAGGTCGACCAGCTGGCGCGGGTGGTGGTGGAGGCGCTCGAGGTCTGTCGCGAGCCGGCGCGCATGATGGCCGCGATCGCGCGGCGGGTGGGCCGGCAGTGGAGGCAGGGATGGGCGTACTGACCACCCTGCGCGAGGTCCGCAAGGAGGCGGCGTTCGCGCTGGGGATCGCGCGGCGGCGGCCGTTCCAGGTCCTGGTGCAGGTCACCAACCGCTGCAACATGCGCTGCTCGTTCTGCGACTTCTGGCCCAACGGGGTGGCGCGCTCGCAGGAGCTGGACCTGTCCGACTTCCAGCGGGTGGCGCGCGAGCTCAGCGGGCTGGGCACCTTCCTGGTGTCGATCGAGGGCGGCGAGCCGACGCTGCGGCCCGATCTGGTGGAGATCGTGCGCGCGTTCGCGGCGCACCACGTGCCGCTGCTGTACACCAACGGCTGGTACATCGACGCGGCGCTGGCGCGGGCGTTGTTCGCGGCCGGCCTGGTGCAGGTCGGGGTCTCGATCGACTTCCCGGACGCGGCGCGCCAGGACGCCAAGCGTGGCCTGGACGGCGGCTTCGAGCGGGCCTGGCGCGCGGTGGAGCTTCTGCGTGACGCCGCGCCACACGGTGGCCGCCAGGTCCACGTGATGTCGGTGGTGATGCAGGAGACCGTGGACGGCCTGGATGAGCTGTGCCAGATGAGCGCGGCGCGCGGGGTCAACCACGCCATCACGCTGCTGTCGACCAAGGGCTTCCGGCGCGGCAGCTTGCCCATGGTGGACCAGCCGCCGCTGGCGCCGGTCAGCGCCAGGCTGCGCGAGCTGTGGCGCCGCCACCCGCACCTGCGCACGTTCCGCGACTATGTCGAGCGCGCCGATGACTACCTGACCGGGGGCGCGCTGCCGCGCTGCCGCGCCGGTGAGGCCAGCTTCAACATCGATCACGTCGGCAACGTGTCGCCGTGCATCGAGAAGATCGACATGCAGATGGGCAACGTGCGGCGCGAGCCCTTGGCGGACATCGTGGCGCGCATGCGTGGGCTCGACGCGGTGGCGAAGTGTCAGGATTGCTGGACCATCTGTCGCGGCTTCACCCAGGCCATGGACGGCGGCGGGGCCGCGGCGTGGCTGGATCTGGCGCAGCGGATGCGGTCACGATGAGCGCGCGGCGCAGCGACGGGTCGCGCGGCCTGGAGCGGGCGCTACGCGCGGGGGTGCTGGCGGAGGTGGTGGCAGCGAGTGGCATGTCGCCGCGGGCGGCGCGGGCGCTGGGTCGCGCGCAGCTCGCCCTGCTGGACAAGCTCGGGAGCACGAGCACGAGCACGAGCACGAGCACGAGCACGAGCACGAGCACGAGCACGAGCACGTTGCGCGAGCTCTTCGCGCGGCTGGCTCGGCGCTGATGTTGCCGAGTGGCCTGCTGGTGACGCTCGAGCTGGCGCTCGGTCCCGAGGCCGAGCCCGCAGTCCTCACGGCGTTGACCCTGGGCATGTTCCGCGAGGACGTGGTCATGCTGCCGGGGCTCGCGCTGCAGAGCCCGAGTTTCGGCCACCTCTACCCGCGGTCACGCGCGCGCTGCAGCCGGCTGTTCGCGCGTGCCGTCGCGACCGCACGCACCCGCGGCACGCTCGCGGGCGCCTTCGACCTCGGCCGTGCCGTCCATGTGCTGACCGACATGGCGTGCCCGGCGCACGCCCTGGCGGTGCCACACTACCTGCACGACCCCTTCGAGCGCTGGGTCGAGCGCCACGTCGCCGAGCTGGCCGAGCTGCCGGTGCCCGCGCTGCCCGCGGGGGTCGCGGTCGCCGCCGCCGCGACTGGCGCGCCCGCCGTCCTGGTCGATTCACTCGCCGCCGCCGCGCGTCGCCACGCGGTCGACCGCACCCAGCTGCCCTTCACACCAGCGCGCCGTCGCGGCGACCTCCGCGTCGGCCCGGCCGACCGGGCGCGCCAGGCGCGCGAGCTGATCCCTCTGGCAGCCGCCCACGTGCGCGCGCTGCTGGCCGCGCACGCCGGCCAGCAGGCGCGCTGACCGGCTGCCGCGTCCGCCGTGTCAGTCCGCGTCGCCGTCGTCCACGGCCTCGTCCACCGCCGCCCGCAGCGCCTCGTCGAAGTCGAGGTAGATCAGCGTGCCGGAGTCATCGTCCCAGGTGTACTCGAGGAGCCGCAGCGTGCCCAACCCGCGCAGCGGCGCGCGCCCGGTGGCGCGCAGCTCGGCGGCGATCTCGTCGAGACCGACCCCGACCTCGAGGTCGACCGTGACCCGCGGCCCGTTGTACTGGCTGGGCAGCTGCAGCTCGAGGTCACCCGCGCGGCAGGTCTCCTCCGACGCCAGCCGGTACATGAACGCCTCTTCCGCCAGCACACCCGGCGCGACCTTGTCGGCCAGCGCACGTGACGCCACGAACAGCGGCATCGCCTGCGCGCGCAGCCCGGGCACCCGCGTGGTCACGTTGACGAACCGCCCCAGCCCGGTGCGCACCGCGACGTTGTCCAGGAACAGCGCACAGCGCGCCATGTCCTTCATGCGCACATAGCCCTCGAGCCACACCTGCTGCCCGCCCGACAGCCGCGCGTGCGCGACCGCCAGATCCCCCCAGGTGATCCCCAGCCCCGCCTGACAATGATCACAGTCGATCTCGTCGTCCTCCCGCCCATCGACCTCGACCCGCTCCACCGTCACGACACTCTCGTCGTCCTCGCCCTCGTCCTCGCCCTCGTCCTCGTCCTCGCCCTCATCCTCGTCCTCATCCTCATCGTCCTCCCCCTCGTCGTCCTCATCCTCATCCTCGTCGTCCTCGTCCTCGTCCTCGTCCCCGTCCCCGTCCTCGTCCTCATCCTCATCCTCATCCTCATCCTCCCCCTCGTCCTCATCCTCATCCTCCCCCTCGTCCTCCCCCTCGAGCTTCCCTCGCGCCTCGCGCACCATCCCGAACAGCTCACGCTGCACCTCGTCCGAAAACACCCGCTCGCCATGCGGTGCCCGGCGCGCCAGCCAGTCGCGCTGCCCCAGCACCAGCCCGGTGGCAAACTCCCCGCACCCGGGGCACGCCACCACGACATCCTCGACCTCACGCGCGTTCTTCGCCTGGAACATCCCAGTCCTCCTGTCTCCTCAGTCCCGCAAGCTCGCGACCCACTGCTCGAAGAAGGCCGCCTGCTGGTCCACCCGGCTCGGCTTGACGCCCGGCGCGGTCTCGAAGATCGACACCAGATCAGCGGTCAACGCCTGCCTTCCCATTGTCAGCCTGTAAGCCTTCTGGCCCGCGCCCATGCTGCGGCTCATGCCGGAAGGATACACGTCCAGGCTGCTGCCATTGCACACCAGCAGCCGCCCGGTCGCCTCCAGCTCGCGCCGGAGCTGGGTCAGCGCCGCGAAGCAGTCCTCCGCCACCGCCTGCAACTCCTCGCCACCCAGCACCAGCCGCACCAGCACCGCACCGGCGTCCCCCGGGGCCTCCTCCCAGACCCACAGCTCCCCCGCCGAGGCGCCGCCGCCAGCCTCGAGCACCTCGACCGGGAATCGCTCGGCCTCCGCGCGCTCAGCCATCGAGGGCGTGGGACAGGATCTCGCCACGACGCTGGCGGTAGTCGGCCTCGGGGACGACCTGCAGCTCCTCGACCATGCGCAGCTCCATGCCGTGGCCCCGGTAGGTCTTCTCGACGTGCAGGCCGGTCGGGGTCACGGTGTCAGAGGACGTCACCACGCCGCCGTCGGGCATCTTCGAGGTCGACTGCCAGGCGGTCCAGGCCCAGTCGGGGCCGCTGAGCTGGCCGTCGCCGGTGAAGGCGCCGCTGGCCTCGGTCATGGTGAAGGCGGCGCCCTTGACCTTCATGGTGACCACGTACTCGGCGGCGGGGCGGTGGCCGTCGCCGGCCTGGGCCACGCGCTCGATGATGGTGCGGTCCCCGCGCGAGACCAGGCGCTCGACGGCGACGGCGCTGTCTGCGACCTGCTGCTCGCCGACGAAGGCCTGGCTGGTGCCGACATAGTAGGTCGCGGCGGGCGGCGTCGGCGGCAGCGGCGCCGCCGGCTTGTGGGACGACCCGCAGGCGACGAGACACAGCGGCAGGAGCACCATCGACCAGGGCTTCATGGCCGCAGCAAAGCGCGCCTGCCGCCCTTCCGCAACCGCATTGTGCGCCCTGAGACCAGCGGGCCGATGCGCGCGCCGGTGCTAGACTGACCCGCTGTCGTGTCCGAACCCTCGCGTCCTCTCGATGATCCCGCGCGCCTCGAGCTGCTGCGCGCGACCGGCCTGCTGGACTCTCCGATCGATCCCGCGATGGAGCGCTACACGCGGCTGGCGGCGGCGCTGCTGAAGGCGCCCACGGCGCTGCTGACGCTGGTCGACGACCGGCGCCTGTTCTTCGCCGGCGCGTCCGGCCTGGCCGAGCCGTGGGCGACCCGGCGCGAGACCCCGCTGTCGCACTCGCTGTGTCGCCAGGTCGTCGAGCGCCGCAGCGCCCTGCTGGTGGCCGACGTCGCGGCCGACCGCGAGCTGGCCGCGCACGGCGGCGTGCGCGAGCTCGGCATCGTCGCCTATGCCGGCGTGCCGCTGCTGGTGGGCGCGCGCAAGGACGCCCTCGGCGTGCTGTGCACCATCGACCGCGCCCCGCACCCGTGGACGCGAGCCGAGCAGGGGCTGCTCGAGGAGCTGGCCGCCTGTGTGGTCAGCGAGCTCGAGCTCCGGCTGGAGCGGCGCCGCCTGCGCGTGGTCGAGGACACCTACCGGGCGCTGCTCGACGGCGGCCGGGATGGGGCGCTGTCGGTCGATCGCGACCTCAACGTCACCGCGATCAACCGCGCCTGGCTGGAGCACCACCGGCGCGGCGGCTCGGGCACGCTGGAGGTCGGGCGCCCGCTGCTGCCGCAGCTGCCCGGCGAGCTGCGCGCGCCGCTGCAAGGCGGCCTGGAGCGCGCGCTGGCCGGTGAGACCTCCACGCTGGAGCTGCCGGCCCCCAGCGAGGGCCGCGACTTCCGCGTCCACCTGGCCCCCATCCTGGCCGGGGCGGCCGTGGTCGGCGCCACCATCTATGTCCGCGACGTCACCGCGCGCCTGCGCGCCGAGGCCGAGCTGCGCGAGCAGACCGAGACCCTGCACGCGGTGCTCGAGCACATGGGCGACGCCGTCATCGTCGCCGACAAGAGCGGCGCCACCATCATGGTCAACCCCGCGATGGTGCGGCTGTACTCGCACGGCATCGGCAAGATGAGCGGCGACTACTCGGTGGCGTTCGGGATCTACCGCGCGGACGGCAGCGAGCTCATACCCTACGCCGAGACACCCATCCAGCGCGCGGTGCGCGGCGAGGCGGTCGACAACGGCGAGCTCTTGATCCGCAGCCCCGATCACCCCGAGGGCATCATCACCAGCGCGACCGCGCGCCCGCTGCGCGCCGCCGACGGCAGCATCCGCGGCGCGGTCTCGGTGGTGCGCGACATCACCGCCGAGCGTCGCGCCGCCCAGGCGCTCAGCGAACACGCGCGCGGCATGCGCGGCGCCGCCACCATCGACGACCAGACCGGGCTGCGCAACCGGCGCGGCTTCGCCAGCCTGGGCGCGCAGCAGCTGACCGCGGCCGCCAGCGCGGGCAGCGCCCTGGTGCTGGCGCGGCTCGACGTCACCGGGCTGCCCCGGCTGGCCGCGGAGGCCGGCCCGGCGGCCGTCGACCAGCTGCTCGGCGACATCGCCTGGCTGCTCAGCGAGGCGCTGCACGACGACGATCTGGTGGCGCACTTCGGCGGCGGCGCCTTCGCCGTGCTGGCCCGCGCCGATCTCGACCTGGCCGCGCTGTCGGCGCGGGTCGGCGAGCGACTGGCCCAGGACCTCGGGCCCCGCGTGAGCAGGCCGACCTTCGCGCTGGTCAGCGCGAGCTTCGACCCGCAGGCGCCAGTGTCGATCGAGACCTTGCTGGCGGGTGTCGAGGGCACCCTGATGGCGCGCCACAGCTGAGCACGGCCAGCCGTCGCGCGCGGCGCGCTGCGCTCAGCGCCACCAGTCGCGCTTGGCCAGGAAGTCGACCAGGCGGGTCACGGGGTCCGCTGCACTCGCGCCGGCGGGCGCCACCGCCGCCCTGGCCTCGAGGAAGTCGAGGAACCTCTCCAGCGCGGTGTGGAGCTGGTCGCGCGCGCTGCGGTAGCTCGAGCGCCCCGCCAGGGTGCCCCCCGCGGCCAGCGCGGCACCCGCGCCCCAGGTCACCAGCTCGGTCGGGATGGGCAACATCACCGCGCCGACCACGGCCGCGCCGGTGCCCAGCACCAGCGCGGTGGCGGCCCCGCCGGCGCGGCTCGAGCGCAGCCGGCGGGCGTCGACGCGCAGCTGCACCAGCACAGGGTGGGCGCCGCCGGGGACCTCGGCGATGCGGACCTCGATGTCGACGTCGCGCGGCAAGCGGTACGGGCCAGCCTTGAAGGTGCGGCGCAGCCAGGTCATCACGCCGCTGGCGCTCTCCCACACCGTGACCTCGCCACGTCGCCGCTTGACCTGGAAGCCCTGCACCTCGAGGAACTGGTCGACCGCCGCGCGTACGCTGGCCAGGTCCCCGGGCACATGGCGGCGCGCCTCGGTCATGGTGGGGCCGAACACCTTGTCGAGCAGCCCGGGGTCGGCCTGCGGCTCCAGCAGGCCGGCGCGCGACTCGGCCAGGGCCTGCTTCAGCGCCGCCTGCGACATGCCGAGCTCCTCGGCCACGCGCTCGAGATCGCCGGTGGAGATGTCGTCGCTGTCGGAGCGTCGCTCCAGCTCGGCGGTGCGGCGCAGGATGAGCTCGACCTGGCGACGCGAGAACTGCTCGGGCATGCCGCAAGTGTAAGCACCGCTCGCGCGGGTGTCGCGCCGATCTACAGCGGCGCCAGCGAGGCCAGGATGGCGTCCAGGTGGCCGAGCGCCGCGTCGTCCAGGCGCGCGTGCAGGTGCGCCCAGGCCACGCCGCTGGCGGTGGGCCAGAACTGCACCACGTGCACGCGATCCGCGGTGCGGGCGCCGCAGCGCATCGCCACCGGCGGCACCGGCTGGCAGGGCTCGATGCGTGCATCCTTCATGAAGCGCAGCTTCTCCCGGCTGAAGTTGTGCGTCACGAACTCGAAGAAGTTGTGCGCGATGGCCTCGATGTAGCGCGGGTCCTCGTAGGCCTCGACCACGATGGTCAGGCGCGCGTGCGGCGCGCTGGCCCGGCCGCCGCGGAAGAAGCTGGCGCTGCGCACCTGGGCGTAGCTCTCCTTGCGCCCGTTCTCGAACCAGGCCCCGTCGGCGATGCGCCTGCGCTCGCTGCGGTCCTGGTGAAGGTGGCGCCAGCCAGCCGGGAACTGCAGGCGAGCGCGCAGCGTCTGCGAGGCCCAGCTGCCGGCGACCGACTCGGATGGGTGCTTGCGCCGCTCGCGCCAGGCGGCGCCGAAGCGCCACCAGCCCAGGGCGGCGGCGCCGAGCAGCGCGAGCACCAGCAGCGGGACCCACAGCTGGGCGCCCTTGGTCTCGGGCTGGGCGCGGGCCGGTTCGCGCAGCACGCCCTGCTTGCACGCGGGACAGACCCGCGAGGTCGGGCCGCTCACCTCGACGACGTGGCCGCACTGGCTGCAGATCAGCGTCACGGGGGACGCATCCGGAGAGGGCACGGCACGACTATAGCCAGGTGCGCGTCCTGGTGCTGGCCCGGCTGCCACTCTTTGCCAGCGCGCCGCGCGCCTCATCTCGCTCAGCGTGGGCGCGTCGAGCTTGCCCGGTCCGATGGCAGCCTTCCTGGCCCGCGAGTACAGCCGATGAGGCCGCGGTGTCCGCGGTCGACGCCGGTCGACACGGTCGTCAGCGGCGGAAGGCGACCACCATGTTGATGGTCGTCGCCACCGGGCTGCCGGCCAGGGTCGCTGGCTGAAACTGCCAGCTGCGCGCGGCGGCCAGGGCCGCGGTCGTGAAGGGGGCGGCACCGGAGAGCGCCTGCACTGCGGTGACCGAGCCATCGCGGCCGATGCTGACGCGCAGGGTCACCCGGGCGTCGGTGATGGCGGGGTCGGCGTCGGGGGGAAACGCCGGGGTGGCGTTGTCGGGCGCGGGCACGGGCATGGCGCGCGGTCGGTCGTCGCTCGCCATCGGGCCGACGGAGCCGACGGTGCCGCCGGCGACCCCACTGCCGGTAGCGACGCCAGCCTCGACTCCGCCCGCGACGGCGATGGGTTCGAGGTCGTCGGGCGGCGCGCCGGGGGGCAGGTGGTCGAGGTCGACAGGGGGTGGCAGCTTGCGCACCAGGGGCACCGGCCTCGGCCCCAGCGGGAGCGGGAGCTTCGCCGGGGGCGGCATCACCGCGGGCGCCGCCGGTTCGGGGGGCGCGAGGACCGGCGTCGGCGGGGTGGCCGAGACAACCGGGGCTGCGGGGCTGCTGACCACGGGGCGGCTGGCGGGGTCGTCGCGCCGCGGCGTGCGCTTGCAGCCAGCGCCCGCCATCGCGAGCGCCGTCAGCAGCAACATGGTGATGTGACTCGGGCTGACCGCCAACATCCCGGCGAGTCTACGCCGCGGCTGGCGGGATCTGCCGGCCTACCCGGGCCGTGCGCGGCCTCCAGGCGGCGCTGGCCAGGGTCGCGGCGCCGGCCAGTAGACCGAGGTCCAGCATGACGCCCAGGCGCGCGACGCCGAACAGGCCGAACACCAGCCCCAGCGCCGCCAGCGTCAGCCGCCAGGCGCGCGGCCCCACGCCGCCGCCCAGCAGCGCGAAGCCGATGGCCATGGCCAGGCTGGGGCAGGGGATGACGCCCATGGGCGCCGCATACAGGTAACGCACCGGTGAGCCGGTCAGGAAGTGCGGGTAGAACCAGGCGAACGCCAGCATGGCGAAGCCCATGGCGCGGGCCCACCACGGCCCCGGCTGCACCGGTGTCTGCAGACCGCCCAGCGCCAGCGCGAACAGGGTGATGGTGCCGATGGTGAACACCGCTGCGTTGAACGGGTTGCCATAGGCCATCGCGAACACCGCCACCGAGGCCAGCGGCACCCCGAGGAAGGCGCCGGCCATGGCCCGCGACGGTCGCCAGCCCATGAACAGGGCGACCAGGATGATGGCGACCACGACGTGCCATCCGATGGAGACCCGGGCAGCGTGGTTGGCGATCGACGTCAGGCCGGCGAGGATCTCGGCTGAAGTGGGCATGGGACACCTCCCGCTCCGGTCGCGTGCATCGCCTGTGCCCCTCGAGACAGCCGAAAACACGCGCCTGCCGCGCAGTCCTGGCGCCGGGGCGCGCGCCCGCCAGCAAGCCTTGCACGCGGCTGGCGCGCCAGCGCCCGCGCTGCGCCCTGCGACTACGTTGTGCTCGACAATTTCGGGGGCGCAGCCCACGGAAACGCCGGGCTGAATTGACGCTGGAGGGGTGCCGAGGCCAAGGTGGTGCATGCGCATCACGCCGGGCTGGGTCGCCGTGGGGCTGGGGCTGACACTGGGGACCCTGGCAGCCGGGGCGTGCAGCAAGCAGCGCCGGGACCAGCGCGGCGGGGCGCGCGACGTCGGGCTGGCACAGCCGGTGGTCCTCGACGCGGCGGTGGTGAACTTCACCGCCAGCGGCTGGGACGGCCTGCCCTGGTCGGCCAGCCCCGACGACGCCAGGACGCTCTTGACCGCGCGCGGGTTGAAGTTCGAGGAGGAGGAGATGCGCGCCTACTTCGCCAATCCCCAGCCAGGACAGCCCATGCACAGCAACGGGCTGACCCTGAAGTTCCAGCTCGGCCAGGCCCAGGGGCAGGTCAACTTCGAGAGCGGCCAGCTGCTGGGCGTCGTGCTGGAGACGGCGTCGAAGTTGACCGAGGCCGAGGCGCTGGCCGCTCAGGCCGCGCTGGTGCGGCGCTGGGGCGCGCCAGCCCTGCGCAACGACTACGGCGGAGTGCCGGTGCTGCGCTGGTACAGCGACACCACCATGCTGGAGTCGCGCGTCATGACCGGCGTCGGCGACACCACCTGGCGCCACCTCGAGACCTGGAGCCCGGTGGGCAGCGACGCCGGTCTCTAGTGCGCCGCGACGAGTCGCCGCTTGCGCGCGGCCAGCAGCAGGAAGGCGGGGCCGGGCAGGCCGCCGCCGTACCAGCACAGGAAGCGCAGGAGCACGCTGGCCGACACCGCGGCGTGGCCGAGGTGCGGGTCGAGCAGGTAGGCCGTGGCCAGCTCGGTGACGCCGATCGAGCCTGGCACCGGGGCCAGGTAGGCGACCATCATGCCGGTCGAGAACACCGAGATGGCGCGGCCGAGGCCGAGCTCGAGGCCGAGCGCGTCGCACAGCAGCCAGCCGATGCAGCAGTAGGTCAGCAGGAAGGCCAGCGAGGCGGCGTGACTGCCGAGGTGCGCGGGGCGCGTGGAGCCGCCCAGGCGCGCGGTCGCGGCGCCGGTGCGCGAAAGGCCGCTGGCCAGCTTCTTGAACCAGGGCGGGCGCGTCGGGTCGGCGGTGACGCGGGCGCCCCAGCGCTCGATGCGCGCGCGCGCGACCACCAGGGTGATGAAGCCGGCGACCAGCGCCAGCAGCACCAGCCCCGACAGCGGCAGCCAGCGCGCCATCACCGGCGGCAGCGAGGTCGCGGGATCCAGCGCCAGCGCGAGGCCGGCCACCGCGCAGATCCACAGCACCATGTACAGGCTCTTGGCCACGGTGGCGGCGGTGGCGTCGGCCGCGGGGATGCCCTCGCGGGTCAGGATGAAGACCATCGCGGGCGGGTGCAGCTCGGCGACCGGGGTCAGGCTGGAGACGAAGTAGCTGACGCAGGTCAGGCGCAGGCCGACCAGCGGCGACAGGCGATGGCCGAGCAGCGACAGCAGCGTCGCGTAGCGCACCCAGTCGAGCAGATAGAACAGCGCGGTGGCCGCGGCCAGGATGGCCCAGCGCGCGGGCGAGATGGCGCGTGCGTGGCGCCACAGGGTGGCAAAGCCGCCGGTGTAGTGGTCGAGCAGCCAGCCGCCCGCGATCACGGTGGCGAGCAGCAACAGCGCCCACACGGCGTTGCGCGCGAGCCTGGCGTGCCCGGCGGCCACGAGCTAGGCGGTCTCGCCGCGCCGCTTGGCCTCGACCAGGTTGACGAAGGTCTGCACCGAGAACAGGCTCAGGATCTCCATCGGGCGCAGGCCGGGCTTGATGTGCTGCGCGGCCTCGGGCATCAGCTGGCGCAGGCGCTCGAGGCCGGCCTGCGAGATGACGCCGCCGGGGGCGAACTCATCCTCGGTCATGTTGCCGCGCGCGGCGCGCTCCATCTCGCCGCGCGTGATCTCGATGTCGAAGGCGCGCTCGAGCTGGAACACGACGTCCAGGAAGTCGAGCGACTCGGCGCCCAGGTCCTGCATCAGCAGGGAGTCGGTGCGCACCTTGGCCTCGGGCTGGGCCATGACCTCGGCGATGAGGACGCGGACCTTGTCGGCGACGGCGGGATCGGGCGTGCTCATGGCTGCTCCTTGGGGTCACGGGGTGGGAACCAGGTCACCACCCGCTCGATGGGCTTGCGGGCCGGGGCGGCCGGCGTGGCGCCGGTGACCTCGGGGTGGCCCAGCGCGATGGCGCCGACCATGCGCCAGGGTTCGCTGATGCCGAGCAGCGCGCAGACGTCGTCGCGCGCCACCATGGGGCCGGCCATCCAGCACGCGCCGAGGCCCTCGGCGTGCGCCTGCAGGAGCAGCGTCATCACCGCGGCGCTGGTCGAGCACAGCTCGGCCTGCATGGTGGCGGCGGTGTGGTAGGCGCCGGGGTCGCCGCCACCGGAGGCGATCAGGTTGGCGATGAGGTCGGGGTAGTTGCGCCACTGCGGCACGATGATGACGGCGGCGCTGGCCAGCGGCTCGAAGAAGAAGTCGCCATAGCTGGCGAAGTCCTCGGCGTGGTGGCTGCGCGCGATGACGGCCTTGATGGCCTCGGTGCGCGTGCGCACGGCGTCCACGATGCTGGCGCGCAGGGCGGCATCGGTCACCACGGCGAAGCGCCAGGGCTGCCGGTTGGTGTTCGACGGCGCGGTGATGGCGGCGGACATCACGCGCGCGAGGATGGCGTCGTCGACCGGGCGGGCGGCGAAGCTGCGCAGGCTGCGGCGGGTGCGCAGCCAGTCCAGCATGGCCGGGCCGCCCGAGCCGGGGTGTGCCGTGGTGGTCATTCTTGCTTGAAGCCTCCGTCCACGTTCCAGACCTGACCGGTGACATAGCTGGCGTCGTCGCTGGCGAGGAAGCCGATGACGCGCGCGACCTCCTCGGGGGTGCCGAAGCGGCGCAGAAGGATGCGCTTGTGCAGCTCGTCGGGCGCCAGCGCGCGCAGCGCCTCGGTCATCTCGGTGCTGATGACGCCGGGGGCGACGGCGTTGACGCGGATGTTGCGCGGCGCCAGCTCGACCGCGAGCGAGCGCGTGAAGGCCTCGATGGCGCCCTTCGACGCGGCATAGTTGGTCTGGCCGCGCCCGGGGCGCTGCGCCGAGACCGACGACAGGGTGACGATGGCGCCGCGCCGGCGCGACAGCATGCGCCGGGTGGCCTCGCGACAGGCGCTCACCACGCCACCCAGGTTGATGGCCATCAGGGCGTCGAAGTCGTCGGGCGTGCTGGCGCCGAGCAGGGTGTCGCGGGTGATGCCGGCCGCGCAGACCAGGATGTCGAGCGGGCCGAGGGCGTCGGCGGCCTTGAACAGGGCGGTCACCTCGGCGGGCACCGCGACGTCGGCGCGGATGGCCAGGGCGCGGCGGCCCAGCGCCTCGATGGCCGCGACCACGGCGGCGGCGTCGGCCTCGCGGCTGTGGTAGCCGAGCGCGACGTCACAGCCCCGGCGCGCCAGCTCCAGCGCGGTTGCGCGGCCAATGCCGCGAGAACCACCGGTGACAATGGCAACTTGTGTTGTCGTCATGACACGTCCACGTGGACGGCGCCACACAGGCCGGGGGCGCCAGCGGAGAGGCCGAGGGCGGACCGGGCGCGGCCTGCGCGCAGCCAGCTGCCCAGCACGATGGCCTGCACCAGCGCGGCGGCGCCGCCCAGCAGGCCGAGCTGGCGCTGCATGCTGGGGAAGGTCGCGCCCGCGCCGAGCTCCGCCAGCACCGCGGGCTCGTCACCAACGCCGGCGCCATCGAGCAGCATGGGCAGCCCCGGCAGCCCCGGCAGCCCCGGCTGCTCGGGCAGCCCGCGCGGTCCGCTCAGCTCGGCGTCGCCCAGCCCGCGCGCGACGTGCACCAGCGTCCGGGTCGACGGCCAGCCCCTGGCGCCGTCGGCCCCGTCGGCGGCGCGCAGGCGCACCAGCGCCCGCGGGCCGGCGTCCTCGGTCCGCTCCAGCACCAGCGCGGCGGCGGCCTCGCCCGGGACCACCTGTGACTCCACCTCGCGCATGCCCAGCTCCAGCACCATCTCCGGCTCCACCAGCGAGTCGTACGCCAGCACCAGGGCGACGTCGATGGTGCCCGCGTGCAGCGCCGCGGCCGCCGCGCCCAGCGCCTGCGCCCCGGCGTTGGCGCCGCCCAGGGTGACGCCCTCGCCGCGCGCGCCGAGGTCCGTCGCCAGCAGCGCGTGCGCGTTGTTCGACAGGTGCTGCAGCATCCAGAACGGGTGCAGCAGGCGCAGCCCGGCCTCCCAGGCGCCCGCGGCGTCGGGGCGCTGGCGCTGCAGCGGGCCGAGGATGTCCTCCCAGTGCGCGCGCAGGCCGCCATAGCCGCAGAACACGCCGGTGCGGTCGCCGCCGATGGCCCCGGCCTGGCGCATGGCGTCGGTCGCGGCCTGCATGCCCCACAGGCCCATGCGGCGCACGAAGCGGGCGTGGCGCGTCTTCGCGGGCTGGCCCGGGATGACGGCGGCCAGCGTGCACGGGTAGGTGGTGGCGTCGAAGCGTGGGTTGGGCGCGGCGGCGCGCTCGCCGGCGGCGAGGCGGGTCAGCACCTCGTCGATGCTGACGCCGAGCGGCGTGCGCAGGCTCCAGCCGGTGACGGCGACGGGGGTCATGCGCGCCCCAGCACGACGGCCACGTTCTGGCCGCCGAAACCGAAGGAGTTCGACATCAGCGCGTCGATGCGGGCGCGGCGCGGGGTCTCGCCGATGACGTCGATGGCGCAGGCCGGGTCGCGCTCCAGGTGGTTGGCGGTGCCCGGGAGCAGCTCCTCTGCGAAGGGCAGCATGCAGGCGGCCAGCTCGAGCGCGCCCGCGGCGGCCATCAGGTGGCCGACCGCGCCCTTGATCGAGCTGACCGGGACGCCGCGCGGGAACACGCTGGCGATGGCCTGCGCCTCGGCGGGATCGTTGAGCGGGGTGCCGGTGCCGTGGGCATTGATGTAGCCGATGGCCTCGGGCCCGAGGCCGGCGCGGGTCAGCGCGCGCTGCATGGCCAGGCGCGCGCGGGCGCCGTCGGGGCGTGGCGCGGTGACCCGGTAGGCGTCCTGGGTGCTGCCCCAGCCCAGCACGCGGGCCAGCGGGCGCGCGCCGCGGGCCTGCGCGCGCGCGGCGGACTCCAGCACGAAGACGGCGGCGCCCTCGCCGATGACCAGGCCATCGCGGCGACGATCGAAGGGTCGACAGGCGTCGGGGGCGGCGCGCGGTGACGGTGCGCCCAGGCGAGACATGCCGCCGAGGCCGAGCGGGTTGACCATCGAGTCGGCGCCGCCCGCGAGCACGATGGAGGCCAGGCCGCGCTCGATCAGCGCGGCGCCCTGCGCGATGGCCAGCCCGCCGGCCGCGCAGGCTGACACGTTGACCAGCGCGAGGCCCTCGAGGTCGAGCACGCGACGCACCCACTCGGCGGCCAGATCCACGCGCGAGCGCAGGCGCACCGGTGGCGCGCTCAGCGCGGCGTCGGCGGCGAAGTCCAGCTTGCCTGCGGGGGTCAGCAGCGGCGCGAAGTCCTCCAGGAAGGCCTGCTCGAGGCCGAGGGCCAGCACCAGTGAGGCCTCGCGCTCGGCGTCGCCACAGCCGGCCGCGCGCCACGCCTCGTGCGCCGCCGCCAGCGCGAAGCCGACCTTGCGATCACGCAAGAGCCCCGAGGCCGCCAGGGCGTCGAGGTGCTCGCCGGGCAGGCCACCGACGGCGCTCAGCCAGCCCGCATCGATGTCCAGGACCGGGACCTCGCCGGCGACCCTGGTCGGGAAGCCGGTGACGTCGAAGTGGCGGATCGGGCCGACCGCGCGCATGCCCTCGGCCAGGGCCGCGAGCAGCGGACCCATGCCGACCCCGAAGGCCGACACCGCGCCGACGCCGGTGATGACACAGCCCATCATGCGCCCTTCATGAAGCCGGCGACCCCGGCCATGGACTGCAACGTGACCGCGCCCAGCGCGCCGTCACAGCCAGCCGATAGCACCAGCGCCCGCGCGCCGTCGCCCGCCGTCGTGCCCAGCACGTCGAGCGCGACCAGCCAGGCCAGCGCCGGCGCCGCCGCCAGGGTCTCGCCCAGGCCCGCGCCGGCATCGATCACGCGGCGCCCCAGGCGTGTCGCCACGGCCAGCAGCCGATCCGCGGCGGCGTGCCCCCACCCGGTCACCACCACGACGTCGAACCCGTCGCCGACGTCGCGCTCGGCCGCCAGGGCCAGGTCGCCGAGACCGTCCAGCGCCCGCGCCGCATCACGCTCGCCGCGCGCCCGCGCCGCCGCGGGCCACAGCCAGCAGCCGTCGATGACCACGCGCGCACCCGTCGCCGGTCCCAGCAGCAAGAGCCCCGCGCCCTCGGCGCACATCAGGCCGCCAGCGACATGGCCCTCGCGCTCGAGCTCCGCGCGGGTGGCCGGGTGCAGCGCGCTGTCGGCGCCGCCCGCCAGCGCCAGCGCGCAGTCCCCGTGCGCGAGCGCCGCCATCGCCTCGGCCAGGGCCAGCACCGTCCCGGCGCCGCGCGAGAACAGCGCCGCGTTGACACCGCCGACCCCCTCCAGGATCGCACCATGACAGAGTGTAAAGTTGTTCATCAGCTGAAACGCGAGCAACGGTGTCGCCGCCGCCAGCCCCTCGTGACCGCACCGGGCCAGCGAGAAGCCGCCGTCCTGGTAGCTCGCCGCCACCAGCGCCTCGATCTGCGCGGGCTCACCACCCGACGCGCCGACCCCCATGAAGGTGCCGACGTCCTCGCGCGCTGTGCCCACCGGCAGCTCGGCCTCGCGCAGCGCCAGCCGCGCCGCCACCGCCCCCAGGCGCGCCGCGCGCGACATCAGCCGGCGCTGCTTGACGTCGCCGGCGTCGTCCGCCGCCGCCAGCGCGACCTCGCCGCTGCCTGGGCTGACCTCGCCCGCCGCCAGCGCCGCCCCCAGCCCGCGCCAGGCCAGGCCGAAGCGGCTCAGCGCCCCGGCCGCGCGCACCCCGACCCGGGCGTCGCCGTTCAGGCGCATCGCCGCACCACCAGGCTGGAGTTGGCGCCGCCGAACGCGAAGGCGTTGGCCAGCGCGATCTCCACCGGCAGCCCGCGCACCGCCTCGCCCATGACATGCTGCAACGCACAGCGCGCGTCGGGCTCGCGCAGGCCCGCCGTCGGCAGCATCACGCCGTGCTCGACCGCCTGCAGCGCACACAGCAGGCCCAGCGCCCCGGCGCCCGCGATCCAGTGCCCCAGCGCGCCCTTGACCGAGCTGACCCGCGCGCGCCCGGCGCCGTGCAGCACGCGCTGCAGCGCCGCCGCCTCGACGGCGTCGTTGAGCGGCGTCGACGTGCCGTGCGCCTGCACATAGCCGACCTCGCCGGGGTCCACGCCGGCGTCGGCCAGCGCCGCACGCATGGCGCGCACCGCGCCGTTGCCCTCGGGATCCGGCGCGGTCAGGTGATAGGCGTCCAGCGTGCGCCCGACCCCTGCGACCTCCGCGCGCGCGCCGGCGCGGTCGACCGCCAGCACCACCATGGCGGCGCCCTCGCCGACCACGAAGCCGTCGCGGCGCACATCGAACGGGCACGACGTCCCGCGCGCCGTCAGCGCCCCCAGCAGGCCGAAACCCGCCAGCATGAAGGGATCCACGTCGGCGCCCACGCCACCCGCCAGCGCGACGTCACACACACCCTGGCGCAGCGCGCGCACCGCCTCGACCACCGCGGCGCTGCCCGAGGCGCAGGCCAGCGACACCGTGCGCGCCGCCCCCTCGGCGCCGTAGCGCCCCGCCAGCGCCGAGGCCACCGCGCCGGGTGACACCGCGGCGGCGTCCACCGACGGCGCCAGCGCGCGGGCGTCGACGCCGAAGCGGGCATGGTCGAATGTCTTGCCGCCACCCGCCGCGCGCGACAGCGCCAGCACGGTGGCGAAGGTCGCCCGCCCCGACTCGGCGCCCACGAAGACACCCAGCCGCCCGGTCGGCGCGCCCGCTGCCGCCCAGGCCTCGGCCGCGGCGCGCTCGGCCAGCGCCAGCCGGCGATCCTCGCGCTCGCCGCCGGGCAGGTCGGCGATGGCGGCCGCCACCTGCGACGGAAAGCCGGTGACATCGAAGCGCGTCACCGGCGCCACCGCGCTGCGCCCTTCGGCCAGCGCGCGCACCGAGGTCGGCCAGTCCGCGCCCAGCGCCGTCACCGCGCCCGCGCCGCGCACCCAGGCGCGTCGCTCGCCTGGCGCGGCGCTCAAGGCTCCTCCGCGGACCCCGTCAGCCAGACGCGCAGGTACTCCTTGCGCTTGGCCAGCACGACCGGGTTTTTGACCTGCACGAAGACGAAGGTCAGCTCGGCCTCGGTGGCCAGCTCGCCGTCGAGCCGGGCCAGCACCCGCACCTGCCCACCCTCGTCACGCGCGCGCAGCCCGTGCGCCTCCAGCTCGAGGCGATCACCGGGGCGCACCATGCGCCGGAACTTGGCGCGATCGACCATGGTCAAGAGCGCGTGCAGGTCGTGGCGCCCCTTGTCGCGCATGGTCGCCTCCAGCAGCACGCCGCCGAGCTGCGCCAGCCCCTCCAGGATCAGCGCGCCCGGCATGATGGGGTGGCCGGGGAAGTGATCGACGAAGACGTCGTCCGACAGCGACACGCACTTGATGCCCCGCGCCAGCGCGGGCGGCTCGAGCGTCGTGATCCTGTCGAGCAGCACGTACCGCACGCGCCGGAGACTACCAGAAGGCCGCGCGGCGAACACGGAACCCGCCGGCAAACTGCCGCCATCGGGGGCCCGCTGCGCTGCCAGACCATACCGGAAGGGTCGCTTGGCGAAGCCCTGACCCGCTGGCACACTGCCGGGCATGGACTGCCAGAGCTGCGCTCCACCGGAGCTGCGCAAGGACAAGCCGCACACGTTCTTGCTGCACGAGCCGACCACCTGTGGCACCTGCGGCGTCGGCCTCGAGGGCCGCGTCGTCCTGCGCGGCGCCGACGCCGTGATGCTCAAGCTGTGCACCACGTGCGGACCGTCAGAGGCCGTGCTGTCGACCGACGCCGAGGGCTACCTGGCCGCGTTCCTGGCCCGCGGCGAGCGGCCCGCCGGCGCCACCGGCGATCACCTGTTCAAGCACACCACGTCGACCTGCCCCAAGTGCCTGACCCTGGTGCCGGCCGAGGTCGTGATCCGCGCCGATAGCCGCGTCTACTTCCGCAAGGACTGCGCCACCTGCGGGCCGTCGGAGGCGCTGGTGTCGGAGGACGCCGCCTACTATGTGCGCGCCTATGCCTTCGCGCGCGCCGGCACCGAGCCGCTGAAGTTCGCCGCCGAGGTCGAGCACGGCTGCCCGACCGACTGTGGCACCTGCAACGATCACGAGCAGCACACCTGCCTGCCCATCATCGAGGTCACCGACCACTGCAACCTCGAGTGCCCCATCTGTATCGTCAACAACCAGTACTCGAACCACATCGAGGTCGCGACCTTCGGCAGCATCATCGACACCCTGATCCGCAACGAGGGCCAGTGCGAGTCGGTCGCGCTGTCGGGCGGTGAGCCGACCAGCCACCCCAAGATCCTGGAGCTGATCGCGGCCGCCCAGCGCCCCGAGATCGGCCGCGTCGTGGTCATCACCAACGGGCTGCGCCTGGGCAAGGATCGCGACTTCGCGCGCGCGCTGAAGGCCTCGGGCTGCTATGTGGGCCTGCAGCTCGACGGCTTCACCGCGGACACCCACGAGAAGATCCGCGGTCGTGACCTGGTGGCCGAGAAGGACGCCGCGCTGGCCGCCTTGAAGGAGCTCGACATCCCGACCCAGCTCATCTTCGTCGCCACCCGCGGCGTCAACGAGCACCAGATCGGCCAGGTCGTCGAGCTGTTCCTGCGCGAGGACCACATCCTGTCGCTGAACTTCCAGCCCGCGGCCTTCACCGGCCTGGGCGGCGGGGCCTTCGCGCACGACCCGATGGATCGGCTGACCATCCCCGGGGTCATCAAGGCCATCGCGGCGCAGACCAACGGGGCGCTGCGCTACGAGGACTTCTTCCCGCTGCCGTGCTCGCACCCGCAGTGTGTGTCGCTGACCTATCTCCTGCGCCTCGACGACGGGCGCCACCTGCCGTTCGCGCGCTTCGTGGACTTCAAGCGCTACGGCACCCTGCTCAGGTCGTCGGCCACGCTGCCGGCGACGGCCGAGATGGAGAGCACGCTGCAGGACCTGATGTACGACGTGTTCTCGCAGCAGGACGACATCCCGGAGGCGCCCGCGGTGCTGGCCGCGCTGAAGCGCGCGCTGGGCGTGATGTTCCCCGAGCGCCAGCTGTCGCCGCAGCAGGCCATCACCATCGGCGAGCGCCAGGCCAAGTCGATCTTCCTGCACCACTACATGGACCGGCACGACTTCGACCTGGAGCGGCTACGCAAGTGCTGCCACCACTACCCGCAGATCGACGGCCGCATCATGCCGGCGTGCGGCTTCAACATGTTTCATCGCGGCGCCGCCAAGGGCAAGGACACCCAGCTGGCGCCGTGGGGCCGCAAGCCGTGGACGACCGGTGGTGACGGGCAGATCCGTCTCAGCGTCGTGACCTGATGGGCCTGCTGGCGGGGCGCACCGCGCTGGTCACCGGCGGCTCGCGTGGCCTGGGGCGCGCCATCTGTGTGGCGCTGGCGCGCGAGGGCGCGGCGGTGGCCTTCAACTACAGCAAGGACGAGGAGGCCGCGGCCGAGACGCTGCGCGGCATCGAGGCCTGCGGGGTGCGCGGCTGGTCGTTCAAGGTCAGCGTGCTGGATCGTGTCGGCATGCAGGCGCTGGTCAAGCAGGTCGAGAAGGACGCCGGCAAGATCGACATCCTGGTCAACAACGCGGGGATCGGCCAGGTGGTGCCGCTGGCGCTGATGGAGGAGGAAGACTGGGACCGCGTGATGGACACCAACGTCAAGGGCGCGTTCATCGCGACCAAGGCGGTGCTGCGCGGCATGGTGCGCGAGAAGCGTGGTCGCATCCTCAACATCGGGTCGCTGGCGGGCGTCAAGATGATGCAGGCGCCGGTGCACTACAGCGCGGCCAAGGCGGCGCTCAAGGGCTTCACCGAGGCGCTGGCCAAGGAGATCGGGCGCTATGGCATCACGGTGAACTGTCTGGCGCCGGGCGTGCTCGACGAGGGCGTCAGCGGCAACCTGCCGGCGGCGCGACGCGACGAGTACCTGCGCCACTGTGCGCTGGGGCGGCTGGGCACCTGTGAAGAGGTGGCGGACTTCGCGGCCATGCTGGTGTCGGACCGCAACAGCTTCATGAACGGCGCGACGGTGGTGCTCGACGGCGGGGTGTAGTGTGAGGCTGATGATGCGGACGGGGCTCGTGGTGGCCGCGGCGGTGGTCTCGAGCTTTACAGGGTGTCAACGCAAAGCGCGATCGAAGGCACCAGAGGTGAGGACTCCGCAGCCAGCGCTCGATGCGGGCGCGCCGGCGCTGCCCGGGGTCGAGCGCGTCGATCTGCGTGATCCCTCGGGCGGCGCCTACAGCTGTCGCCCGCTGGGGCCGCTGCCCGAGGGCCTGGATCCCGACGAGGTCCTGTTCTCGTGTGGCCGGCACGACGTCTTCCACGTGGCGGGCGGCAAGCTGGCGCCGCTGGCTACGGTCAAGGTGTGGGCGCAGGAGCTGCCGGCCAGCGCGCTGAGCGGCGCGCTGCAGCTCGGGCGTCACGACGCGCTGTGGGACGGCAGCCAGCTCATCGGCATCGGCAAGACCGGCATCGAGCGCTGGGTCGGGCCGGGAGCCAACGACTGGGACCAGCTGCCCGAGGTGCTGCTGGACGACCCGGTGGCCTCGATGACCCTGAGCCCCGGCCCGGGCCATCAGCTGTGGGTGCTGACGCGCACCGGCCAGGTGCTGCGTGGCAAGCCGCCCATGCTGGTCCCGGGCCGCCTGGTCCTGTCCCCGGTGTGCGCCCCCGGGGTGCTGGAGCGCGAGTTCGGCGTGCAGAGCGCCCTGAACGGTCGGCTCGTCGTGCTCGCGAACGACCGGATCTACCTGGTGCTGGTCAGCGATCGGCAGCTTTCCATCGCGCGCATCGACCCCGAGCGCTGCGCGCCCACGCGCGTGGTCGTGCCCCCGATGCCGCCGCAGCCGGTGGACGTGCGGCCGCCGGGCGCGGTCGGGCAGGCCGGCGCGCGCGGCTTGGCTCCCGTGGGCTACGCGCCGCCCTTCCTGGGCGCGGTGCAGCCCCTGGGTGGCAAGCTGATGCTGCACCGCCGTGTCGAGCTGCTCGAGCTGGCGGACGACGACACCTGGGTGCCCTGGTCGCTGCCCGCGGGTGTCGATCTCGGGCTCGGCGGCGGCGCGGTCGAGCTGCGCGGCGGCGGCTTCGTGTGGACGACCTTCGGCAGCGTGCGCATGCTGGCGTGTCGCGCGCGCGTGTGCCAGGCGCTGGCGCTGCCGGCGGGCACCGAGCTGGCGTGGGCCGCGGCGTGGCCCGACGGGCGCATCGCGCTGTACGAGCGCCAGCCGCGCCTCACCCTGCTGCCCGCGCCCTGATGCTGTACGCGGTCGACGTCGACTATCGCGACGACGGCGCGGTGGCTGGCGCGGTCGGCTTCAGCGTGTGGACCGCCGGCGTGGCGGCGACCACGACCGTGGTCACGCTGGCGCCGGGGCAGTATGGCGAGTATGTGCCCGGGCAGCTGTACCTGCGCGAGCTGCCCTGCGTGCTGGCGGTGCTGGCGCTGGTGCCGGTGCCGGCGACGACCGTGGTGATCGACGGTTATGTCTGGCTGGGCGACGGCGTGCCCGGGCTGGGAGCGCGGTTGCACGCGGCGCTGGGCGGCGCGGTGCCGGTCGTGGGAGTGGCCAAGACGCGCTACCTGTCGGCGACGCAGGCGGTGGAGGTGCGGCGCGGCAGCAGCGCGAGCCCGCTGTTCGTCGGCGCCGTCGGGATGGCGGCGGAGCAGGCGGCGGCGGCGGTGCTGTCGATGCACGGGGCGCACCGGCTGCCGACGCTGCTCAAGCAGGCCGATCGGCTGTGCCGCGATCACCGCTGAGCTGAAGGCGGTCAGTCGTGAGGGCGAGGGCGAGCGCGAGGACGATGGCGAGGCCGGCGCCGACGCCGACGACGTGCGCCAGCCAGGCCTCGTGGGTGTCGCCGGGGAGGACGGGGCCCCACAGTGACTGGCCGAGGACGCCGCGCACGAGCTTCCAGGCCAGGAGGGCGGCACCGATGAGGCCGATGGTGCGGCTGCCGCGCGTCAGCTCGAAGGCGACCGCGGCGCCCATCAGGGTGTAGTTGAGGCCGGACAGGCCGTAGTAGCGGGTGAAGCGCGCGTCGAGGGCGATGGCCAGCGTGGGCGCGAGCAGGCCGATGAGGAGGACTGGCGGGAAGCGGCGGCCCAGGCGCGGCTCGTAGAGGACGCCGAGGATGGCCAGGATGGTGAGGTCCCAGGCCAGGTGCGTGAAGGTCGCGTGCAGCAGCGGGCCAGTGGCGAGGCGCCAGAGCTGGCCGTGCTGGATGGCGGCGGTGTCGGCGAGGGCGAGGTCGTGCACGGCGCGCCCCGGGCCACCGGCCCACAGGGCCAGCAGCGTGAGCACGAGGGCGGACAGCGCGGTCAGCGCGGTGAGGCGCCGCTCTGGGAGCCAGGTCATCGCGTGCGCGAGCCTGCGCCACGCTGCGCGCCGCGGCGCTGCAGGACGGCCGCGAGGGCCAGCAGGGCGAGCAGCGCGAGCAGCTCGAAGGGGCCGTTGGCGCCGGCGCCCCAGCCGCCACCGCCACCGCCACCGCCACCACCGCCGCCGCCACCGCCACCGCCGGAGCTGCCGGTGCCGCTGCCGTCGAAGGACATGCGGGTCGAGAACGAGGTGTAGGGGGTCTGGATGCGGTAGGCCAGGCCGAGCTCGGTGATCTTGGTCCTGGCGCCGGTGGTGTCGCCGGTGCGCGCGGAGTCGGCCAGGTGGGCGCCGACGCGCTCGGTGGCCCACAGGTACTTGATGAAGGCGTCGGCGGGCTGCTCGGCGGGGGCGTCGAGCGTGAAGTCGCGCACGAAGGCGGCGCCGCCGAGGTTGCCGGTGAGGCGCAGCGTGCCGCGGCCGGGGCTGCTGTAGCGGCCGACCAGGATGGCCTGACCGCCGCTGAAGACGTCGCCCATCTGCTCGGGCAGCACGTCGCCGGTGCCGAGCCCGGCCAGCGTCGGGGTGACGTCGGTGAGCAGCGGCGACTCGAGGTCGGCGAACAGCTCGTCCGTGCGCTCCACCAGCTCGAGGCGGGCCTGGGCGTCGTTGAGGCGGAAGGCGGGGCCTCGGTTGGAGCGGGCCAGCCCCTCCATGAGGGCGAGGTCGGCGTCGGCGCCGACCGCGAAGGTGAAGACGCGGGCCTGTGCGGCGGCGTTGTAGCGCAGCAGGTTGGCGTGGATGCGCGCGCTCGAGGTCTCGCCCGCGGTGGCGTGACCGTCGGACAGCAGGATCATGGCGTCATAGCGCGTGGGTTCGTGCGCCGAGACCCCGGCCAGGCCGGTCATGACGCCGAGGTCGATGTCGGTGCTGCCGGCGGCGGCGATGCCCTTGATGAAGGTGCGCGCGGCCTCGAGCTCGGTGGCGGTGGCCGGGACAGGGGCGCGGCGGAAGGCCGACACGGTGTGATCGAAGGCGACGATGTTGAAGCTGTCGACCGGGCGCAGGTGCTCGAGCATGGCGCGCGCGGCGGCGGTGGCCTGGACGATCTTGTCGCCGCTCATCGAGCCGGAGTGATCGATGACCAGGCTCAGGGTGCGTGGCGGGGCGGCGGCGGGATCGGCGGCGTCGGCGTCCACGATGAGCATGAAGTAGCCGGCCTGGCCGCCGAGCGGGTCGGCGTCGGGCGTGCGGTGGGTGAGGAAGTGCACGTCGAGGCCGGCGGCGACCTCGGCGTAGCGGATGTCGACGCTGGCGCCGCCGGCGCCGGAGGCCTCGACCAGCGCGCTGCCGTCGGGGTTGCGAGTGACCTGGGCGGGGGCGCCGCTGGTGCTGGTGGCGTCGAGGCGCTCGAGGGCGCGCAGCGGGGTCAGGGTCAGACGCAAGCTGACGGTGGGGCCGGGGTCGCTGGCGGGGCGCGCGGGGCTGCGCGCGATGCCGGCGCTGAAAGCGACCTCGCCGCGGTGGCGGCGCAGCAGGCGCTGGAAGCGCACCCGCACGGTGAGCGGCCCGTCGCCGAGGTCGGCCAGGTCGGCGCGCAGCGGGTCGTTGCCCAGCCAGGCGGCGACCGCGGGTAGCTGCGCGGTGGGGCTGCCGCCCAGCGACGGCGGTGGCGCCTCACCGACCATGGCGGCGGGCTGGAAGCCGGCGCCCTGGTCGACATCGACGCCGACGACATAGCCGCGCCTGGGGCCGGGGACGGTGAGGACGTGATCGCCGGCGCTGACGCCGGGGAAGTGCAGCACCATGGTGGTGCTCTCGACCTGGGCGTGGATGTCGACGGCGACGTCGATGCTGGTCGGGAAGCGGGACGTCCCGCCGGGGCCGGAGAGCACCGCGCCTGCATGGGCGAGCCCGGTCGAGACGGTCAGAGTGAACAACACCAGCAGTGGTCTCATGGCTTCCACCTCCAAGGCGATGCTAGGCGCGCGGCGTGGGGGCGCCGGCGTCAACGGCTGGCAAAGCCGGGCGAAGGGCGCAAAACCAGGGTCGTTTCGGCGATTGCGCCGCGCGCGTGGGCGCGGTACGACCGCCCCGTGAAGGTCCTCTCGATCGGCGGCGGCCCGGCGGGTCTGTACTTCGCGCTGCTCTACAAGCAGAGCCACCCGACGGCGCACATCACGGTGCTGGAGCGCAACCAGCGCTCCGACACCTTTGGCTTCGGGGTGGTGTTCTCGGACGCGACCATGGGCAACCTGGCCGCGGCGGATCCCGAGTCGCACGCGGCGATCACCAGAGCCTTTACACACTGGCAAGACATCGACGTGCATTACCGGGGCGGGTTCGTGCGCTCGACCGGGCACGGCTTCGCAGGGCTGGGGCGGCGGCAGCTGCTCGACATCCTGTACGCGCGCTGCGAGGCGCTGGGCATCGAGCTGCGCTTCGGGGTCGAGGCGCGGCTGCCGGCGCCGGGCGAGTACGACCTGGTGCTGGCCGCGGATGGCGTCGCCAGCGGCGTGCGCACCGAGCTCGCCGCGCACCTGGGGCCCAGCGTGGACCTCAGGCCCAACCGCTTCGTGTGGCTGGGCACCAGCTTTCCGTACGCGGCGTTCACCTTCTACTTCAAGGACGCGCCGGAGGGGCTGTGGCGGATCCACGCCTACCGCTATGCGGCCGACGAGTCGACGTTCATCGCCGAGTGTCGCGAGGAGACCTGGCGTGCGGCCGGGCTGGATCGCGCCGATGAGGACGGCACCATCGCGCACCTCGAGCGGGTGTTCGCCGACGAGCTGGCGGGGCACCGGCTGAGGAAGAACCGGTCGATCTGGCGCCAGTTCCCGACCGTGCGCAACGCGCGCTGGCATCACGGCAACGTGGTGCTGATGGGGGACGCGGCGCACACCGCGCACTTCTCGATCGGGTCGGGGACCAAGCTGGCGCTGGAGGACGCCATCGCGCTGCACGAGGCGGTGTGTGGCGAGGCCGAGCTGGGCGCGGCGCTGACGCGGTACGAGCGCGAGCGGCGCCCGGCGGTGGAGAGCACGCAGCGAGCCGCGCAGCACAGCCTGGAGTGGTTCGAGACCACGGAGCGCTACGTGGATCTGCCGCCGCCGGCGTTCGCGGCGTCGCTGTTCACGCGCAGCCTGCGGGTGACGCACAACAGCCTGAAGCTGCGCGACCCGGCGCTGGCGACGCGGTTCGAGGACTTCTTCGCCGAGGCCGCGGCGGTGCAGACCGGGGAGCCGCGGCGCACGGCGGCGCCGATGTTCCAGCCCTTCAGGCTGCGTGACCTGACGCTGGACAACCGCGTGGTGGTGTCACCCATGTGTCAGTATTCGGCGCCCGACGACGGGCTGCCGACGGACTGGCACCTGGTGCACCTGGGCAGTCGCGCGGTGGGCGGCGCCGGGCTGGTGATCGCGGAGATGACGGCGGTCAGCGCGGCGGGGCGCATCACGCCGGCGTGCGCCGGGATCTACAAGGACGAGCACGCGGCGGCGTGGCGGCGCGTGGTGGACTTCGTGCACGCGCACAGCCGGGCCAAGCTCGGGCTGCAGCTGGGCCACGCCGGGCGCAAGGGGGCGACCTGCGTGCCCTGGGATGGCGGCGAGGATGTGCCGCTGGCGCCGGCGCAGGCGTGGCCCCTGTGCGCGGCGTCGGCGCTGCCCTGGCGCGACGGCAGCCAGGTGCCGGCCGAGCTGGACCGGCCCGGGATGCTGGCGCTGATCGAGGACTACGTCGCGGCCACGCGGCGGGCGGCGGCGGCAGGGTTCGATCTGCTGGAGCTGCACGCCGCGCATGGCTACCTGCTGGCCAGCTTCATCTCGCCGCTGACCAACCGGCGTGGCGACGGGTATGGCGGAGAGCTGGCGGGGCGCGCGCGGTTTCCGCTCGAGGTGGTGGAGGCGGTGCGCGCGGTGTGGCCGGCGATGCGGCCGCTGTCGGTGCGCATCTCGGCGAGCGACTGGGCCGAGGGCGGCATCGGGACGGCGGACGTGGTCGCGCTGGCGCGGCTGCTGCGCGAGCACGGCGTCGACGTCATCGACGTGTCCTCGGGGCAGACGGTGGCGCACCAGCGCCCGCGCTACGGGCGGCTGTACCAGACCCCGCTGTCCGAGCTGGTGCGCCTAGAGGCCGGGGTGCCGACCATCACGGTGGGCGCCATCTCGACCGCCGAGGACGTCAACTCGGTCCTGCTGGCCGGCCGCGCCGACCTCATCGCGCTGGCCCGCGCCCACCTGTACGACCCCTACTTCACCCACCACGCCGCGCGCGACCAGCAGCAGCAGCCGACCTGGCCGCCGCAGTACCAGTCGCTGACCCGCTTCAACCCCCGCCCACGCTGACCAGGCACGAAACCGTCTTGCCGTTGCCCTGTCGGCCCCGCGGCGTCGTTACATACGCCGCTTCGTGGCAACGAGCGACAGTACCCGATCCCCGACGAGCGCGGGCGCCTCGACAAGTAGCGAGTGTCCGCACTTTGACACGACCTCAAGCGTCCCGCGGGGGGATAGGCGGGCGATCTCCTCGCTGCAGGAGACTGGGCAGGCGATGTCGTACTCGCCGACCAAAGCCACGACCGGCATCGCCAGACGCCAAAGCTCGGATCTCAGGTCAGCGGCTGCAGCTTGCTCAAGTTCGTTGGCGAGGACGTCCGCAGTCGTGAGTTTGAGCCAATCTGCGGCGGCCTCTGCCTTGGAGGGGTTAAGTCGCACGTACTCGTCCGACAACATCCGGCGCTTCATGAGATCGCGTAGATCGTACGAGTCCAGATCTGGATTCGCACGCAGCATCTCAACAAAACTCCGCAGGAGGGCACGGTTGGCCTCGTCGAACGCCGCAAAAGACCCAATCGTCAGCACCGCGTGTGCAGTGAAGTCGCTTCGAACCGCCAAGCCCAGCGCGTGGTGGCCGCCACCAGAGGAGCCCACGACAAAGGCGCTCTCGACACCAAGTCTGCGCAGGTCCGAGACAAGGTCATCTCTCAATCGGTGCCACGAGTAGGGCTCCGCGAGCTTGGGTGACCGCCCATATCCCGGCAACTCGGGGACGAGCGTCCGATAGCCCGAGCCCAAGCGTCCCACCAGCTCGTCGTAGGCCGACGCAGGCGAGGGCGCACCGTGCAACAGGAGCACCGCATTGCCGGCGCCTTGATCGCGAATGAACATATGTCTTCACCGCCGGTCATGGGTCCGAGGGGCTCGAAAGCAGCATGGAAATCAATTGAGCACGGGAGCCAACCCCCGCTTTGCTTAGGATACGTGACACATGTACCTCGATCGTGCTCGGAGCGCAACCAAGCCGCGCCGCAATGGCCTTGTTGGCGAAACCGCTTGCGACGAGACCAAGCACCTCTGTCTCCCTGGCGGTCAACCGCCACCGCATTCCGGCAAGCGACACGCGACCGGCTCGGGATGCTGCTGACCGTTCGATGGCCAGAAAGTGAGGTGGCAATCCTGCATCCTGAAGTCGCACGAGGTCGTACCCACCGGCCTCTGGCGACGCGAGACTCCCACGCATCGCTGCAACCAAACCACGTGCGTCGCGGGCCCGGGCCAGTCTCAAGCGTCCAGCACTGTTGGCCCACCGAACGCTACCTTGTCTCGAGACGACATACGCCGCGCTGCCGATTGCATCAAGCGCGGCCTCGAGGGCCGCCCGACTCAGTGCGGCATATCCAAGCCGTCGCTCGAGGACGAACCGATGTCGAATGTCGGGAACAATTGCGGAGATCACGCGCCGAACGCTTGGTTCCAACTGGTCGTCGTGTGCGACTCCGACCCATGCCAAGAGAGATGAGCCTTCGCAGATCAAAACGCGCACCTGATCAACGATGCCGACCCTTGGAAAAAGACCCTGCAACATGTTTCTCGCATAGGGGGAATCGGCGATGTCGCGAAAAGCGACCACTCGATTCCGTTCGGCAGGCGCAGGCCTCAGCGGATCGTAGTGGGTCCACCGCCCACGCTGGGCGATGGTCCATCTCAGGAACTCACCCTTGATCATGGAGGCCCGTGGGCCAGAAACGAACAATGGACTGGGAATGAGTTGCTCGCCATCATACTGGGGTAGAAACGAGACGCCGTGGAGCGCCCCAGTGGCGTCTGCGATTGCCTCGACGAGGCTCTCGCGGAAGTCCTCTCTGCCGAGCTTGAGCGTCTGGGCTAGGTGGCGAATCTCGTTCGCCGCAACTCGATCCTTCCCGCTCAACCGGCCCACGCAGAGAGCATACCCGCCTTCCGAAAATGGGCCAAGGGCTCACGACGTCGCACCCGTACCTGTACATGGTTTCCCGTATTGCCCCGGGGTTCGCCGCCGCCGATCCTCCGGCTTGACCCGAGTTGGCTGCTTCTCGGCGAGATCTGGAAGAGGTGGGCGACGTGGGCGATAGAAGGATGGATAAGGGCGCACGCACTGGGCAGGTGCTGGGAGGCAACTACCGTCTGGGACGCCTGATAGGAGAAGGCGGTATGGGCTCCGTGTACGAGGCGGACCATGTTCGACTCCCGAAGCGCTTTGCGATCAAGCTCCTGAATCCCCAGGTGCTGGGTAACCGTGAAGTATTCGAGAGATTCCAGCGCGAGGCGATGATTGCGAGCGAGCTCGGCGACCAGCACATCGTCCAGGTGTTCGACTTCAACTACACCACTGAAGGCGCACCCTTCATGGTGCTCGAGTTGCTGACCGGAGACGATCTGGCGAGGCGTCTCGAGAGTGGCCGACTGACACTTGGTGCGACCTGCGACCTCCTCAAGCAGCTGGCCAAGGCCCTCGGCGCGGCCCATGCGCGCGGGATCGTCCACCGCGACCTGAAGCCTGCCAACCTATTCCTCGCGCGTCAAAAGGACGGAACCCAGGTTGTCAAGGTGCTGGACTTCGGTATCTCGAAGGTGCTCGAAGCCGGCGGCGGAGCCACACGCACTGGAGCGCTGCTCGGCACGCCGAGCTACATGGCCCCAGAGCAAGCTCAAGGTAATGTCTCCGAGATCGACGTGCGCACGGACGTGTTCGCAGTCGGCGCGATTCTCTACGAGTGTTTGACTGGCCAAATCGCCTTTCAAGCCCCGACAGTTGCCGGGATCGTCTATCAGGTCTGTCATGTAACACCCGTGTCAATTGAGTCGCTTGTCAGCGATATCCCGGCGGCGGTGGTGGAGGTCGTTAATCGGGCACTCGCGAAGGGACGAACGGAGCGCTACCAGTCGATGCGTGCCCTCACGGACGACTTCGTCCTTGCCGCCGGCAGTCAAGGATCTCCTGGCGTCGGGAGAGTCGCCTTGGAGCGCGCGAGCGGCGCCACGGTTCGTTCACCCACGACGATAGGGGCCTCGATCGGTGAAGTGGCGAGGCCTCCCGCTCACTCACTGCGCTGGCGCGCCAGTTTGGTCGCACTCGCTATAGCTATCGCGGGGGCTGTCGCCGTGGTCCTGTTCGTTCGCGGTCGAACTCGCCATCCGAGAGCGAACCTGCCGGAAGGAGGAAGGGCGCTCGTTGGGCTGGGGACGGACGTCGAGGTTGCGTCGCCCGCAGACCCCCTGGTCGAGTGGGACAGTGTGATGATCGAAACAGATCCTGCAGGGGCGTACCTGGAACTTGTGGATGCCGGCGCTGGGGACCCAGGTGTACTGCTTGCCGGGCGCGTGCTCCTGCTTCAGCGCGGGAAGCGCGCCAGGGTGTCGGTGTCTGCCGTCGGCTATGACTCACAGGAGATTGGAGTCGAAGGATCAGGAAGTAGAAGACGCTTGGTGACTCTTCGGGGTGTGGACGTGCCACCGAAAGTCACGGTACCCGGTGACAGGGGCGGAGCGCCGAGGCCGAGGTCAGTGCCGAAGGCGCCTGGTCCGCGGCATGGAGTGCCGGCGATCCAGACGGTCCCGACACCAACCAAGCCAGAGGTAAGCCCACCGGAGCTGAAGCGGGAATCTCCTCCGAATGTTGTCCCTGTCGCCCCCGTCCCCAGCCGCAAGCCCTTCAAAGGGACCCTCGGATGACGCGGCGAGCCACAGTTCTGAGCTGCCTCGCGATCTGCCTCATGATCGCCGTCCGAGCCGCAGGACAGGTTCCCATGGTCAGCGATGCCGCGCGCATCAACGATGAAGGAGGTCTCCTTGTATCGAGTGATCCCCCTGATCATTCCGGTGCGCTGCGAAAATTCCGGCTCGCCTACCGGTTGAGTCCCGATCCGTTGTACCTGTTCAACATGATCGTCGAACTCAAGGCGCTGGGGCAGCGAGTCGAGGCAGCGGACCGATGCGACGAGTACCTTGCCAGCTTTGCGAGTGGAGATGATCGAAGGGCAGTCGCTGCCGCTCGTGATGCTCTCGATGAGGAACTGGCCAGGCTGGACATCGCTGCTCGCGGTACGGCGCAGGCCATCCTGATCGACGGAAACCTCGTGGGCTGGACTCCGCGCCTCGTGAAACGCGTCGAACCCGGGAGCCACGAGATTCGTGTTGGTGAAGTCCTGACGGCCGTCACTGCTGTGGCAGGTGGCACTATGCGCATCGAAGCCTCAGTCGACCACCGCAACGCGGCAGCAGTCGAGCAACGCCACATACCGGCAGCGTCCTCTCTGAAGCGTCGTCGCCTGCCTTGGTACCGGGATACCTGGGGATGGATCATCACTGGGGTTGGCGGGCTGGCGCTGGCGACGTCGGTAGGGATCTTGGTGCACGCCGAAGTGATCGAATCCCGAACCTCAGGCGACTTCGAAGACGCGGCCAAGGAGCGGGATCTTGGGTGGGGCGTTGGCATCGTCGGCGCGGCTGTGGTTGGCATTGGCGTCGTGAAGCTGTCTTGGTGAGAAAGCGAGGGATGGATGAAGACGTGGCTCGCAATCGGCGTGTTGGCCTGTGTGGCTGCAGGCTGCTCCGGTGTCTCTGAGTCCTATGTTTGTGCGACGGATGACAACTGCGCGCACGCTGGCGCGCGCGGCGCCTGCAGCAGAGATCCGGATTCGGACCGGAAGTATTGCGCCTTCCCGGATCTCGCTTGCGAGTCTGGGCTCCGCTGGGACAATACCGCGGCGAGTGAGCTGCGGACCTTGTGCACTGATGGCGGCGATGGCGGTGTGACATTCGACGGCGGCAACGGGATGAGCGATGCCAGTGGGAACGATGCAGCGCTGGACCCGACCATCGATGCTGCCCCAGCGGACGCCGCAGTGCTCGATCTAACACGTCCGACTATCATCAGCCGGCTCCCTGACGATGGCTTCACGAACCGCTCTCCCTCGGAGAGCATTGTTGTCATGTTTTCCGAACCGATCCTAAGCAGCTCGGTCACCGCGAGCTCGTTTGTGGTGACTGCTAGTGGTTCGTCGGTCCTGGGAACACGCATGGTGTCGGGCGCAATGTTGACATTTACCGCTCTGCAGCCCCATGCCCTCCTGCAGACCATTAGCGTCCGGGTGACTACCGCGATCACCGACGTTGCCGGAAATGCCCTGGCTGCCGATGCATCCTGGACATTCACTGTGCGGGATGGGCTATGGTCGAGCCCCGTGCCGATACAGACAGGCAACATGGTCACTCGGCCCGTGATCGCAATGAATCGTGCCGGCGACGTCGTGGTCGCCTGGTCTGCCGCATCGGGTGGTCGTGCCGACCTCTACGCTTCCCGCCGAAAGGTGGGAGCCGGATGGGAGGGGCCACTTCTCGTGAGTGATCAGGTCGCGAGTGTCGACACTCCAGCAGCCGTGATCGATGCCGCCGGCAACGCGATCATCGTTTGGATGGAGCCTGACGGGGGAGTGAACAGCGTGTGGTCGAGTCGCCTGGCGAGGACTGCGACCTCCTTTGGGGCACCAGTGCGCCTGGAGACAGGCGCTGGCGCCGCGTACCTCGGTGTACTGAGCCCCGTCGCGGGGGACGGGGCAGGCAATGCCATTGTCGTCTGGCAGCAGGTGACGGGAGGGAGCAATAACGACTTGCTCTGGAACCGGTACGACGTCGCACTGGGCGCTTGGTCCGGCGTGCAACCCAAGATCAATGCGAATGGGAATCAGATCTTCAACGCCAGCGTGGAGATGGACAGTGCCGGGAACGCTGCGGTATTGTGGGAAGAGCGCATTGCGTCTCCCATGCACGACGAACTCCGCGTTAGCATGCGTATGGCGACCGGGTCAGCGTGGTCGTCGCCGACAAGCCCGCAGGCCGCGGGCCGGACGTTGTCAGCACAGTGGGATACCGCCGCAATGCAGCTTGGGGGTCGTTTGACAGTGGCATGGCAAGAAACCAGTGCTTCCCCACCGACCCAGATCTGGGTCAATACGCTGATGCCGCCCGGGACCTGGGCAACTCCTCAGGCCATCAATGTGGCGCAAGTTACTACTGAACAGCCCTGGGTCGCAGTGTCGTCTACTGGACGGACCATCGTGACTTGGTCTCAGGTTACCTCCGCGAGCAATAACACGCGACAGGCGTGGGCAGCACACTACGATCTGTTCACCGGCCCCACGGGCGCATTGGCGGCCAACCAACGTCTCGATGCTCTGTCGACGTTTGTCCAGCAGAACGGATACGTCCCCCAGGTGCCCGCCGTTGTCGACGACGACGGCAACGCTGTCGCCGTCTGGATGCAGGATGCGACGCCATTCCGGATCGTGTTTGCTTCTCGATTCGTGGCGGCGACGTCGCAGTGGACCCCGCCGGGGGGAGCAAACCTCAGTGCGAGCATCCACGACGCAAGAGATCCCATCCTTGCGATCGATGGGATGGGCCGCGTTGTTGTTGCCTGGAGGATGCCCCCAACAGGGGGAACCCAGGACAACATCTACGTCGCTGAGTTTCGTTGAATGGCGCATGTCTGGGAATAGAAGATCCCGGATCGATCATCTTGGGACATGCGGTCACTGCGTCCCGTCGTCCAGGCCGTGCTCACGCTAGCGAGCCTGTCCACTCCCGTAGGGGCCGACGTCGTCGACCTCGCGGCGGCCTGTCCGGGCGACGCCAGCGCGCCCACCAGCGAGCGCCTCACGCTGAAGCGGGTCGGCTTCAGCGCGCTGCCGGCCTGGGCCTCCGACAAGCACGCCGAGGCCATCCCTGCCTTCCTGGCCTCGTGCGCCAAGCTGGCCGACCTCGCCGACGGTGACCCCGTCGGCCACGACGGTCACAGCGGCAAGGCCAGGCAGTGGCGTCGCGCCTGCGCTGCCGCGGCGAAGCTGCCCGCGGGTGACGACGCCGCCGCGCGCGCCTTCTTCGAGGCCGAGTTCCACCCCTACCAGGCCGCCGGGCGGGCCGGCGCCGAGGGCAAGATGACCAGCTACTACGTGCAGTCGCTGCGCGCGTCGCGCCGTCGCCATGGCGCCTACCAGACGCCGATCCTGGCGCGGCCCGCCGACCTGGTGTCGGTCGACCTGTCGTCGTTCGTGCCCGATGGCCGCGGGCGCAAGGTGTGGGGCAAGCTCGACCCGCGCAGCGGCGCGCTGCGGCCGTACCCGACGCGCGCCGAGATCCGCAAGGGCGCGCTGGCGGCCCAGAACCTCGAGCTGCTGTGGGCCGACGATCCGGTCGACGCCCTGTTCACCGAGATCGAGGGCTCGGGCCGCGCCACGCTCGATGACGGCAGCGAGGTCTGGCTGGAGTTCGCCGGCAAGAATGGCCGCCCCTACAGCGGCGTCGGCAAGCTCCTGCGCGACCTCGGCGAGCTGCCGGTGGGGCAGGGCAGCATGCAGGGCATTCGCGCCTGGTTCGTGGCCCACCGTGATCGCTTCGACGAGATCGCCGACAAGAACGCCTCCAAGGTGTTCTTCGCCATCTCGTCGCGGCCGGGAGCGGTCGGCTCGCAGGGGGTCGTCCTGACGCCGCTGCGCTCGATGGCCATCGATCGCGCCTTCGTCGCGCACTCGACCCCGATCTGGGTCGACACCCGCGCCCCGGTCGCCGGCGCGCGCCGCGAGGCGCCCTGGCAGCGCCTGCTCATCGCGCAGGACACCGGCGGCGGCATCCTGGGCGCGGTGCGCGGCGACATCTACTGGGGCGCCGACGCCGCGGCCGCCGACCTCAGCGGCCGCATGGGCGGCCCGGGGCGCTACTGGCTGCTGCTGCCGCGCGGGGTCCGCGTGAAGAGCTCCGCCCCGGTCACCGCGGCTGCACCCACACCACGGGGCAATTGACCAGCGGGCCCTGCGCGATGACGGGCGCCGCGCGCGCGCTGGCCTCGTCATGGACCTGGTCGAACGCGGCGCCGTCATAGATCTGCACCGCCCACAGCGGGGAGTAGTCGAGATCACCGGGCACGCTCATGACCACGTTGTGGGTCTGCCGCGAGCCGGCCTCGGTGCGAAAGCCCGACGGCGGCCCGCCCCCAGGCTGCCCGGGGTTCTTGCGGAAGCTGACGAAGATCCCCGAGGTCGGCACCTTGCCGGCGTCGTCCAGCAGCAGCGGCGCGCCGCCGAAGTCGAGGCACACCACCTGCTGGCCGCGATACCAGCGCGTGGTCAGCTGTGCGCCACCCTCGCGCGCCTGGCTGCCCGGCGGCACCACCGGACAGCTGGTCGCCGAGTCATCGAGCGTGACCGCGAGCCCGCGTGCCGTGATGTCGGCTGCGCTGGTCACCGAGCCGGGGACGAAGTCGGCCGGCACCTCGACCCAGGCGGTGCGCCAGAAGTCGCTGTAGCCGGGGTCGCCCGGGATGACGTCGATGACGTCCGCCTGTCCCGGCACCGCCTCGCGGGTGCCCGATCGCACCAGGCGCCACACCGTCGCGGGCACGTCGGGCTGCACGTCGAAGTGGTAGTAGCGCACTGGCACGCCGTCGGGCCCCAGCCCCTGGGTCACGAAGCCGTCGTCGAGGTCGATGGCGACTCCCGGCCCCGGCAGCCGACTTCCTGGCGTGCGCACCAGGAGGTGGCCAGCAGCCGCCGAGAATCGATCGATCACGACCTGCTTGCTGGTGGCCGCGCTCGTGCTCGCGCTCGTGCTCGTGCTCGTGCTCGTGCTCGTGCTCGTGCTCGTGCTCGTGCTCGTGCTCGTGCTCGTGCTCGTGCTCGTGCTTGGTCGTGGCCCGCAAGATCCGCACCCGGCCAACCCGATCCCGAAAATGCCAGCGGCCACCCAGGCAGTGCGCATACCCCACACTACGCCACGGGTGGCCGCCTGGTAACGCCAGGCGTTGGCGCCGAACTACGGCGTCTTGGTGATGGTCATCGAGTAGGTGTTCTGCGCCGCCTCGTAGCCGTACACCAGCATCCAGTACTCGCCTGCGGTGGGGGCGGTGTACATGATGTTCTCGTCGTCGGTGACGTTCTCCGAGTAAGCCACCGGGTCGTCATTGGCCAGGTCGGCGCCGGCCGGCCACAGGTAGGCGTCGAGGTCGCCCATCGCCGGGGTGAAGACGATGTCGGCGGTCAGCTTCTGGCCCGCCGCCAGGGTCACGCGGTACCAGTCGTCGTTGGCCGGGCACACGCGCAGGCCGGTGGTCACGGTGGTCGGCATCAGCACGGTGCCGGTCTGCGGGGTGTCGTTGGGCTCCAGCGCATCGTCGGCGCCCAGGCAGGCGGGCGGGGGCAGGCAGATGCCGCCCTCGTTGATGTTGTAGTAGCCGTCGTCGCACAGGCAGCCGCCCTGGCCATCGTCCTCGCCGTTGGGGCCGCAGCCATCGGGGTCACCGGCGTCGACCGAGACGCTGCTGTCCGGGACGCGCCCGTCGAGCCGCAGCCCGCCGTCGCTACCGCCGCCGCCGTCCTTGGCGTCGTCGTCATCCCCGCCGCCCCCACACCCCACCAGGCCAACAACCAGTCCGAGCACCATCGACAGCTTGAATACCTTGTTCATGAGGGCGGCTCGTAGCCTAGATCGGGCCTCCTGAGCAAGCCCAAATTGCCGTAGTATGCCGCCGCGATGAACCTCTACGACGCCACCGTCCCCATCTTCTCGAAGTTCCTCGGCAACATCGACCGCTGGCTCGACAAGGCGGCGGCCCACGCCAAGGCGCGCAAGTTCGACATCGACCTCCTGTGCGAGGCCCGGCTGGCCCTGGATCAGTTCGCCTTTCCACGCCAGATCCAGTCGGCCTGCGACACCGCCAAGTACGCCGTGGCCAAGCTGACTGGCAAGACGCCGCCCTCACACCCGGACACCGAGCAGACCATCGAGGAGCTGCGCGCCCGCCTGCGCACCGTCATCGACTACCTCGCGACCTTCACCCGCGAGGACTTCGTCGGCGCCGAGGAGCGCGCCTGCCAGCACAGCTGGATGCAAGGCAACACCATGCGCGGCGGCGACTACCTCGATCACTACGTGCTGCCGAACTTCCACTTCCACGTCACCACCGCGTACGCGATCCTGCGCCACAACGGCGTCGACATCGGCAAGATCGACTTCCTCGGCTCGCTGCCCTTCGTCAAGAAGTAGACCGGCCCCGACTACTTGCTGGTCGGGTCGTCGTCGAACTCGGCGGGATCGGGCTCCTCGAGCATGGCGACCCCGCGCACGCGCTCGCGGATCGGGCCCCGGTCGGGGTCGGTCAGGTCATCGAACCCGGCCTCCAGCCCGTCACAGAAGCGCGACCAGCCTGGACTGGCCGAGGTCAGGAACACCCCGTTGCCCCGGCGCGACGTGGTCGGCCGTGGATTGACCGGGTCGGGGAAGGCCGCCACCACGGTGCCCTTGAGCTCGAAGCGCCCCTCGCCGGCGATGGTGAGCAGCACACGAACCTGGGTCCCGATCATCCGCGGCGCCTCGAAGGGCACGAACAGGCTGTCATGATTGACGGAATAGCCGGCGCGCACCAGGTCGGTCACGGAGTCGAACCCGGCCACCACCTCGGCCAGCAGTGACACCCGGGCCGACGAGGTCGGCACCCGCTCCAGCACGGCGGGCTGCTCCCGGCTGCTCTCGCGCGCGACCACACCTGCGTGCGACCGCTTGTGCTCTTCCAGCGCGAGACGGACGGCGCCGTCCGAACGCGCGTGGAATGACTGACCGCAGACACCACAAACCCGGCTAGGCATACTGCCCGCCAGCATAACAGAGGCCCATCCGCGTTCCGTGTCGGCCGTTGCAACGACAGACGCCTACACCAGCCCCGACGCCGAGAATGAGCGCGCAGCTCACCCCATCAGCATCTTGGTGAACTTCGCATTCAAGGTCGGATCCGCGCCCAGCTTGCCGCCCCAGGCCGCGGCCACGCTGCCCCAGCCCATCATGTCGAGCCCGTACGCACCCAGCGCGCCCATCATGTCGCCGGTCTGCATGCGCTTCATGATGGCGACGTAGTCGCTCAGCTTGGCCACGCGCTGCCCGGGGAACACCACCGGGTCGGGGTCGCCGCCGCCCCCCGAGGCGATCTGTGCGTGCGCGGCCTGGGCCTGCGCCACCGCGGCCTCCTGGTTGAACCCGGTGTCCTGCGTCCCGGCCGGCTCGGGGAACTGCTCCCACGCGATGATGGCCACCTTGCCGCCGACCTTCTGGAACTCGAAGTAGGCCGTGAAGTAGTCCTCGATCTTCAGCTTGTCCTGCATCGTCACGATGGCCTGCAGCACGAACTGCAGCTTGTCCTCGTACTCGAAGCCGATGCAGCGCTTGTCCCAGTCCTTGCCGATGATCCACAGCCACAGCTCGCGCCGCGCCGGCCGGTGATCGATCTCGAGCAGCGCGCCCTGCGATTGCCGCATCAGCCGCGCGTCACGGACGCTGCCCGGGAAGACCGGCAGCTGCTTCCAGCCATACGGAGTCAGACACTGCGCGAGATACTCGGCGATGGTCATGGGGCCCCCTCGCGGCTCAGCATCGCCGGTCACCCGCGCCCTGTCGAGGGGGGTATATTTGGCCCATGACGCGCTGGCTTTCGACCCTCGCCCTGGTGATCCTGCTGGCCGCGCCCGCCGCCGCCGAGGCCCCGAGCGCCGCCGACCCCATCAACGAGATCATGAAGCGCGCCCAGGCCGCCGAGGGCAATCGCCCCGCGCTGGAGAAGGCGCTGGCCGAGATCGACGCCGAGGTCACGCGCGACGGCTCGCGCGCGACGGCGCACTATGCGCGCGGGCGCATCCTGTCGGCGCTCGGTCGCGGCGAGGACGCGGTGGCCTCGTACGACACCGCGGTCAAGCTCGACAAGAAGTTCGCCGAGGCGCACTACAACGCTGGCGTCGTCCTGGCCGGCCTGGGCAAGAAGAAGGAGGCCATCAAGCGCTGGGATCTGGCCCTCAAGATCGATCCCAAGATGACGGACGCGGCCTACAACGGCGGCCAGGCCAGCTACGATCTCAAGGACTTCAAGGGCGCCCTCAAGCGCTTCGGCCTCGCCGCCAAGCTCAGCCCCGACGACTTCGACGCCACCAAGAAGGTCATGCAGGCACAGCTCGCGCTCAAGCAGGACAAGCCGGCCTGGAAGACCCGCGCCGCGCTGTTCGCGATGTGGAAGGACGGCAAGGCGCCCGGCGGCGCGACCGCCACCGAGTACGTCCTCGATCAGTTCGACGTCGGGCCGCGCCACGTGCTGGCCTACGAGACCTTCGATCCCAGCGGCGATCTGGCCAACGTCTACACCTTCAAGGTGCTCGACGCCGCCGCCAAGAAGGTCGACTTCACGGTGCAGCTCGAGACCAGCGCGGTGATCCGCGAGCAGGGCACGCCCTGGGTCATGGGCACCACCACGCACAAGGGCCACAGCACGGTGCCGCCCTTCTTCAAGAAGCTGCCGACCTACACCGCGGTGCGCAAGTCGGCCATCAAGATGATCGACGCCGAGCTCAGGAACATGTAGTGGCCCGCGGCGCAGCCGAGGGGGACTATCCGGCTCCGTCTCCCCACGCCGCCACCACCCGCACGATGTGCGCGTCGATCGCCGCCTCGTCGCTCGCCAGCAGCCAGTCGTCGAAGTCGGGCGTGACCTCGCGGAGGTGCGCCATCAGCTCGCCCAGCGCGCGGCCGCGCACACCGGGGCACAGCCTCATCACGCGCTCGCCGCTGAAGCGTCGGCGCAGCTCGACATGGCGGCCCTGCGCCGCGCGCGCCGCGGCCAGCTGCCCGGGCAGGTCGGCGTCCGGGAAGGCGGCCAGCACCGCGGGCAGCTGCTCGCTGCGCTCGGCCATCACGGCGCGCTTGTCGATGCCACGCTCGCGCAGGTAGCTGATGAAGCGGGTCACCGTGGGGCGGTCGCCGCGCGCGCGCATGGTCCCCCCCGGCACGTCGAGGTAGGGCGCCACCGAGAAGTACGGGCTGGCGATGACCCACTCGAACAGCGCCGGCAGCGACGCGAACCCGGTCTGCCAGGCTGCGTGATCGAGGCCGAGGAAGCTGCATACCCGCGCGAAGTCCTGCGTCAGCGGCAGCTCGCGCACGAAGTTGCCGCCGTCACCGCGGTAGACGTGGCTCAGGCCATGTTCGCCATACTTGAGGTCGAAGCGCCGGCACATGCGCCCGATGAAGTTGCCGACGTCGTTGAACGACATGAAGTCGTACATGCTGCAGAGGTAGCGCGGCGCCACCGTGAACAGATCGGTCTGCAGCCCGCGGTACGCCAGCGAGTAGACGTGGCCGACCGCCTTGGTCTCGGTGACCCCGAGCGCGTGCACGATGCGGTCGCGCGTGGCCTCCCAGTCGGGCCCGCTGGCGCACAGGATGTCCATGTCGCCGAAGTCGGCCTTGTCGCCGTAGAAGCGCGGGATGCGGTAGGCGCCCGGCATGATGCCGTCGAGCGCCACGCGCACCGCGGCCTCACGCTCGAGGTAGTCGGCGCGCGGCATGCGCGGGAAGTGGAACAGCTTGCCGCCCATCAGCGCGGGGTCGGCGCCGCGGCCGGCGCCGGCGCGAACGCGAAGCGCACCGTGACCGTCGAGCTGCCGCTGGCCTCGGTGCCGCGCAGCGGTGACAGCACGGTGCGCGCGCAGGCCTCGAAGCTCGGGCTGAGCAGCGTCTTTTCGATGACCGCGAAGTGGTCGATGCGCCCCCACTGATCCATGCGCACCTGCCAGGTCATGGTGCCGGGGCCGAGCTGGCGGTCGACGTTGCGCGCGTGCAGGTAGCAGGCCGCCAGCTTGCCGCGCTGGTTGTCCAGCAAGGTGCGCATGAAGCGCGGCTCGTGGCTGCCCTTGATGACCAGGCTGTCCAGCGTGGCGAGCGGCAGCTCCGCGCGCACCGTGGTGTCGTCGTCCGGCTCGGGAGCCTCGGGCGCGCCTGACCCCGGCGGCGCGGGCGCGAGGGCCGGCGCGTGGATGCGCTCGGGCTCGGGCGCGGCCGCGGGGGTGGCGGTGCTGGCGGGCTGGGTCTCGGTGGGCAGGCGGCTCTGCTGCGGGCCGGCGCAGGCCACCACCACGCTGGCGACGGCGCAGGCAACGACGACCGGGGCCCAGGTGCGCATGTGGCAACGTTGACCCCGCGAACGCCGGCGGTCAACCGGCGTGCTAGCGTGTGGGTATGGCGTGGTCGCGCGTGACGGTGCTGACGGTGCTGGCGGGGGCGGCGGGGGTGCTGGGGCTGGGGGCGTGTGGCGCAGGGACGCAGCGCCTCGACCTGCGGGCCTACGGCATCCCGGCCACCGCGACCCCGGGCGAGCGCAAGACCACCATCGTCGAGACCAACGCCTTCCAGGGCAAGAGCATCGAGCTCGTCCTGCATGACGTCCGCGTCGAGGTCAGCTGGGACGGCGCCGCGCGCCAGTGCCCGGCGGCCGACGCGCCGACCGGCGAGGTCATCACCCAGGAGACCGTGAGCGACGGCTGGCTGAGCCTGACGCTGCAGCGCCAGACCGCCGGCTTCGACAGCAGCGACCCGCCGAGCTTCGTGGTCAACGGCTGTCGCGCCGGCATCACCTGTCGCGCCGACTCCACCGAGCGCGAACCCGCCGACCGCGCCTTCGGCGTGTGCAAGAGCCTCACCCGCGGACGTCCCCGCTAGCCTAGGGTTTCGGCGCGGGGGTCGGGCTGGGGGTCGCGGCGGGGGTCTCGGGATTGGGCGGCGGCGCGGGCTGCAGCGCAGGTGCGTGGATGCGCTCGGGCTCGGGCACGGACGCTGGGGTCTGCGTGTTCGAGGGCAAGGTCTCGGCCGGGCCCTGTCTCTGTCCGGCGCATGAGAACCCTGCGATCACGAGGACTGCCGCTGCGATCCAGTTGCGCATATCCCTACCGTGGGGCTGGCACCGGGGCGGCGCAAGGCGTCGCGGCCACATGCGCAGGGTTTGCGCGATCCTTCCGCGATCATCCGGGGCGGCGGCGCTACTCGGCCAGGCGCGCCCTGAGCCAGGCGATCGACTCGGTGGTGCGCAGCTCCTGGTAGGCCACGAAGCCGAAGGCGACGTTGGTGTGGGTGCCGCCGGGGACGACCTCGTAGTCGACGCTGTTGCCGCCAGCGCGCAGCGCGGCGACCAGGGCGTCGGTGCTCTGGCGCAGCACGGTGGTGTCGGCGTCGCCCTGGTACAGCTTGAGCGGCGCGGTCTGGGTGTACGGCCCGATCCGGTTGGCGGTGAAGAAGTCGTGGAAGCGCGCATAGGCGCCCCAGCTGCCGCTGGTGTATGCGGTCAGGAAGGCGGGCGAGAAGATGCCGGCGGCCGAGCTGCCCAGGCGGCTCGCGATGGTCGGGCCCCCGGCCGTGAGCGGGTAGCCGCAGCTCTGCGCCATCACCTCGTCGATGATGGTGGCGGTCTGGGTGGTCCACAGCGGCTCGAGCTGGAAGCCGTAGTGCTCGGCCCAGGCGTAGACCATCATGGCGTGGTAGGCGACGTGCGGGCCGTCGATGGCGACACCGACGCGCCAGTCCTCTTCCCACACCGTCGCGGGGGCGGTGGCGGCGAAGGCGCGGATGTCCAGCTCGGGGGCGTGGCTGCGGTGGCGCGCGGCGGCGGCCAGGGTGGCGTGTCCGCCCTGGCTGAGGCCGACGACCGCGTTGCGCCCCGACAGCCGCACCCCGAGATGGGCGGCCAGCACGCGGGTCGCGCGCAGGGCGTCGAGCGTGGCGTGGCCCTCGATGTCGGCGACCAGGTAGGGATGCACGCCGGGGGTGCCCAGGCCGGGATAGTCGACCGCGACGCCGATCAGGCCGCGTGCGCCGAAGGTCCCGGCCAGACCGGCGCCCGAGATGGTGCCGGCGATGACGCAGGGGTCCTCGACGCCGCTGGTGCCGTGGTTGTTGGCGACCACGTGCCAGCCGCCCGCCGGCGTGTCGACGCGATACGGGATGGCCACCGTGGCCAGCGCGGTGCGAGCGCTGGTGAAGTACTCGAGGGTGTACAGCGAGTAGCCGTTGTCGACCTGCACCGCCGGCTCGAGCAGCGGGCGCAGCGTGGCGAGGTCATAGTCGCCGACCACGGTGACGGCGCGCAGGCAGCCCGCGCTGGCACAGGTCGGGGACGGCGCGGTCTGGGTCACCCCGCCGGCGTCGGTCGTGGTCACCGCGGCGTCAGGCGTGGTCAGCGCGGCGTCGGCGCCGGTGCCCGCGCGCGGCCTGCTGCTGCCGCAACCGGTCACCAAGGACGTGACGATGACGCTCGAGACGACGGCGGCCCGCATGGCTCGACCATGGCAGAGGCCGGCCGCCGAGGCCAGCGATGCTAGATTGCCGCCATGCCCATCATCGACGCGTGGATCCAGCACCCGACCCCGGGGTTCGTGCGCCACGAGATGTTCGCCTCGCTGCGACGCTGGCTGGGAGCGGGCGACGAGCCGCCCGAGATCCCGCTCGGCTTCACGCTGGGGGCGCTGCAGGCCGCCGGCGTCGACCGTGCGCTGGTGACGGCCTGGGTCGGGCCCCAGGGCGCGCTGATCTCGAATGACGAGGTCGCCAGCTTCGTGCGCGCGGCGCCCGACGTCCTGGTCGGCGTGGCCTCGGTCGATCTCGGGCACCCGATGGCGGCGGTGCGTGAGCTGCGCCGCGCGGTGCGCACGCTGGGGCTGCGCGCGCTGCGCATGCTGCCCTGGCTGTGGAACCTGCCGCCCAACCACCGGCGCTACTACCCGCTGTATGCCGAGTGTGTCGAGCTCGGCATCCCGTTCTGCCTGCAGGTCGGCCACACCGGCCCGCTGTGTCCGTCGGAGCCGGGGCGCCCCATCCCCTACCTCGACGAGGTCGCCCTCGACTTCCCCGAGCTCCGCATCGTGGCCGGCCACATCGGCTATCCGTGGACCGACGAGATGATCGCGCTGGCGACCAAGTACCCCAACGTCCACATCGACACCTCGGCCTACAAGCCGAAGCGCTACCCCGCCGCGCTGCGCGAGTACCTGGCCGGCCACGGTCGCAAGAAGGTGCTGTTCGGCAGCAACTATCCCCTGCTGACGCCGGGCGACTGCCTGGCCCAGGTCGACGCGCTGGGCCTCGACGCCGAGGCGCGCCGGCTCTTCCTGGGCGACAACGCCGCGCGCGTGTTCGGCCTGGGCTGAGCGCGCGGGCCGCAACCGGCGGCCTGAAAGGAGCGTCGCGCGGTCACAGCCCGCCGCGGTCGACGACCTCGAGGTCGTCCACCGTGGTGGTGGTCGCGCTCAGCAGCCAGCGCGCCAGGGCGGCGCCCGCGGCGGGGATGCGGTCGGGGATCCAGCGCAGCTGGTCGCCGAGGAAGCCGCCGAAATAGGCGATCTCGCCGGCGGGGCCGAAGCCCTCTCCGCTGGAGTGCAGGTCGCTCTCCAGCGCGTTGCAGGCGGCGCGGTCGCACAGCAGCAGGCGGTCGGTCGCGCGCACCGCGTCGCGCACCAGCAGCAGCGCGCGGCGACCATCGCGAGACGGGGTCAGGCGCACGATCTCGCCGCCGACGTCGAAGCTGCTGGCGCTGGCGCCGCCGCCCGCGAGGTCCCAGCGCGACACGATACCGTCGGCGCCGGCGGACCACAGCGTGCTGCCGTCAGGCGAGAAGCCCAGGCCGCGGCTGCGCGGCACCCCGCGGGCCAGCTCGCGCACGGCGGCGCCGGGGCGCTGCAGGAGCAGGCGCACGGTGGGCTCCTCGGTCAGCGCGGCCAGCGCGCCGTCGGGGGCGAAGGCCAGCTGGTGCGCCTCGAAGCCGAGGCTGGTCACGGTGCCGCTGGCGTCGCACTGCCAGGCCTGCGCGCCGGCATCGCCCAGGAACGGGTGCGCCGCCACGCGGGTGCCGTCGGCTGACAGCACCGCGCGCAGCGCGATGGGATCACCGGGCGGCGCCATGCAGCGCGTGACCTGCCCCGACAGGGCGTCGTGGACCTCGACGCCGTCGGGATAGACCACGGCCAGGCGCGAGCCGTCGGCGCTCAGCCCCAGGGTGACGGTCAGCTGCGGCCCGGGTCGCAGCGGGACCTTCCGGGTGTCGCCGGTCGCGAGCTGGTGCACCGCGACGTGATCGTCACCGGGGAGCGCCAGCACCTTGCCGTCGGCGGACAGCACGGGCACCGCGCCGGTGCCCGGGTAGGCGCCCGCCTTGTGCTCGCTGCCGGTGACGAGGTCGACCACCACGACCTCCCTGCCGAAGCCGCAGTCGAGCAGCGCCACGCGCCCGTCCGCCGCGAACTGCACGCGCTGGGCTGCGCCGCAGCCGTCGAGGTGGCGCAGCGTGCTGTCGGGCAGGCGCCAGCGTCGCAGCACGCCGCCGGCATCGAGGCTGGCCAGCCGCGACGGGCCAGCGAAAACAGGGCGCGACACGCTGCGCCGGTGCGTGGTCAGGGTCACCACCGGGTCGCCCGGGGCGTCGAAGACCTCGAGCTCGGGGCGCTGGCCGAACAGCGCGAAGCGGCGCCCACCAGGCGCCATCTCCACGCCGCCGAGCATGCCCTCGCCGCCCAGGTTGCGACTCTCGCCCAGGGCCGAGATGCTGGCGGCGCGGCCATCGCGCACCACCACCATCAGGCCGGCGTCGCCGAAACCGAGATCGTTCGACCACTCGTTCGCGGTCAGCGACGGCAGCTCGCCCGCGGGCGGGGTGCTGGGACCTGGACCGGTGGGGCCCAGCGCGATGCGCGCCCAGTCGGCGCCCGAGCGGGTGATGGCGAAGCTGCCGTCGGGCGCCAGCCAGGCGTCGCGGCCCATGATGTTCCTGGGGAACGGCACCCGGTACTGCGGGCTGCCATCGGGCGCCAGCAGCGCCAGCTCCTCGTCCACCAGCACCAGGAGGCGGCCGTCGCGCGCGAAGCTCGGCATGGTGCCGCCGTCTGAAAGCAGCACGTCGTCCTGGCCGGTCGCCAGGTCGAGGCGGCGCAGCGCACCGTCGCTGGCGGGCAGCGCGCTCGTGCCCGCGCCCGCAGCCGGGGCCGGGGTCTCGGCGTACAGCAGCGCGCCGCCCTGCGGCGACGGCTCCATCCAGCGCGGTCCGTGCGCCGGGAAGCTGCGCGGCGCCGCGCCATCCAGCCCGAGCACGATGATGGCGTCGCCACGCGTCGCCGCCAGCTGGGCGTCACCGACGCGGGTCAGTCGCGACAGCCTGGGTCCCCGCCCCAGCAGCTCACGCGGCTCGCGCGCGTCGCCCCGCCACAGCAGCACGCGACCATCGTCATAGCCCGCGGCCAGCCAGCTGCCGTCCGCGACCGCCGCCAGGCCGGCCCACGGCGCGGCGCCGGTCAGCAGCACATCGGCGAGCCCACGCTGCGACGCCACCAGCGCCAGCACGCGGGCCTCCTCGCCCAGCCCCTCGACGCTGATCTGCTTGAGCCAGGCCAGCGTGCGCGTGGCATCACCGGCCGCCAGCGCCTGGCGGGCCTGCACCAGCGCCAGCCCGTCGGCGCGCCGCTGCGCGACCCGGCGCGCGTCCTCGGCGATCACCAGCGCGCGCTCCTTCTGGCGCTGCTCGCGCAGGATCCGCGTCAGGCTGACCCAGCCGACCACCGCCAGGGCCAGCGCCGCCACGGTGCCGACCGCGAAGGCCAGCCGGTTGCGGCGCACCAGCCGCACCACGCGCTGCCACGCGGTGTAGCGATGCGCGCCGACCAGCTGCCCGGTCTGGAAGCGGCGCAGATCGGCGGCCAGCTCGACCGCGCTGGCGTAGCGGTCCTCGCGCCGGCGCGCCATCGCGCGCGCGACGATGGCGCCGAGCTCGGGCGGCACCTCGGGGGCGCGCTCGCTCAGCGGCCGCGGCGGGCCGCGCAGCACCGCCTCCAGCACGGTGTCGACGCTGCGCCCGGTGTAGGGCGGCGCGCCCGCCAGCACCTGGTACAGCAGCGCGCCCAGCGCGTACACGTCGGCGGTACCGTCGAGCGCCTCGCCGGCGGCCTGCTCGGGCGGCATGTACGCCGGCGTGCCCATCACGGCGCCGGCCACGGTGGCGCCCTCGCCCGACGCCGAGGTCGGCCGCGACGCCGCGGCCGGGCGCGCCGACGCTGCCGCGCTGGCGTCCGCGCCGCGGCGCCGACCAGGGTCCAGGCTGGCCTCGGCGGCCTCGACCCCGACCTCCTTGGCCAGGCCCCAGTCGATGACCACGGTCTCGCCATAGGCGCCGACCAGCACGTTCTGGGGCTTGAGATCGCGGTGGATCACGCCGTGGCTGTGCGCGAAGGCCAGCGCCTCCACCGCGGCGATCACGCTGGGCAGCAGCGTCAAACGCTCGCGCAGCGTGTGCAGCGGCCGCGCCGCCACGTCGAGCGGCTGGCCCTCGACCAGCTTCATGGCGAAGAAGGGCGAGCCGTCGGGCCAGCGCCCGGCCTCCAGCAGCGGCACGATGGCCGGGTGCATCAGCCGCGCGGTGATGCGCGCCTCGCGCTCGAAGCGCTCGCGCACGCCGGGTTCGTCGACCAGGACCTCCTTCAGCGCCACCGCGCGCCCCAGGCGGCGATCGCGCGCCGCCGAGATGCGCCCCATGCCGCCGCGCGCCAGCTCGCGCTCGACGGTGTAGTGCTCGCGCGGGACCACCGGCAGCTCGGGGTAGTCGGGGCGCGGGCCCATGCGCACCACCGGCGGCGGGGTCGCCGCCGCCTGGGCCGAGGTCGGCGCCAGGGTGTCGTCGCCGTCCGCTGCGGCCGGAGGCAGGGTGTCGTCGCCGTCCGCCGCGGCCGGAGGCAGGGCGGCGTCGCTCGTCGCAGCCGCCGCGGCCGGCGTCGGCGTCAGCGTGGGCTCGAGCCCCGACGGCGGTCTGTCGCGCGGCCCGGCCACGTCAGTCGGGGAAGCCTGGCGTCAGCATGGCGACCAGACGGCGCGGGCTCGACACCTTCTGCTCGCCGAGATAGCCATCGCAGCCCGCGATCAGCGCGGCGCCCTCGTCACCGCCGACGACCTCGCCCAGCCGGCGTCGTGCCGCCGCCACGTGCAGCGCCATGCCTGCGCTGTCGAGCGCGGTGATGGCCGCGGTCAGCGCTGGCCGCGCGTCGCGCCCGCGCGCCGCCTGCGCCCCCGCCCGCAGGAGCTCGGTCATGCCGCGCCCATAGCTGGTGCCCCGCGTCGCGGCACGGTCGGCGTCGCGCTCCGCGCTCCTGAGCAGCGCCTCGCGCGCGCTGCCCGCAGGCGTCGCGGTGGCCGCCGCCAGCGCCGCTCGCCCGCGCACCGTCCAGGCCTCGATGCCGAGCACGCGGATGCGCGGGAAGAACGACTCTTCGAACGACGGCCAGCGCTCCATCCAGCGCTTGTACGCCCCCGCGCCGTCACCGACATAGAGGTCGATGTGCATCTGCGCCAGCATGTTCCAGTAGTGCTGAAAGTGGAAGCCGGCGTGCGACCACGCCCGCGCCGCGTCGCGCAGCTGGTGGCGCGCCCCGGCGACGTCGTTGCTCATCAGCCACGCGGCGTTGGCCAGGCCGGTGCGATAGCCAGTGGCGGCGTACAGGTCACCGCGCCCCTCCGACTCGCGCAGCAGCGCGAACACGCGCCGCGACATCTCGCGCAGCTCACCCAGAAAGAACAGCGTCCACAGCCGGAACAGCTCCGAGCTGGCGATCTCCCAGGAGGTGCCCACGGTGCGGCTGCGCAGCAGGTCCGCCGCGCGCGCCGCCATGTCGCGCGCCGGGGCCCACGACGCGTTGAGGAACTGCACTGCGCCGGTCGACATCAGCACGATGGCCGTGGTGTGCGGATCGCGCAGCCGCTGCGCCAGCTCGCTGGCCCGCGCCAGCAGCGCCAGCACGCGCCTGGAGTCCGGCGCCGAGCTGGCCAGGAAGCTGGCCTCCATCGCCAGCGCGCGCGCGATCCGCCTGGGCTCGCCGGCGCGCAGCGCCAGCAGCAGGTTGCGGGTCTGGAAGTCGGCCCCGCGCACGGTGTCGACCATGGCCAGCCCCGACGCCGCCGACCAGCACACGTCGGCCCGGGTCAGCTCCTCGGCCGCGATCTGCGTCGGATCGCGCTCCTTGAAGCCGAGGCCGCGCAGGCGCAGCTGCGCGCGCCGCAGCACCAGCGCCACCAGCGCGCTGCGCGTGCTGCGCGGCAGCTGCATGCCGACCGCGCCCAGAACGCTCTCCAGCGCCGCCACGCCGCGGTCGACGTGGCCCGAGCGCAGCAGCTGCTCGGCCGCGCGCCGGCGCAGATCCAGCGACTCCGCGGCGGTGGCCCCCTGCGCCGCCGCCAGCAGCACGTCGGCCGCCTTGACCCCGCGCCCCGCGCTGACCCAGGCATCACCCAGCGCCAGCCGCAGCCGGCGCACCACCGCCTCGTCGCCGCCGCCGGCGGCCAGCTCCAGCTCCAGCGCCGAGGCCAGCCAGCGCGCCGCGCGCTCGAACGCCAGCGCCTCCGCGGCGCGCCGCCCGGCCACCTCGGCGTGCACCGCCGCGCGCCCCGGCTCGCCCGCGCCCAGCCAGTGCACCGCCAGCCCCTCGGCGTCCTGGGTGCGTTCCAGCGCCAGCGCCAGCCGGCGATGACAGTCGCTGCGCGTCTCGGGCGACAGCCGCGCCAGCGTCGCGTCACGCACCCGGTCGTGGTAGGTCTCGACCAGATCCTGCTCGCGGGTGCCGCTGGAGCGCGCCAGGTTGGCCACGCGCAGGACGCCCAGCTGCTGCGGGAAGTCGCTGCCCCCGTGCGCCGCCGCGACCACGCCTTGCGGCTGCGGCAGCCCGGCCACCGCGACCAGCTCGAGGATGCGCCGCGCCGGCTCGGCCAGCCGCCCGATGCGCTCGCCCAGGGCGTCCTCCAGGCGCAGGCCGATGGCGTGGTCAGCCTCGCCGGCGTGGCGCACCAGCTCGTCGATGAACAGCGCGTGGCCCGCCGCCTCGGCCGCGATGCGCGGCGCCAGCGTCGGCGGCAGCCCCGCCTTGCGCAGCAGCGAGCCCGCCAGCTCGCGCGCCTCGTCGTCGGCCAGCGGCCCCACCGTCAGCTGGCGCACCTCGCCGGGCAGCCGCGCCACCGTGGCCGCGGCCTGCGGACCGCGCAGGGTGGCGATCAGCAGGAGCTGCGGCGCATCGGGCGGCTCCAGCAGCGCGCCCAGCAGCGCCAGGCTGTCGGCGTCGGCCCACTGCAGGTCGTCGATGACCACACACAGCGGCCGCCGCTCGCCCAGGCGAGCCAGGAGCTCGCGCAGCGCCACGAAGACGCGGCGCCGGTGCTCCTGGGGATCGAGCTGCTCGTCACGCGCGCTCGCGGGGGCCTGCGCCACCGCCTCGGCGCGCAGCAGCACCGGGAAGACCTGCGCCAGCAGGCCGACGTGGCGCGGCAGCACCGCGGCGGCGTCCAGCTTGCCGGTCTTGGCGAGGTGGCTGGCCAGGGCGTCGACCACCCCGTCGATGCCCTTGTAGGGCACCGACTCGCGCTCGTAGCAGCGCCCGGTCAGGCTGACCACGCGGGCGTCCTCGGCCAGCGCCAGCTCGACGAAGCGCTTGACCAGCGCGCTCTTGCCGACGCCCGACTCGCCGTGCACGCACCCCGCCAGGCCGGCCCCGCGCGAGACCTGGTCGAAGGCCTCGCGCAGCTCGCGCAGCTCGCGCGCGCGGCCGACATACAGCGGACTCTGCGAGCTGATGGTGCGCGGCCGCGCCGCCGACCCGCCCAGGCCGAGCCGGCGCACCAGATCACGCGGACGCAGCCGCGCCGCCGGATCGGGCAGCAAGAGCTCCATGCACACCGCGGCCAGGTCGCCCGGCGCGCCCGGGGCCAGCTGGGCCGGCGGCGGCGGGGTGTCGACCTGCTTGCGCTGCAGCACCGCCAGCGGGGGACCGTCGAACGGCAGCACCCCGGTCAGCGCCTCGTACAGCATGACGCCGACCGCGTACCAGTCGGCCTCCGGCCCCAGCGGGCGCGACGCCGCCTGCTCGGGCGCCATGTAGTCGGTGGTGCCGACCACCTGGGTCGAGTGCTCGCGCTCGAGCAGGTCGCGCACCAGGCCGAAATCCAGCACCTTCAGCGTGCCGTCGGGCGTGATGAGGATGTTCGACGGCTTGATGTCGCGGTGCACCTTGCCGGCCGTGTGCAGCGCGTTCAGCGCCTCGGTCAGCTGCGCCAGCGCGGCGCGCAGGCGCGCCTCGTCGAGGCGACCGCCCAGCGGCGGCGCCGGTCGCCAGCCCTCGCCGTCCTTGCCGCGCCCGCCGCGCACGGTCTCCGACCACGGCGACGGGTTGCCGGGATCGCGCGTGCATCCCGGGCGCACCCATGCCACGAAGTCCTGGCCGTCGCCGAGCAGCTCCATGGTGAAGAACCACTGGCCGGCGGCCTCGTGCAGCTCACCCAGGGTGATCAGGTTGGGGTGGTGCAGATCGGCCAGGGCGCGGAACTCGCGCTTGAAGCGCATCAGCGCGTCGCCACCCAGCGTGCGCAGCGTCTTCAGCGCCACGCGCACACCCTGCTGACGATCGAGCGCCTCGAACACGGTGCCCATGCCACCGGCACCCAGCCTGCTCTTCAGCTCGAAGCGCTCGGTGCCCGCGAACTCGGAAGCACCCACCACCGTGAACCCCCCCGGCGAAACTATCGCGAATGCGCGTGGGAATGTCGACCGGCGCCTGCGGCCGGATCAGCTCAGGCGAAGGCCTGGGCGTTGTCGCGCACCCACGCCTCCAGCGCGCGCGGCGCCTGTCCGGTCACCAGGCGCACGTCGTCGCTGACGGTGGCGGCGTCGCCGGCGCCGAAGAAGCGCACATAGACGTCGGCCAGCACCTCGGCGAACCAGCGCGGCAGCCCGGCTTGCACGCAGCCGGCCACGAAGTCGGCCTCGGGCACGTTGACGAACTGTACCGGGCGCCCCAGCACCCTGGTGAAGGTGGCGGCGGCGTCGCCGTGGGACAGAGCGGCGGGCCCGGTGATCTGGTAGCGCTTGCCCAGGTGCTGGCCCGGCGCGCCCGCGAGGACGCTGGCCGCGCAGCGCACGATGTCGGCGGCGTCGACCAGCCCGGCGCGCGCCTCGCCGGTGGGCATCGGCAGCACGCCGCTCTTGATGGCGCCTGCCACGCCGAAGAAGTTCTGCATGAAGAAGTTGCAGCCCAGGATGGTGTGCTTGCCGGGCAGGTTGGCGCGCACATAGTCCTCGAGCTGGCCGTGCACCTTCTGGATCACGCTGGGGCGATCGACGCCGACGCTGACGCCCGACGACTTGACGTAGTGCGCGACGCCCGCGGCGCGCGCGGCGTCGACCACGTGCTGTTCGAGCTCGGCCAGGTTGGCGGCGCGGCCGAGGCCGCAGTAGACGTGGCTGACGCCGTCGAGGGCGGCACGCAGCGCGGCCGCGTCGTCGAGCTCGGCGGCCACGACGTCGACCCCGGCGCCGAGCTGCGTGGCCGCCGCGGCCTGCGCCGCCTTGCGCACCACCGCGCGCACCGGCTTGCGCTGCGCCGCCATCGCCTTGACCACCCCTGAACCAGTGGTACCGGTCGCTCCGAAAACAGCAATCATGTGCAGGCCCCCGCGTGGATGCAGCCGGTACGAAGGCCCTGGTGGACCGGATCGACAGGTGGTGGACCAGGGACGGCAAAGCTTCGACAGATCACGGTGCGAACCACACGCAACCAATCGAAATCACGAGGAGATGAAATTGGCCCGACCTTTGTAATACCCCGCGTCATGAGGCCGTTCGTCAGCATCTTCACCATCATCATCGTCGCCGCAGCCAGCGCAGGCTGCATGCCCACCGGGCGCCAGGTCGTGGCTCGCCGCAACCTCGGCTCGAGCGAGCGCCGCGAGGGCATCTGTGTGCCGCGCGGCCACGCCCGCACCGGCGTCGAGGTCCTGGGCGATGGCGGCATCCGGGTCGCGGTGACGGTGCCGTGCCGCCAGATCTACACGACGACGGCGCGCTCCAGGGAGCGCATCGTCGAGCACTCGAGCAGCAACGACACCGCGAACATGCTGATGGGCGGCGGCGCGGCCGTCATCGGCGCTGGTGGGTTGATCGGTCTGGGCAGCGCCATGAGTGAGCTCGGCCGCGGCTGGGGCTCCGGCGAGGGCTGTTCCGACGGCTGCGACGACGGGCACGAGAGCAGCAGCGCAGGCACCATCACCGCCCTGGTCGGCGCCGGCATGGTCGTCGGCGGGCTGGTGGTCGCCATCGCGTCGAATGATCACGACGAGGTCATCGAGCGCAACCAGGTCATCGACCGCCGCATCGTCATCGAGTCGACCCCGGGCACCCAGCCCGTGGTGGTGCGCGCCCCCGTCGGACCCGCGCTGCGCGTGGAGCTCGACGACGCCGGCCGCGGCCTTCTCCGCCTGCCCGCCAGCGCGCTGGCCGAGACCGACCGCGCGCTGCTGGCGTCGATCCTGGCCCAGCCCTGGACCCTGGTCATCGAGGGTCGCGCCGGGACCTGGACGCCGACCGCGGCCCAGGTGCAGCGCCTGCTGGGCGCGGCTCCCGTCGCGACCGGGCGCAACGCTGGCCGCGGGGCCCTCTGAGAGATGCGCCGCCTGGCCGTCGCGGTGGGCCTGCTGGCAAGCCTCGGGGCAGGTTGCGGGACCACCAGCCGCCGCGTGGTCGCACGCCGCGAGCTGGATCGAGTCGAGGAGCGCTCCGGCACCTGCGTGGCGCGCGAGCTTGCCCGCACCCGCACCCGCACCCGCGTCGAGGTCCTGGGCGGCGGCGCCCTGCGGCTCGACGTGCAGGTGGTGTGCGACCAGCACTATGTGGCGCGGACGCCCACCGAGGTCGACCTCGCCGAGCCCGGCCGCGGGCAGGCGGCCGGCGCGACGCTGCAGGCCGCCGGTTTCCTCGGCATCCTGGGTGGCGGTGCCATCGGGCTGAGCTCCTTCGGCGGCATGTTCAGCGGCTGGGATGACAACGGTAACGACGACCCCGGCGAACCCGAGGCGGAGTCTCACACCGGCACCATCACCGCCGCGGTGGGCGCCGGCCTGCTGCTCACCGGCGTCGTGGTCACCGGGCTCGCGGGCGAGGCCCGTCGGACGGTCCGTCGAGACGGCGCGGTCAGCCGCCGTGTCGCCGTCGAGACCACGCCGGCGACGCAGCCCTTCCTGGTGCGCGCGCCGGTCGGCGGCTCGGTGCGCGTGAGCCCCGACGAGCGCGGCAGCGCCATCGTGCAGCTGCCCGCGGCCGTCCTGGGCGCGAGCGACCGTGACGCGGTGGCCGCGGCGCTGGCGCAGCCGTGGACGCTGGTCATCGAGGGCCGCGTCGAGCGCTGGACGCCGACCGCCATCGAGGTGCAGCGCCTGCTGGCGGCCGAGCCGCTGGCCCGGCCTGTCACGTCGATGACGCCAGTAGCCGCGCTGAACTGATATCCTCGGGGGATGCGACTCCTGAGATGGCTGGGGCTGGCGCTCGTCGTGGTCGGGTGTGGGGGCGAGGACTCGCCGTTCACGCGGGTCGACACCAAGGTGCCGGCGGCGGCCAGCGGCTTCCTGATCTGGAGTGACATCTGGGCCGCGGCGCCGAACGACGTCTGGGCCATCGGCAACGGCACGGTCTACCACCACGACGGCGCGACCTGGACCGCGCAGACCATCACCGGGGCGCAGTCGCTGCAGTCCATCTGGGGCGCCTCGCCGAACGCGATCTGGGCCGTCGGCGGCGACGACATCGCGTTCTGGAACGGCACCACGTGGACCGCCAGCAAGGCCCCCAGCACGGGCGGCGGGCTGGCCGACGTGCACGGCAGCTCGGCGACCGATGTGTGGGCGGTGGGCGACAACGGCGCCTCGGTGCACTGGGACGGCGCCAACTGGATCAGGCGCGGCATCGCGGGCTCGTTCTCGAGCAGCGTGTTCGCCGCCGGCACCGGGGCCAAGCAGGCCTGGGTGTGCGGCGTCACCGACTTCAAGGAGTGGAGCGGCACCGCCTGGGTCGACATCCGCGACCAGACCGATCACTACAGTTGCGAGGGGCTGTTCGGCTTCTCGCCCAGCGACGTGTGGGCGGTCGGCGAGGACGAGTGGATGCTGCACTGGGATGGCACCGCGTGGACGCGCATCAGCATCGGTGATGGCTTCGACGACTTCGTGCGCGCCTGGGGCGCCGCGCCCGACGATGTCTGGGCCGTGGGCCAGCGCGGCGCCATCAAGCACTGGAACGGCAAGTCGTGGTCCGGCGTCGCCAGCGGCACCGAGCAGCCGCTGGTGGCGGTGCACGGCTCCGGCGCCGGCGATGTCTGGATCGGCGGCAACAAGGTCATGCTGCACCTGACGAAGTGAGCAAACGGTTGTAGAAAGAGGGCCGTGAGCGGGGGCATCGCACTGGTTGGGCGCGACGAGGCGCTGGCGACACTTCGTGGCGCGCTGGCCCAGGCCGAGGCGCGCCATGGCCAGCTGGTGCTGCTCAGCGGCGAGCCTGGCGTGGGCAAGAGCGCGCTGGCCGAGCTGCTCGGGCGCGAGGCCGAGGCGCGGGGCGCCGCGGTGGTCTACGGTCGGGCCTGGGAGCTGGCCGAGGCGCCGCCGTACTTCCCGGTGTGGCCGTGCCTGCGGGCGCTGGGGCTGGAGCCGCCCAGCAGCACCGCGCCCGAGGCGGCCTTCCACCTGTGGGAGCGCGTGCTGGAGGCGCTGGGGCGCGCGGCCGCGCAGCGCACCGTGGTGTGGATCCTGGATGATCTGCACGCGGCCGATCTGCTGACCCTGGATCTGCTGAGCTTCCTGGCCCGGCCGCTGCGCGCGCTGGGCGTGCTGCTGCTGGTGACGCAGCGCGATCGCGACGCCCGGCTGGCGGGGCCGACCGCGGCCCGGCTGGCGCGCATGGCGCGCGATGGGCGCGAGGTGCGCCTGGAGGTGCTGCCGGCGGCCGAGGTGGCGGCGCTGGCGTCGGCGGTGGCGGGGCGCACGCTGGCGCCGGCGTTCGTGGACGAGCTCTGCGACCTGACCGGGGGCAACCCGCTGTTCGTGATCGAGTGTGCCCGGGCCTCGCGCGGCGCCGCGCCGGTGCGGCTGCCGGCCAGCGTGCGCGAGCTGACCGGCGAGCGCGTGGCGCAGCTGCCAGCGCCGACGCGCGAGGTGCTGGCGTGCGGGGCGGTGCTGGGGCGCGACTTCAGCGCCGCGGTGGTGGCGCGCATGCAGGACGGCCTGCCGGCGCAGGTCATCGAGCGGCTGACGCCGGCGCTGCGCACGGGCCTGGTGCTGGAGCTCAGGCCCGGGCAGTACCGCTTCAGCCACATCCTGGTCCGCGACGCCATCGAGCAGGCGCTGGAGCCGGCGCCGCGCGCCGAGCTGCACGCCCGCGCGGGGCGGGCGCTGGCCCAGGCCGGGGACGGCGCCGACGTGGTCATCGAGCGCGCACGCCATGCTCTGGCGGCGCTGCGGCCCGAGGGTGATCCGGTCGGGCTGGCGCTGCGCGCCGCGCGCGAGCTGGAAGCGCAGGGCGCACATGATCGGGCCTTCGCGCTGTATCTGCGGCTGGAGGACGCGGTGGCGGCCGGGCTGCCGGCGCCGCCGCCCAGCGCTGACGAGGCGCTGCACCGCGCCGTGGTGGCGCGCGCCGCCGGGCGCCACGCCGAGGCGCGCCGCCGCTGCGAGGGTGTGCTGGCCGAGGCCCGCGCGCGGCGCGACGGCGAGCTGATGGCGCGGGCCGCGCTGGCGCTGGGCGCGGAGCTGCGCCCGGGGACGGTCGATGCCGGGTTGGTGGCGGCGCTGCGGGAGGCGCAGACGCTGCTGGCGAGCACGAGCACGACCGCGAGCACGAGCACGACCGCGAGCACGAGCACGAGCACGAGCACGAGCGCGAGCGCGAGCGCGACCGCGTGCCGGGTCCAGGCGCGGCTGGCGGCGGCGCTGCAGCCGGCTGACGATCCCTCGGGGCCCATCGCGATGGCCGAGCAGGCCATCGCGGATGCGCGCGCGCTGGGCGACCCTGGGCTGCTGCGCGAGGTGCTGCACATGGCCGGGTCGGCGTTGGTCGACTATGCGCCGCCGCGCACGCGCATCGCGCTCGGCGAGGAGCTGCGCGATCTCGCACTTGCCGCGGGTGACACCCCGCGCGCGCTGCAGGCGCATGCCCGGCTGGCGCTGGATCACGCTGTGCTGGGCGACATCCCGGCGTTCGAGGCCGACGTCGAGCGGCTGCTCGAGCTGTCGCTGGAGGCGGGCCATCCGCGCCTGCGCTGGCGTGCGCTGCTCCTGGAGTCGATGCACGCGCTGGCCCGCGGCGACTGCGAGCGCTCCAACCGCTGTGTGGTCGAGGTCCAGCAGCACGCCAGCGTCAGCGACGATCCCGCGCTGGCGATGTCGCTGGCCGCGCACCTGGTCAGCCGCGCCGTGCTGCTGCATCGTGACGCCGAGGTGCGGCCCTTGCTCGACGGCGTGGTCGCGATGATGGGCGATGTGCCGCACGCCGACATCCTGGCCAGCTGCATCCGGATGGCAGCCCTGGTGCGCATCGAAGATCGCGACGCCGCGCAGCGCGAGCTGGCCCGGGTGCGCGGACGCATGCCGCTGGCCTGCGCCGACCTGCGCCACCTCACGATGGAGGCCTGCGCCCAGCTCGCCACCCGCGCCGAGCGCGAGGCCTTCCGCGCCGAGCTGCTGCCCGAGGAGGCGCTGCACATGGTGTCGGGCCACGTGCCGATGACCTACGAAGGGCCGGTCAGCCGGCTCATCGCGCTGCTCGAGTCCAGCCTCGGCGAGCACGCCAGCGCCATCGCCCGGCTCGAGGCCGCGCGCGCCGACGCCCAGGCTGCACACCTGGCCGCCTGGGTCGCGCAGCTCGACCACGACCTCGGCCACGCCTTCAACGCCGCCGACCGTCCCGCCGACGCCCGCGCCGCCTTCACCCGCGCGCTCGCCGGCGCAGAGGCCCTCGAGCTCACCGGCCTCGCCCTGCGCTCGCGCTGCCACCTCGCCGCCGCAGCCTCCGCCGGAGGCCCTGCTGCCGTCTCCGATCCCGCCCGCGGGTTCGCCTCCGCGACCCCGCCCGCGCCAGCGCTGCCTCCAGCCCCCACCGCCCTCGCCGTCAGCCTGACCCGCGAAGGCGACCTCTGGCTCCTCAGCGACGGGGCCACCCCGGCGCCGCGCCAGACCCGCGTCCGCCACACCCGCGGCATGGAGCTCTTGGCTCGCCTGATCGAGCGCCCCGGCGAGGAGATCCACGTCCTCACCCTGGCCAGCGACGGCCCCGGCACCCTGGTCGAGGCCGACGCCGGCGACCTGCTCGACCCGCGCGCCCGCCGCGAGTACAAGGCCCGCCTCGACGAGCTCGCGCGCGAGCTCGACGACGCCGAGCGCGACGCCGACCTCGGTCGCCGGGCCCGCCTGACCCGCGAGCGCGACGCCCTCGAGGCCGAGCTGGCCCGCGCCGTCGGCCTGCGTGGCCGCGCCCGCCCCGCGGCCTCCGCCAGCGAGCGCGCCCGGGTCAACGTGCAGCGCCGCCTCAAGGACGCCCTGACCCGCATCGCGGACGCCGACGCCGAGCTCGGCGCCCGCCTCACACGCGCCATCCACACCGGCACCTATTGCAGCTATCAGCCCTGAGCCATCCGTAACTACACGGGTTTCAGCCGTTCCGGCCGACGGAACACCGGGTTCCTCGCGGGGTCACGCCTGTCCTCTCGAAAGGACAGCCACTGACATGAACCTCGAAGCCATCATCTCCATCACCATCCCGGTCACCTTCATCGTCGGCCTCGTGCTCGAGCGCCGCTTCCCGGCGCGCCCGCTGCCCAAGGTCAAGCGCTGGCTGCTCAAGGGCAGCATCTTCTTCCTGCTCACGGGACTGGTGAACGCCATCGTGCCGGCGGCCGTGGCCGCCATCGTGGGCAAGCGCGCGCCGCTCGACCTGTCGGGCCTGGGCACCCTCGGCGGCGCCGCGGTCGCCTTCCTGGCCGCCGACTTCGTGTCGTACTGGATCCACCGCTTCATGCACCGCGTGCACCTGGTCTGGCGCTGGTCGCACCAGATGCACCACAGCGCCGAGCGCATGGATCTGGCCGGCATGACCTACGCCCATCCGCTCGATACCCTGGTCACCTTCGGGCTGACCGGCCTGGTCGTGGGCCTGCTCGGGCTGACCCCGGCGGCGGGCGCCATCGGCGGCCTCATCGGCTTCTTCTACGCCGTGTTCCAGCACTCCAACCTGAAGACGCCCTGGGCGCTGGGCTTCGTCCTGATGCGCCCCGAGCAGCACGCGCTGCACCACGAGCGCGGCGTGCACGCCTACAACTACGGCAGCTTCCCGCTGTGGGACCTGGCCTTCGGCACCTTCCGCAATCCGCGCGGCTTCCCGGCGAGCTATGGCTTCTGGAACGGCGCCTCCGCGCGCCTGGGCGCCATGCTGCTGGGTCGTGACGTCGGCAGCCCGACCGCGGTCACCGCGGCGGCGCCGGCTCCGACGCCAGAGTCGCGTCGCACCGGTGCGCTGTCAGCGTAGCTCGGCCGGCAAGAACGCGGTCTCCCGCCCCGAGTCCTCCCCGGTCTTCTCCAGCTCGGCCAGCGCCGCCCTGGCGTCAGCATCGCCAGGGCGGCAGCCCAGGATCGCGCGCAGCACGCGCCGGTTCGTCGGGTCATCGGGCCGCAGCGCATCGAGCGCCGGCAGCGCCGTCGCACAGTCCCCCTGCGCCAGCGCCAGGAAGCCCAGCCCGGCCCGCGCCCGTGCCGCCCGCGGCGCGTGTGCCGCCGCCGCGAAGCGCTGCTGCGCCAGCGGCCGGTCGCCCGCCTGCAGCGCCAGCAGCCCCTCCAGCTCCAGCGCCTCGGGCGCGTCGCTGTCCAGCGCGCGCAGCCGGGTCAGCGCACGCTGCGCCGCCACCGCCTCGGTCGCGCCGCCGACCTCGACCAGCGCGCCGGCATAGCCGAGCAGCGCCTCGGGCGTATCGGGTCTGAGCGCCAGCATGCCGGCGAACGCCCGCGCCGTCTCGCGCGGCCGCCCGAGCTGCACGAACACTCGCGCCAGCGCGCCATAGGCCGGCCCGCGCGCCGCCGCTGGACTGGTCGGCAGCGCGCGCACCAGGCGCGGCACGCCGGCCTCGAGGTGGCCGGCGTCGATGAGGCCGACGGCCTCCGACAGCTCGAGGTCCGGCCCCGTCGCGGGCGCGCCGAGCAGCGTCGCATAGGCGCTGACGCTGGTCGGCGGTCCCGGCCGCGCCGGGGCGCCCGGCTTCTGGATCCAGTGGTCGGTCATCACGATGCTGGGCACGTCGGCCGCGCCGCCGCGCCGCATGTGACAGCCCGCGCAGTGATCGCTCGCCCTGGCGCGCGCCTCCGCGCTGGCGCTGCACAGCCGCGCCGGGGCGCGGTGACAGGCCACGCACCTGGCGTCGAAGTCGGCGCGCTGCTCGCGCGAGCTGGTGTGCGGATCATGACAGGTCGTACAGGTCAGAGCGCCATTCGAGCGCTGAAAACACGGGCTGCGCAGCAGGCGCTCGACGTGGCCGATGAGCTCGAAGGCGGCCGGATCGGGCGGCTCGTCGAGCCAGTTGGCGCGGAACTCGGGCAGCGCCTGGCCGGCGTGATAGTCGAACAGGGTGCGCCCGGGCCGCTGCACGATGGCGCCGTTGAGGTGGCACTGCGCACAGGTGTCGAGCTGCCGCGCCGGGGTCAGCCGCCCCGGGTTGACGATGTCGGCCGGCGCGCCGGTGTCGACATGACGCGCGCCGGGGCCGTGGCAGCGCTCGCACGAGATCCCCGCCGGCAGCGGCCCCAGCACCAGGTCCTCGGCGTCACCGACGTGGCCGGGGTCGTCGCCGTGACAGGACAGGCAGAACGCCCCGATGAGCTGCACCGGCGCGCCCGCGCTGTCGCCAAACCCCGGGTCGAGGCCGAACCCCGCGGCCTCGGCGAAGTGATCGATGGGCAGCTGGTAGATCCGCCCGTCCTGCTGGAACGCGAACGCGGTGGCATAGGCGCCCGACGACAGCGTGTGCGTCACCGGCAGGCGGCGCCGCGCCAGCACCGCGCCGCTGCGCGCCAGGCTGCGCTCCTCGACCAGCAGGCTGTCGCCGTCGCGCAGGGGCTGGTACTCCAGGGGCCGCGAGGGGTGGCGCACCGGCGCCGCGCCCGCGAACAGCGGGCCGAGTCGCGCCGGATCGATCGGGCGCAGGCCGGTGCGCGCCATGGCGTGGCGCGCATAGCGCTCGACGATCTCGCCATGACAGGGCGCGCAGGCCCTGGCCGAGGCCTGCCCGGCCGGGCGGCGCTCGTCACGCTGCACCGGCTGGTCGAGGGCGAGCGTGAGCTCGGGCAGCACCAGCTGCCGCAGCGCGGCCTGGCTGCGCGGCCCCAGGGCACCGCGCAGGACGCCCGGCGCGCCCGCCGGAGCCGGCGCTGCACCGGGCCCTCCGGCTGGCCGCGACGCGCCCGGCGCGTCCGGCGCGTCTCCTGGCGCCGGCGCCGCCCGCCGCCGCCGCACCAGCTCGAACACGCCCGCGAACACCGCCGCCGCGACCACCACCAGCCCGAGCCCCAGCAGCAGCCGCCGGCGCATCAGCGAAACCACACCCGCGGCCTGGGCCCCAGCACGCGCCCGTCGATGCTCACCGTCAGCGTCACCACCCCGGCCACGCCGGGATGCGTCAGCGCCGCCGCATAGCTGCCGTCGCCGCGGTCGACCACCGGCGCGGGCACCCCGTCGGAGCGCACACACTCGACGAGTCGTCCCACCCCGGCGGCGCCCAGCAGCGCGCCCCCCGGGTCGACCGCATCCACGCGCAGCTCGGCCGCGGCACCCGGCGCCGGCAGCCGCGGCGTCACCCGCAGCCACTCCGGCTCGCGCACGCGGGTGATCTCGCCGGCGCCGGGCTGGCGCTGCACCGCTTGCCGGAGGCCGCTCGGCCAGGTCACCTCGATCGACTCCAGCGTGGCGGCGCCCAGGCCGACGCTGAGCACACCGTCGCCCTGTGAGTGCACGTCGCCGCCGGCATAGGCGACCACGCGCTGCAGCTTGCCGCCGGCGCGCACGTGCACCACCGCGCCGGCCGCGGCCGGCCCCGACACCGTGCCGGTCAGCCGCAGCCTGACCGCGCCTCCCGACGTCGCGCTGTCGTTGCGATAGACCCGGAAGCTCTCGGCGAACGGCGTCACCACCAGGTCGTCGTCGCCGTCACCGTCGAGATCGCCGCTGACGAGGCCGCGCCCGGTCAGCGGCTGCCCGCTGACGCGGGGTCGCGTCGGTAGCCCGACCTCGGCCGACACCAGCGCGAACGGCGCGCCCAGCGCAGGCTGGCGCAGGAAGTCGTCGAGCTGCCGGTGCGCCGCCTCGTCGACCGGGATGCTGGCCGAGCCGTGCACCACCATCAACTCGAGCGCGCAGTCGCGATCCAGATCCAGGAAGCGCGCGCCCCACGACACGTACTCGAAGTCTCCGCCGAAGTTGGGCACCAGGTGCTGGTCGATGCCGAAGGCCTTCTCGGCGCGGCGGTAGCCGCCGGCCTCGGCCAGGTACAGCGCGCTGGGCCCCCAGTTGGTCACGTACAGATCGTCGTCGCCGTCACCGTCGACGTCGCGCATCGCGAGGCCCATGCTGGCGCGGCGCTCGGCCACGCCGACCGCGGCGGCGACGTCGCGATAGTGCGGGTGGCCCGCGGCGTCGATGCGGTCCAGCACCAGGTAGCGGTCGTTGGCGTCGTGGAAGAACTGATCGTTGGCCAGGTACAGATCCACGCGGCCATCGCGATCGAGATCGGCCGCCGCCGTGGTCCAGGTCGCGCCGGGCAGATCGAAGCCCGAGCCCACGGTGGCGTCCTCGAAGCTGCCGTCGCCGCGCCCGAGGTAGAGCCGGTTCCAGACCTGGGTCGCCATCGAGGGCTGCAGGCTGCTGACCACCAGATCGTCGACCCCGTCGGCGTTGACATCGGCGAACAGCGCCGAGGTGCCGAGATCATCGGGCCCGGTGACGCCGGCCGTCGCGGCGGTCTCGCTGAAGCCGCCGGAGCCGTCGTTGACCAGCAGGTAGTCGCGCCCCTCGGCGGCGATGAACAGATCGACGTCGCCATCGCCCTCGAGATCGCCGGCCGCGACGCCGTGTGCGGCCACGCCCGCGAACAGCGCGTCCAGCTGGTGGTCGGCGGCGAAGCGCAGGCCGCCCTGGTTGCGGTACACGATGACCGGGCCGCCGCGCGCGTCGGAGCCCGGGTCGTCGTCGCGCACCAGCACGAGGTCGAGCCGGCCGTCGCCGTCGAGGTCGGCGATGGCCGCACCGGTGCCGATGCCCAGGTTGAAGCCGTCGGCGTCGCTGGCCGAGCGCCCGCCGACGACCTCGCCACCGAGCGCCTCGGTGGTGACGTCGACCAGCTTGATGCCGTTGGCGTCGCCCCCGCCAGGGCCGGCACCGCTGTCGCCGCACGCGGACAGCAGCAGGGCCAGCGCCGCCGCCGCCGCCAGCGCCGTCGTCGCCGCCAGCCAGTCACGAGCGCCCGTCATCGTGGTGGGTCCTCCCCCAGCAGCCGCTGCAGGCGCAGCGCCGCGGCGTCCCTGGGTCGCCGGCGCAGGATGGCGCGCGCGGCCTCCTCGGCCAGGCCGCGCTCGGCCGGGCTGGCCGGGCGCCCGAGCTCGCGCAGGAAGGCGCCGCGCGGCAGATCGACGGCGCGAAAGGCGTCCAGCGCGCGCGTGGCCTCGTCGTCACGGCCCAGCCGTTCGGCCGCGATGGCGTGCAGCAGGTGGGGGGCCGGCTCGAGCCGGCGCAGCTCGGCGCTGCGGGCCAGGTCGGCGCGCGCGGTCTCGTCGTCGTGCGCCAGCAGGCGGGCATGGCCACGCGCCGCCAGCGCCTCGGCCAGCAGGGCGGGCTGGTCGGCCAGCGTGCGCAGGGCACAGTCCCAGTCGCCGCGGTCGAGACACAGGACACCCTCGGCCAGCTGCCGGCCGCCCGGGTCCGCACCCGCACCCGCACCCGCACCCGCACCCGCACCCGCACCCGCACCCGCACCCGCACCCGCACCCGCACCCGCACCCGCACCCGCACCCGCACCCGCACCCGCACCCGCACCCGCACCCGCACC
>JADYYK010000228.1 GCA_020853705.1 Deltaproteobacteria bacterium
ACGAACTTGTCGACCACGCCCTTCTTGCGCAGCGCCTGCGTCACCGTCAGCACCAGATCGGTCGCGGTGACGCCCTCGGCCAGGCGGCCCGACAGCTTCATGCCGATGACCTGTGGCGCCAGCATGAACAGCGGCTGGCCCAGCATGACGGCCTCGGCCTCGATGCCCCCGACGCCCCAGCCGACCACGCCGAGGCCATTGATCATGGTGGTGTGCGAGTCGGTGCCGACCAGTGAGTCGGGCAGCGCCACCGCGCCCTCGACGTCCTTGCCGCGCACGATCCCGGTGGCCAGGTACTCGAGGTTGACCTGGTGCACGATCCCGGTCGCCGGCGGCACCACGCGGAAGTTTTGCACCGAGCCCTGGCCCCAGCGCAGAAACTCGTAGCGCTCCAGGTTGCGCTCGAACTCGGTGGCGACGTTGCGCACCAGGGAGTCGGCGCTGCCGTAGTGGTCGACCTGCACCGAGTGGTCGACCACCAGGTCGACCGGCACCAGGGGGTTGACCCGGCGCGGGTCGCCGCCCAGGCGCTTGACCGCGGCGCGCATGGCCGCGACGTCCACCAGACACGGAACGCCGGTGAAGTCTTGCAGGATGACGCGCGCGGGCTTGAACGGGACCTCGAACGAGGGCGCCGCCTTGGCGTCCCACTTCGCCAGCCGCTTGACGTCGTCCTCGGTCACCGTGAAGCCGTCGCAGCCGCGCAGCACTGACTCCAGCAGGACCTTGATCGAGTACGGCAGGCGGCCGAGGCCGGGCGCAAGGCCCGCCTTCTCCAGGGCCGACAGGCGGTAGATCCCGATGGACTGACCATCGACCTGCAGGGTGTCGCGGGCGCCGAACTGATCGTGGGACTTGCTCATTTGGCCTCTGGGGGGTCCTTGACGTCGGAGGTGGCTGAAGTATCGGATGCTGCGGCGGCTGTTGCGGTGGCGGGGACGCCGCCGGGCGGCAGCGTGGTGCCGCCCGCGGCGGGGTCGTGTTCGGGCGCGGGGCCCTCCTTGGGCGGGACCAGCAGGGAGATCACGATGGAGCCGCCGAGCAGACCGGCGATGACGCCCAGCGAGAGGCCGATCGGCACGTGGTACCACTTCACGACCAGCATCTTGGCGCCGATGAACGCCAGCACCACGGCGAGGCCATACTGCAGGAAGCGGAACTTCGACAAGATCCCGCCGACCACGAAGAACAGCGCGCGCAGGCCGAGGATGGCGAAGATGTTCGAGGTGAAGATGATGAAGGGATCCTGCGACACCGCGAACACGGCCGGGATCGAGTCGAGCGCGAACAGGAGGTCGGTGAACTCGACCATGACCAGGACCAGGAACAGCGGCGTGGCGTAGCGACGGCCGTTCTCCTTGACGAAGAAGGCGCCACCGCGGAAGTCCGAGGTCATGCGCACGAAGCGACGGAACACGCGCAGGATCGGGTTCGACTCCGGGTTGACCTCCTCGTCCTGCTTGAACATCAGCTTGACGCCGGTGAAGACCAGGAAGCCGCCGAAGATGTACATGATCCAGGAGAACTTCCGGATCAGCGCGGCGCCCGCGACGATGAAGATGGCGCGCAGGATGAGGGCGCCGATGATGCCCCAGAACAGCACCCGGTGCTGCAGCTGCGCGGGCACCGCGAAGTAGCTGAACAGCACGATGAAGACGAAGATGTTGTCGACCGAGAGCGCCTTCTCGATCAGCCAGCCGGTGACGTACTGCAGCCCCTGCTCGTGGCCGAGCTGGACATAGACCACCCCGCCGAAGGCCAGCGCCAGCGAGATCCAGACCGCGCTCCAGATCAGCGCCTCCTTGATCGTGACCGCGTGCGCCTTGCGGTTGAAGACCAGGAGGTCGATGGCCAGCATGCCGAAGACGACGGCGAGGAAGATGGCCCAGTACAGGGGGCTGCCGACCGAGGTCATTTCGCGGCGCGCTCCGTGGGCGATGCTACCGAGGCCACCGCCATGCCCATCGCGTGATAGCCCTTGTCGACATACACCGTGGTGCCGGTGATGGCGCTGGCCAGGGGCGAGCACAGGAAGGCGGCGGTGCTCCCGACCTCGTGCGCCTCGAGCTCGTCGGTCAGCGGGGCATTGGCCGAGCAGTACGCGATCATGTCGTGGATGAAGCCGATGGCGCTGGCCGCGCGCGACGCGTAAGGGCCGGCCGAGATGGTGTTGACGCGCACGCCCCACCTGCGCCCGGCCTCGTAGGACAGCGTGCGGGTGTCGGACTCCAGCGCGGCCTTGGCCGACGACATGCCGCCGCCATAGCCGGGGATGACGCGCTCGGACGCCATGTAGGTCAGGGCCAGGAAGGCGCCGCCGCGCGGCATCAACGGGGCCAGGCGCTGCACCATCGAGATGTACGAGTAGGCGCTGACGCCGATGGCCGCCAGGTAGCCCTTGCGGCTGGTCTCCAGCATCGGCTTCTTGACCTCGGGGCCGTTGGCCAGCGAGTGCACCACGATGTCGACGCCGCCCTCGCCGAAGTCGGCGCGCAGGCGCTCGGCGACGCCCTGGATGCTGGGGTCGGGCAGGTCTCGGTAACGCTTGGACTGGCGCAGCTCGGCGGGGATGTCGGCCTCGGTGTCGAAGTCGGCGTCGAGCGGGTAGATCTTCTCGAAGGCGAGCTTGTCGCCGCTGGACAGCTCGAGCGATTTGTCGAGCTTGCCGCGCTCCAGCATGGTGGTGCAGATGCCCAGCGCGGGCGGCCAGGTGCCCACCGAGACCTTGGCGCCAGCCTCGGCGAGCGCCTTGGCAATGGCGAAACCGAAGCCGCCGTCGTCGGCGACCCCGGCTACAAAGGCGCGTTTTCCTCGGAGGTCAATCGCAAGCATGCGTGATGCTTACGCGCGTGGGGCGCTGGCGTCAACCAGCGCCAGCGGAGGGAATGCCGACGCGAAGGTTCGGGATTTTCGACGGTCGGCTACTTGGCCGCCGGGAAATACGTCGTGGCGCGCTTCTCACCGGTGCGCTTGATGAGCTTCTGCGCCAGCGCCTTCTTGATCGGCAGCATGAGCTGCGCGGTCTTCATGCCGATGGCCTTGCCCAGCGCCTCGACCCGGATCCCCTTGGGGTGACGCGCGATGAAGGCGGCCACCTTGCGGGCCAGCGCGACGGTCTCGGCCGGCGAGCGCCGACCGCCCTTGCCGGAGCCCGCGGAGCTGCCCCGGGCCGACGCCGCCTTGCCGGCCTTGCCAGCGCCCCGCCCCTTGGCCGCAGAGACCACGACGCGGGCGTCGAGCGTGCTGTCGACCAGGCCGCGGAAGAGGCTGATGAGCTCGCCGACGAAGCCGTCGGTGATGGACTGCAGGCGCTGCTCGAGTCTACCGTTCATTGGCACTTTCTCCTGACACGCTGGCGAAGGGACTGAGTGGACTACTTGGACTTCCTGCCCGGCAGATAGACGGTCGAGCGGCGCTCGCCCTTCTTGCTGATCAGGCCGAGCTTGAGCGCCTTGGTCAGCGGCAGCGTCATCTGGTTGGTGCGCAGACCGAGCTCCTTGCCCATGGGCTCGATGCGGATGCCGGCCGGCTTGCCGGCGATGAAGGCGGCCAGCTTGTGCGCCATGGCCAGGGTTTCGGCGGGGGTTCGGCGGCCGTCCTTGGTCGAGCGGCCGGTGCGGGTGGCGCTGGCGGCGGTGGCAGCGGAGCTGCGCGCGGCCGGGGCGGCGCTGCCGCCGACGACCTCGCTGAAGGTGTCACGGAAGGCGCCGAGGACCTGATTGACGAAGTTCTGTGCCAGACTGCGCAGTCGATTCTCGAGTTCGGAATTTGCCATGCGGGGGACTATGCATATTTGCCGCAGTGATTGCAAATAGGGAGTTACCTGCGATACGAGGAGCCTCATGTATGCGAGCCTGACATTGACCGCGCTGCAGCTGCTGTCCGCGCCGAAAATTGTGGTGCAGGCGGCCAGCCCGGGGCAGCCGGTGCCGGCTGCGCTGCTGGGCACCAACCTGCCAGCGCGCACCGAGACCACGGCGCGGATCCCGGCGTTGCTGAGGTCGATGGGGCTTTCGCTGTACCGCTATCCCGGGGGCAGCTCGCCGGGCTGGCACTGGATGACAGGTGGGATGGACTTCCCGGTCGCCGCCGGCGAGGGCAGCTGTGCGCTCAACCAGCCGCAGCAGATCATCGACTTCGTGCGCGCGGCGGGCGGCGAGCTCCTGATCACGACCAACCTGGAGTCGGGCACGCCGGCCGAGGCCGCCGGGCTGGCCGGCGAGCTCATGACGCGCGGCATGCGCGCCCAGGCCTGGGAGATCGGCAACGAGCCGTTTGGCGACTGGGACCATGGTTATCGCGGGGCGGCGGCCTATGCCGCCGACGTGCGCGCCTATGCCACCGCGCTGCGCGCGGTCGACCCCGGCGCGCGGGTCGGCCTCGACCTGGCCGGCGCCTACCGCGACACCGACACCGACGGTGATGCCGTCGACACCGCCGACTGGGATCGGGTCGTGCTGCGCGGCGCGGGCAGCGTGGCGGACTTCATGTCCTACCACTGGTATCCCGGGCGACGCGCCCAGGAGGAGCCGCTGCACGTGATGGCAGGCAGCCTGCGCATCCCCATCGACGTGGCGCGCTTCCGGGCCCTGGCGGCGGCCGAGGTGCCGGGGCGCACGCTCGACCTGGCCTATCTGGAGTGGGACGGCGTGTTCGACAACGACGCCACCGGGGCGCGGCACACGCTGGCCAATGCCATCTTCTACGCCGACGCGCTGGGCCAGATGATGACCAGCGGGGTCGCGATGGCGACGCACTATGACGCCAGCACGCGCTCGTACGGGCTGGTGTCGGCGTATGCGCCCTGCGTGGCGGGCGCCGGGTTCGCGGCCTGGGACGGCGTGACGGTGCGGCCCAAGGCGTATGCGCTGGGGCTGGTGTCGAAGCTGGTCGGCGGGCGGCTGCTGCCGGTCGCGGTCAGCGGTGGCGACAGCTATGTCGCGACCACGACGGCGCCGCTGCAGGAGTACACCGGCATGGTGCCTTACCTGGCGGCGTATGCGGTGCGCGCGGGCGACGTGCTCAAGCTGCTCGTGGTGCACCGCCACCCGACCCAGGCGGCCTCGACGGAGATCGAGCTGGCCGGGCTGAGCGGGGCGCAGGCGACCGGCACCGCCAACGCGACGGTGGCCGTGCTGACCGGGCCGGCGCTGACCGCGAGCAACGAGCGCGGGGCGCAGGCGGTCCTGGTCACGACCGAGACCCGGCAGCTTCCGCGCGCGGGCTTCACGCTGGAGGTGCCGCCGCGCAGCGTGATGCTGATCGAGCTGCCCCTGACGGGCGGCGCGGGCGGCGACGGCGGCGTGGCTGGCGACGCCGGGGGCGACACCGGCGACGGCGACGGCGACGGCGACGGCGGTGGCTGTGGCTGTCACGCCGGTGGCTGCGCGGCCGGCGGTGGTGGCACGGCGGTGCTGCTGCTGGGGGCGCTGCTGGTGGTTGGCTGGCGCAAGCGGACGCGCGGGCGGCGGCGACGCTGAGGCGGCGCCTGGCGTCGCTGCCCGGCGCGACGGGTCAGGCGCTCGCGGGGCGCAAGAACGGCAGCCGGCTGACCAGGGCGCCCAGGCCGGCACACACGAGGATGCCGCCAGTGTGAAACACCAGCAGGTGCGGCAGCGAGGTCTGCGCCGGGCAGTGCAGGTGCAGGTGGCCGTGGCCGAGCAGGCCGCCGGCCGACGCGACGGCCGCGAAGAAGGCCGCGCTGCCGGCGGCGCGACCGCGGCGCACCAGCACGGCGGCCACGGCGAGCGGCAGCAGCGCGGTCAGCACCTCGGAGCCCACACACAGGAGACCCAGCGCTGGGCGCAGCACCATGGCGCCGCCCTGCCCTGCCCACAGCGCGAAGCCCAGCGACACCAGCAGCGCCAGCGCGATGGCCCACAGCGCGCGGGTGCGCCCCGCGAGGTCGCGCAGGATGGGGGCGCTGGCCCGGCGCAGCGCCGCGGCCGATGGCGGCGGCAGCGGCGGCGCCGCGTCGAGCAGCGCCAGCGTGGCCTGGGCCCGCTCGAGGGCGCGGGCGCAAGCGGGGCACGTCGCGGCGTGCGCCTCGGCGGCGACGCGTGCGTGGTCGCCCCGCGGCGAGGCCACGAGTCCCACGGCGTCACGCGTGACCTCCGCGCAGGTCATGTCACGTCGTCGCCTCCTGGCCCCAGATGGGCGAGGCTGACGCGCAGCCGTTCGTAGGCGCGAAACGCCCGCAGCTTGATGGCGGCCTCGGTGCTACCCAGCACACGCGCGATCTCCGGGAAGGTCATGCCCTCGTAGCGATGCAGGTGTACCACCGTGCGCTGCGACTCGGGCAGCTGGTCGAGCGCCTCGCGCACCGAGGCGGCGCGGCCGCTGGCGTCGTCGGCGGCGGACTCCTGGGCGCGCGCCAGGGCCTGGGCCTCGTCGGCGGCGGCCAGGCGCTCCTCGTCGGCGTCCTCGCGCAGCCGGTAGCGCTTGCGCAGGGCGTCGAGGCGGACCCGCGCCGCGATGGTGAACAGCCAGGGCCTGAGCGGCAGCTCGGGGCGGTACTCGGCGCGCGCGCGGTGCACCTTCAGGAAGGTGACCTGCAAGAGATCGTCGGCCACCGCGGCGTCGCGGAACGAGCGCAGGAAGAAGCCGTGCACGGGGCCCGACAGGCGGCGAAACAGCTCGTCGAAGGCGGTCCGGTCACCGCGCGCATAGCCCGCCATCAAGGCCTCGTCACTCTGGCTGCTCACCCCCGCCACGCGCTCACGGTCATACACCCGGGGGCGGGTGCGCGGAAGTGTGGGTGTGCGCAGCGAACCCAGCGCCATCAGGCGCAGCGCGAGTGCCGAGGCGAAGGCGGAGGCAGAGGCGGAGGCGGCCACGAGCCTTGATTCGTCGCCGCGGGGCAAACGGTTACGCGGCGGTTGACGACCCCGGATTGCGGGCAGAAAATGCGCCAAGGGCTGGCAGTTCGAGCACTTCCACACGCGGTCCACAGGAGACGACGATGCCTCTCAGCAGGCGGTTGGCGGCCGAAGTGTTCGGGACGTTCTGGCTGGTGCTGGGCGGTTGCGGCAGCGCCGTTCTGGCCGGCGGGGTCATCGGCTGGCTGGGGGTGTCGTTCGCCTTCGGCCTCTCGGTGCTGACCATGGCCTATGCCATCGGCCATGTTTCGGGCTGCCATCTCAACCCGGCGGTCTCGGTCGGGCTGGTCGCGGCGGGGCGCTTCCCGGCCAAGGATCTCGGCCCCTATGTGGTCGCGCAGCTGATCGGGGCCGCGCTGGGGGCCGCGGTGATCTACCAGATCGCCAGCGGCGCCAAGGGCTTCAGCCTGGACGGCGGCTTCGCGTGCAACGGCTTCGCCGAGCACTCGCCGAAGGGCTATGACGTGGTCGCGGTGCTGGTGATGGAGGCGGTGCTCACCTTCATGTTCCTGTTCGTGATCCTCGGCGCCACCGACAAGCGCGCGCCGGCGGGCATGGCGCCGGTGGCGATCGGCCTGTGTCTGACCTTGATCCACCTCATCGGCATCCCGGTCGACAACCTGTCGGTCAACCCGGCGCGCTCGACCGGCCCGGCGCTGTTCGTGCGCGGCTGGGCGCTGGAGCAATTGTGGGCGTTCTGGTGCGCCCCGCTGCTGGGCGCCGCGGTGGCCGGGCTGGTCTATCCCGCCATCGCGGGCAAGGACAAGGCGGCCTGATGCAGATCCCCCTGCTCACCGTGCTGCAGGCCTGGGCCGCCGTGGTCTGGGCCGACGGCATGATCGCGAGCACCGAGGGGCGCGCGCTGCGCCGGCTGATCGCGGCGGCGCCGCTGTCGGCCGAGGCTCGGGTCACCGCGATGGGCTTCCTCGACTCCAGCGTGGAGCTGCCCCGGCTGGAGCTCCTGGCGGGGCTCGACGAGCCGGCGCGGCGGGGGGTCTACCAGGCAGCGCTCAAGCTGGCGGCGGCGGACGGACAGTTCGTGCTCGAGGAGGGCTCGCTGCTGGAGGCGCTGCGGCGCGGACTGGGGATCGAGCTCGGCGAGGCGGCCGAGCTGGAGGCCGAGGTGCTGCTGCTGCCGCTGCCGCGGACCGCGGGTTGATGGCGGGAGCGCGCGGGCTGCGGAAGCCGCTGGCGCTGCTTTGGCCGCTGGCGCTGCTGGGGCTGTGTGCGCTGGTGGGCGGCTGTGTCGAGGATGGCCACTTCAAGTGTGCGACCTCGGCGCAGTGCGGGGCCGGCGGCGTGTGCGAGCCGGGGGGCGGCTGCTCGTTCGAGGATCCGAGCTGCAGCGCGACCGGGCGGCGCTATGGCACCTTCGCCGAGCTGGCCAACCAGTGCACCGGGGCCGACGGCGGGGTCAGCCCCGACGGCGGTGACGCCGGGCCGCTGACCTGCACGCCCGCCCTGGCGGTCGGCGGCGGGCACACCTGCGTCAAGCTGGGCGACACCGTGCAGTGCTGGGGCAACAATGACAGCGGCCAGGTCGGTGACGGCACCCGGCTGCGCCGGTCGACGCCGCGCACGGTGACCGGACTCGGCCCGGTGGCGGCGCTCTCGGCAGGCTACTTTCACACCTGCGCGTGGACCGTGGCCGGCGAGATCTGGTGCTGGGGCGACAACGAGGAGCTGCAGGTGGCCGACGCGCGGCGCGGCGCGGTGACGCGGCCGCAGCTGATCGCGGGCCTCGGCACCATCCAGCAGCTGTCGAGCGGCGGCCGCGGCAGCTGTGTGCTGGAGCAGAGCGGCGCCATCAAGTGCTGGGGCGCCAACAACTTCGGCCAGCTCGGCAACGGCGTCCCTGGCGCGCCCAGCACGCCGGTCACCGTGGTCGACGTGCCGCCGGCGCAGAGCATCTCGGTGGGCGGCTATCTGGCCTGCGCCATCACCCGCAGCGGCGGCCAGCTCTGGTGCTGGGGCGAGAACGACGCCGGCCAGCTGGGCATCGGCAACCTGGACGTCAAGGCGCGGCCGGTGCAGACCATGATGACCGACGCGGTGGAGGTCGCGGTCGGCGAGAGCCACGTCTGCGCGCGCAAGCTGGATGGCAGCGTGTGGTGCTGGGGCTGGAACGCGCTGGGCCAGGTCGGCGCTGGCGCGGGGCTGGGCGACAACGTGCTGATGCCGAAGCAGGTGCGCAACGTCAGCGGCGTGGTCGAGATCGCCAGCGGACCGAACTACAGCTGCGCGCGCGAGGGCGACGGCGACGTCTGGTGCTGGGGCGGTGACAGCTACGGCCAGTCCGGCGTCGGCGACACCCAGTATGCGCGCGACACGCCGGTGCGCGCGACCCCGGTCGGCGCCGCGACCGCGCTGGGCGTCGGGCGCGACCATGCCTGCGCGCTGCGCGCGGGCGGGCAGCTGGCGTGCTGGGGCCGCGGCGCGCTGGGGGCGCTGGGCGACGGCTCGATGGTGCAGAGCAGCCAGCCGGTCGAGGTCACCGGCACCAGCTTCACGCAGCTCGGCGCGGGTGCGGACGTGACCTGCGGGGTCGACAGCGCGGGCACCGGGCAGTGCTGGGGCCTGAACGGCTTCGGGCAGCTCGGCCTGGGTGACGGCGCTGATCGGCTGCGCCCGACCGCGCTCACGCTGGCCAGCGGCGCCATGCCCGCGCAGTTTGCACCCGGCCACTGGCGCACCTGCGTACGCACCACGGCGGGCGGCGCCCAGTGCTGGGGCTCCAACAACGAGGGCGCGCTGGGCAATGACGAGACCCCGCCGATGACGCACGACCGGCCCGTGGTGGTGGTCGGGGTCAGCGGCGCCAGCCACCTGGCCCTGGGCGGCAGCCACGCCTGTGTGCGCCGCGGCGCCGATGGCGCGGTGCTGTGCTGGGGCCACAACGCCAGCCGGCAGCTGGGCGATGGCACCACGATGTCGCGCCCGGCGGCGGTCGCCAGCGCGGTGACCGGCGCGCTCGACGTGGTCACCGGGAGCGACTTCAGCTGCGCGCGCACCGCCGGCATGGGCGTGACCTGCTGGGGCGACAACAACTTCGGGCAGCTGGGCGACGGCAGCGGCATGCCGCGCAGCGCGCCGGTGACCGTGGTGGCGGAGGCTGGCGGCACGGCGCTGACCGGCGTGGTCGAGCTGGTGGCCGGCGACGGCCACGCCTGTGCGCGCACCGCGACCCAGGTGCTGTGCTGGGGCGTCGGCTACTCCGGGCAGCTGGGCGACAACATGTTCGGGTCGGCCAATGCGGCGCGCGTGGTGAGTGGGATGACGGCGATGCGCGTCTTCGCTGGCGGTTCACGGACCTGCGCGATCGACATGGCGGGTGCGCTGAAGTGCTGGGGCGACAACTTCCAGGGCGCGCTGGGCGACGGCGGCCATCTGCCGCGCGCGGTGCCGACCCAGGTCATGGGGCTGACCAGTGGCGTGGTCGACGCGGCCATCGGCAGCGGCGGCCACACCTGCGCGCGCACCATGGACGGCAAGAGCTGGTGCTGGGGCGAGAACGAGTACGGCCAGCTGGGCGTCGGCAGCGGCATCGGCGCGGGCACCAGCCACACCGCGCTGTCACCGCGGGTGGTGGGGCTGAGCTGCCCGTAGCCTCGGGCTAACCGGCGTGGCCGGGCACGGCGGAGCCGCGGCGGGCCCACCACTCCAGCCCCGCGCCGACCAGCAGCAGCAGCACCGCCAGCGCGGCCAACCAGTCGCCTACATGCGAATACAGCGTGCCGGCGGCCCCGATGGGGACGTCGGCGATGAGGACGCGGGTGCCGACGCGGAAGTGATCGGCGCGCGCCAGCACGTTGCCCCCGGCGTCGGCGATCAGGCTGATGCCGTTGGAGGCCGCGCGCACGAGGGCATAGCCGTTCTCGATGCCGCGCAGCCGGGCGTTCTCCAGGTGATAGGGCGCCACCTCGCGCCAGTCGTTGGTGGGCACCACGACCAGGCTGGCGCCGTCGCGGCCATAGCCGCGCGCCAGATCCACGAAGTTGTCGTCCTGGCAGATCATGCCGCCGATGTGGACGCCGGCGAGGTCGAAGCGTACCCGCGCGCCGCTGCCGGCGCGGTAGCCCTCGACCAGCGGGATGAGGTGGTGCTTGACGTACTCGGCCACCAGGCGACCGTCGGGGGCGAAGAACCAGAGCCGGTTGTCGTTGCTGGCGACGTCGAACACCCCGATGGCCAGCGCCAGGGTGTGGCGGGTCGCCAGCGCACCGAGCGCCTGCACCGCGGCGTCACGCTGGCCACGGTCGACGAAGAGACCGACCTCGGGCGACACCAGCAGGCGCGCGCCGCCGGCGGCCGCGTCCTCGGCTGCGCGCGGCAGCACCAGGCCGAGGATGCTGGGGGCGCTGCGCCCGGTGGTGGCGTCGAGGCTGGCAAAGGTCCAGCCCACGGTGGCCACGCGCAGGGTCTGCCGCGGGGGCGCCCCGGCGCGCCGCAGCGCCACCGCCAGCGCCGGCAGCGCCAGCACCACGGCGAGGGCCAGCGCCGGGGCTCGCCGTGCGCGCCCGCGTGCGCTCGCCACGCGCAGCGCCAGGGCCTGGCTGGCCACCAGCACGAACACCAGGCCGCTGATCCCGGTCCAGCGCAAGAGCGCCAGCGCGCCTGGCGCGGCCGACCACACCCGCGCGAAGCACTGCGCGGTGCCCCACACCGGGATGGCGGTGTAGCTCAGCCACTCGACGAGGACGATGGCGGCGGCCATGGCCAGCGCCCCCAGCACGCCGGGCCAGCGCGAGACGCGCCAGGCCAGCACCCCGGCCAGCAGCCAGAGCAGGCTGAGCGCGGCGGCCAGGCCGGCGCCCATCAGCGGCGGGAACGCCAGCACCACCGCGAGCGGGCCGGTGTAGCTGAGGCCGGTCAGCGCGCCGATGAGGGCGGCCCAGCGCCACGACGGCGCGCGGGTCAGCGCCCACAAGAGCGGCAGCAGCGCGATGAGCTCGAGGGCCCAGGCGTGCACCGGATAGTCGGCGCTGAACAGCGCCAGGCCAGTGACGACGGGCGCGGCCAGCAGCAGGCGCCGCGGCGGCCGGGCGCTCGCGGGCGCCGCAGCCAAGGCCACCGCGGCAGTCGACGCAGGAGCAGGACGCGCGGGCCCGGGCACGGCGGCCGGCTCAGTCGCAGGCGGGGCGGTTGACCTGGGGAGCCGGGTCGGCGCTGGGCAGGATCATGCGCAGATAGTCATACTCGTCGAGGCAGAACACCGAGGGGCCCTCGCCGAGCAGCTCGGAGCGCTCCTCGAAGGTGCGCGCGCCGCCGGAGTCCATCAGGCGGTTGGGCTGATCGCCGGGGTCGTGGAAGCCGTCGCCATACGGGTTGGCCAGGCCCAGGCTGTGGCCGACCTCGTGGGTCATGGTGGTGCCGATCATGCTGCCGATGGCCCAGATGACGCAGGAGATCTGCTCGTCGCGCATGCTCTTGTTGGCCGGGCAGCCCTCGCCGGTGGTGCGCATGCTGGCTGCCGAGCCGGCGAGATCGGTGGCCGTGACCTCGACGCCGCCGCGGTCGGAGCGGAACGGATCGACCAGCTTGTCGAACAGGATGCTGACCTGCTCGGGCTTGGCCTTGCCGGTCGGCGGGTGGGCGCTGAAGCCGAACAGCGACTCGGTGAAGACGCCGCCGAAGCCGGGGTAGCCGTCCTGCTGCGTGGTGGCGTTGACGCCGCCGATGCGGTCGTACAGCCGCTCGTTGTCGGTGTCCTTGCCCGGCGAGTTGTCATAGCCGAACAGACCCAGGCCGTTGGGATCGGGCCCCGCGATGTCGACCTGGGCGTACAGCGCGAAGTCGTCGGGCAGGGTGTCGCGGAACTCGACGTTGACCCCGGCGTAGTCGCGGCGCGCCACCGTGAGCACGCGCTGCCGGATCAGGGCGTCGGCGGCGCGCAGGCCGAACTTGCGCAGCGACGACACGTAGGACGGCAGGAAGTTGATGAACACCACCTGCTTGAGGCGCGCGATCCCGAGCTGCACCGGGATGGCGTCGCCCTCGACGCGCACGCGGCCCTTCTCGACGATGGGCCTGGCGCTGCCGCGGATGGTGCCCGACTCCTTGCGCAGGTCGATGAGGCGCCCCAGCGGATCGTCCTCGTCGAGCACGTAGCGCACCTCGGGCCCGGCGCGGAACTCGACCACCAGCTCGAGATCGATGGCGCGCGCGGCGCCGCCACCGTCGGGCGTGAAGGTCCCGCTCAGCCCGATCAGCGTGGCGTCGTCGCCGCCAGCCCCGCCGCCGACGAAGCCGCCGCCGCGGATGATGACGTACTGGCCCAGGCTGGCCTTGGTGGGTGACGCCGACAGGATGGCGGGCTTCTGGATGTCGAAGCGCACCGTGCGTGGCGCCGACCGGATCTTGGCCCCGCCGGTGTGGCGGTTCTCCAGCAGCAGCGAACCGTCGAAGCGCCCCGGCCCGATCCCCGACACCGCGGTCGAGTACGGGAACGCCGCCCGGGTGCGATCGAAGGCCGCCAGCGGCGCCGCCGGCAGGTCCACCGTGACCATGGGGCCGCACACCGTCATGCCCGCGGGGGTGAAGCAGCCCGACAGGATGGCCACGGTGGCACCCTCGTCGCCGCCCAGCAGGTAGCCGTCGCCGCCGACCTCGGTGGGCTGGTTGACGAACGACAGCCCGTCGCCGACGGCGTCCAGGCGCGGCGTCAGCTCGGCCGCCAGCTCCAGCTCCAGCGTCAGCGCGGCGGTCACGTACAGCTTGCTGTCGACGCTGGAGCGCACCTCGACGGTGGCCTGGCCCTGGAACGCCCCGGTGGGGAAGCCGCCGTCGCCCAGCGCGTCCGCGAAGGCGGCGTCGGCGACCAGCTCCAGCCGCGCCGAGGACACGTAGACCGCGGGCAGCGCGACGTCGATGCTGCGGTCACCCAGCAGGCCGGTCAGGCGCAGCCGGGTGGCGCCCAGGGTGTCATCGACGAAGCTGCGCCCGCCGATGGCCAGGCGGGTGCCCGGCACGATGGTGCCGGGATCGATGCGGGTGAGCGCCAGGCCGTCGAGGCCGGTGTCACGCGGGCCCGTGATCTCGCCGCCGCCACAGCTGGCGAGGCCGAGCAGCGCCAGCGCGACGGCGCCGCCGAGGTGCCGCCCACCCGCCGTCACTGGACGGTGACCGCCAGGTCGTAGTTGTTGGTGCCGCTGTCATACGGCTTGACCACGATGTAGTAGGTGTCGGCCATCCCGGCCGGCACGGTGTACTCCATGTGCTCGGCCTTGTTCGAGCCCTGGCCGTTGTCGTACTGGCAGTCGAACTCGACCGTCGAGCATGGCGTCAGATCGCGCACGCCGCCGGGCGCCGCGGCGTCGGTCTTGAAGAGGTGGATGTCGAGGTCCTCGGCCGGGCCCGTGGTGGTGCCCGCGGCGGGCAGCATCATGGTCAGATCGATGACGACCTTCTTGTTCTCGGGCAGGGCGATCTTGTACCAGTCCTCGTCCATCGAGGTGCAGATCTTGAGGCCAGTGTAGCGCTGCACCGTCGGCGACAGTGGCACCGGCGTGATGTTCTCGGCCTGGGTCTTGTTGTTGTCGGGCTCGTTGGCGTCGGTGCAGCAGCTCATCGGCGTCTTGGTCAGCGTCAGGTCGTACAGGTTCTCCAGGATGGGCGGCGCGTCGAGCGTGAACACGCGCGCGTAGACGTCACCGTCGGAGGCCTGCGCGCAGTGCGACACCGTCTCGACCGCGCCGGTCGAGTAGCTGTAGCGCAGCACGCGCCCCTGCGTGGTGCCCGAGGGCGCGGCGCGCAGCTGCAGGTCGATGTCGGAAAAGCCGCTGCCCGACAGCACGTCGAGCTTGACCGTGATCATGGCGTCGGCGGTGATCGGGATGCGGTACCAGTCCTCGTCGGCGGCGCTCTGGCCGGCCGGGCAGAAGGCCAGGTTGGAGTGCACGCCCGCGCTGAGGTTCATCGACATCGCGTTGCTGATCGAGGTCTGGCCGTCGTTCTGCTCGTAGGCGTCGTCGGTGCACATGGTCATCGTCATCGGCGTGCAGGTGCCCGCGGCCGGGACGCACTGCCGCTTGGACTGACCGTCCACCGACAGCATGGCGTTGGCGGAGCAGGTGTAGTCGGTCGGGCACGCCGGCGAGGCGGCGTCGCCGCACGACTGCGAGCAGTACGACAGCCCCATCGAGCCGATGCGCACACAGTTGTCGTCGGCGTCGCCGCACTGGGTGTCGCTGCTGCACGACTTGCAGATCGGCGTGGTGCCCGCGGTGCCGGGGTTGCTGACCGCGAACGAGAACGTCCCGGTCATGGGCGCCTGCGTGGTGTGGTCGCAGGTGCCGTTGGGATCGTCGTTGTCGTTGGCGGCGATGATGTAATACAGCGTCTTCATGCTGCCGGTCGGCATGGCGGCGACCGGGTTGGGGACCACGCCCTTCCAGGTGCCCGAGCGCATGTCACCCGCGGTGCGCGTCATGGTGACCTGGGTCATCGCGGTCAGCACCGGCGGGTTCGCCGGCGCGGTGGTGGCGTAGTACAGCAGCGGGGCCGACTTGAGGCCGAGGTCGTCGACCACCATGGCGCTGATGTCGAGATCCTGCACGGTGGACTGCGCGGCCGGCGCGGTGTGGGTCACTACCGGCGCGGTGCCGGGGCAGTTGGGTTTGGGCGGGGTGCGCAGCACGATGAGGTACGGCTTGGTGGTGGCCGGCGAGTTGCCGTCGTCGGCCGACAGCACCAGCATGTAGCGATCCTGCGCCGCGACCTGCTCCGCGGTCGGGCACCACGAGAAGGTGGCGCCGAAGGGGCCCGAGGCCAGCAGCTCGGCGCCCTCGATCAGCGGATCGAGCTGCTCGATGGTCACCATGGGCGAGTCGGAGTCCTCGACCAGGATGTTGATCTCGAGGCAGTCGTCGCTGCCGAGGTCGAGCGTGGTGCCAGTGCCCAGCGGCTGGCGGAAGATGGGCGAGCCCTCGCCGCCGGCGTCACGCACGGTGATCTCGATGGTCTCGGTCGCGGTGTGGCTGCCGTCGGACACGATGAAGTCGAACGAGTACGGGGTGTCGCTGCGATCGGCGGCGATGGGCGTCCAGCGGAAGTTGGCCACGCCGTCGGCGAACGAGGTGATGGTGGCCTTGTTGGGGCGGGTCTTGAGATCGGGGATGCCCGGCGCCACGAAGTCGAAGCGCAGGCTGTCCCCGTCGTCGTCGACGGCGCGCACCTGGATGGTCAGCTCGACGCCGACCGAGGCGACCTGGTTCTCGAGCGGCTGGATGCTGGGGCCAGAGCCACCGCCCCCGCAGCCCACCAGCATGACCAGACACCCGACGACGACGCCCGCACGGAGCACACGCATGGACAATCCAACCAGGAAGTTTGGGGCTGATTATAACATCGCCGCCGAAATGCCCAGTGGTTTGCGGGGGTGCGGCCTACGTCACGCGCCGAGCTGGCGGCGCAGCTCCAGATAGTCGTCAGACACCGCAAAGCGCAGCAGCTCCTCGACCTCGGGCTGGCCGCGCAGGTGGCGGGTCAGGCCGCCAGGGCCGGCGGCGCGGGGGTCGAGGCCAGCCCGGCGGGACAGGATGTGGACCCCGGCGGTGACGTCGCCGGCGGCCAGCAGGCCGACCCGGTTGCCGGTGTGGGCCAGGCCGGCCGCGATCCCGGCCGGGTTCATCGCGACCTGGACGCACTCGATGGCGAACGGCGCCAGGTCGTTGCGGGTGTTCTTGGGGATCAGGCGGTTGAGGCGCTGGGCCTCGTCGGCCAGCGCCGCGGGGTCGACGCCCGCGGGCGCGAAGTCGGGCTGGAACTGGCGCACGATGGCCCCCATCAGCACCCCGAGCTCGAGGTCGGACATGCGCGCCGGCAGCGCGCAGCCGGAGCGATACAGCTTGAGCGCACGCGCCATCAGGAAGCGCAGCTCGGGCGCCTCGGCGCCCTCGAGCAGGCTCTGGCCGACCACGACCTGGGGCGGGCTGCCCGGCTCGACCGCCAGCACGGTGGGGTGCATGGCGCTGACATAGACCTCGACGTCGCCGACGCCGAGCTGGACCCCGAGCTGCCCGGCGACCTCGCGGGCGCCGCTGCCGGTGCGCGGCAAGCGCTCGTTCTTGCCCACGCCGTAGCGGCGCAGATCCGAGCCGTAGCGCTTGTGCAGGATCGACCCCAGCAGGCTGAAGATCTGGCGGAAGCCCGACGGCAGCGAGCGATGGAACAGGGCGTCGTCGGCGGCCGCGTCGGCCAGCGGCGCGATCGACGGCGGCGAGTGCAGGCGCGCGGCCTCGGCGGCGGCCTGCTCGTCCCCGTCGGCGACGCCGATCAGGACCAGGGCCGCGGCGGCCGCGCCCGAGGCGTCGCGCGCGCCGCGCCAGCCCAGCACGCGGTGCAGCACGCGGTAGGCCTCGATGTCGAAGGCGTCGCGCAGGAGGCGGGTGCGCATGGCCCCGGCGGTGCGATCGAGGTGCACGCGCAGCGCCATGGTGTCGCGGCGGCGCTGGTAGAACTCGGTCAGCGCCAGGATGGCGACCAGATCGGTGGGGTGCTGCTCGACGGCGCGGCGGTAGGTCTCCTCGGCGTGGCGGGGATCGCCGAGGCCCTCCTCGTAGATCCGCGCCACGCGGTGGGTCAGCTCGAGGGCGCGCGCGGCGTCGGCCGGGTAGCGCAGCAGACGATCGGTGGCGCCGAGCGCGCTCTGCCAGTCGCCCTGGCGCATGCTGAGCTGGGCCAGGCGCTCCAGCAGCGCGGCGTCGCTGGCGTCGTCGCCCGGGATCTGCAACGCGCGCATCAGGGCCTGGCTGGCCCGTGCCGGATCGGGCAGGTGCTCGTCGTAGAGCACGCCGAGGCGCTGGAAGATGGCCTTCAGCTCCGCCGGATCGCGCTCCTGGCGGGCGCGCCGGATCAGCAGCTCGGCGGCCTCGCCCCAGCTGCCCGCGGCCCAGGCCAGCTCGGCCAGTGCGCTCAGCGCGCCGGGATCCGACGGGGTCAGGGCCAGGATGCGCCCCAGCTCGGCGCGCGCGCGGCCGGGATCGCTGAGCGGGCCCTGGTACAGCGCCGCCAGGCTCTGGTGCAGATCGAGCTGGTGCGCCGGCTCGGTCTCGCGTGCGACCCGCGCCTCCAGCAACTGGGCCAGCTCGCCCCAGCGCTCGGTGCGCGAGTAGATCCCGCGCAGGCGCACGAAGGCCTCGGTGTGGCCGGGCTCCAGCGTCAGGAGCGGCACCAGCACGCGCACCGCGGCGTCGTCGTCGCCCAGGCGATCCTCGGCGCAGGCCGCCGCGGTCAGCAGCGAGCGCACCCGCACCACGGGATCGAGCTCGAGGTGACCGAGGCGCTCGCTGGCGAAGACCACGTCCTCCCAGCGCTCGCTGGCCAGGCCGATGCGCTCGAGGGCGCGCAGCGCGGGCAGGTGATCGGTGGCGGCGGCCAGGCGCAGCCGGGCCGAGGCGGCGTCGAGGTGGCCACCGGCGCCGTCGGGGTAGCCGGCCTGCTCCGGTGAGGCGTGGCCGGGGCGCGGGGCCTGATCGGCGTGGGCCTCGCCGCCGCGGGTCAGGAACGCGGCGCGCGAGCGCGGCGCCTGCTTGTGCGCCTCGGCCAGGGCGTCGGCCAGGTTGGCCTGCGCGCCGAGGTCGCCCGAGGCGCGCGCGGCGGCGTCGAGCTGCACCAGCGCGGGCAGCGCCAGCGGGGCGCGCAGGCGCACCGCGCGATAGGCCTCCAGGGCGTCGGTCGCGGTGCCGTGCAGCTCGCGCAGGCGGGCGCGCTCCAGCGCCAGCGCCTCGGCGCCGGCGGGCGAGGTCGTCGCGGTGGCCAGCTTGTCGTAGACCACGCCGAGCTCGTTGACGCGCTCGGGATCGCCGAGGTAGCTGCGCTCCAGCGCGCGCAGCGCGGCGACGTGGGTCGGCGCCAGATCGGCGATCGACTCGTAGGCCAGCAGCGCCGACGAGGCGTCGCCGCGCAGATCGCCGTCGATGCGCGCCAGCTCGGCGTACGCCGCGACCTTGCCGGTGATGTCGCCGACGGCCTCGGCGTCCTTGAGCCGGGCCAGGGCCAGCTCGGACAGCGCCGCGGTCTCGCCGGCGCGCGCGGCGGCGCGCTCGTAGCCGCCCTGCGCCAGTGGATCACCGGGGCTGACCTCCAGAGCGGCGCGGTAGCGCTCCAGCGCCATGCCAGGATCGCTGACCTCGGCCTCCAGCACCTCGGCCAGGCGGATCAGCTTGGCGAAGCGCACCTTGCGCGAGGCGCCGGTGTCGCCGACCTGGGTCACCTCGGTGGCGGAGCCGCGCGGCTCCAGCGCACGCGCCAGCGCGGGGGCGTCGCCGGTGCGGCGGTGCAGCTCGACCAGCAGATCGTGCAGGTGCTGGAAGCCGGGCAGCTCGGGCGCCACGTCGGCCAGCAGCGCGGCGGCGCGGTCGGGGTCATTGAGCTCCCCGGCATACAGCTCGGCGGCGCGCAGCCGCAGCGCCCAGCGCTCGGGGCCGGGCGGCAGCTCGCCGGCGCGCTGCTCGCACAGGCGCGCCAGATCGTCGATGCGACGCCCCGCCAGCGCCAGCCGAGCGGCCAGCGCGAAGGCGCGGGGCTCGCGCGCGTCCTCGGCCAGCGCGGCCAGGGCGGCGCCCGCGGCCAGCTCGGGATCGGCGGCCTCCAGCAGCTGCGCGCGCCGCACGTGCAGCGACGCCGCGCGCGCCGGCGGAGCGCCCTCGGCGGCGGCCGACAGCCGGCTGGCCAGCTCGGCGTGGTTGCCGGCGGCGGCGGCCAGGCGCAGCGCGGCGCCCGCGGCCGAGGGGGTGTCCCCGACCTGCTCCCAGATCTGCGCGGCCAGGATGAGGGCGGCGCTGGCGGCATAGTCGGCGGTCGCGGCGCTGGCGCCACCGACGCCCCGCGCGGCCTGCTCGGCGGCCAGCGCGGCCTGCTCGCGCAGCGCGGGCACCAGGTCGGGATCGGGCTCGCGCTCGGCGGCGCGCAGCAGCGCGCGCATGGCGCCGCCATGACGGCCCGCGGCCAGCTCGATGCGCGCCAGCTCGCGGTGCAGCAGGCGCGGCGCGCCCTCGGCCGCGGCGGCCTGATCGTAGGACTGCAGGGCCTGCTCCAGGCCGGGGCCGGGGGCGGCCGGGAAGCGCTGCTGGTTCTCGTCCCAGCCCGCGGCGGCGAGCTGCCTGCGCGCCGCGCCCAGGCGGTAGTAGGCCGCACGCGCCGGCTGCGCGGCCGCGCGCTCCAGCGCGAAGCTGGCCTCGGCGATGGGATCGCCGGACGCCGCCACCACCCGGCTCAGGCGCAGCCAGGCGCTGGCGGCCTGCTTGTCGGCGCGCACGGCGGCGCGCAGCGCGGCCTCGGCCGCGGCGCGGTCACCGGCGGCCTCGGCCAGCTCGGCGGCGCGCTCCAGCACCTGCACCGCCAGCTCGGCGTCGGGCTCGACCGCGGCCCAGCGCTGGTGATCCGCGGCGGCCTGCGCGGCCGCCTGCGCCGCCGCGGCCTGGGCCTGGGCGGCATGCGCGCTGGCCTCGGCGAACGCCGCGGTGGCGTCGGGGCCGCTGCCGGTGGCCGCCGCCGCGGTGCTCGCCGCCAGCGCGGCCAGCGTCGCCGCGCTGGAGCCGACCTGGGCCAGCGCCTCCAGCGACAGCGCGTCTCCCCCGCCCTCGCCCGCCGCCGCCTCCGCGATCTGTCGCGCCGCCTCCAGCGCGCCCGTGGCGTCGGCCGCGCGCGCCATGGCGTCACCGCTCGAGGTGCGCGTCGCCTCGGCCTCGGTGGCCCGCGCCAGCGCCAGCCGGCGCAGCGCCGGCACGCGCGCCGCGCCACCCTGCGTCGCCCATGACGTCGCCGCATCGGCCCCGCGCCCGGCGCGCTCGGCCACTCGCGCCGCGCCCACCAGGGCCGCGGTGTCGCCCGGCGCCGCGGTCAGCGCGCTGCCGAAACCGGCCTGCGCCCCGGCGTCGTCGCCCGCGCGCTCGGCCAGCCGCGCGCGCAGCACCAGCAGCGCCCCCGCCAGCGCGGGATCCTGGGTCAGGCCCGCCAGCCGCGTGGCCAGCGGACCGATCTCCTCGTCTCGACCATCGGAGTAGGCCAGCTCCAGGGCCGCCATCAGGCCGCGGCGATGGTCCGGGCTGGCGTCGAGCAGCTCGCCTACCACCAGGCGCGCCAGATCCTGCTCGCCGCGCCCCAGCAAGAGGTCGGTGCGATAGGCGTCGAGCACCAGCCGTTCGGCCGGCGAGCCGCCCTGGCGCTCCTCCTCGAGCAGCGGCAGCGCGACGTCGAACTGCCCCGCCGCCAGCGCCAGCCGGCGCAGCCCGCGCAGCGCGGGCAGGTGGCCGGGGTGGGCGTCCAGGGCGGCCTCGTAGCCGGCGCGCGCGCGGTCGGGCTCGCCCAGCCGCTCGCCCAGCTGGCCGATGGTGGTGGCCACCGCGGCCCTCGCCGCCGCGACCTCGAGGCCACCGAGCTCCTGCGTCCACAGCTCCAGGCGCGCCGACAGCGTGGCCTGATCGGGCGGCGGCGACGCCGGCAGCTCGCTGGGCAGGCGCAACATCGACAGCTCGAGGGTCGGCGCCGTGAAGGTCGTCAGATCGGGGCCATCGGCGGCGGGCGCGCGCGGCACCGGCACCGGCGGCAGCGTGGCCGCCTCGACGCGGTACAGCGCGGTCGGCGCCTGTGAGCCCACGGCCGCCCCCGACGTCGCCTCGACACGCCCGCGCGCCTCGGCGCGCACCCGGGCCAGCTCGTCGGCACCCATGGTCTCGCCGGCGCCAGCGCCGCCGTCGTCGTCCTCGGCGCTGATCATCACCGGCGCCATCGCGCCCGGCATCGGCAGCGTCTCGCCGCGCTGGCTCGGCCCCGGCGTGGGCGCGCGCCGGATGGCGGTCTTGTCCTGGTCGCCCGACGGCGGCACCGGCATCGGACGCACCGCGGTGGCGTCCTGATCGCCGACCACCACCGAGGGTGGCGGCGTCGGCATGCGCCGGATCGCCGTCTTGTCCTGATCGCCGCTGCCCGGCGGCGGCGTGGGCGCGCGCCGCACCGCGGTCTTGTCCATCTCGCTGGGCGCGCGCGTCGGGGGCGGCAGCGGCACCGGGTGGATCCCGGTCTTCTGCTCGTCCATGCCCAGCTCGAGCACCTGCTCGCCCAGGCGCGGCAGCACCGAGGTGGGCGGTTCGTCGGGCAGGTCGTCCTGCACCTGGGTCGCGGGCTGAAGCCCCCTGACCTTGAGCGAGGTCACCGGCTCGCCGCCGGCCTCGGCGCTGGCGGCCAGCGCGCTCAGATCGGCGAGCGCGGTCGGCGCGTCGTGCTCGCCGATGTCACCGTGCACCTCGACCCCCGGCCGCGCCGCGACCTGCTGCTCGCCCAGCGTGCCAGCATCGACGGCGGTCAGCTCGGCGACCGCGCGCGCGGCGTCCTCCTCGGCGGCCAGCGCCTCCAGCGCGGCGTCGGCCTGCTCGGCGGCGCGCGACATCGGCGCCATGTCGACCGGTCGCGGACTCGAGGTCAGCACCGCACCGCTCGGGCTGTCGACCAGCGGGGTCGCCACTCGCCCGAGCTCCTGCCCGTCGCCGCCGGCCTCCAGCGCCTCCGAGCCCAGCCGCGCCGTCGGCTCGCCGCGGTAATGGCTCGGCTCGGGCTCGTCGAGCTCGAGCTCGACCAGCACGGGCGCCCCGGTCGGCGACACGCTGTCCGCGCGCAGCACCGACGGCGACGGCGACGGCGCGTCCTCGCGCCGCGACACGTTGAGGTTGACGGCCTGCTCGGCCACGCCAATCCCGCTCGGCGTGCCCGCCGTGGCCTCCTCGCCACCCGACGCGATCTCGATCTCGTCGTAGGCGTCGTCGTCGAGCACCACCTCGCGCGGCGCCGACTGCGGCGCCGGCAGGCGCGGCGATGACGGCGGCAAGTTGACGATGCCGCTCTGGCTGACCAGCTCGGCCATCTCGGGCCCCGCCAGGCGCGTGGTCTCGGGGCCGTGATCGTCGCCGAAATCGCTGTGCACCTGCTCCGGCGTCTGGCGCTGCACCTCGCGCTGCTGATCGACCAGCGCGGCCATCTCGGGCCCCGCCAGCCGGGTCGCCTCGGGCGCGCCGGCGCCGAACTCCAGCAGGGCGTCACCACCGCCGTCGTCGTCCGAAGGCTGGCTCGCCGCCGCCGGCGCGGGCCGCCCCGGCCCCACGACCCCGCTGCTCTGGCGCACCAGCTCGGCCATCTCGGGGCCGGCCAGCCGGGTGCTCTCGGGGGCGTCGCCCGGCTCGGCCTCCACCGTGACCTCGCCGGGGGCGGGAGCCTTGCCGGCCTCGCCAGCCTTGTCCTTGAGCGACTCGATCAGCGCCGGATCGGGCGACCGGTTGGCGGTCGACTGCCCGAGCGAGTCGCTCCACTCCTGGTCCTCGATGCCGCCGAAGATCTCGTCATCGGTGGGCGCCGGTGGCAGCTCGCTGACCGCGGAGGTGGCGCCGGCCGCCGGGCGCGGCTCCAGCTTCTGGATGTTGCGGCGCACCGAGGGCGTGGCCACCGGGACCTCGCCGCCCGCGGCGTCGGCCTCGGCGGGCTCGGGCGGCAGCGGCGGCGGCTCGTCGCCGAGCAGCGTGCCCAGCGCCTGGCCCTCGCTGCCCAGCTCGATGTCGCCCTCGCCGAACAGCTCCATCATCGGATCCGGCGCCGCGGGCGCGGCCGGCGCGGTGGTCAGCGGCTTGAGGACCTCGGGGGCGACCTTCTGCGAGAAGCTGAGCTCCCAGGTCTCCAGCGCCTTGCCCCAGTCCTCGCCCTCGCCTTCGCTGTCCGAGGCGCCCTCTCCCGCCAGCGGACCGCGCCCAGCCGGCGGCGGCGTGCCGTCGTCGGGCACCGGCGTGCGCTCCTCACCACCCGGTCCAGTACCCGCGCCGGTGCCGCGTCGCCCGCTCATAGCCCGATCTCCCTGCGTAGCTCGAGACACTCATCGGAGACCGACCAGGCCAGGAGCTCGCGCACCCGCGGCGCGTCCTTGCCCCCCAGCGCCTCGCACGCGGCGGCGACGTCGCCACCGACCAGCAACCCGGCGCGCTCGGCCGTGGTCAGCAGCGCGGGCGCCACCGCGGCGTCCAGCTCGCCGGTCAGCTTGCCCGCCATGGCCTGCAGCGCCTTGCGATCGCGCCGCGGCATGGCCTTGAGCAGCGCCTTCTCACGCTCCGCCACCGGCCCGGCGACCGGCGTCCTGGCCTCGTGCGCGATGCGCAGCGCCGCCCCCAGCAACACCTGCAGCTCGCCCACGGGCAGGCCGTCGAGCAGCGGCGCGCGCAGCCGCACCAGCGCCAGGGCCCGCCCGACCTCCCAGCGCGCGCGCGTGCTGGCGCCCGCCGCCGCCGCTGCCCCCATCAGCACGGCACCGGGCGCGGGCGCCGCAAAGACCTGCACCCCGTCGCGTCGGCCCGGCTGCACGTACAGCTCGTACTCGCCCACCCCCAGCGTGGCCGCGATGGCGTCGACGGTGCCGTGCTGCGCCGCGATCTGCTTGGGCGCGACGCGCTCGTTCTTGCCCGCGCCGGCCGCGGCCGCGGTGCGCCCCAGTACCTCGGCGGCGCCCTCGCCGAGCAGCGCGATGACCTCGGCCTCGGGTCCCCGCGTGACGGGCGGCTGGAGGCGCGCCCACGCCGACGCCGACAGCGGCGCGCTGCCGCGGGGCGGCCGGCTCAGCCGCTCGCGCATCGCGGCCTCGTGGACCTGGCGATGCTCGGGCGACGCCGCCGCCAGCGCGACCAGCGCCGCCGCCGCGGCCTGCCGCCCGGCCTCGTCGCCGGCCAGCTTGAAGACGTGCGCCAGATCCGAGTACAGCCGGGCGTCGCCGGGGCGCTCGCCGATGGCGGCGCGCAGATCGCGCAGCGCCTTCATCAGGACGCCGCGCCGGGCCGCCTCGTCGCCGCGCTTGGCGTGCAGCGCGCACAGCGCCTCGATGGCCGGCCACGACAGCGGATCGGCCAGCAGGGCGCGCTCCAGCGCGCGCCGCGCCCCCGAGTCGTCGTGGCAGCGGTCGCGCATGATCTCGGCCGCGTGCAGCTCGTCCTGGGCGCGCGCGGTGGGATCGGTGCGCTGATCCGCCAGCGCCGCGCAGGCGTCGGCGGCGTCGGCGTACTCGCCGAGCTCGATGAGCAGCGTGACCAGCCGCTCGTGCTGCGCCACCCGCGTGGGGTCGAGCTCGAGCAGGCTGCGCAGGGCGGTGATGGCGCCACGCTTGTCGCCCAGCGCGCTCAGGCGCAGCATGGCCAGCCGCTCCAGCGCGGGCGCGCGCCGTGCCGGGTCGGTGGTCACGTCGGTGAAGGCCTGCCACAGCTCGGCTGCCGACTCGGGGTTGCCGCTCTCGCGCAGCCGCGCCAGCCGGTACAGCGCCTCCTCGTGGCGGGCGTCGAGGCCGAGCAGCGCCTCGTAGTCCTCGGTCGCCGCGCGCAGGTCGGAGCGCGCCTCGCTGAGCTGCGCCCGCTCCAGCAGCCAGCGCACCCGATCCGCCTCGTCACCATGAGTGATGAGGTGGGTATAGAGCTCGAGCAGCGAGCCGCGCGCGCTGGCCGCGACGCAGATCTCGACCAGCCGCGCCGCCAGCTCGCGGTCGCGCGGCAGCGCGTTCAGCGCCAGCCGGTACAGCGGCGCCGCCTCGTCGGGGCGCCCGAGCTCGCGATCACAGATGCGCGCCGCGCTGGCCAGCAGCGCGCCGGCGCGCTCCGGCGCCGTGGTCACGCGCCCGAGGTGCGCGCTGGCGCGATACACACCCTCGCGGCTGCCGGCGCGCTCGCACACGCGCAGCACCAGCTCCAGCACCACCGGATCATCGGCCCACGCGGCGAGCAGCCCTTGCAGCTCCTCCCCCGCCGCGCGCAGCTGTCCAGCCTCCAGCAGCGCCTCGGCGTGGGCCAGCGTGATGGCACGCCGATCACCGCCGCCCGACAGCTCACGCCGGCGCGCCAGCAGCGCGGCCCGCTGCCCGGGTCCACCGCCGACGTCGGGCACCCCCGCGGGCGCACACTCGACCAGCAGCCAGGTCGCGGTATCACTGTACGGATCGCGCGCCAGCGCCTGCGCCCGCAGCGTCGCCGGATCGAGCCCGGTGCCGCCACCCTCGGCCAGCGCCGCCGCGCGCAGGGTGACCTCGGCCGCCAGCGTGGTGTCGGCCAGCGCGTCGGCCTGTCCCGACAGCGAGCGCACCAGCTCGCCGCGATCACCGCGCCGCGCCGCTGCCAGCGACCGCCCCAGCCAGGCGCCCGAGCGCCGCGGATCAAGCTCGACCGCCTCGACGAAGCGCGGCGCCGCCGCCTCCACGTCACCCAGCTCACCGGCGGTCAGCCAGCCGACCTCCTCGACCAGCCCCGCGCGCGTGGCCGGATCGGCCTCGGCCGCGGCCAGCGCGGCATAGCCCTGCGCCAGCCCCGCGGCATCGCGCCCGCGCGCCGCCAGCGCCAGCAGCGCCAGGGTGGCGTGCGCAGAGACCGCCGCGCCAGCGCCAGCGTCGGGCGCCACCGCAGCCTCGCGCGCGCGCGCCCAGGCCTCCTTGGCGGCCTCCTCGTTGCCATCGGCCAGGTAGATCTCGCCCAGGCGGTACAGCGCGGGCGCCCGCGCCGGCCCCTCGGCGCCCTGCGACATCGCCTCCAGGGTGTCGGCCGCGCGCAGCTTGTCGCCCGCGGCCAGGAAGGCGCGCGCCAGCGCCATGCGCACCGCGCGCCGATCCGGCTCACGATCCAGCACGTCGAGCAGCACCACCGCGGCGTCGGCCGGCCGCCCCAGATCGCGCCGGTAGACCTCGGCCAGCTCGAGCCCGACCAGCGTGGCGTGCGCGCTGCCATCGCCGTCGACCCCGGCGCCGGCGCGCTCCAGCTCCAGCGCGGCGGCCAGCTCGCTGGGCCCGGTGCGCGCGGCCAGCTCGCCGATGGCGGCGGCCGCGAAGGCGTGCTGGGGGCGCTCGCCCAGGATCTCGCGGTAGATGGTCAGCGCTCGCGCCGGATCGCCGCGCAGCTCGGCGGCCCGCGCCAGCTCGAGGCGCACCTCGATGGCCGCCTCGGGGCCGCGCGCCAGCCGGGCCATCTCCTCCAGGTTGGCCAGCCGCTCGGCGACCTCGCCGGTGAGCGCGCACAGCTCGTCGATCATCAGGCGCAGGCGTGGGCTGTCGGGGCTGGCCTCGACCAGGCGGCGCGCCACCACCAGCGCCGCGTGCGGCTGCGGCAGCTCGACGTGGTACAGCGCCAGCAGCCGCTCGTCGTGGGCCAGCGCCTCGGCCAGCGCGCCGGGGTCCTCCTTGGCGCGCTTGCGCGCCGCCGCCGCCAGCGCCTCGGTCAAGCGCGCGACGTCGTCCCAGCGCCGGCTGGTCTCGGCCAGCGCCAGCAGCGCGTCCTGCGCGGGCCGGAACTCGGGCACCTCGGCCAGCGCCTGCTGGTACACCGCGGCGGCCTCGTCGGGGCTGCCGGCGCGCGCCAGCAGATCGCCAGCCGCCAGGTAGCAGCCGGCGGCCCACACCGGATCGCCATCGACGCGCGTACCGGGGCCGAACACCGCGCCCTCGGAGGCCGCGCGCGCCTGCGCCAGCTGGTTGCGCACCAGGCGCTCGACGCCCTCGGGGCCGGCGGCGACGGCGTCCTGCTCGCGCACGATCAGCGCGGGCAGATAGCCCGGCGCCTCGGCCCACACGTTGTCCAGCGCCTGCTGCGCCGCGGCCTCGTGGCCGGGGCCGGCCGCGCGCAGCGCCGCGGCCCGGCGCACGCCCAGCGCCAGCCGCTCCGACGCCATGTCGCTGCCACGCGCCAGGCGGTGCAGGATCTCGGCGCGCCGCAGCGCCAGCCCGACCCCTCCATCGGCCGCCGCCAGCCCGGCGGTCGCCGCGGCGTCACACAGCTCGAGCTGATCCAGCAACACCAGCCGCTCGTCGGGCTGCAGCTCGAGCGCCTGATCGAGGTGCAGCGTGGCGCGCACCAGGTCGCCGGCCTGGCGCGCGACCTGGGCCTGGCGTCGGCGCAGCGCCGCGACCCGCCGCGTGGCCATCAGCGCCGCGCGCACCGCGGGGTGATCGGCCGGCGCGTCGGGCCCCGCGGCGGTCGCCGCCGCCACCGCCGCCGAGCGCGCCGGCTCGCGCAGCGCGTACTCCAGCTCCAGCGCCGCCAGCAGATCGAGCGGCCGATCGCGCAGCTCGGCGAGGCGGGTCAGCTCGAGCACCGCCCGCTCGGGGTCGACGCCGAGGTTCCAGGCCTCCTCCAGCGCCGCCCGCGCGGCGTCCATCTCGCCGCGCCGCTCGTCGACGCGGGCGAGATCGAACAGGTAGGCCGCCCGCCGCGCCGGATCACCACAGGCGCCCGCCAGCGCGCGCAGCACCGGGGCCAGCGCGGCGTCGTCCTTGCCGGCCAGCCGCTCGAGGCCCATCAGGGCGCCCAGGTGCGCGCCGTCGGCCTCCAGCGCCTTGCCGTAGCAGATCTGCGCCTCGGCCGGGTTCTTGACCCGATCCTCGAGGATGCGCCCCTTCTCGTACCACAGCGCGGCGCGACCGGCGTCGCCCTGGACGAAGCGCACCTCGGCGTCGATCAGCTTGATGAGGTTGGGCCACAGCGAGCGCCGGTAGAAGATGCGGCGGATCGCCAGCGTGTTGGCCTGGAACGCCGGGTCGCTCTGCAACGACCGCGCATACGACTTGACCGCCTTGGCCTCGTCGCGCAGGCGACGCTCGTACAGCTCGCCGATCTCGTAGGCCAGCTCGGACGCTCGCGCCTTGTCGGCGTGCGCGGCACCGGCGGTCAGCTCGGCCTCGTAGCGCGCGATCTCGGCGGCGTAGTCGACCGCGCGCGCGCGCGCCACCGCGCTGTCGGCCAGGCTGCGATCGGGTGGGCCGTGGCGCTGCGGCTGCAGCACCGGCCCGGTGTCCTCGGGCGGTGGCGGCGCATGCGCCGGCGCGACCGGCGGGGGCGGTGGCGCGGCCGGTGCGACCATGGTCGGCGCGCGCGGCGGTGGTGGCGGGCGCACGGCGCCCATGCCCACCGTGGTCATGCGGCGCGGCGGTCCCGGAGGTGGCGAGGGTGGTGGCGCGTGCGCTGGCGCAGGCGGCGCGTGCGGCGGCGCGTGCGACGGTGCGGCGACGGCTGGCGGCGCAGACGCAGCCGCAGACGTCGACGTCGCCGCCGGGGACGCAGGCGCGGCGGACGCAGACGCCGTGGGGATGCCCCCGACCGCGCGCGTCGCCGGCGCCTCATCGAACTCCGAGGCGTCGAGCTCCTGCACCTCGTCGACGTCGAGCGGGATCGCTGGCGACGAGTGCACCACCGCTGGCAGCCCCAGCCCCGGTGGTGGCGGCGGCAGATCATGCAGCGGTGACGATGGCGGGAACGTGTGCGGCGCCTGCGCCGGCGCCATCACCTGCTGGGGCGCTGGCGGGGCCGCCGCCAAGGGCTGGCCCTCGGGCGTGGCGTGGCCCACACGGGTGACCGGCGACTCCTCGAACTCGTCGGCGGCGAGCTCCTGGACCTCGTCCTCGCCGCCAGGAGACGCACCTGGATCACGCGGTGGTCCGCCCTGCCCCGCATCGCCCTCTGAATTTGCTGGTGGGTTGGCCACGTATCCCGCGTAGCGATCGAAGGAGGGAGCCCAGAAGATCGCGAGCCCCGCAAGCCTACCCCCCAGGGGCGCGGAATGTCAATGTTTCCGGGCGTGTTTGGGGCAGTGGCGGCGCGGTTTTCGGCCCCGCACATGATTGACGGCCGTGTGCCCACCGGCTTATACCCGCCGCGCCATGGCGCCTGCACAGCCCCCCACATCACCTACCAGCACCGCCTCCCGCGCCAGCGTCCACCAAGGTGTGGTGACGCTGGGCGACGAAGCGCTCGATCTGCCCCGCCTGGTCGCGGTCGCGCGCCATCGCGCCCCGGTCGAGCTCGGTCCGCGCGCCCGCGCCGCCGTGGTGCGCGCGCGCCGCTACATCGAGCGCATCTGCGCCGGCGGCGACAGCTCGCCCGCGGTGTACGGCGTCAACACCGGCTTCGGCGCCCTGGCCGAGGTCCGCATCAGCCCCGATCAGGTCGCCGCCCTGCAGCGCAACCTGGTGCGCAGCCACGCCGCCGGCGTCGGCGAGCCGCTGCCCGAGGACGCCGTGCGCGCCATGATGCTGCTGCGCGCCCAGGTGCTGGCCATGGGCCACTCCGGGGTGCGCCCCGAGATCATCGATCTCCTGTTGGCCATGCTCAACCGCGGTGTACACCCCATCATCCCCCGACGCGGTTCGGTCGGCGCCTCGGGTGATCTCGCCCCGCTGGCACACCTCGCGCTGGTCCTCATCGGCGAGGGCGAGGCCCGGTTCGAGGGCGCTCGCGTGCCCGGCGACGAGGCCCTGCGTCGCGCCGGCCTGACGCCCATCGAGCTGGCCGCGAAGGAGGGGCTATCGCTCGTCAACGGCACCCAGCTCATGACCGCGGTCGGCGCCCTGGCGCTGCACGACGCCCACGACACCGCGCGCCTGGCCGATGTCTCCGGCGCCATCTCGCTGGAGGCGCTGCGCGGCACCCCGCGCGCGTTCGACGCCCGCATCCAGGCCGTGCGCCCGCACCCAGGCCAGGCCACCAGCGCCAGCAACCTGCGCCGCCTGCTCGCCGGCAGCGCCATCGTCGAGTCGCACCGCGACTGCGGCAAGGTCCAGGATCCCTACTCGCTGCGCTGCATGCCGCAGGTCCACGGCGCCACCCGCGACACCCTCGACTTCGTGACCGCCGCGCTGGAGCGCGAGGCCAACAGCGCCACCGACAACCCGCTCATTTTTTTCGCCTCCGACGATGGCGACGCCGAGTTCATCTCGGGAGGAAACTTCCACGGTCAGCCGATCGCGATGGCGCTCGACTATGCCGCCATCGCCGTCGCCGAGCTGGCGGACATCGCCGAGCGCCGCATCGAGCAGCTGGTCAATCCGCACTACTCGGGGCTGCCCCCGTTCCTGGTCGCCGAGAGCGGCCTCAACTCTGGCTTCATGATGGCCCAGGTCACCGCGGCGGCCCTGGTGTCCGAGAACAAGATCCTGACCCACCCCGCCAGCGTGGACTCGATCCCGTCCTCGGCCGGGCGCGAGGACCACGTCAGCATGGGGGCGCACGCCGCCCTCAAGCTGGCCCAGGTGGTGGACGCGGTCCGCAACGTGCTGGCGATCGAACTTCTGTGCGGGGTTCAGGGCCTCGACCTCCGCCTGCCAGTGCGTCCGGCGGCTGGCCTGGCGGCCGCCCACGCGACCGTGCGCGCGGTGGTGCCTCACCTGACCCAGGATCGTCCGATGTACAAGGAGATCCAGGCAGTTCGGGCGCTGCTCGATGACGGCAGCCTGATGGCGGCGGTGGACGCCGCGATGGGTGACGGCGCACTGGCCTGACCACTCACGTGCATGCGTACTGTGTCCTACAGACGCGCACACAAGAGTTCGAGACCATTGACGGTCGAGATCTGGGCGACTACTGTACGCCCACTTTCCGCCGAGGTGCCGCTTTGAAGTTCGTTCCACGCTGGATTCACCCCGCCCTCTTCACCCTCACCATGGCGGCGGCGACGCCAGCCTTCGCGGACCAGCCGCCGGCGCCCGACTGGCAACTGAGCCAGGCTCAGATCGCCGCCACGCTGGCCAAGCGCGCCGCCGATCTGACCATCGGTCGCGCCGCCGGCCTCAAGACCGCAGCCGATTTGCAGGCCAATCCACCGCGTCTCGACCGCCCCGGCCGGACCGGGCTGGGCTCCGCCGCGCTGATCACCGACAAGGGCCCCTCCTTCTACATCTATGCCGCGGGTCCGAGCGTGGTCGGCGACTGGGGTAACGACACCTTCCGCGGCAACGCCATGCAGACCATCCTGGAGGACTTCTACGGTCGTCCCGGGGTGCCGCAGTCGCAGATCATCCTGACCTACTCGACCTTCGACATCGGCAACCGGATCTCGGCCTTCTACGTGCCGCTCGGCAACGACATCCTGGGCATCGGCTACAAGCACCAGCAGGGGCTGAACGGCCAGGAGACCTTCAGCCTGCCGCCGCCGTTCGCCGCCCAGGGCTTCGTGATGATGAACCAGTACCAGAACTATGGCAGCGGCACCGGGCGCCAGGGCTTCGAGCACTACCTGACCGCGATGCAGGAGATCGGGCACCGCTGGGGCGCCCAGATGCAGGTCGCCATCGCCGGCAAGGAGAAGATCATGCTGGGTCGCGATGACTCGCACTGGTCGTTCTACCTCGACACCGGCGGCTCACCGATGGAGGGCAACGCCTGGGTCGACAACGGCAACGGCACCTTCACCACGCGCACTCTGTCGCTGTGGTTCGGCGGCACGGCGCCGCCGTACTCGAACCTCGACCTGTATGCGATGGGGCTGATGGCGCCCGGCGAGGTCACGCCGTGGTTCGTGATCGAGCCGACCGGATCGAGCTTCCCGGCCTCGTGCGGCCCGGTCTTCAACTGCTCGGGCAGCGACCGCACCGTGACCGGCACCAAGCGCAACCTGACCCTGACCGACGTCATCAACAGCGAAGGTGTGCGTGTGCCGGCGACCTCGCCGGCCGACCTGCACATCGCCGTGCTGCTGATCGTGCCGCAGGCCAACCTGCCGGTGTCGGCCGCCACCAAGAGCGCGGTCGAGGCCCTGGTGCAGCAGGCGGCCACCTTCTACGGCAGCGCGACGCGCGGTCGTGGCCGCCTGGTGCTGGACTCGGTCAACCCGCTGCCCGCGCTGAAGGGGCTGGGGGCGACCTGCCTGTCGTCCAACGAGTGTGATCCCGCGCTGGCCGACCAGTGCAGCCGGTCGGACGCCGGCGACGGCGCGACCTGCGTGAAAAACTGCGGCAGCGGCGGCACCTGCGGCCAGGGCTACTGCTGCGCGGGCGGCTTCGGCACCACCATGGCGTGCTTCCCCGGCGGCTCGCAGGCCTGCCCCGACACCGAGCCGCCCATGAAGAAGGGCCTCGGCGAGCGCTGCATCGGCGGCGACGACTGCCAGAGCGGCCAGTGCATCGAGCAGCCCGGCCAGCCCGGCTACATGTTCTGCACCGCGGAGTGCCAGGACACCCCCTGTGGCGGCCCCGCCGGCACCTTCTCCTGCGTCGACGCGGGTGGCGGCGCCAAGGCGTGCATCTACGCCGGCGTGCCCCCGGGCGGACTGGGCTCGGTCTGCGCCGGTGGCGACGAGTGCGTCAGCGGCATGTGCCTGCCCCTGGCGACCGGCATGCAGTGCTCCATGCTGTGCAACGACACCACGCCCTGCCCCGGCGGCTTCGACTGCGTCGCCACCGCGGGCGTCGAGAAGGTCTGCCAGCTCAAGCCCACCACCAAGCCCCCCGGCGACGGCGACGGCGGCTGCGCGGTCGGCAGCCCGACCTCGGGCACCTCGCGCACCGGCGCGCTGTTCGGCGTCATGATGCTGGTAGCCGCTCTGGCGCTGGTCACCCGCCGCAACAAGAAGTAGTAGTCCGAGAATCACGATCAGCGCTGGTTTGTCGTAGCCAGGCCTGCCGCTTGTAGGCTCAGGGCTGGCTCGTGGGCTGGCTCGTGGGCTGGCTCGTGGGCTGGCTCGTGGGCGTGGGCGTGCTCGTGCTCGTGCTCGTGCTCGTGCTCGTGCTCGTGCTCGTG
>JADYYK010000229.1 GCA_020853705.1 Deltaproteobacteria bacterium
AAGGACGCCCCCACGCCGCATCCGACCGACAAGGACGGTCCGCCCAAGATGCCGGCGCCGCAGAACGACAACGGCGAGCCCAAGAAGATCGCCAAGTCGCACGACGAGGCGATGGACGATCTGCGCACCGCCATCAAGGACAAGAAGAAGCTCGACGACGGTCAGGTGCGCGACCTGTACCTCAAGGCCGAGTCGCAGATCGAGCACCTCAACAAGCAGTGGGAGGCCGAGGGGATCTCGGTCGAGGAGCGCGCCAAGCGCGCCTACGATCTGCGCAAGGACGCCCGCGAGACCGCCCGCGATCTGATGCAGGACCAGACCGCGGTGCAGAAGCTGCGCGACCGCGACACCAAGAAGTACGGCCAGGGTGACGGGCCGACCTTCGAGCAGCTGATGAAGAAGCACATGGACGCCGGGATGACCGAGGCCCAGGCGCACAAGGAGATCATCGAGAGCTCGCAGCGCAGCGACAAGGCCACCAACGACAAGCACGGCCTGCAGGGCAAGGACTCGAAGTCAGGCGAGCAGGGGCCCAAGATGCCCAGCGCGTTCGTCGCGCCCGACGGCACTCCGGTCACCCCCGGCACCCCCGAGCACGCCGCGGCGGTCAAGGACGCGGTCAAGAAGATGCCTGGCGGCGGCCACATGGACGTCGTCCCCGACGGCACGCCGCTCACCCCGGCCGACATCAAGGCCGGCAAGATCCACGCGTCGGACGCCGAAGCCTTCCACAACATGATGAAGACCGCCGAGTCCATCCCCGGCGGCATGGACGCCATCCAGTCGATCCTCGACAAGGGTGGCAAGGTCACCATCGGCGTCGGCGACGGCTCCTACCAGCACGGCGACACCATCAACATCGCCAAGGGCATGACGCCCGAGCAGATGGTCGGCGTGCTGGCGCACGAGGCGCACCACCTGCAGACCGCCGACGCCGACGTCCACTCCAAGATCCACGGCAAGAAGGAGGACTATGTCCAGGCCGCGCTGACCAACGAGGCGCAGGCCCAGGCCGCGCTGTTCGAGGCGCGCAAGCAGCTCAAGAAGCCGGACGGCACGGTCGATACCGCGCCCGAGCAGCTGGGCTCGGCGGAGTACCACGAGGCCTACAAGAAGGCGCTCGAGGACGCCAAGACCAACCCCAAGTACAAGACCGACTTCGAGCGCCGCGAGGCCGCCAAGCAGGCCGGCATCGAGGCTGTCGTCGAGGTCTTCAAGACCGACAAGGCCAAGCCGAGCACCAGCTACGACGAGCACGGGAACCACATCCCGGGCACGCCGAAGACCTACGAGGAGCTTTACGGACAGTTCCACGACGACGTCAAGACCGGCAAGGTCGCGGCCACCAAGCACGAGAAGATCGACGACGCCACACCGCTCGGGCCCGACAACAAGCCCGCGGCCAAGAAGACGGAGGACGGCACCGACGTCACCCCGACGCCCGAGGCTGGCCCCGAGAAGAAGAAGAAGTACGCCACCAAGAACGAGGACCCCGAACACCGTCCGCCGGGGATGGATCTGCAGGAGGCGGCGGATCTGAAGGCCGCCGGCTACATCTTCAGCCAGCAGGCAGATGGCAGCTGGACCATCAGCGACCGCGCGGGCAAGGGCCAGCAGAAGCGCATGGGCGTCGATGAAAGCGGCAAGCCCATCGCGGTCGACCATGACGGCAAGAAGATCGAGCCCAAGGTCAACCTGGAAGATCCCAAGGTCGCTCACATCAAGGACCCCAAGGAGAAGGCCTTCGAGCTGCTCGGCGGCAACAAGGGCGACGACAGCGAGTTCGGCAAGTTCGTCAAGACCACGGTCGAGGGCGGTATCCCGCCCTGCAACAAGACCATGAAGGACTACGGCATCGACCCCAACGCCCCCGATGCCCAGCAGAAGCTCCACGACCTGCGCAAGAAGGAGCTGATCGACCGCATCAAGATCAAGGATGGCGAGACGCCCAGTTTCGGCACCGTGCGCGGCCACATCAAGGATGGCGAGGGCGGCGTCGATCTGACCAAGCACGTCACCGACACGGTGCTGGCGGACATCAACAAGAACCGCAAGCCGGGTGACCCGCCGCTGACCGAGGACTCGCCGGAGTACAAGAAGGCGTCGTACGAGAAGATGAAGGAGCTGGCCGGCAAGCTGGGGTCGGGCGATGGCGGCGCGCTGGTCGAGGCCTGGTATCTCAAGGTCCACGGCGGAGAGGGCGACGTCACCCAGGTCATCCTCAAGCCGGGCGAGCACGGCACCAAGGTCGATCGCAAGCCTGACCTCATGCAGCCGCAGATCGGGCCCGACGGCAAGCCGGTGCCCGAGCACGCGCCGCAGCCGGGCCACGAGGGGCCGACCAAGCCGGCCACCGCCACCCTGCGCGACATCAAGTCGACCCAGGAGGGGCTGACCGCGAAGGACGTCGAGCAGCTCACCGACTCCATCCGCGCCATCAAGAACGGCGCCGTGGTCGACGCCAAGGACGGCACCAAGAAGCTGGCCACCGAGGCCGCCATCACCATGACCGATGGCGAGGCGGCGCGGAAGTCGGCCAAGACCATGGCCAAGCTGATGCATGAGAACCCGGACGTGCCGCTGTCGTTCGAGGTCTTCGGGCCCGACGGTCAGCCGCACACCGTGCGCATGGTCAACCCCGACGGCACGCCGGTGATGAAGGGCACTCCGCCCAACCAGAAGCCGGTCACGCCGGCCGACATCATCGCCGACGTCGACTCGCTGACCAGGTCGGGCAAGCCGGCCGCGACCACCAAGCCGGACGCCGTGGACGGCCCCAAGATGCCGGCGCCCAAGGGCAGCGACGTCGACACCACCAAGGACAACCACACCGCGTCGTCGTTCAAGCCCGAGGGCACCGATCCCAAGGGGCAGCGGCTGCTCAACGCCGACAGCGAGCACGGTCCGATGCAGGCCAAGGTGGTCGGCGACAACGTGCAGCTGAAGTTCCCCGACGGCATGCCGCCCGACCAGCGCAAGGCCTACGCCGAGCAGGCCATGAAGAACCTGGGCTTCACGCCGGGCGACACCGCGGCCTTCCTGGCCAAGGTCAACTCGGGCGACAGCACGGTGTTCGTCAACCAGAAGCTGCACGCCAGCGACGACGTCGCCAAGACGCAGAGCTTCGCGCAGGAGCTGGCCAACAAGAAGGTGGCGTCACTGGGCGGCGACCTCGCCCAGGGTGACTTCACGGCGGCGTGCTCCAAGGAGACCGTGAACTGGCAGAACAAGTTCGCGGCCCAGGGCGAGTTCGTTCCGATCATGGACTTCCCCGGCCCCGGCGGCGTCGAGGGGCACCGCTTCATGGTGTCCAAGGGCAAGGACGGCGAGGGCCTCATCATCGACCCGACCTTCGGCCAGTTCTTCACCGGTGATCAGAAGAAGCTGCCCAACGGGCAGAGCCAGTACGAGCCCTTCGTCGGCACCTACGGCGACATGAAGAAGCGCGTCCAGGAGGCCATCGACCACGGCCTGATGGACGGCATCAAGCCGGGCACCCCGGCCGAGAAGGTGCTGCAGGACAGCTGGGGCATCAAGCCGCCCAAGAAGGACGGCTCGCTCGACTTCGCCGACGGCATGAAGCCGTTCACCGGTGAGGGCTCGGTCAAGACGCCCGAGGGCTACGAGCATCCTGGCGCGGTCAAGGCCAAGACCCCGAGCGACGACAAGGAGATCGATCACCACGCCAGCCTGAAGAAGGAGCAGGACGCAGGCGAGGGCCCGGTGATGCCGAAGCAGCCGCTGGTCAAGGTGCCCGAGGGCGGCCTGCCTGGCGACCACGTCATCGATCACGTCACGCCCGATGGCCGTGTGATCAAGAAGAAGGTGTCCGACCTCGAGATCCGCGAGTTCGTCCACAAGGACGGCACCGTCGAGCGCTACTACGTCGAGAAGGGCAGCTACGATCCACGCAAGGATCCGACCCACCCGCACTACGACGGACCCGATGCGAAGAACGTCAAGCGCAACAGCGCCAATGACGAGGTCTTCATGCAGCACCTGCCGTCGACCGAGCACGAGATCCACATCGCTCCCGACGGCAAGTCGGCGCGCAGCATCGGGCCCGACGGCGTGTCGACGCTGCACCTGCAGCCCGACGGCAGCATGAAGCGGATCTACGAAGGCCCGCCCACCAACATGGACGAGGCGGTGGCGCGCAAGAAGGTGGTCTTCGAGGAGTCGGCCAAGGTCATCGCCAAGCGCGACGCCGGCGTGCGCGACGCCGTCGACAAGAGCTTCCAGAGCGGCGCGGTCAAGACCCCGGACGGGACCCCGGCCGTGGTGGTCGACAAGGTCATCCTGGGCGCCGGCGGCGGCGCGGTGCAGGACTACAACACGCACACCGCGGAGCAGGGCGGCAAGGGCGCGGCCGACCAGAACGGCGTGCCCAAGATCCTGTCGCTGGCGGCGGGCGCCGATCCCTGGCAGGGCCGCCACGAGCTGATGGGGCAGACCCCCAACCAGCTGTCCAACCCCGACAACGGCCTGACCGCGCAGCCCAAGGACTTCTCACACACACCGAACGAGTTCGCGCGTTCGGACGACTATGCGACCGCCGTGGCCCACACCCGTGCCGAGTCGGGCATGGCGGTGCTGGAGTCCAAGATCACCAACGTGGTCAAGGACAACAGCAACCCGCCGGCCAAGTACCGCGTCGACATCGAGGTCACCAAGAAGGGGCCCGACGGCAAGCCGGTGATGGGGCCGGACGGTCAGCCGGTGCGCGAGAAGCGCGCGGTGTACTGCAAGGACGTCGATGTCGCAATGGGACCGGGGCCCGATCGCACCCTGGCCAAGGACGGCGTCATGCACGCCGACGAGGAGAAGAAGCTGCGCGCCGCCGGCAAGCTGGCCTACGGCGATGAGGCGGTCGGCGCCACCTTCAACCCGGGTGAGAAGGTCCTGGTCTCGGGCGGCGGCGCCAGCGCGGCGTGGGGGGCGCACCGCGCCAACGACAGCGACGCCAGCGTCGACTGGGTCGGCCGGCCCCACGCCGAGGTCGAGAAGGTGCTGCGGCCGATGGAGTCGCGCCTCAAGGACATCGATGCTCAGCTCAAGACGCTGCCCAAGGACAGCGCCGAGCGCCTCAAGCTGGAGCAGGAGCACGGGCAGCTGACGGCCAAGCGGCAGGAGCTCCTGCTGGCGGACGCCTTCAAGGGCGCCAACCTGCCGCGCAACCAGGACATCGTCCACAACAAGGAGATCCAGAAGGAGGCCAAGTCGATCAAGAAGGTCGACGGTCCGCTGCCGGCGACCGACGCCAAGAACCCCGGCAAGCTGATGGTGACCTTCAGCGACGGTAGCGTGGGCTACTACGATCGCATCGTCGTCTCGCACGGCCAGGACGCCAGCGGCGAAGGCGGCGTGCATGCCATGCTGACCAAGCCGGGCGGCATCCTGGCCGACAAGCTGGGCGGCCCCGACGGCAAGACCGTGATCGAGAAGGGCGAGAAGCTCAAGCCCATCGTGGGCGCGGACGGCAAGGTGCTCGGCATGCAGTCGGCCGACTCCGACGACGGCGGCGGCATCCGGCTGGTCGGCGCGGCGGCGACGCCGGGCGCGCTGCTCAAGCACATGGCGCCGGACGACGCGGCGCACTTCACCGAGCTCATGAACCAGCGCAAGTTCGGCGACGACATCTCGCAGAACTCGCAGGGCGTCGATCCGGGCATCGAGGTCTGGGCCGACTCGTGGAAGGGGCTGAACCAGGGCCAGAGCGACTTCGGCAAGCCAGGTCCCGCGCCGGCCGCCAAGGCCGCCAAGCCGGCCGAGGTCGCCAAGGTCATCAAGCTGACCGACGGCCGCGAGGTCCACATCTACGACGACGGCAGGACCGTCAAGGTCGTCGATCCCAGCGCACCGACGCCCGTGACGCCCCCGGCGCCCGCGCCGGTACCGATGCCGCGCATGCCCGCGCCGCGGATGGCGTCCCCTGCGCCGGTCGGCGGCAACGGGACCAGCAATGGCGGCCCGGTCCAGGCCAATGGCGCGCTGCCGGCGGCGCCTCACCTGACTCCGGGGCAGAACACGGCCAACCACGCGCGCATGATGCCGGCGGTGACCGACGAGATGCTGGCGGGACAGACCGGTCATGGTCAGGCCGCGCCGGTGGAGGCCAGGCCTCCGGTCAAGGCCAATGGGCAGGCCAACCCGGTCGAGGAGCACGGCGAGCAGGTGGCTCGGCTGCGCATGCGCCTCGACTCCGAGGCCTACTTCGACGCCGACGAGAAGCTGGAGCTCGAGACGCGGCTGCGCCACCACGAGGTCGAGCTGCGCAAGGCGCTGGCCAACGAGCCCGACGTCGGGCCGGCGGCGGGCAACGGGTCGGCGACGCGTGAGCCGCCCCGCACGCTGGCGGACGCCCAGGCCAACTCGGCGCGCCGCCTGGCGCCGGAGCCCGGTCGCAGCGAGGCCGAGCTGCGCGACACCATGAACCGCTACCTCAAGGAGGTCGCGGCCAGCGAGGGCAAGAGCTACTCGGCTGACTACGACGCCATGAAGGAGGAGTGCGCGCAGTTCCGCCGCGAGATCAAGAGCGGCCAGCGCGACTACATGGATGGCAACGTCGACGACGAGCACTTCGCCGAGATGAAGCACCACATCGACAAGATCTCGGACGAGCAGATGGCAGCCCTGCGCGGCTATACCTCGGGCGACTATGAGAAGATCAACGCGGTGCTGCGCAACCCCGCGGCCAACCCGGAGATGTACGCCAAGCTGCAGACCTATATCCAGACCGCCAAGGACGGCCTGGCCAACCTGCCCAACTTCGAGGGCACCGTGTACCGCGGCGCGCAGATGAAGCAGGAGTGGATGGGGTCCTACCAGCAGGCGCTCGAGAACGGCGGCACCATCAAGGAGACGGCGTTCGCGTCGACCTCGCACTCGTTCCGCCAGGCCGACGCCTTCCTGGGCCAGCCCGTCAAGCCCGAGGACGGCCCGCGGGTGCCGACCATGTTCACCATCCAGTCGGCCACCGGCAAGCGCGTCGAGTTCCTGTCCTACAAGGCGCGCGAGGCCGAGGTGCTGTTCCCGCCGGGCACCGAGTTCAAGGTGCTGTCGATGGAGCACAAGAACGGCCGCATGGAGATCGTCCTCAAGGAGGTGCCGCCGCAGGATGGGCCGACGCACCACTTCGACGCCGATGAGGACTTCGAGGACGAGGACGAGGACTAGCCATGGCGGCTCCGCTCACCGAGCAAGAGCAGCGCGAACTCGACGCGCTGATCAAGAAGCGCGAGGCCGATCGGCAGAGGAACGCCGCCCTGCCGCGCGAGCGCGACCCGGCGGTGCCGCCCGACAAGTGGGCGGCGCCGCTCGGCCTGGATGAGCAGGGCCGGCCGCTGCCGGCGCCGGGCAAGCGCAAGCCCGGCTGACGCAGCTCAGTCGGCGGGATGCACCCCGGCGAACATCACCGGGTCGGGGCGCACATACTGGTTGTCGCTGGGGCGCCAGTGCAACCAGCGGCGCCGCCCGTGTCGCGCCTCCAGCTCGGTCTGGTTGGCCGGGGTGTCGAAGGAGTAGATGGTGTCGCCGTCGACTCCGCCTGGCTGGTCGCACGGGTCGGTGAAGCCGTTGTTGACCAGGTTGACCCAGGTCAGTCGGGGCAGGTTGGGCGAGGCCAGCAGCGCCTCGAGGCCGGCCTCGCCGATGCCGCAGTAGCCGAGGTCGAGCCAGGCCAGCGCCCCCAGGTGGGGGCTCGCGGCGAGCTGGCGGGCGCCCTCGGCGCCGAGATCCTGGTCGAAGAAGTTGAGCGACACGATGCGCGCGAGGTGTGGGCTGGCGAAGAAGGCCGCCAGGTCGGCGTGGCCGACGAGGTCGAGGTGCAGGATGGGCGCGACCCGGAACAGCTCGTCGGCGCGGGCCACGAACTGGGCAGGCGTCAGCTTGACGCCGTCGATGAAGCCGCGGCGGAAGCTCGGCTTGTCGGTCAGCTTGGCGACCGGCGCGCTCCAGGCGGCGCGGTGCGCGTCGAGCAGCTGCCGCGCGCGCAGCTCGAGCGGGGCGCGGTCGACGCCGAGCGCCTGGCGCCGATGCATCGCGGCCAGTGCGAGCTGCGTGATGATGAAGTCGCCGCGCGGATCCTTGCGCTGCAGCAGCAACTTGCCGTAGGCGTGGCGCGGGGCATCATCTTCCGGGGCGGCGAGCACGTCGGCCAGCGCCGCAGCGTCTTCCTGGACCATGGCGGCACGTTAGCAGAGACCGCCGTGGTCGGCGAGCGTCTGGTCCGTGCTGCGACGATGTGGTACCGATGAGGCGCGAGGTGAGACGTGGCCGAGAGACGCAAGCTGGTCTACTGCTTCGATAGCCAGGACATGGGTCGCACCGCCGAGGCCATCGTCGAGCAGGGGCTGACCCCAGTCGGCCGACCCGAGGAGATCGAGATCGACCTGAAGGAGAAGACGGTTGACGACGACTGGGTGACCACCCTGGCCACGGGCAGCGGTAAAGGCAAGAAGGCCAGCGCGACCTGGAACGGCATGATGGACACCTTGTCCCTGGAGCGCGCCTGCGTGCGCGGCATCAACAACCAGTACGAGCTCGACCCGCCGTCGCTGGTGCGCCGTCTGGGCCGCATCCCCTTCACGGTGGCGTCCTTCGGCAGCGTGCACCCCTGGGCCTATCGGCCGCCTTCGTTCGGCGAGCTGCACTACGCGCTGGGCTGGGGCTGCGCCTTCCAGGGCGCCGGCCACGGCCGGCTGGTGTCACGGCGCTGGCTGGGCACTGGACCGTGGCGGGTCCTGCGCGGTCCCAGCGACACCACCCTGGTGGAGCTGCACGACCTCTCGCTGGGCATGGCGGAGGCGCTGGCGCAGGCACAGGCCAGCCACGCCGAGTTGATGGCGGGCTTCATCACCTTCGCGCACAAGTTCCAGAACGCGATCGAGGGGCTGCACAAGGGCGCCGATCGCGCGCTGGTGATCACCGTGCACGGGCGCGTGGTGTCGGCCGGGGAGCTGCTCGACGCCGCGGCCGCGCGGCTCTTGCAGCCGCTCGGCGCCGATAGACCCATCGACAAGGTGGTCTATGTCTTCGTCGACCGTGCCGCCGCGGAGGCCCAGTTGCCTACCATGTGGCGCTATGGGCACCACGTCCACCTCATCGGCGACGATGGCGTCGAACGGCGCATCGACGATACCTACATGCCGCGTCTGCAGCGACCGGAGTGGACCCGTGGCGACGCTGGCAAGGAGCTCCTGGCATGATGGTGCTCAAGCGCGAGGCGGTTTCGCTGCACCCCGACACCGTGGAGGCCATCCGTGAGGCCATCCTGGCCGAGCGTCCCGACTACGGGCCGCGGGTGGCCGGGCTGACCTTCCAGAAGAGCGTGCAGCCCTTCTTCAGCAAGCACACCATCGTGTACGCCAACTCGGCGGTGCCGATGCCGGCGCGCTTCGTGGTGCTGGCGCTGGGGCCGGCCGGGAAGGGGGCGCCGCTGCTCTTGACCAAGCACATCGAGCGTCTGCGCGCGGTGGCTGCGGCGGATCCTCCGCCCGATCTCGGGCTTCAGGACACCGCGCAGGGCTACGCGCTCTACGGCAGCGGCTGGACCACGATGGCGGTCAACGGCGAGATGCGGCTGGAGTCGTTCGATCACATTCCGTGGTTCGAGCTCGACGCGGCGCAGAAGGCCGAGGTCGAGGTGCTGCGCGCTCGGTTCGCCGCACGCATCCATCCCGAGAAGGTGATCCGCAGCGCGGCCGGCTGGGAGTTCAAGGGCTGGATCATCGCCGATCGCAAGCTGATCCAGCGCACCGTGAAGGTGCCGCTCGATGGTCAGCTCGAGCGCATCGACGTCGTCGAGTACGAGCAGCTGGCGGTCCCCGAGGGCAAGCACTGGGGCAGCCGCGACGGGCGCCACGTCCCGGTCGGCTAGTGCCGCCCTCAGCCCTCCGAGAAGTCGATGGTGTCGCCGGTCAGAGAGCTGGCGCTGCCCTTGTCGCTGCCCACGCTGGGGTCGAGGCGCATGGCCAGGCGGCCCATGTCCTCGAGCTCCAGGATGGCGGCGCGGCGCAGGTTGTCCATGCCGATGGGCTGGTCCTGGCTGACCGAGAGGAAGGCGGCGCGCACCATGGCGTTCTTGATGTAGCCGCCCGATAGCTCGTAGTCCTCGCTGAGCGCGCTGAAGTCGAGGTCGTCGGCGCGCGGCGCCTTGTCGGGCAGGAACGAGTGCCACAGCCGCTCGCGCTCGGGCTGCTCGGGCACCCGCATGTGCAGGTGTAGCGAGAGGCGGCGCTGCAGGGCCTCGTCGACCACGGCCTCCTTGTTGGTGGTCAGCACCGCGATGCCGGTGTACTGCTCCAGGCGCTGCAAGAGGTAGTTGACCGCCAGGTTGCCGTAGCGGTCGTTGGCGGTGGTGACCTCGGTGCGCTTGGCGAACAGCGCGTCGGCCTCGTCGAACAGCAGCACGGCGTGGGCGCGCTCGGCCTGATCGAAGACCTTGCCGAGCTGCTTCTCGGTCTCGCCGATCCACTTGGAGACCACGATCGAGAGGTCGACCTGGTACAGCTCGAGGTCGAGATCCTTGGCGATGAGGCCGGCCAGCATGGTCTTGCCGGTGCCGGGCGGGCCCGACAGCAGGGCGATGATGCCGCGGCCGTAGCCGATGCGGTCGCCGAAGCCCCAGTCGTTGTAGACCTTGTCGGCGTACAGCTTGCGGCTGATGAACTCCTTGATGCGCTGCATGTCCTCGTCGGACAGCACCAGATCGGACCACTTGGGCGCGACGTTGATCTTGCGCGCCATCTCGCCGAGCTCGTTGCGCAGGCGGCGCTCGACGCCGGCGCGCAGATCGCCGTGGCCGACCAGTCGGCCGTCCTCGTTGTTCGCGATGAGGTTGGCCTCGCGCGCGATGTCGGCGATCTCGCCGGGCGTCATGTGGAAGCCGCGCGCCAGCTTGGGCAGATCGACGTCGGGGCTGGGGTTTGGGACCGCGCGCTGCCACAGCTCCAGGCGCACCGGCTCGGTGGGCAGCTTGAGCTCGACCTCCTGCACCGGGTGGTCGAGCTTGAGGCGCGGCGGCTGCATGGTCTGCACGCCGAGCACAGCGGCGCCCGGGTAGTTCGACATCGCGGCGGCGAAGTTGAGCCCGGCGTCGGCCAGGAAGTCGAGCGTCATCGGCCCCACGTAGAGGATGGCGCCACGCAGCAGCGCCTCGCGCTGGGCGCGCCGGATGAGGTCCTCGAACAGGGCGCGGTCACCCACGTTGGGGTTGAACATCAGGAGCGGCCGCCCCGCGGCGCCCGCCATGCGCCCGGCCAGCTCGCCCTTGCCGATCCCCCGCGGCCCCCACAAGAGGATCCACGGCCAGCTGTCGAGGCGCCCCTGGGCCTCGGCGTGGCGCGCGCCGTCGCACACCCGCTGCAGCCGCTCGCGCATCGGGGGATCGAGCGCCAGATCGTCGAGGTTGCCGGGGTGCCGGGTCAGGGTGGCGCAGCGGCTGAGCGTGGGGCTGAGATCGCTGCGCTCCGACATCACCGACAGCACGTCGAAGGTGGGCTGGATGGCGCGGTACATCACCGAGCCGTAGGCCTCGGCCGACTCCGGCGGCATGACCTGCACCATGCGCCACGACAGCAGCGGGCGATCGGGATCGACGACGTCGAGCAGCGCGATGCGATCGGCGCGCTTGAGGCGGAACAGCTGCGCGATCAGCGCCAGGTCGACGCCGCGCCGCGCCTGCGCCCCGCGCAGCAGGGCCAGCACGTCGGCCAGCGGCGCGTCGATGTGCGGGGCCAGCGCCACGATCAGGGTCTCGATCTCCATGGTGCGCAGGCCGAGGCCGGTGCCCAGGCGGCCGATGGGTGACACCTTGCGCAGCTCGTCGCGCCGGGCCTGGCTATCGCCCAGCGCGCGCAGGAGCTCGGTCTCGTCGGCGGGCGCCGCCGCGCTGGCGCCGCGGGCGGCCCGGCGCGCCGCGAAGATGCCCTCGATCTCGGCCATCTGCGGGCTGTCGGGCTGCGGGCGCAGGTGGGCGCGCTGGAACTGGCGCAGGTTGAACTCGGCCAGCAGCCAGACGTGGTTGAGCTCGGCGCCCAGCCAGGTCTCGGGGTTGACCGTGATGGCGGCGGTGTCACTCATGCGGAGGCATCCTCGGGGCCGTCGGCGTCGGAGTCGGTGTCGGTGTCGTCGGAGTCGCGCGCGCCGGTGCCAGGGAAGCTGGGCCCGCTGCCCCACTGCAGCGGCACCTGGCGGCGCAGCGCCTCCAGCGCGACGGCGCCGCCGGGGACGCCCTGGCCGCCGCCGAAGGGCAGGCGACCCGAGGGCGCCGTGGAGCCCCGATTCCAGAACAGGTTGGAGACCCGGAGCTCGGCCGACAGCGCGTCCCAGCGCTTGCGGTCGTTGCAGAAGATCGACGCGCACAGCACGTGGCCGGTCGACTCCGCGACCTCGAGGGCGTCCTCGAAGTCCTTGACCGGGTAGACCGCGAGGTCGGGGCCGAAGTGCTCGTCGCGCTGGTAGGCGGCGTCGGGCATGCGGCTGGCGACCAGGTGCACGCTGGGCGCCGCGAAGCAGCCGGTGGCCGGCGCCTCGCCCTGGTACAGCAGGCTGGCGCCCTCGCTGGTGGCGCGCTCGCGCACGGCCTGGAAGGCGTCGCGCCGCGCCGGCGACAGCATCGGCCCCATGAAGGTGTGCTGCGTCGGCGCGCCGATGCGCAGCCGCTTGACCGCGCGCAGCAGGTGCTCGAGGAAGCTGCCCAGCACGGCGTCGTGGACCATGACGCGGCTGAGCGCGGTGCAGCGCTGGCCGGCGGTCAGGAAGGCGCTGGTGGTGATCTCGCGCGCGGCGCGCTCGAGGTCGGCGTTCTCCATCACCACGGCGGGGTTCTTGCTGCCGAGGTGCAGGATGAGCGGCGTCTCGGGGCGCAGGGCCAGCGCCTGGCGCAGCTCCAGCCCGTGCTGGCGCGAGCCGGTGAAGACCACGGCGTCGACGCCCGGGTGGCTGGCCAGCCGGCGACCGACGTCGTCGTCGCCCTGGATCATGTTGAAGGCGCCGGGCGGCAGGGTGGCCGCGTGCAGCGCCTCGGTGTAGAGCTGCGCCGCGGCGGGCGCGTGCTGGCTGGGCTTCCAGACCACGCAGTTGCCGGCCACCAGCGCGGCCACGATGTGCGTGTGCGAGGTCGAGATGGGCAGCATGGCGGGGCCCAGCACCGCGACGACCCCGAGCGGCCGGTGCGCCAGGCGCGCGTCGAGATCGTCGAAGCCGCGATCCTCCAGCGCCGACTTGGCGCCGTTCAACGTGTGCGACAGGCGCGCCACCAGGCCCTGGCCCTCGCGGCCGCACTCCCAGGGCGGCCGGCCCTGCTCGCGACCCAGGCGCAAGGTCAGCTCGGGCAGCCGCGTCGCCAGCTCTTTCTCCAGGCGGCGCAGCGCGTTGATGCGCATGGTGAGCGAGGTCTGGCGCCAGCGCGTGCTGCCCTGCATGGCGGCCAGCACGGCCTCGTCGACGTCCTCTTCACCGTAGGGGAAGCTGCCCAGGACATCGGACGGATCGCTGGGGGAGCGACTCTCGAGCTGGCCCAGGGCGGCGGCGGGGGCGTGGAAGGCGCCCGCCGAGAAGCGGCCGAGGCCTGCGAGCACGATCTTGCGCAGAGGTTTCATGTCGGGGCCCCGGCATCTTACCTCGAAGGCACCCGGGAATCCTCACAGAGCGCCAGCACCGCCACGGTTTGGGCCCTTGTCGTCGGGCGAGCCGGGCGCGTCGGGCGAGTCGGGGGGCGCGTCAGGCGGCGGCGCACCACCACCGCCACCGGTGGCGAGCGCGGGCGCGACCGGCACCGACAGCAGCGAAGGCGCGGCAGGGAAGGCGTCGACCTCGACCCAGTGCGAGAGCAGCAGGCTGGCCTCGAGCAGCTGGGCCTGGGTGCGCGCTGGCGGCGCCTTGTCGGCCTTGTCGGCCTTGTCGGCCGTGCCCGGGCCGCTGCTCTGGCCCTGGTCCGCGCCGCCGTCGGGCCCACCCGCGGACTCGGCGTCGAAGCTCGGCCCCTCGGTGGCGGCGGGCTCGGCGGGCCGCGCGGACTTGCTCAGATCCTTGGACATCAACATGTGGTGCGACCTCGGCTGGATCATAGCAGCTTCCACGGAGTATCTTGCGCACATGGCCGGCCTCCTCGATCCCACCACCCTGGTTCGTGATGCACATGCCCTGCTGTCGGCGTTCGTCGATCCAGCGACGCTGTCCAGGCGCGACGCCATGACCCGCGCGCTGCAGCCGCGCCCCGAGGACTATGCCCGCGTGTTCACGCCCGAGATGGCGGACATCGCGCGCGTCGGCTACGGCACCCTGTGGCAGGGCTCACCGCAGCTCATCGGCAAGGCGGGACAGATCCATGTCCTGGTCAGCCAGGTGGTCGCCGCGGAGTTCGCGGTCAAGACGCCCGGCACCCAGGCCTTCCCCGGCGGCTACGCGGAGATCGCCAAGTACCTGCTGCCGGACCGGCCGTGGTTCGCGTGGAAGTTCGTGGTCCCTGGCGAGCGCTCGGGCATGGCCTATGACGGCCTGGTGCACCTCGACGATCGCTTCATCTGGCTGCCCAAGCCGTGGAAGATCCTGCTCAAGGGCCCGTCCCCGATGGGGCACTACGCGAACTGAGCCGAGTGGATGGTTCCCATCCACTCGGCTCTTGTTCGCCACGATCGTCAGGGGGACGTTCCCGTCCCCCCTCGCTGGGCAAAGCCCAGCGAGCCTCCCCCCACCGCGCGTCACGCGCGCGGGTCCGGAACCCTCCGATGGGCGAAGGTGCTAGAAGTCGCCGGCGGCGGTGGCGCCCTTGCGCACGCCGACGGTGAGGCTGGACCAGTTGACGACCTTCCACTGGCGCAGGTTGTTGAGCTTGAGGAGGATCGGGCGCGGGGTGTCGGCGCCGCCGCA
>JADYYK010000230.1 GCA_020853705.1 Deltaproteobacteria bacterium
AGCGTCGTCAGCGCCCACGCGCGCAGCGCCCACGCGCGCAGCGCCACGCGGCTCGCCCGCTGTCTGGCCCCCATCACCTCAGCCTACTACAGCTCGATCTGCGCGCCGATCTCGACCACCCGGTTGGGCGGGATGCCGAAGAACGCCGTCGCCGTGCGCGCGTTGCGCGACAGGAAGCCGAACAGGGTCTTGCGCCAGCGCGCCAGCCCCTTGGCCTTCGACGCCAGCAGGGTCTCACGACCCAGGTAGTAGCTGGTGTCGTGGTCCTTGATCTTGAGCCCCTGCTTCTTGCAGGTCGACAGGAGCTGCGGCACGTTCGGCGTCTGCATGAAGCCGTAGTAGGCCGTGACCTGCCAGAAGCCCATGCCGTGCTCCTTGACCTCCAGGCGCTCGCTGGCGGGCACCTCGGGGACGCGCTCGGTCACGATCGACAGCAGCACGACCTGCTCGTGCAGCACCTTGTTGTGCTTGAAGTGGTGCAGGAGGACGACCGGCGTGCCGGTCGGGTTCGAGGTCATGAACACCGCGGTGCCCGAGACCCGGTGCGGCTTCTGCGTCTCCAGGTCGTTCATGAACAGATCCAGCGGCAGCGACGCCTCCTGGATGCGCTTGTTGAGCAGCGCGCGACCGCGCTTCCAGGTCGTCATCACGATGTACATGGCCGCCGCGACCGCGATCGGAAACCAGCCGCCGTGCATGAACTTGGCGGCGTTGGCGGTGAAGAACGCCAGATCGAAGATGAGGAACAGCGCCACGATGCCCAGCGCCTTGCCGAGCGGCCACTTCCAGCGCTCGCGCGCGACCACATAGAACAGCATCGACGTGATGCCCATGGTCCCGGTGACCGCGATGCCGTAGGCCGCGGCCAGCCGACCCGACTCCTGGAACGACAGCACCAGGCCGATGCAGGCCACCATCAGGATGTTGTTGACCTCGGGGATGTAGATCTGGCCCTCGGCCTCGCCCGAGGTGTGGATGATGGTGACGCGCGGCGAATAGCCCAGCTGCACCGCCTGTCGCGTCAGCGAGAAGGCGCCCGAGATCAGCGCCTGCGACGCCACCACGGTGGCGGTGGTCGCGAGCGCGACCATCGGGTACAGCAGGGCGTGCGGCACCAGCTCGAAGAACGGGTTGTGCGCCGCGGCCGGGTTCTTCAGCAGCATGGCGCCCTGCCCGAAGTAGTTCAGCAGCAGCGCCGGGAACACCACGGCGTACCAGGCCACCCGGATCGACTTCCTGCCAAAGTGGCCCATGTCCGCGTACAGCGCCTCGCCACCGGTGATGCACAGCACGACCGAGCCCAGCACCAGGAAGCCGTGCCACTTGTTGGCGATGAAGAACTCGACCGCGTACTGCGGGTTGATGGCGCGCAGGATGGCCGGGTTGCCCACGATCCACGGGATGCCGAGCACGCCGATGGAGATGAACCACAGCATGGTCACCGGCCCGAACACCTTGCCGATGCCGGCGGTGCCGCGCTTCTGCACCAGGAACAGGCCGATCAAGATGCCGCAGGTGATGGGGATGACGTAGGGCTCGAAGGTGTGGGTCGCGACCTTGAGGCCCTCGACCGCGGACAGCACCGAGATGGCCGGGGTGATCATGCCGTCGCCATACAGCAGCGCGGCGCCGAACAGCCCGGCCAGGACCAGCACCTTCTTGGCGTTGCTGCGCGTGCGCTCGTCACCTGCCACCAGGGCCAGCAGCGCCAGCACGCCGCCTTCGCCGCGGTTGTCGGCGCGCAGCACGAAGATCAGGTACTTGAAGACGACGACCAGCGTGATCGACCAGAAGATCAGCGACAGCAGCCCGAAGATGTTGGTCTGGTTGACGATCGACATGCTGGCCATCTGGCTGCCACCCGGGATGGCGCCCGCGATGGCCTGGCCGATGCCGTGCTCGACCACGTTCACGCCGTGGGGCAGCGCCACGCACTCCTTGAGCGCATACAGCGGCGAGGTGCCGATGTCGCCATAGACCACGCCGAGCGCGCCCAGCGCCAGGATCGCGGTCGACCCCTTGGGGCCGTGGCCGTGATCCCCAGCGTGGCCATCTACAGCAGGTGAAGGAGCGGACATTTTCCGGCTTGATAGCACGAGGGTGGCGGTGCCCGCCAGGGACCGTCTCGGTCGCGCTAGACTGGACCCGGAGAGTTGAGGGGATATGGAGCGACGCCGGGTTGCGCTGATCGTGCTGATGCTCGCGTCCTGTGGCTGTGGCGGTGGCGATTCGCCAGAGCCGCGCTGGCAGGTCGCGCGCGGCTTCATCCGCGATCCCGAAGGGCGCGCGGTGATCTTGCGTGGCGTCAACCTGTCGTCGGTGCACAAGCAGAAGCCGTACTTCGACTTTCACCTCGAGGCCGACTACCGGCGGATTCGCGAGGATTGGGGCATGAACTCGGTGCGCTTCCTCATCGAGTGGGCCGCGGTCGAGCCGATGCGCGGGGTGTATGACGCCGCCTACCTCGACGAGGTGGCGAAGCGGATCGAGTGGGCCCAGGCCGCCGGGCTGTGGGTCGTGGTCGACATGCACCAGGACGTCTATGGCGAGGGCTTCGCCGGCAACGGCGCGCCGCGCTGGACCTGCGACGAGGCGCGCTATGCCGCCTACGTCCCGACCACGCCGTGGTTCCTGAACTACACCGACCCCAACGTGGTGGCCTGCTATGACGGACTGTATGGCAGCGCCGAGCTGCGCGGCCACTTCATCGAGGCGTGGCGACGGGTCGCGGCGCGGCTCGGGGGCTACCCGGCGGTGCTGGGGTTCGATCCGATGAACGAGCCGTACTGGGGCTCCGCCCCGGTGTCGGACTTCGAGGCCGCGACGCTGGCGCCGCTGTTCGCCGAGGTCGCGGCGGCGGTGCGCGGCGAGGCGCCACACTGGCTGGCCTTCATCGAGCCGGCGTCCAGCCGCAACCTGGGCTTCGCGACCAGCTACCAGACCCTGCCCAAGGACGCCGTGTATGCGCCGCACTCGTACGATCAGGCGGCCGAGGGCGGCGCCGGGTTCGTGGCCTCGAAGCGCGCCGACGTGATCGCCAACCTGGCGGCGCTGGCGCGCGAGGCCGAGGGCCTGGGGGCGGCGCTGTGGATCGGCGAATATGGCGGCGTCGCCGCGAATCCGGGCATCCGCGAGTACATGGACGCGCAATATGACGGCGCCGGCGCGGTCGGGGCCGGGATGATGTACTGGCACTATGGCAAGGACGGCGGCTATGGGCTGCTGGACGCCACCGGCGCCGAGAAGCCCGAGCTGGTCGACACCCTGGTGCGGCCGTATCCCGAGCGGGTGGCCGGTGACGCGGTGACCTACGCGTGGGACGAGGCGACGTCGACCTTCACGCTGACCTTCGTGCCGCGCGCGGCGGGCGGGCCGACCGTGCTGTCGGTGCCGGCGCGACGCTATCCGGCGGGGTACCAGGTCGCGTGTGGCGGCTGCACGGTGACGCGGGGGACGGGGCGGGTCGAGCTGGGGGTGGTGGCGCCGACGGCGGGCGCGGGCTCCGGCGCCACTGCCACCGTGACGCTGACGCCATGAGCGAGAGCTGGTCGCTGCTGGCGCTGCTCGCGCGCGCGGCCACGCTGGCCGGGCCCGAGCTGGGCGAGGCGCGCGTGGTGCCGCTGCGCTTCGGGCTGGTGCTGCTGCCGCTGGTCGACGACGTGGTGGCCGCGCATGCGGTGGACGCGCAGCCGCCGTTCATCGAGTGCGAGTGGCTGACCGCGGGGGTGGCGCGCTGGGCCGAGGCGCTGTCGCGACGCGGGCCGGTGGCCTATGTGGAGGCGGAGTACGAGGCCGGGGACGGCATGCAGGCCGCCGTGATGTGGCGCGACGGCCGGCGCAACCACGGCCCCGAGCGACGCGAGCGCGCCCCCATCAACGCCGCGCTGCGGCTGCTCGGCGTCATGCGCACGGAGGCCGAGGACGAGACCAGCATCATCAGGCTGGCGCGCCACCCCAGCACGGCCGCGTGGCTGGCGCCCGAGGCCCCGTGAAGGCGTATGATTCCGCCATGGCGTTCGACACCATCATCACGGGTGGCCTGTTCTTCGACGGCCGCGGCAGCCCGCCGGTGCGGCGTGAGGTCGGCATCGTGGACGGCAAGATCGCGGCGCTCAGCGCGGCGCCGCTGGGGGCGGGGCCAGAGACGCGGGTGATCGACGCCAGCGGCTGCTGGATCACGCCGGGCTTCATCGATCTGCACACCCACTATGACGCCGAGGTCGAGCTGGCGCCGTCGCTGTCGGAGTCGGTGCGCCACGGCGTCACCACCGTCCTCATGGGCTCGTGCAGCCTGTCGCTGGCGGTGGGCACGCCCGAGGATCTGGCCGACATGTTCTGTCGCGTCGAGGCCATCCCGTACCACATCGTTCGCCCGCTGCTGGAGCAGCACAAGGACTGGGACGGCCTGGGCGCCTACCTCGAGCACCTCGGCAGCCTGCCGCTGGGCCCCAACGTGACCTGCTTCGTGGGCCACTCCGCCATCCGCGCCCACGTCATGGGCCTCGAGCGCAGCCTCGACAAGAAGGTGTCGCCGACCAAGGCGGAGCTCCAGCGCATGGAGGAGCTGCTCGAGGAGGGGCTCGACGCCGGCTACCTCGGGCTGTCGATCATGACCCTCAAGTGGGACAAGATGGGCGGCACCCGCGAGGTGCGCAGCCGGCCGCTGCCGTCGACCTACGGCAGCTGGAGCGAGTATCGGCGCCTGACCAGGATCCTGCGCCGGCGCGGGCGGATCTTCCAGGGCGTGCCCAACGTCAGCACCAAGATCAACGTGCTGCTGTTCCTGCTGGAGAGCGTCGGGATCGTGCGGCCGACGCTGAAGACGACGGTGATCTCGATGATGGATCTGCGCGGCAGCCGCGGGATTCACAAGCTGATCGGGGGCATCTCGCGCATCTTCAACGGGCTTTTCGGGGCCGACTTCCGCTGGCAGGCGCTGCCCGAGCTGTTCGACCTGTGGGCCGACGGCATCGACCTGGTGGTGTTCGAGGAGTTCGGCGCCGGCGCCGCCGCGCTGCACCTGGAGGACGCCACCGCGCGCGCGGAGCTCCTGCGCGACCCGGAGTTCCGCAGCAAGTTCCGCAAGCAGTGGGCCTCGAAGTTCCTGCCCCGCGCATTCCATCGCAACCTCGACTACTCCGAGGTGCTGGAGTGCCCCGACGCCAGCGTGGTCGGACGCTCGTTCGGCGACATCGCGCGCGAGCGCGGCGCCGACGCGGTCGACGTCTTCCTCGACCTCATCGCCCAGCACGGCACCGCGCTGCGCTGGTACACGGTGATGGCCAACGATCGCGAGAAGGCGCTGGAGCAGATCGTCAAGCACCCCGACATCCTGATCGGCTTCTCCGACGCTGGCGCGCACCTGCGCCAGATGGCGCACTACAACTTCCCGCTGCGCCTGCTGCGTCTGGTGCGTAACGCCGAGGTCCGCGGCGCCCCCGTGATGCCCATGGAGCGCGCGGTGCAGCGCCTGACCAGCGAGATCGGCGACTGGCTGGGCATCGACGCCGGCACCCTGGCCGTCGGCAAGCGCGCCGACGTCGTCATCATCGACCCGACCGGCCTCGACGACCGCATGGAGAAGGCGGAGCTGGCGCCCATGGAGGGCTTCGGCGACTTCGTCCGCCTGGTGCGCCGCAACGAGGCCGCCGTCCGCCACGTCCTCATCAACGGCCGCGAGGCCGTCACCGCCGGCGTGCCCACGGCGGCCCTCGGCCACGACCGCGGCTTCGGCCGCGTGCTGCGCCACATCGCTGCTCCCTGAGCACACCTCGGAACGGCAAACATGCCGCATCAGATCACGACAAGGGAGAACCGGGTTGGTTCTGGCGGATACTGGTCTGGCGAGGTGGGTTGTGAGTCGAGATCATGGTCCGCGAACTGCCAGGCTGGTCTCGGGGTACGACGCCGCCGAGGGCGAAGCTCCGGCCGTCGTGGTGCTCGAGCGTGGTTGGCCTGGCAAGCACACGCTGACCGAAGGACTCGCCAGCCGCTCGGTCATGCGCAAGGCGGATGGTTCTCCTGCTGACGGGGATGGCCTCCGCGAGCAGCTCGCTGGCGCCACCGCGAGCCCGAGCAGTGCTCTCCCCGACAGCGTGAGGCCCCAGCTCGAGCAGGCGCTGGGCGCTGACCTGTCGGGCGTGCGCGTGCACACAGGCGCCGAGTCGTCTGACGCCGCTCGCGCGCTCGGCGCCCAGGCGTTTGCGCTCGGCCAGCACGTCCACTTCGGGATGGGCCGCTTCGATCCGGACTCCAATCCTGGCAGAGCGCTGCTGGCGCACGAGGTAGCCCACACTGTTCAGCAGCGCGGCGCCAGCGGCGACGTGACTCAGGAGAAGCTCGAGGTCTCGAGTCCTGGAGATGCCCACGAGGTGGAGGCCGACAGCTTCGCGGAGTCGTTCGTGCGCGGCGAGGCCACTGGCGTCAACCTCATCAGCCCTGGCTCGGTGTCGCGCCAGCTGGTGAGTCGCCACCCCGATCCCCCCCCCGCCGGTGGCAGCTTCCGTCCCACCTTGGCCCCTGGCCTCCCCACCAACGTCGAGCTCAACAAGGAGTTCCGTCTGCGCGTAGGGGTTTCGAACTCTGCGCAGGCGCCCAGCGGCACCACCTTGTCCTGGAGCCTCCTCAACAGTGACGGCCGGGTCCAGCCAACGTCCACCGACATCTACCCCGACGCCGCCGTTCTCAAGGGCAAGCCGAAGGAGGTTGGACCGACCTCGGTCATCGCCAAGGCAAGCGGCGGGGGAAGCGAGACCTCCACACCACCCATCTCCTTCGTGGTGCCGGACGTCGATGTCGTGTGGGGCACCGACATCCGGCCAGGGAACACGGGCGCTGGTCGGGATCGCGAGCTCACTGGAGGCGTCAGCAAGATCTATCGCAACGACACCATCGTGCTGTCCGCCGAGCTCTCACACGTCACCGAGCCTCAGCGCATCCTGACCCAGAATAGCGTCACCACGGTCACATCTGGCCACGGCAGCCCGCCGGTCTCCGAGGGCAGCTGGCAGGGCAACACCATCCAGTGGGAGATCAAGGCAGCCCAGCCAGGACCACTCGATCTCGACATCGACATCAACGTTCCAGGCATGGCCTCACCGCTGAACTACCAGACCTCGTTTCGGGTCGTGATGGATCTGACCGACCTGCTGGCCACAGTTCAGACCGCCCACCTGCTGATCGACCAGAAGTGGCACCAGGGCGCCCAGAAGCTGGAGGCGGCATCCACGGCGTTCGAGACCGCGCTCAAGGAGCACCGCGCGGCCATCAAGGACGCCAGCGCCGCAGGGGAGCTGGTCGGCGAGCTCCTGATGGGCGTCTTCTTCGCCGCGCTGGGGGGTGCCGCCGGCGGTGCAGTCGGCAACATCATCAAGGGCAAGCTCGGCAAAGCGGTGGCCGACAGCGCCTCGGGTGGCGCTTACACCGATGCGGGCAAGGACGTCGCCAAGTTCGCCACCCGCGCGCTGTCCCGGCTGAGTGGCGGGTCCGGCAGCGATGGGGCGGGCGCGACCTCGGAGACACCCGGCGGCACCGCCGGTGCCGCGAGCGGCGGAGGTGAAAGCGGCGCTGGTCAGGATCCCGTCATGTGGGCACGAGGCATCTCCTCCAAGCTGCACGGCGAGGCCGCCAAGATGCTCGGCAAGCTGGCTGCGGTCACCGACGCCGCGCGCAATGCCGACCGGATGACCGAGTTCGAGGACTTCGAGGGGGATCCTGTCGCCGCCATCCAGGCCGACGAGACGGTCACCGCGCTGGCGGATGTGTCGACCAACAAGACCGATTACTCGCGTGAGCTGTGGCACGAGTGGCTGCGCAAGTACGCTCACTCGGTGACCAAGACACATTACGGCGGACGTGAGGGCGGCTCTACGCGCGCTTCCGTGGCCAACCACGTGAACGGAAAGCTGCGCGACCATATCAACGCCGCCGCGCAACAGTGTGGTGAGAGCGGCGACGACTGGATCCGGGTCTACGGGGGAGTCTCGGAACGCAAGGCCCAGGACGAGGCCAATGAGTACAACCGCACCGCCTGGTGAGCCTGGCCTCGGCGTCCCGCTGGGCGAGGAGGCCTCGCTCCGCGGGGTGGACCTTGGCGGACGCAAGCTGTCGTGCATCTCGCTTCGCGGCGCCGACCTGACCGGGGCGGTCCTGCGCGACGTCAGCTTCGAACACGTCGACCTGCGCGACGTCTGCCTGGTCGACTCCGATCTGAGCGGCTCACGGTTACGTTGGTGCAACGCGCGCGGGGCGCGTCTGGATGGTGCCAGCGCCCCGCGTGTGCACTGGGATCAGGTCGACTTCACCCTGGCTTCACTGCAGCGGGTCAACCTGGCCAGCTCGCTGCTCTCGAGCTGCGTGTTCGAGGACGCCGACCTGTCGGGCGTCGACCTGCGCCACGGCAAGCTGGTCCACAGCAACTGCGATCGAGCGCGCTTCGCCGACGCCGAGTGCCAGGGCGCGATCACCCCGGCGTCGACGTTCGGGGCGGCGGATCTGCGCAGCACGCGCCACTTCGCCCGCTGTCGAGAGATGGTCGCCGAGGTGCTCTCGCGCCATGCCGGCGAGTCCTTCGAACTCAACGCATTGGTGGGCGCCGTCGCCGTCAATGGCCGCTGGTGCTACGACGAGTGGGCTCACTTCCTGGCATCGCGACCCGATGTCGTGCAACGCGCCCTCGACGCCTTCACGGACCATCCCCGCTCCGGCTTCGCCGAGTCCTTGCGACGGGCCTTGCGGCCGCCGCGCTGACCGGGGACGAGAGTCGCCGCAGCCTGGTCACTCATCGCGTTTGCCGTCACGGTCGCGCATGCGCAGCGACTTCGTGCGCGCCTTCCAGAGCTTGCGCTGGGCGGCCTGGGCGACGGGATCGTGGCGGCGGGCCTGGAAGGCGAGCTCGCGCTCGAGCTTGCGCATGCTGTGAAGGCGCGCCGGGTCGAGGTCGCCGCTGGAGATGGCCTCGGCTATGGCGCAGCCGGGTTCGCCGTCGTGACCGCAGTCGCGGAAGCGACAGCTGGCGGCCAGCGCGGTGACGTCGGCGAAGGTGTCGGCGACGCCGTCGTCGGCGGCCCAGGTGGCCAGCTCGCGCATGCCGGGGGTGTCGACCAGGATGGCGCCACCGGCCAGGATGACGAGCTCGCGCCGCGTGGTGGTGTGGCGGCCGCGCTGATCGTGCTCGCGCACCGCGCTGGTGGCGCGCGCGCCCTCGGTCAGCCGGTTGAGCAGCGTGGTCTTGCCGACACCGGATGAACCGACCAGCGCCACCGTCTTGCCGGGCGCCAGCCAGCGCGCGAGGGCAGAGACCCCAACGCCGGTCAGCGCGCTGAGCGCCAGCGCAGGCACGCCGGCGGCCAGCGGACCCAGGGTCGCCAGCAGTGCGTCGGCGTCCGCGGTGTCGGCCTTGTTGAGCACGACGACCGGCGCCGCCCCGCCGTCCCAGATGGCCGCGAAATAGCGCTCCAGGCGCCGCGGATTGAGATCACCCGGCGCGGTCACCACCATCACGGTGTCGAGGTTGGCCGCGATGGGCTGCACCTCGGCACGGGTGCCCGAGGCCTGGCGCGCCAGACAGCCGCGCCGGGGCAGCAGCGCGACGATGGCCGCGCCGCTTGGGTCGATGGCGACCCAGTCGCCGACCACCGGCAGAGCCAGCCGGTCGACGGCCTCGTGCGCGAGTCGCCCGCGCAAGGTCACCGTGCGCGGGCCGCTGGCGGTCCACACCTCGTAGGCGCCGCGATGTTCGATGGCGACCCGCGCCGGCTCCAGCGCGGCGTCGCCCAGTCGTGCGAATTCCTCGGAAAACTTCGGATCAAATCCCAGTTCTGACAGCTTCAAGACAAACCTCGAGCATTCGAGTCGTTCGAATGCGACGAGAGCCGACAGCCGGGATCCGAAGATCAGACCGTGTCAGGCACCCCGGTGGAGGCGGCCCGCGTCGCGCGAAGTGCGCTGTGCGTGAAGAACAAGTTCGCTCATGGGCTGCCTCCTTTCGGGAGATGGAACAGTCTGGCCGACGCGGCGCGAGGCGTCAACCGGGTATGATGGCGCGATGAAGTGGCTGGCCGTGGGGGTGCTGGTGATCGCGCTGGGCGTCGCCGCCTGGTGGCGCTTTGGTCGCGACGAGGCGACACACAAACCTGCGAAGCCCGTCGGAGAAGCCGGCGCGAGCCCGTCCGACGCACCGGCCGATGGCCCCGCCGGCAGCGCCCCCTCCGCCAGCCCCGAGAAGGCCAAGGTCAAGGCCGCGCACCAGCTGCTGGTGCAGCAGATCGAGCAGGCCCGCCAGCGTCGCCTGGCCGCGCTGGCGCGCGAGGGCGCCGCCGCCAGCAAGGCCCCGACACCCAGCATCCCCAGCCTGGTCGACGAGCCGCCGAGCCCCCTCGATAGCCCGCTGGCCAAGGACTACATCAGGGAGCGCATGAGGGACATCCAGCCGCTGCTCCAGGAGTGCTACGAGACCGCGATGGTCATGCACCCCGAGCTCGCGGCGGGCGGCACCATCACGATCACGTTCAGGATGGCCGGTGAGCCCGGCGTGGGCGGCGTCATCCTCGACAACAAGATCGTCCCCGAGAAGAGCACCCTGGCCGCCGCGCCCTACCTGGCCGAGTGCGTGACCGAGTCGATCTATGCCATGCGCTTCGATCCCCCCGCCGCCGGCGGCTTCGTCGACGTGAACTACCCCTTCATCTTCCAGACCTCCGACGCCACCCCCGACGGCGGGCCCTGAGGTCGTGACGGCGCGCTGATTCCCAGCCGCGCGGCTTCGTGCCATGCTGGCATCATGCGGGGTGTCGCCACAGCTCTGGTCCTCGCGCTGACGGCCTGCACCGGTAGCGTCAGCGACAACGGCGGCGGCGACGGTGGCGGCTCGGGCCGCGGCGATGGCGGCGGGGGCGGCAACGTCGACGCCGCGCCGGTGGTCGGCGAGGACCCCGGCGTCGCGGGGATCGTCGCCGCGCACAACGCCGCGCGCGCCGCGGTGTCACCCGCGCCCGCGACCCCGATGCCCGCGCTGGTGTGGTCGTCGGCCGCGTTCGACAAGGCGCGCGCCTGGGCCGCGGGCTGCAACTGGTCGCACAACCCCAACCTGGGCAGCTTCGGCGAGAACATCTTCGCCACCTCGGCCAGCACCACCGGCGCCGCCGTGGTGCAGAGCTGGGTCAGCGAGAAGGCCAACTACAACTACGCCGCCAACAGCTGCAGCGGCGTGTGCGGCCACTACACCCAGGTGGTCTGGGCCGCCACCACCGCCGTCGGCTGCGCCAAGCAGCGCTGCACCACGGGGTCGCCGCTGGGCGGCGGCACCTGGGAGTTCTGGGTCTGCGACTACTCGCCGCCCGGCAACTTCGGCGGCCAGCGTCCGTACTAGCGCTCCGACCGAGAGGCGTGATCCGTGACCGTATGCGCCGCACGCGCACCCCAGGGCCGAGAGCCATCCAGGGTGACATCCCCGGTGCCGCGACGGCCGGCACGCAGACTGTCTCGAGGGCCAGCAACCGAGCGGGCCGCTGTCACCGTCGCCACTGACCGCGAGCGACACGTGGGCCAAGGCCCCCAGCGCAGACGGCTCGGCGCGCGGTGAACGGCCGCGTGGCTGGGTGCGACCGTGCCTCGGGCGACGGGCTGCGCGGCGGCGGGCCCGACAAGGGGCCCGCGGATCGCCGCTCCGCCTGGCGCGGCCACGCTCGGCGGGCGGCCGTCAGGCCGGCGCAGCGTCGGCCGCGGGTGCTGGCGCTGCCCCATAGGGGCGCCCGTCAGCGTGTCGGAAGCCGAAGCCATGCTGCCCACGTGGGGCACGGCTGACAATGAT
>JADYYK010000231.1 GCA_020853705.1 Deltaproteobacteria bacterium
CGGCGCCGAGGTCCTTGTTGGTGGCGGCCACCACGCGGACGTCGACCTTGACGGTGGCCTCGCCGCCGACGCGCTCGAACTCGCGCTCCTGCAGCACGCGCAGCAGGGTGACCTGCATGGTCTGCGAGATCTCGCCGATCTCGTCGAGGAACAGCGTGCCGCCGTCGGCCAGCTCGAAGCGGCCCAGCTTGCGCTTGATGGCGCCGGTGAAGGCGCCCTTCTCGTGGCCGAACAGCTCGGACGACAGCAGGGTCGCGGGCAGCGCGCCGCAGTTGACCTTGATGAAGGGGCCCTGGGCGCGCCGCGAGCGCTGGTGGATGGCGCGCGCGACCAGCTCCTTGCCGGTGCCGCTCTCGCCGCTGATGAGGACGGCGGCCTCGGTGGGAGCGACCTTCTCGATGGACTGGAAGGTCGCGCGCATGCGCTCGGAGCCGCCGACCAGCTCGGCGAAGTGGTAGCGGCCCTCGACCTCGCCCCGCAGGTACTCGCTCATGGCCTCGAGGCGGCCGCGGGCGCGGCGCGCGGCGCGCAGCTCGAGGGCGCGCTCGACCTTGAGCCGCACCACCTCGGGCGCAAAGGGCTTGGTCAGGAAGTCGAAGGCGCCGAGCTTCATGGCCTCGACCGCGGTCTCCACGGTGCCGAAGGCGGTGATGATCATCGCCGGCGCGTCGGGGTCGAGCTCGCGCACGGTGCGCAGCACGTCGACGCCGGTCATGCCGCCCATCTTGAGGTCGGTGATCACGAAGTCGACCTCGCCGCCCTTGGCGCGAAACTGCTTGATGCCATCCTCACCCGACGCCGCGGTCAGCACGGTGTGGCCGAGCTTGCCGATGATCGCGGCCAGCCCCTCGCGGATGGTGTCGTTGTCGTCGATGACCAGGATCACGCCCACGCGGCGAGTATATAGACTCAGCCCGCGCGCGGGGGCAGCAGCAGCGTGAAGGTGGTGCCGCTGCCCTCCTGGGACACCACCTCGAGGCTGCCGCCGTGGGCCTCGACGATCTCCCTGGCGAAGGCGAGGCCGAGGCCGGTGCCCTTCTCCTTGGTGGTGAAGAAGGGCGTGAAGATGCGGTTCAGCGAGTCGGCGGCGATGCCCTTGCCGGTGTCGGCGATGGACAGGCGCATGTGCGGCTCGCCGTCCATGACCGCGGGCGCAGTGCTGGCGCTGACGCGGCCGCCCCTGGGCGTCGCCTGCACGGCGTTCTTGAGCAGGTTGAGCAGGGCGCGGCGCAGCTGCTCGCGGTCGGCGCGCACCGGGGTCGCGGCGCCGCGGGTGACCTCGAGGGCGACGCCGGCGGCCTCGGCCTCGGGCGCGACCACCTCGGCGGCGTCGCTCAGGATGTCGCCGAGGTCGGCGTCGCCGAGCTCGGGGTGCGGGCGGCGGGCGTACTCGAGGAAGTCGGAGACCACCGCCTTGAGGTGGCGCAGCTCGCGATCGATCTTGGCGACGTGACCCTGGCGCGCCGGCTCGCCCTCGAGCTCCTCGCGCAAGATCCCCGCGAACAGCTCGATGCCGGCCAGGGGGTTTCGCACCTCGTGGGCGATCCCGGCCAGCATCATCTGCATGCGCTCGTCACGGGCGCGGATCTGCTGGCGCATCTCCTCCAGGGTGGCGGCCAGCACGCCGACCTCGTCGTGCGGGCCCGGCTCCACCGGGGTGGCCAGGTCGCCGGCGCCGATGCGCTGGGCCTCGCGCGCCACGCGCAGCAGCGGGCGGGTGATCACGCTGCCGATGACCAGCGAGGCCGCGATGACCAGCAGCAGGATGGCGCCGCCGGTGATGAGCAGCCACTGGCGCAGCGCCGACAGGCGGCCGAAGAAGCGCGCGTTGGCGTCGACGCCGAGCACGGCGACCACGGTGGGATCGTCGGGCGACAGGCGCACCACGGCGAAGCCCGACTTGTACAGCCGGCCATCCTTGCCGCGGAACAGCACCGACGTGCGCGGGCGGCCGTCGGCGACCATGTGGTCGATCTCGGTGCGCGAGGCCTCCAGCTGGTAGCACGGCTCGCCGACCGCGACGCCGGGCTCGCTGTCGACCAGGCTCTTGCGATCGAGGTCGCACACCGAGATGCGGTCGGCGCCGATGCGCGCCTCCAGCAGCTGCAGCTTGCGCGCGAGGATGCCGTACAGCTCGGTCTCCTCGTCGTGCACGGTCAGGCCGATGACGTTCTCGCCGCGGACCTGCTCGGCGGCGGCGCCGGCGATGGCCTCCAGGCGGGCGGCCAGCTCACCCTCGAGGTTGCGGCGCTCCAGGCGGAAGACCGCCCAGCCGAAGGCGCCGAGCAGCAGCGCCGTGGGCACGACGTACGCGACCAGCAACTTGGCGCGGATCGACGACCAGAGGCGGACCGCCACGCAGCCATGGTAGCCTGCCCGGCCTGGGGGTGCGATGGCCGAACGCTGGCAGCCTGGATTCGACGTGTACTCCGCCGAGGTGGTGGATGGTCGCGCCGTGTTCCTGGTCGACCTGGCGGCGGCTGACCATGCCCCGCTGCCCAGCCACCCGGTGAGGCTGGATGTGGCCATCGAGCTTCTGCGCCCTCGCCCCGACGGACTGCGCGCCGACGATGAGGCCGACGCGCTGTATGCGGTCGAGGACCGCGTGGTCCAGCTGGTGGAGTCGAGCGCGGGTGGCCTGTATGTCGGGCGCGTCACCGCCGGGGGGCGGGTGCGCTTCGTGTTCTACCTGCCCGCGGACGCGGCGGTGCCGGCGCTGGACGGGCTGGCGCCCTACCTGGCCGAGGTCGGCGCCCAGCCCGACGAGGACTGGAGCTTCTTCCTCGATATCCTGATGCCGGGGCCGTACTCGCTGCGCGAGATGCAGAACCGGCGCGTGCTGGCGCGCATGCAGGAGCTGGGTGATCAGCTGGACCTGCCGCGCGAGATCGATCACCTGGCGCTGTTCGAGGAGCTCGAGCAGGCCGCGCGCGCTGCGGCGACGCTGCGGCGCCATGGCTTCCGCGTCGATGATCTGGAGTCCGACGGCGAGGGCCGGGTCGAGGTGCAGTTCCACCGGGTCGACCACTGCGCCGGCGGGCGCATCGACGAGGTCTCGCAGGAGATCCTCGACATCGTGCTGGCCGAGGACGGCGAGTACGACGGCTGGGGCGCCGCGCTGGTGGAGGAGGTCGAGGTCGAAAAGCCCGCGATCAAGCCGATGCCGGGGCCCGAGACGGAGTAGTCCAGCTAGGGGAACATCGGCGCGCCCATGAGGCCGGCGGTCTCGGGCAGGCCGAGGGCGAGGTTCATGCACTGGATGGCCTGGCCGCTGGCGCCCTTGACCAGGTTGTCGATGACGCCCAGCCCGAGCACGCGGCCGCTGCGGGCGTCGAACCAGGCGCCGACGTGGGCGCGATTGGAGCCGCGCACGTGCGCGGTGTCGGGCAGCTGGTCGGGGTCGACGACCGTGATGAAGGGTTCGTCCGCGTAGGCTGCGACCAGGGCGTCGCGGTAGGCGCTGGCGGGGCGCGTGGCGTCGGTCGGGGTGGCGTAGACGCAGGCCAGGATGCCGCGGGTCATCGGCACCAGGTTCGGCGTGAAGATGATGTGCAGGTCGCGCGCGGGCAGGCCGGCGGCGAGCGCCAGCTCCTGCTCCATCTCGGGGGTGTGGCGGTGGGTGCCGGCGATCTTGTAGGGGCGGATGCCCTCGGCGATCTCGGCGAAGTGGGTGCCCTGCGAGGGCGACTTGCCGGCACCGGAGACGCCGCTCTTGGCATCGACCACGATGCCGTCGGGGCGCACCAGGCCGGCCGCCAGCAGCGGCGCCAGCGGCAGGATGGTGCTGGTCGGGTAGCAGCCCGGGCAGGCCACCAGGCGGGCGCCGCGCAGGCGCTCGCGGTGGCGTTCGGGTAGGCCGTAGACGGCCTGCTCGAGCAGCGCGGGCTCGGGGTGCGGGCTGCCGCTGTCCCCATGGCCGTACCAGCGCGCATACTCGGCCGGATCACGCAGCCGGAAGTCGGCCGACAGATCGAGCACGGTGAGGCCGCGCTCGTGGAGCTGGCGCACCACGACCGCGCTGTCACCGTGGGGCAGCGCGCAGAACACGACCTTGGCGCGCGCCGCGACGGCGTCGGCGTCGAAGGCCTCGACGATCAGCTTCGACTGGGCGAGATGCGGGAACACGCGGCGGATCGGCTCGCCCGCGCTCTTGCGCGCGTACAGACCGACCAGCTCGACGTGGGGATGTTGCAGGAGGAGGCGGATGAGCTCCGCCCCGGTGTAACCAGAAGCGCCGACGATGGCGACAGGCGTTTGCCCCATGGGGGGCTGATTCTAGCGCTTCGAGTACTGGAAGCGAGCGCGAGCGCCACGCTGGCCGTACTTCTTGCGCTCGACCTTGCGGTCGTCGCGGGTCACGTAGCCGGCCTTCTTGAGGTCGCCACGGTAGCCCGGGTTGATCTTCATCAGCGCGCGGGTCACGCCCAGCTTGAGCGCGTCGGCCTGGCCGCTGAGGCCGCCGCCGCACACGTTGGCGTAGATATCGTACTGACCCACGGTCTGGGTCAGCTCCAGCGGCTGGCGCAGGATCATCTTGGAGGTGGCGCGGCCGAAGTAGTTGTCGACGTCGCGCTTGTTGATCTTGATGGCGCCCGAGCCCGGGGTCATCCACACGCGCGCGACCGCGGTCTTGCGGCGGCCGGTTGCATAGTATGAGGTCTTGTCGGCCATCTTCTTACGCCTTCGCCTTGGGCTTGCGCTCCGCCGGGATCTCGAGCTTGGCCGGCTGCTGCGCGCTGTGGTTGTGCTTGTCGTTCGCGTAGACCTTGAGCTTGCGATAGAGCCGGCGCCCGAGGGGCCCCTTGGGCAGCATGCCCCACACCGCGCGACGGATCAGCTCGTCGGGGTGGCGGGCCGCCATCTGCTCGGCGGTGAAGGTGCTGAGGCCGCCCGGAAAGAGCGAGTGCTTGTAGTAGAGCTTGGTGCTCCACTTCTTGCCCGTCAGCTTGACCTTGGCCGCGTTGACGACGATGACGAAGTCACCGGCGTCGTCGTGCGGCGTGAAGGTCGCCTTGTGCTTGCCGCGCAGTGCGCTGGCGATCACCGTGCAGGCGCGGCCGAGGGTCTCGCCCGCGATGTCGACGATCAGCCACTTGCGGTCGGCTGCTTCCCTGCTCGTAAATGGAGTTTTCGTACCGATTGCCATGACTTGACTCACTATTCCCGAATCGCCGGGTGGCCTGAAGCTGAGGAGTGATACAGGACGCCCCCCAGGCTGTCAACAGTTTTGACTGGATAGCCCGATACCGGCGCCCAGCGCAACGTGGCATGATGGTTGCTGAACCGGGGACCATGTCGATGCGCCTGATGATCGGGTTCGTGCTGGCCACCTTGGTGGGCTGTGATGGCACGCCAGGTGGTGGAAAGGACTCGGGTCCGGGCAGTGACGCGGGGCCGATCAGCTTGACCGTCGGGGTCGGCGCGGTGGATTTCGAGGAGCTGCCTGACAGCGGCGTCGTGGAAGTCGTGAAGGGGCCGCAGGGCGGCATCCACCTCATCATCAATGCGCGCGTCGCCGAGATGGATCAGCCCGGCAACCCGGACGATCCGGGTGACGTCTCGAACCCGATCACGCGCTTCGAGGCCTTCTCGACCACGGGGGCGCCGATGCACTGGGTCGATCAGCTGGGTGCGCCGCTGCCGCCCTATCACCTGGGCTGGTTCCCTGGTCGCAACGGCGGGCTCGAGATCGGCGGCCACATCTTGCGCCTTCATGTCCCCGAGACCATCGGGCTCGACCCCTACCTCGACATGATCGACGGCAAGCCGATGCGGATCCGCGTCACCGTCGAGCAGGTCAACGGACGCACCGGGGTCGGCGAGGCCGAGGTCATCACCCGCAAAATGCAGTAAAGTGGTCGGGTGCAACCTCAGGTCGTGCTGGTGGTCGAGACCGGGGCGCCCGCCGGGGTGGAGCACGCGCTGATGGCCGCGGCGCTGGCTTGCGAGACGCTGCGCGGGCCGGACGCGCTGGAAGATGCGGTGGCACGCGCGGGCGGCTCGCGGCAGCCGGCGGCGGTCGTGATCGACGGCATGGTCCCTGGGGACGTGCTGGCGCGGCTCAAGCAGCGCGCGCGCGGCCACCTGCCGGTGCTGGTGGTCGGCGCGCTGGATTCGGCCGCGCGGGCCGGGGCGCTGCGCGCGGGCGCCGACGACTGCATGGGCAACCTCGTCGAGTCGGAGCTCCTGGCCCGGGTCGAGGCCCACCTGCGCACCGCGCGCGCCTTCGTGAAGGCGACCGCGCCGGTGATGCCGGCGGCCGAGCGCGCTGGCGAGCGTCGCTATGGCCTGCGCCGGCTGCAGGAGGAGTTCCTGCGCGCCGAGCGCTACAAGGAGCCGCTGTCGCTGCTGGTGGTGGCGGCGGCGGCGCAGATCTCGGCGTCGGCGCGCGCCGGCATGCTGGCCGAGCTGGCGGTCGAGCTGGAGCGCGTGATCCGGGCGCAGGATCTGCTGCTGCGTGAGGCCGAGGAGGACCTGCTGGTGCTGCTGCCGAACACCCACTTCGTCGGCGCGCTGAC
>JADYYK010000232.1 GCA_020853705.1 Deltaproteobacteria bacterium
CCTCGGCTACTCGACCGGCACGCGTCGTTTGGGCCGGAACTGCCCTCTGCTGGACGCCACCGGCGTAGGCTGGAGCGCGGGGGCATGAGCAGATCTCCGAAGGACGAACGCGATCGATCTCGGGGGGCCGCACGGCGACCCGAGGGGCCCGTCCACAACCTGGGTTTCGACGACTACCCGGCGCGCGCGCCCGACCACATCGCGGGTACCCCGGACTGGCCAGGTGATGGCTTCCAGCGGCCCGACGATGTCCACCTGGCCGCCGACCTGTTTGCCCACCAGGGCGATCCCGCCGTGGTGAGAGAGAACGCCGCCGAGGGCGTTGCCGGCATCCCCGAGGGCTTCCCCTTTCGCGCAGAGCTGGAGCGCGCCTTGGGTCAACCCGTGCTCGCCAAGGCGCACACCGGACCCAAGGCCGCCGCAGCCGCGCGCAGCATGGGCGCGCGCGCGTTCGCCACCGGGAGCGACGTCGCCTTCCGGGACAAGCCCGACCTGCACACCGCCGCGCACGAGGCCGCGCACACGCTGCAGCAGGCCAGCGGCGCCGAAGTGGCCGGCGGCGTCGGCCGCGCTGGTGACGAGCACGAGCGCACCGCCGACCACGCCGCCGACCTGGTCGTCGCCGGCAAATCAGCCAGCCACCTCTTCGCGCAGCGCGGGCCCGCGGCCGCGCCGACGACCGCCGTCCAGATGCAGAAGGACGATGGCGCAGGCGCCGCCCAGGACAGCGCCGCCGTGGTCGACCAGATGCTGCCCCTGTTCGGCAAGAGCCCCGCAAAATGGGCCCGCTTCATCAAGGGTCTGCACAGCATCGACGCCAAGGTGCAGCTGCTGCAGGCCATCAAGAAGAGCCCGGCGCTTGGCCAGTCCGTGGCCTTTGAGGTCGTCAAGGCGTCCATCGGCACCCTTGCGGATGTCGGCGACGACCTCGGAGAGGTCGCCAAGTGGGCCATTGACCCGAACGACCACCGGTTTGCCAAGGCGGTCTACAAGAGGGTCCTCAAGCCCGTCTACAAGGCGTTCGTCGAGCCCGCCGTCGAGGTTGCCGAGGAGAAGGCAAAGCCCTTCACGGACCCCATCGGGACGGCCCAAGACATCGGTCGCGCCGTCAAGGATGCCTATGACAAGGGCGGCCTCCAGGGCGTCCTCGCCATGCCGAGCGTGGCAGCGACCCACGCCATCCTGGCCTTCGGAGCCGCCATGGAGGCTGGTGACGTCAGAGCGATCTACAAGCTCATCCTCGGCCTTGGCATCGACGTTGCTGCAGGCGCGGCCATTGGCAGAGTGCTCGAGGGCGTCATGGCCGAGGCGCGCCTGGCCGGCGCGGCTCGCAAAGCCGCGAAGCTGGCAACCGGAGTCGGGGAAGCCGAGGCCGAAGCCCTGTCGACCACCGGAGGCAAGACCCGCGGCGCACCGGCTGGCAAGGAGCCGTCCACCCAACCGGCGGGCAGGGGGACCGCTACCGACATCGAGGCGACAACCGAGCCATCGTCGACAACCAGCAAGGCCCCTGCGGACACAGGGGGTACTGCGCCAGACGCTCCTGGCGCTCAGCCAAGGTCGACCACCCCTGGCTCCACCGCGCAGACTCCCGAAGGCGCGCAGACCGGTACCAAAGCGACAGGAGCCCCCGGCAGCGTGGCGGAGGCTACGACCGCCCCAGAGGCGGCCAAGTCCGGGGCCAGCCCCGAGGCGCAGGCGCCTGCGAAGGCGGCCCGTAAGCCGAACAAGCAGATGCGGAAGGAAGCGGCCAAAAACAGTCCGATCGATGAGTTCCTCAAGTCCAGGGGGGAGAACCCCATGGCCAATCCCCTCGAGGGAGAGGAGGGCGCCGGCCGACAAGGAGATCGCTTGGTGGATGGAAAACCAGTCGAGTACAAGACTCCCAAGCCTGGCGTGACGCCCAAGAAGATTGCGAAGCGGGTCTGGGAATCGGTGCGAGGAAAGGGTCAGGCCCGCAGATTGATCTTCGATGTCCGGGGCAACAGCATGACCAAGGCCGAGGCGCTCGAAGCGCTCGAGCTCGGGTGGAAAGCAGCGAGAGGGAAGCTCGATTCGCTCGAGATCATTGGCGACGACTTCTATGAGAGGAAGTAGGGATGTCGACTATCAGCAGTGTATTCTTCTCGACGACGGATGCGGCCGAGAAGGTGGTAGAGGATCTCAGCCGCCTGCTGGACCTGCCACTGAACCTCGAGTCGAGCGATCCGCCTGGGCCGGTGTACGTCGCCCGGGCGCTGAACCTGGAGGTCGCGCTGGTTCCCGACCCAGACCTCGAGGACGAAGAGGAGATCCTCTTTTCCCGCTACAACTACCACCTGCGGTTCCAGGCGCTGTATCCCGACGACAACTCAGATGAACTCCGTCGGGCGGCGGCGATCTATGTCCGCGGGCGGATCGCTGCGCGCCGCGGCTGGCGCTCGATCGCAGTCGAGGATCTCGACGATCTCCTCGTCGGCGAGAAGGGCGATGTGGAGTGAGCATGACCAGCGACGTCTTCATCAGAGCTGGTGAGCCACCTGAGGAGGTCGTGCGCGTCCTCGAGGGTCTGGGTGCCGAGCCTCGGGAGACCTCAAGGCTGGAGACAAGATTCGGTTTCGATGCGCCCGGCTCGATTTCCTCTCGTGAGCGCCAAGGAGGGCTCGACTCGACTCGAGGACCATGTTCAGACCCAAGGACGGTATGAAGTACTGGCTCGGTCAGATCGGCGGTGGAAGGTGAACGCGTATCCGTGCCCCTGTTGCGACTACTCCACACTGCCCGAGCCACCTCCGGGGACATTCGCGATCTGTCCGATCTGCGGCTGGGAGGACGACAATGTCCAGTTCGACGATCCGACAAGTGACGGTGGCGCGAACCCGATCTCCTTGAACCAAGCGCGCTCCAGCTTCCTGGCTACGGGCAAGGCGGACGCCTCGAGCGATGTCCCTACCAGGAACCCGACCTCCGACGAGCTGCTGGAGCGGGCGTCCCGAAACGCCGACGCGGGAAAAGGCTGAATGAGCAGCGCGATCATTGACGGGGCCACGATTCGCTCGCCAGACGACCTCCACGACGTCTTGGCGGCGGTGCTCGAACTCCCTCCCTACTACGGCCGGAATCTCGACGCGCTGTGGGACTGCCTGACGGGGTGGATCGAACCGCCGGTCGAGGTCGTCTGGCGTGAGTTTGCGCTCAGCAGGGAGCGTCTGGGCGCCTATGCCGACAGAACGCTCGAGGTTCTTCGACGTGCGGCGGGAGAGGTCGAGGGCCTCACGGTGCGCGTGGAGGAATAGGGAGAGCATGTCGACCATCAGCAGTGTCTTCTTCTCGGCCACGGAGGCCGCCGAAAGGGTGGTAGAGGATCTCCGCCACCTGCTGGACTTGCCGCTGAAGCTCGAGGCGGGCGATCCGCTAGAGCCGGTGTACGTCGCCGAGGCGTTGAACTTGAAGGTCGCACTGGTTCCCGACCCAGGCCTCGAGGACGAAGATGAGATCCTCTTTTCCCGCTACAACTACCACCTGCGGTTCCAGGCGCTGTTTCCGGACGACAACTCGGATGAACTTCGTCGGGCGGCGGCGATCTACGTCCGCGGACGGATCGCCGCGCGGCGCGGCTGGCGCTCGATCGCCGTCGAGAATCTGGACGTTCTCCTCGTCGGCGAGACGGGAGATGCCCAGTGAGCGTGACCAGCAGCGTCTTCATTCGGACCAGCGACCCGCGTGACGAGGTCGTGCGCGTCCTCGGGCTGCTGGGGCTCACGTTCAAGACGGAGCGGAACCGGCTGGATGAGGAGATCTTCGTGGCGCACAGCTTGGGCATGGTGCTCGTTCTCGTGCCGGAGCCAGACTTTGACGACGATCAGGGCATCGAGTTGTCCCGCTTTGACTTCCAGCTGTCGCTCCAGGCTCTTTGGCCCGACGACCACACCGACGACCTGCGCCAGGCCGCGGCGCTGTTCATCCAGGGGCGGCTCGCCTCGACCACTGCCTGGGAGTCACTCGCGGTCGAAGACCTGCAGGAAGTCCTTGCCGAAGTTGGCCAGTAGGCCGCCACCCACCAGGTCTCCCGAGGCCTGATGCACGGCCCCCCGCGGCAGCTCAGCGCGACTTCTTGGGGCCTGGGTGGGCGGCCCGGAAGCGGTAGCCCTGCAATGTCTTCATGCCAGCGTCAGCGTCGGGCGGGGCCGGCTTGGACAGCTCCTGCTCCAGCGCCTTGCGCAGGAGGTCGCCGCGCGAGCCTTGCGCCAGCGCGCCACCTGGGCTCGCCGCTGGCGCCGCCGCGGGCGCCGCCGGGCGCTTCTCGACCACCTTGCGCGACCAGGCGCCGAACAGGCTCGACAGCTTGTCCTCGACCGACTTGTTGGGGGTCAGCGGGCCCGGCGGGTCGACCGCGCGGCGGCGCTCGACCTCCGAGCGTGCGCGCTCGCGGGCGATCTCCACGCTGGGATCGACGTAGCGCTCGTGCGCGAAGCAGTCGGCCAGCGCCTTGCGCAGCGCGTCCATCGACGGGTAGCGCTGCTCCGGATCCTTGGCCATCGCGGTCAGGATGGTGCGCTCCATCGTGGTGGTCAGCTCGCCCTGGCGCTCCGGCGGGAGCACGTCGCGCGGCGGCACCGGCTCGGCGTAGACGTGCTGCTGCAGCACCATGATGGTGGTCTGGCCATCGAAGGGCAGGCTGCCCGTCATCATCTCGTACAGCATCACGCCGGCGGCGTAGACATCGACGCGCCGATCGTGCGGCTTGCCCTTGATGACCTCGGGCGCCATGTAGAACGGCGTGCCGGTGATGTGGCCCTGGCCCTCGTGCACGGCCTGGATCAGGCGCGCGGTGCCGAAGTCGAGCAGCTTGACGAAGTCGAAGTCACCCTCGGGGCGCTTCTCGGCCGGGCGCCCGGGCGCCTCACGCTGCACCACGCGGGTGCCGGCGCGCGGCACCAGGAGGACGTTCTCGGGCTTGAGGTCGCCGTGCAGCATGTTGTGCGCGTGCACCGCGTCCAGCGCGCGCGCGATCTGGTTCATGATGTTGATGGCGCGCAGCGCGGGCATCGGCGCCGCCTCGGTGATGAGGTCGTCGAGCGACTTGCCGCCCAGGAGCTCCATCACGAAGTAGACGTTGCCGTCGTGGAGCTCGCCGAAATCCGAGACCTCGACGATGTTGGGGTGCCTGATCCGGCTGGCGGCCTGGGCCTCGCGCAGGAACTGCGCGGTGTGCTCCGGATCCGACAGGTACTGCTCGTGCAGGATCTTCACCGCGACCGAGCGATCCAGCCAGTTGTGGTCGGCACGATACACGGTGCCCATGCCGCCGCGACCGATGACCTCGGTCAGCCGGTAGTTCCCCACCGATGATCCCAGCCGGGGATCCTCCGCTGCTTCGGGCGGTGCCATCGCTCGCCTGCTGTCTCCTCGGCCTGTCCTGTCAGCGCGGCGGTCCGCGCTTCCCACCGACCAATACTGTACCGCATCGCGGGCGCCGGCTACCATGCCTCCGTGCAGCGCGCTGGCAAGGTCGGCTCGGGGGCAGGACTCGCGGTCTTCGCGGTCTGGGGTCTGGCGATGTGGGCTGTCTCGACATGTGGGGGCTGCGGCGGTGGTGCTCGCCATGGTGGCGCCAGCCAGGCCCTGCCCACCGCGCGCCCGGTCGGCGGCCCCGGCCCTGGCACCGGTGGTCGGCCCGGCTCTGACCGGGCGCCGGTGGCGCTGGGCAAGGCCCGGGTCACGGTGACCTGCGGGTTCGCGAGCGGCTGGGCCGCCGCCCTGCCGCGCAGCGTGGTCGACCCGCGCCGGGACGACTTCCTGATGCAGGCGCTGATCGGCCTCCGTGAGGACCCCCAGTTCTGGACCAGCGAGTCGGAGTACGCCAACCTGGCGCCGTGGGCCGCGCAGCCGTGTGACGGCCCTGGCGGCGCCAGCTTCGAGGTCCCGGCGGGCGACATCGTGGTCGTGGTCGGGCAGGCCGACACCTTCGATGGCCGCGGCGCCTACCAGGACAACGGCGCCATCCGCGAGCTCCTGCTGCACGAGGGCGACGATGTGCGCGAACGCTTCGCCCCGGCCGATCTGGTGCTCGATTTCTCGTGCATCTCGTGCCCGTGGCTCGAGGTCTGGGACTTCGCCACCGGGACCTGGCAGCGCCGCGCCGAGATCCTGGTCGATCTCTACAGCGCCGCCCGGGCGCGCAGCCAGCGCCGCGCCATCGGCGAGGTCGAGGTCCGCGCCGGCCTGGTCCGCCTGCGCGTGGCCGAGGACGACGACGAGGTGTCCCACCTCGAGTCCCTGACCCTCGAGCTGGGCGGCCTCAGCGTGCGCACCCCGCTGCCCGCGACCACGCTCCAGCGCGGCCAGCGCGCCGTCACCGAGGTGCGGGTCGCGCTGCCCGACGGGCGTTACCCGGCCGCGGTGATCGCACGCGGCTACTACACGCCGCTGCGTCCGCTGCGTTAGCGCTGGCTGCTGGTCTGGAGGAGGGGCAGAGAGGAGGAGAGGGCGAGGGCAGGGGGGCCGAACCGGGCGAAACGGCGCGCCTGCTACGGCTCGGCGCCGCCCTGCTGGTCCGACTTGGCGCCTGACTTGTCCGCGGTACCGCGCGCCGGCAGCGGCGTGCCGTCGCTGGTGGTCGGGTTGCCACTCGACGTCGCCGAGGTCGCCTGCGCGGCGCTCAGCGCGCCATCGCCCTCACCGGCCTTGCGCGCGGGCAGCGGCGTGCCGTCGCCGACGTCATTGGCCACCGACGGCATCGCCGGCAGCGGCGTGCCATCACCGACGTCGTTCGACAGCGCCGAGATCCCGCCCCGCGCGGGCAGCGGCGTGCCGTCGAAGGCGCGCGCGATCTCGTCGTCGGTCAGGAACGACGCCCCGAAGACCCCCTGCAGGTCGTCGACACAGACCGGCGTGGCGCCGAGGTACACCACGTACAGCGCGGCGTCGTCTGCGATCTCGCGCAGGGACACCACACCATGTGTGGTCGGCATCGCGGTGCCGCAACCCGGCAGGTCAGGGAGGCGTGCCAGCGGCACACGCTCCAGGTCGGTGCTGCGCTCGCTGACGGACCGTCCGTCGCTCCCGCAACCCGCCGCCAGGGTCGACCCCAGCGCAAGGCCCAGCATGAGTAGGCGCCTCATCTCGAATCCTCCACTTTGGAATCGCTGCTTCGCGTTGTGCCCGGACCCGAGCCCGATGCTGGCAGCGAGATTCCGTGCTCCTTGATGAGCTGTGACAGACGCGGCCGCTTCATCCCCAGAAGGTCGGCCGCTCGTGTGATGTTGCCCCCCGCATCCGCCAACGCCCTGGTGATGCACTCGAGCTCGATGCGACGCTTGAGCTCCTTGAGCGAGAGTCCACTGTCCTGCGCGTGCTGGTACGCGGTGTCGATGGCGTTGCCCTTGGCAGGCCGCGCCCCGGCACCGCTCCCGTTGCCCTGTGTCGCGCCGCCCGTACCGGTCGCGGTCGCGCTGCCCCCGGCGCCCGCATTGATCGCCGCCTGCGCCGCCTGGGTGGCCGCGCCCCGCTCGGCGTCGCGACCCTCGCCGCGGAAGATCTCGGCGTAGTCGGCGAAGTCCTGGACCTGGATCTCGGCGCCATCGGCGAACAGCGAGACGCTGCGCAGCACGTTCTCGAACTCGCGGATGTTGCCGGGCCAGCGGTAGCTCTGCAGCATCTCCAGCGCACCCGGCGCCAGCACCTTGCGCTCACCGTTGCGCTCGCGCGCGATGCGCTCCAGGAAGTGATCGGCCAAAAGGACCAGGTCCTCGCGGCGCTCGCGCAGCGGCGGCAGCTCGATCTGCAGCCCCTGCAGGCGGTAGTACAGATCCTCGCGGACGGTCCCGGCCGCCACCATGGCCTCGAGATCGCGGTTGGTGGCGCAGATGATGCGCACGTCGACCTTGATCGGCGCGGTGCCGCCGACGCGCTCGAACTCGCGCTCCTGCAGCACGCGCAGTAGCGCGACCTGGGTCTTGGGCGAGACGTCGCCGATCTCGTCGAGGAAGATGGTGCCGCCGTCGGCCAGCTCGAAGCGGCCCTTGCGCCGCGACAGCGCGCCGGTGAACGACCCGCGCTCGTGGCCGAACAGCTCCGACAAGAGCAGGCTCTCGACCAGGGCGCCGCAGTTGACCTTGATGAAGGGCTGGCCGCGGCGCGGGCTCGACTCGTGGATGGCCTCGGCGACCAGCTCCTTGCCGGTGCCGCTCTCGCCGCGGATCAGCACGATCGACTCGTAGGGCGCCACGCGCTCGATGAGGTCGAAGACCTGGCGCATGCGCCGGTGCGACCCGATCATCTTGGGGAAGCGCACCGGCTTGGCGCGCACCGGAGCGACCTCGCTCGCTGGCGCAGCCACCGCCAGCGCGCCTGCACCCGGCGCCACCACCGCGACGGTCTCCGGCTTGGCGGGCGCCGGCACATCCAGCGGCGCCGCCGTCCAGCCCATCATCGCCTGCAGCTTGCGCCGGTCGGCGTCGGCGTCGAACCCGGCCAGGAACTCGGCCGGCACGCTGGCGCGCACCTCGGCCGCGGCCCGGGCCGCCGCCTTGCGCTCGCGCTCGTAGCCCTTGGCATCGCCCGCCGCGCCCAGCAGCTCCGCCAGGCGTACGCGCGCGCGCATCTCGCCCTCGGGGTCGCCCAGCTTCACATAGGCCGCCGCGGCCTCGTCGAGCGCGATGCGCAGCTCGGCGGTGCCGCCGCGCGTGGCCAGCGCGACGTCGACCTCGAGCAGCCGCGCCTGCGCCGCCGCCTTGCGCGACGGCGGCTCGCCCAGCTCGCCGAGGTGGCCGCGCGCCCCGGCCAGGTCGCCGCGGGTCAGCGCCAGCTGGGCCAGGTTGAACAGCGACAGCGCCAGCTCCTCGCGGTTGCCGACCTTCAAGGCCTGGCCGCGCGCGCTGGCGAAGTGCTGCTGCCCGAGCTCCAGCTTGCCCTCGCACACCGCGATGCGCCCGCGCAGGTTCTCGAGGATGACCAGCATGGTCGGCGGCGCACCCTCGCCCTGCAGGCGCGCCGCGAACTCGGTCATGCCCTGGGCGTGGCCAGCGTCGCCGAGGCCCAGGTACAGGTCGCCGAGGTCGAGCGCGACCCAGGCCAGCCAGCTGCGGTGCCCGATGCGCTTGAAGGCCGCGACGGCCTCCTGGTAGTGGCCCAGCGCGGCGCGGTAGTCGCGCCGCCACTGCGCCAGCACGCCCAGGTTCTGCAGGCAGAAGGCGCGATGGCGATGGTCGCCGGCGTCCTTGGCGGCGCCCAGCCCCTCCTGGTAGCAGCGCTCGGCGCGCTCGTGATCACCGGCGCGCAGCGAGGCGATGCCCAGGTTGATCAGCGCGCGCGCGACCTCGGGCGTCAAGCCCGCCGCCCGCGCGTCGCCCAGGTTGGCCTCGAAGCGCCGCGCCGCCTCGCCGTAGTCACCCTGCTCCAGCGCGACCTTGCCCAGCGAGTTCGACACCGCGATCAGGACCGGCAGCAGCGCGCGATCGCCGTGCCCCAGCTCCAGCGCGCGGCGGCCGCTGGCCAGGGCGGCCTCGTGCTCGCCGCCCAGGAAGCCGGCCTCGGCGAGGTCGGCCAGCACGCGCACCATCTCGGCGTGATCGCCGTCGGCGTCGGCCAGCCCGCGCGCGCGCTCCAGCTCGGCCCGGGCCGCGGGCAGGTCGCCGCGCACCACGTGCAGGTGGCCGATCCGCCGCGCCACCGTGGCCGACCGCGGCGCGTGCTGCTGCAGCGCCGCGGCGTGCTCCAGCGCGCGACCGTACTCGCCGACCAGTTCGTAAAGCTCGCACAGGCGATCGCGCAGCCCGGCGCGCACGTCGTCACGCCCGGTCACCGCCAGCGCACGCTCGTACAGGTCGGCGGCGCGGTCATAGGCGTAGGCCAGCTCGAGCTGCTCGGCCGCCAGCAGCGCCTGATCGACACCGACCTCACCAGCACCGCCGCGCAGCAGGTGCTCGGCGCAGGCCGCGGCGTCGCTGTCGCCCACCGCCGCCAGCGCCTCGCCGACCACCCGGTGCAGGCGCGTGATCTCGGCCTCGGGCAGCACGCGCAGCAGCTCTTCTCGATCGGCGGTGCGCTCGAAGCCGATGCGCAGCTCGCCGTCCACCACGCTGCGCGCGATGAGACCCAGCGTCTGCAGCTCACCCAGCAGCGTCGCGACCTGCTCCTCACCGCGGCCACGCGCCGCGCGGGCGTCGCTGGTGACGTTGGTCGCGTTGGTCAGGCGGACCAGCAGCTCGGCGCCGGCAGGCCTCGCCAGCAGCGCCAGCGCATAGGCCAGCTCCATCGCCGGCGGCGACGCCCCGGCCAGGCGCTCGCGCACCAGGTCACCGGCGTCGGCCACGCGCGACTCCAGCATGGCCTCCAGCGCGCGCGGGTGGCCCGCGGTCAGCTGCTGGATGCGCGCCACCGCGCCGGCCGACTGCAAGAACGCGCGTACGCCGCCCTCGTCCAGGCCGCCCAGCACCATGCGCTCGGCGGCCAGGCCCGCGAACCACTCCGACAGCCATGACGAGGCCGCCTGGGCGCCGGTCGGCTCGCGCGTGGTCAGCACGAACAGGCCGCGGAACGGCTCGCCGCCGCCCTCGCCACGCACCGACAGCTCGGGCGCGGCGCACAGCGTGCGCGCCAGGTGCAGCGCCAGCGCGCGCGTCGACCCGTCGGCGTTGTGCAGGTCGTGCATCACCAGCACCGGCGAGCGGCGCTGTCCGACCTCGTGCAGGAACTCGCGCACGCGCTCGAAGAAGGCGATGCGCCGGTTCTCGAACTCGCGCGCGGCCTGGCTGCCGCCCACCTCGCCCTTGCCAGGCACCGCGCGCAGACCACCTTCGGCCAGCGCCGCCTGACCCTTGAGCGCCGACACCAGCTCGCTGGCGCGCTGCAGCTCCTCCGAGCCCACGCCGAGATCCGCCAGATAGGCCAGCGCCGCCTGCACGATCTCGATGAACGGCTGATACGCACGTCCACCCGGCAGACAGCGACCCTCCAGCACCGGCACGCCCTCGAGGCGCAGCCGCCGCCTGAACTCGCCCAGCAGCCGCGTCTTGCCGACCCCGGCGGCGCCGATCACCAGGAGCAGGCGACCGTTGCCCTCGCTGCAGGCGCGGTCGTACAGCGCGCGCGCGCGCAAGAGCTCGGCGTCGCGACCCACGCACTGCGGCAGCCCCGACACCTGCGTGGGCAGGATCCGTTCGCGCACAGCTCCACCGTCGTCCGCCACACTGGCAGGCACGACCGATAGACCTCGAGCACCGCTACGAGACAGGTTCGACATGGTGTTCGTCGCGCAACCTGAAAACTACCTCAAGAGCGTGAAAATCTCAAGGGTTAGTCCCCCGAGCCTCAGCCTTGGGGCAAAAAAAAGGGCGCTGCCCGCAGGCAGCGCCCTTGTACCTCAGCTTACTGAGTCAGTTACTCGTTCTGACCCGAGGCGTACTTGTCGAAGAACCAGCGGATGTCGTCCAGGGTCTCCAGCTGGCTGGACAGGTTCTGCTGCGCCACCTGCCAGTTGTTGATGGCGACCGGATCGGTCGGCCGGGCCTGGTAGGCCGAGCGCGCCGCCGCAAAGCTGCCGTCCATGTAGTCCTTGGCAGTCTTGAGCAGGTTGAAGGTCACCGAGCGGCCGTCATCGGTCTGCGCCGCGCGGTAGGTGGTGCCGGTGCGCGGATCCGTCAGCTCGACGATCGAGCTCGGCGGCAGGTTCTGGTACAGCACGTCGTCCGCGGTGCCCTTGACCGAGACCCGCATGTAGTTCGAGACGTCGAGGGTGTCGTCCAGGGTGTTGTTCAGTGCGGCAAACGCGTTGGCGATGACCTCGTACTGCACCGAGTAGTTCACGCGCGAGGTCATGCGGGGCGCGGTGACCGACGGCATGATGCCGGTGCCGGCGTTGGCGTAGCTGACGATGGTCGGCGGGACGTACTTGCCGGCCTCGACGGTGCCGCCGTAGTTGTTGGCCTTGCCAGTGAGCAGGCCGTCCAGGATGACCAGCATCGGCTCGCGCCAGGTGCGGTAGAAGTTGATCGAGTAGTTGCGACGGTCACCGATGTCATCGACGCGGTAGAACACGGCGTCCGAGTCGGTCAGCGCGTCGGTGGCCACGAACTTGTCGTACAGCGAGCCAGCGCGCGTGTAGTAGTAGTAATAGTCGTCGCTGAAGGCCACGTAGTAGGGCTTGGCACCGTTGAACATGTTCATCGCCAGCTTGGGCTTCAGGGTGGTGCCGTTGGCCTCCTTGGCGCAGTAGGTGTCGGAGTAGTTCTTCCACACCACCGAGCTGTCGATCGGCGTCGCGCTCGGGCAGGTGCCCTGCACGAAGCTGCCGACGGTGCCGATGCAATCCGCCCGCGGCTCGCAGTAGTTGCCAGTGTCGGGCGTGGCCAGGACCTCGGTCAGCAGGTTCATGCCGTCGACCGCGGCGCGCGCCAGATCCTGCCCGAAGAACTGATTCGAGTAGTAGCGGCCGTAGTAGAAGAAGTACTGGTACGCGGTCGAGAAGTGCTGGAAGTAGCGCGACCCGATGCGGCTCATGTAGCCCGACAGCGACCAGTTGATGCGGTCACGCTTGAACGCGCTGAAGTACCAGTAGTTGCGGTACATGGCGATGGCGTTCTGCACGATCTCTGCCTGCGAGGCGCCCTCGTCCCAGGTCTTGCAGGTCAGCGAGCCGTTGTACTCGTCCGAGCAGAAGCGGTACGGCACCTCGCGGGTGTTGACCGCGCGGCCCGCCAGCAGGGTGGTGCGCACCTGGTCCACCACCTGCTGGTAGGGGACGTTGACGCGCATCTTGATGTTGTCGATGTTGCCCTTGAAGGTGGTCGGGATCGACTCGTAGTTGCCGACGAACAGCTGGTTCTCCAGCACGTCGCCCGCGGTCGCGGTGGCGGCGGTCGGGAACGTCTCGACCAGCTGGCCGTAGCCGAACTTGATGGCGGCGAAGTCGTACTTGCCGAGGCCGTGGATGTCGGTGTTGAACTTCGCGCCGTAGTCCATCACGGTCGAGTAGCCGAACTCCGACAGACGGTGCTTGGGCCACTCGGCCTTGGGGAACTGCTTGCGGACCAGCCAGAAGTCGTCGAAGTAGTTCAGCGCGTCGGTCGAACCCTCGAAGTTGTGGCGCAGACCGACGGTGTGGCCGACCTCGTGCTCGGTCAGGCCCAGGAAGATGTCCTCGCGCGCCTTCTGGATCAGCGCCTTGCGATCGAGGCCCTTGCCCTTCATCTCCATGGCCCAGCCGATCATCGAGTCATCGGCGAACTCGGCCAGGTAGGCGCAGGTGTTGAGCGCCTTGAAGTTCATCGCCTTCTCCCAGCGCTTGCTCTGGGCCTGATCCTTGCGGCTGGCGATCGACGCGGCCTTGATGACGTCGGCGGTGATGGGCATGCCGGGGCGATAGCCCGGGGCCAGCAGCGCGACGTCCTCGTTGACCATCTTGCGCTCCATGTCGGTGCCCTTGAGCTTGGCCAGGTTGGCGGCCTTCATGCCCGGGGCCACGGCGCGCATCTGCTTGAGCTGCTCACGATCCGGCAGCTGGGCGATCAGCTTGGCGTACTGCTGCGGATCGATGGCGCGCTCGTTGGCGGTCTTGGCGCGCGCGTTGTTGGCGGTCACGGCGTCGATGATGTCCTGGCCCTGGAGGATGTCGGCCAGGGTGATGTCACCGTTCAGGACCTGCACCATCTCGACCGACGAGGCGGCGTACGAATCGAGGCCCGCGCCGTACAGGTTGGCGTTGGCGTTGATGAGCTCGCCCGTCAGCGGATCCGGATCCGAGGGGCCGAAGCCCAGGGGACCGGCCAGCTGGTCGCGCACGATGTAGTTGATGAAGCTGAAGCGCAGGTCGCCGATGCGCTGCCACACGAAGCGGTCGGTCGCGACCTTCTCGTTCAGGGTGGCGTCCTCGAGCGCGGTGCAGAAGCGCTCGACGTTCTGCTCGGTGAGCTCCGACAGGTCCTCCTTCAGGGGCTCGCCGCTCCGCTTCATCAGGGCCAGCGCCGCCGCCTTGGCCTCGGGGTGGGCGTTGGCCCAGTCCTTGGTGCTCGGGGTGGCGATGAAGCTGAGGTCACGGCCCGCGAAGTCGGGGCTGTTCGGATCGACGGTCCAGCTCTTCAGATTGCAGCTGTTCTGACGCACGTGGTAGATCTCGGGCAGCCCCTCGGCGCGCTCGCGGATCTCCTCGTTGCTGGCGCCCGTGGCCCCGTTCTCCTCGTTGAGGAGCAGGCCGGCCACGGTGTCCTTGAAGGCGCGGTTGTAGTCGGCGCCCAGGATCTGGACCGCGTGGAACAGATCCTCGGGGTACTGGGTGTTCAGGTAGTAGTTGACGGTGCGGGTCTTGCGAGCCGAGTACGGGATGGGCGCGCCGGCGGCGTCCTTGGTGGCGCCGTCCCAGATGTTCCAGCGGTTGGCCAGGTAGATCTTGCCCGACTCGGTGATGTCGTACTCACGGTCGAAGGCCACGCGCTCGACGCGGAAGAAGCCGAACTTGGCGAACATGTCGACGCGCGCCGGGGTGCAGTCCTCCTCGCGGGTGTAGCCCGAGGCCGGGCCACCGAGGGCCGCGATGCCCTCCTCGCAGGGGTGCTGGCCGTCGTTCAGCGCGATGGCCGGGATCAGCTTGCCGGCGTCGTCCTTGAGCAGGACGCCGTCGCGATACTCCAGCGGCTCGTAGGTCTGCTTGTTGTTGTCGTCGATGGCCAGGTAGGCCTTGTTGGCCTTGTCGATCTTCAGGAACGACGAGCGCACCTTGATCGAGGCCGGGGCGCAGTTGTTCCACGAGTCGGTGCCGCCGCAGGCCTCCTCGCTGAGCTGGAAGCGCGTGGTCACGTCGATGTAGCTCGGCGTGATGAGCGCGCGGTCCGGATCGATCGCGTCCGCGATCTCCGGGACGTAGGACTCCGGCGTGTTGCCGTAGTAGTCCGCCGTCATCGACTGCACGGTGAAGAGGATGTTGCGCGTCCAGTCGACGCGCATGTACTCGCGCTCGAACCAGGGGCGGTCCGACGAGTCCTCGTAGATCACATTGGTCTGCTCGCCGGTCGCGCTGTTGTACGAGCGCTTGACGTCGAAGTGCGACGAGATGCCGAAGGCGGCGATGGGCGCCGACTGGTCATTGGCGCCGTTGGTCCAGGCGTTCTCGCTGCCCGGGATGCTGGCGTAGGCGCGGTACGCGATCAGCGAGTTCTCGGTGACGCGCCACCGGATGCGGTCCATGGTGCCCTGCGACCCGATCATGTCGAACCCGGTGTTGGCCGGCACGTCGGTCACGAACTGGCGGTAGTACCACTCGCCCGTGAAGATGGCCTTCGACACCCGCCCCGGCTGCGTGCGGTCGATATCGCCTTCGCTGGCACAGCCAGCGACCGCGAACGCAGCGATGCCGGCCAGTGCAGCCGACACCATCCAGTTGAAACGCCTCATCTGATTCCTCCTCGACATTGCGTTCGAATCCCTGTTGAAAGCCAGCATCAGTAGACCGCGTCCAGAGACGCGAACCAGGACGTGTAGTTGTTGCTCGGGCTGGTGAAGTCGTAGATCGGGAAGCGGACCGACGTCTGATCGTCGGTCAGCGCCGGCATCGACGACTGGAAGCCGCCCGACAGGCTGTAGCGCGGGGTCAGCTGGTAGCTGACCGAGAGGCCGCCCTCGGTGGTGTCGGAGCGGCCGGTCAGCGGCAGGTTCGGATCCGAGTTGACCTCGGACACCGAGTACTTGAAGACGTTGGTGACGCCCGCCGACAGCGAGGCCGACAGCTTCTCGGTGAAGCTGTAGCTCAGGCTGAGGGCGTTGTAGAACGAGTAGTTGGCGTTGAGCGTGCCGCCGGAGCAGAAGTTGGCGCCCTCGCGGCAGTAGGCCGAGGCGTAGTTCGGGGTCTCGCCAGTCTGGGTCTTGCCAGTGCCGGTGTTGGGATCGCCGCTGCGCAGGCCGCGGTTGGGCGAGTTGGGCACGTACTTGGTGAAGCGGCTGGTCAGCGCCAGCGTCAGCTTGTCCTTGAGGAAGCTGCGCGACAGGTTGGGTCCGACCGTGAGGTTGAAGATGGTGCCGTTGTACTGGCTCTCGTACGAGGTCGGCAGCGCGATGCGCGCCGAGGCCGACAGGTTGATCTTGGCCAGCAGCGGACCGTAGGAGTAGCCGTAGCCCAGGGTGGTGTTGTTGGGCGTGAAGCGGCGGCCCTCGGCGTTGTCGGGGGTCGACAGCTCGTAGGTGAAGCCCCAGCCCGCGTTCAGGGTGTGCTTGCGCGCCAGCTTGTAGCGCAGCGAGAAGCCCAGGCTGGTGTCGAAGTAGGGCGCGTCGGCGAACTCGTCGGCGACGAAGGTGCCGGTGCCGACCGAGGACGAGAAGCTGGCCGAGGAGCCGCGGAACTTCTCCTTCCAGCCGGTCGGCCTGGCCTTGACCACGATGCCCGGCGTGGAGCCCGAGTCATCCCCGGTCACGGCGATGTCATCGTCGTTCTGCCCTGGCGTGGTCACCGCGAGGAGACCTGCCTGGGGAGCCGGGGCCGGGGCCTTGGGGGCCTGGTCCGCCAGCACGGGGGCCGCAGCTGCGGCGACAATCAGAGCGGCATATCGGAGCGACTGAAAGTGTTTCCCACCGGCCAAGACGCACCTCGCTGACACGGAATCCGCGGCAGCGCTGAGCAATTTTCGATCCAGATGTGACCAAGACACACTGAAGCAAAGGATTTCAACGGTTAGGGTCGATTTGTCGCATGATCGATCAATGGCCACCACTGTCGCGAGAAGAGACACCATGTGCCGGAATGTAGGCAGCCATTGGCGTGGTTTGGCAAAAACAGCAGTTTCCTTGCGGATCCCGCACCTGTGACAGCTTGTCGCGCGAGGTGGGGCGCTCGTTAGTAAGTTAACGACCCGATTTTCGCCCGATTTGTGAGGGCGATCGCGGGTTTGGCGTGGACCGACTGCTGGAGGGGCTGGGCGGGAGGACGGCGGGACGGTGCTCGGCTAACGGCGCTCGGCGAGCAGGCGCTCGAAGGCGGCGCCACAGCGCTGGGCCAGCAGGGCCAGCTCGTCGTCGGCCAGCGGGGCGTGGCGCTCGTCGGCATAGACCAGGCCGACGACGTGGTCGCGCACCGAGAGCGGGACGATGATGGCCTCGGCCGCGGCCCAGCCCAGGGCCTGGATCAAGAAGTCGCGCGAGGCGGCGTCGCTGAGCGGTCCGCGGTAGGGCAGGCGGGTGGCGATGATCGACTGCATCAGCGAGGGCCGATCCAGCGACAGCGAGGCCAGGCGCAGCTGCTCGAGCTGGACCCCGAGGCCGACGCCGTCACGGCCGGCGAGGCGGCCGTGCTTGACGCGGAAGAAGGCGGCGCGCCGGCAGCGCGTGGCCAGGAAGTGCAGCACGATCCCGGCGATGTCATCGGCGCTGGTGGCCAGGGTCAGCTCGGCCAGGACGTGATCCAGCGGCATCGACATCTCGGGCAGCTCGATCACCACCGAGGGCTCTGGCGCCGGCGGGCGACCCAGGTGGCGATCGGTGGTCTCCTCGGTGACCACGCTGGGTGCGCCGGCCTGGGGGCGTGCCTTGCGGCGCTCCAGCGGGATGACCGGCTCCTCGGGCAGGATGGTGGCCTTGCGCTTGGTCAGCGGGATGGCGGGCTCCGGCTCGGCGGCGGGCGCAGCCAGGGCGTCGGGGGGCGGCGCGGTCGCGGTGAGGTCGGCGTTGCCGGCGCCGACCGGGGCGGGCAGGACGACGTTGTAGTGGTGATCGAGCGCCCAGGCCAGATCGCTGTAGCGCGCCACCGCGCGCAGCACGAAGGCCTGCGCGAAGAAGCCGACCTCGTCGGCGACGTGGGTGTCGGACGGATCGACCATGGCCAGCACCAGGCTGCCCTCGCGATCGAGGGCGACCGGGCAGACCCGGAACTCCTCGGCCATGCGCGCGGGGATGAGGCCCAGCACGGCGGGGCGCGCCGCGGCCAGATCGTCGCGCACCACCGCGGGCACCAGCAGGCGATCGCGGTAGAACTGGGCCAGGCGGGTCTCGTCGACGGCGCCCGACAGGATGATGTGCTCGGCCAGGGTACCGCCCGAGCGCCGGCGCGCCGCCAGCGCGACGAGGAGCTGGTCCTGGGTGATGACGCCCGCGCGCAGGAGCAGCGGGCCGACATGATCGGGCACGAGCCGAGTTTCGCCGTGCGCCGCGTCCGTGGCAAGCTTCGCGCGTGATGTATTTCGACCACAACGCGGGTGCGCCGCTGCTCGACGAGGTGCGCGCGGCGCTGGCCGAGGCGCTGGCACCGGAGAGCGGCGTGCTCGGGGTCGGCAATCCGTCGAGCATCCATGGCGCTGGCCGGCGCGTGCGGGACGCGGTGGAGCGGGCGCGCGCAGAGATTGCGCTGCTGGCCGGTGTGGACGAGGGCGAGGTGGTGCTGACGTCGGGCGGGACGGAGGCGTGTCAGCTCGGGGTGCTGGGGCTGGCGCGGGTCGTCGCGGGCGGCACAGGTGGAGTGCTGGTGACCTCGCCGCTGGAGCACCCCTGTGTGGTGGCCGCGTGCGCGCGGCTGGCGGGGCAGGGCTGGGAGGTGCGTCAGGTGGCGCTCGGCGAGGGTGGGCGCGTGACCGCCGACGCGGTGGCGGCGGCGCTGGCGGGGACACGGCGCGCGCTGGTGGCGCTGAGCGCGGTCAACCACGAGGTCGGCAACCGCACCGACGTGGCGGCGCTGGTCGAGGTGGTGCGTGCAGCGCAGGCGTCGCTGTTCGTCGACGCCGTGCAGGCGGCCGGCAAGCAGCGCATGGGTTGGGGCGTCGATGCGCTGGCGCTGTCGGGCCACAAGCTGGGTGGCCCGGCGGGCAGCGGCGCGCTGGTGGTGCGGCGCGGGGTCGCGCTGGAGGCGCTGGTCGAGGGTGGCAAGCAGGAGCGCGGGCGGCGCGGCGGGACCGAGAACGTGCTGGGGGCCATCGGGTTCGCCGCCGCGGCGCGCGCGGTGCGGCTGCGCGGGCTGGCCTGGCGCAAGGAGCTGGCGCGGCTGCGTGATGAGCTGCAGGCGCGGCTGCTCGAGATCCCGGGGGCGCGTGTGGTGGGCGACCTTGCGGCGCGCGACGAGGGCACGCTGAGCGTGGGCTTCGCGGGCGCGCCGGGGGAGGTGGTGGTGCAGAGCCTGGATCTGGAAGGGGTGTGTGTGTCGACCGGGGCGGCGTGTTCGTCGGGGACGCTGGAGCCGTCGCCGGTGGTGCGCGCCATCGCGGGTGAGGCGGCGGCGCGGGAGGCGGTGCGGCTGTCACTGGGGTGGGGCACCACGGCCGCGGAGGTGGAGCGGGTGGCCGGGCTGCTGCCGGCGATCGTGGCGCGCATCAGGGCGGCGCTGGCAGAGTGACGAGCACGAGCATGAGCACGAGCACGAGCACGAGCACGAGCACGAGCACGAGCACGAGCACGAGCACGGAACCGGATCAGGTGGTGCGCGGCTCCAGGCGGATCAGCGTCTCGATGTGCGGTGTGTGCGGGAACAGGTCGAACGCGGCGGCGTGGGTGGGCAGGTAACCCACGGCGGCGAAGGCGGTCAGGTCGCGGGCCAGGCTGGCCGGGTTGCAGCTGACATACAGGATGGCGCGGGGACGGCGCGCGGCGAGGGCGGGGACGATGGCGGCCGCCAGCCCCTTGCGCGGGGGATCGACGATCACGACGTCGGGGCGCACATCGGGGTGACTGGCCAGCCAGGCAGCGGCGTCGGCCTCGCTGACCTCGACGTTGCCGGCGCCGCTGAGCGCCACCGAGGCGCGCGCGTCCGCCGCGGCGCCGGCGTGCTCTTCCACCGCGGTGACGCGGGCGACCGCGCTCGCCAGGGTCAGGCTGATGCCGGCGACGCCGGCGTACAGCTCGACGACATGATCGGTCGCGCGCAGCTCGGCGGCGGCGCGCACGGCGGCGTACAGCTGGGCGGCCTGGTCGCGGTTGACCTGGAAGAAGGCGCCCGCGGACAGGTGCAGGCGCACGTCGCCGATGACGTCCTCGAGGGCGTCGGCGCCGGCCAGCGCGACGAACGGGCCAGGGCCGAAGATGGCGTCACCCGCGGCGGCGTGCACGTGCAGCACGACGCCAGCGATCCCCAGGTCGGCACGCGCACCCAGCGCGGCGCCCAGCGCGGCGACCTCGGGATCCCGCGCCCGCGCGGCCACCAGCACCGCCAGCACGCGGCCGGCGGCGTTGGCGCGCAGCACCACGTGGCGCAGCGAGCCGGCGCCCTGGTCGCGCGCCAGCGTGGTCAGCGCCGCCGCGGCGGCCTCGAGCACTGGCTCGATGACCTGGCAGCCCGCCATGTCGACCAGGTCGTGGCTGCGCGGCAGGTAGCTGCCCAGCACCAGGCGGCCGGCGCGATCGGGACCGACGACATACTTGGCCTTGTTGCGATAGCCCAGGGTCAGCGGTGACGCCGTCACCGCGGGCACCGCCACCCCGGCGGCGGCCAGCGCGGGGCCCAGGGTGCGCGCCAGCTCGGCCTGCTTGGCCTCGAGCTGCGCCGGGTAGGCCAGGTGCTGCAGCACGCAGCCGCCGCAGTGGCCGAACGGCACGCAGGCGGTCGGCACCCGCGTCGGTGACTCGCGGGTGATGGTGACCAGGGTGGCCCAGGCCTCGGGCCGGTGTGGCGAGACGTGATCGATGCGCGCCTGCACGCGCTCGCCGGGCAGCGCGCGGGCGACGTGGACCTCCAGCGCGGGGCCGCCGGTGCCTGCGCCGGAGGCGGGCAGGGTGCCGACGCCGGCGCCGTCGTCGTCGAGGCGGGCGAGCTCGAGCTCGACGCGCTCGCCCTTGCGAACAGCCGCGCGCGCGGGCGTGCGCGCGGGTGCCGCGGCGGCGTCGCGTGGCTTGCGGGTCACGCGCGCGCCGCGATCCAGCCGCCGCCGACGACCTCGGTGCCGCGATAGAACACCGCGGCCTGGCCGGGGGCGATGGCGCGCTCGGGGGCGTCGAGCTCGACCACGGCGGCGCGACCATCGTCCGAGGGCAGCACGCGCGCGGGCGCCGGCGTGTGCCGGCTGCGCACCTGGACCGACGCGGTCAGCGCCCCGCTCGGCGGCGCGCCCAGCCAGCGTACGTCGTCCACCGTGAAGCTGCGCGCGGCCAGCGCGGCGGCGTCACCGACCACCACCTCGCGGCGAGCGGCGTCGAGGCCGACGACATACAGCGCCTGCTCGGCGACCACGCTGAGGCCGCGACGCTGGCCGATGGTGTAGTGGTGCACGCCGTCATGGCGTCCGACCACCTCGCGGCTGCCATCGACGGCGCGGCGCACGATGTCCCCCGCCAGCAGCACGTCGGCGCCGGCGCGCGCGGCCACCAGGCGGCTGTGATCACCGTCGGGCACGAAGCAGATCTCCTGCGAATCGGGCTTGTCCGCGTTGGGCAGGCCGAGGCGGCGCGCCACCGCGCGGACCTCGTGCTTGTTCATGGCGCCCAGCGGGAAGCGCGCGAAGGCCCGCGCTCCCGGCGTCATCGCGAACAGAAAGTACGACTGATCCTTGCCGGCGTCGGCCCCGCGCCACAGCCGGCCGTCCTCCAGGCGGGCATAGTGGCCGGTGGCCAGGGCCACCGCGCCCAGGGCGCGCGCGCGGGCGATCAGGGGCTGGAACTTGACGTGCTCGTTGCAGCGCACGCACGGGTTGGGGGTGCGGCCGCTGGCGTACTCGGCCACGAAGTCGTCGATCACGCGCGCCGCGAAGGCCTCGCGCTGGTCCACGATGTAGTGCGGAATGCCCAGCGTCGCCGCGACCTTGCGGGCGTCCTCGAGATCGCGCGGGCCGCAGCAGCGGCCGCCCGCGGCGGCCTCCGACCCGGCCGGGGCGTCGTACAGGCGCAAGGACAGCCCGACCACGCGGTGGCCCTGCTCGACCAGCAGGGCGGCCGCCACCGAGCTGTCGACGCCGCCCGACATGGCGACGGCGATGAGCTCTGGCTGGGCGGCTGGTGCGGCGGGGGAATTCACCGCGGGAATATGGGGGCGGGGCCGGTCCGGGTCAAGCCAGGCGACCGATGGTGGTGTGCACCGCGTGATCGCGGCGGATGCGCTGGTGCAGCCGGATCTCCTCGAAGCTGCGCCGCCAGTCGGGGTTGACGATGCGCGCGGCCTTCTCGCTCAGGCCGGCCTCGGCGCGCGCCACCATGCCGAAGGCCTGCGGATCCCCGCTGGCGCGCATGACGCGGTAGCGCGTGTAGTGGATCTCCTCCTCGGAGCCCTCGATGAAGCGCTGCCGCTCCAGGAGCTCGACCGCGCGCGCGCTGCGGTCGAGCGCGCTGTTGAGATCGCCGAGCGCGTTGTAGGCCCGCGCCGCGCGCGACAGCCCGGGGATCTCGCAGGTGATGATGCCGCTCTGGCGCGACAGCGCCGCGGCCTCGTCGCCCAGGCGGGCGGCCCGGGTGTGATCGCCGGGGCCGGCGCGCTCGCACAGCGCCCAGCTGAGGCCGGCCTTGCCGTTGGCCAGGATGTACTTGGCGCCGATCTCGGTGGCCATGGTGATGGCGCGCTCCAGGCGGGCGCCGCCGCGGTCGGGATCGCCCGCGGTGACGTCGCACACCCCGGCATAGACCAGGGTGTCGGCCTCGCTCCAGCGCGAGCCGGTCTGCACGTGCACCGCCAGGCTCTCCTCGAACCGGGCCTGCGCCTCGGCGTAGCGGCCGACCTCGGCCAGCACGATGCCGATGACCGAGACGTTGTCGCCCTCGCGCGCGCGGTCGCCGAACTTGCGGCAGATGGCCAGGGACTGCTCGGCCTCCAGCATGGCCTGCTCGAACTCGCCGCGCACCAGGTGGATGACCGCCAGGTTGTTCCTGATGACGCGCTCCAGCCAGGCGTCGCCGCTCTTGCGCACGCGCTCCAGCGCGGGGCCGTAGTGGCTCAGCGCGACGTCATAGCGCGAGCTCATCAGGTTGATGCGGCCCAGGCCCACCAGCGCGGTCGACTCCTCGCCGGTGGCGCCGACACGGCGGAAGATCTCCAGCGCGCGCCCGACCGACTCCAGCGCGCTGCCATACTCGGCGGTGCGCTCGTAGGCCTCGCCGCGCAGGCGCAGGGCCTGGCCGCGGGCGCGCTCGTCCATCGCGATCTCGGCGTTGTCCTCGGCGGCGCGGGTGGCCGCCACCGCGGCGTCGAACTGGCCCAGGCGCAGGAGGCGCCGGGCCTCGCGGTTCTTGAGATCGGCCAGCAGGCGCGGCTGGCCGGCGGCGCGGCGCTCCAGCGCCTCCAGGTCGCGCGCCTGCAGCTCGTGCTCGCCGAGCTGGAAGTAGGCCTGCTCGCGCCCCGAGTAGGCGGCGTACTCGCGCTCCGGGGAGGCCGAGACCCCGGTCTTCTCGGCGCGGCCGCCCAGCTCGAGGGCGCGGTTGAAGTAGTCCACGCCCTCGCGCGCGGCGAACGCCGCCTCGGCCAGCTGACCGGCGCGCACGAAGAAGGTGGCGGCCTGATCCAGGTTGCCGCCCAGCTCCAGGTGGCGGGCGATGGCCGCGGGCGGGTCGGCGCGCCCGCTCATGTAGCGTACCGCCAGGCGCTGGCCCAGGCGCCGGTGGGCGTCGCGCCGCGCGGTGCCCGACAGGGCCTGGTAGACGACCTCCTGGATGAGCTCGTGGCGGAAGGCGAACAGCGCGCCCTCCAGCTCGGCGGGATCGGTGTGGCGCCCGGTCTGCCCGGGGGCGTGGCTGGCGCCGACCTGCACCACCAGGCCGCGCTCGACCAGGGTGCGCAGTGCCTTCTCGCCGGCGCGCCCGACCATGTCGGCCAGCACGCCGCCGCCGAAGGTCGGCCCGCACACCGCGGCGTACTGCAGCACCGCCTTGCAGGTCGGGGGCAGGCGATCGACGCGCGAGGCGATCACTCCACGCACCGTCTCGGGCACCTCGCGCGCGCCCTGCTCCTGGAAGGCCGCGGTGATCTCCTCCAGGAACAGCGGGTTGCCACCGCCGCGGCGCACCACCTGCTCGACCACCTCGGGCGCGGCGTCGGCCATGCGATCGCGCACGAAGGCGGTCGACTCGTCGGCGCCGAGCTCGCGCAGGTGCAGCACCGGCTCGGCGTCGCGCGGCACCACCTGGGGGATGCTGCTGCGGTCGTTGCGGTCGTCGGGGCGCGTGGTCAGGAGGATGAGTCCAGGTGAGGTCAGGGTGCCGACCTCGAGCAGCTTGCCCAGGACCTCGCGGCTGGGCGCGTCGATCCAGTGCACGTCCTCGACGATGACCAGGACCGGGCGATCCGAGGCCAGCTCGCGCATGCACACCGCCAGCGCGCCGACCACGCGCTCGCGCAGCGACGCCGTGCGCGCGCCGTCGGGGTACTGCCCGGGCGCCTCGGCGGGCTCGCCGCCATGCAGGATGAGCACGCGCGAGAAGGTGCTGAGGATCTCGTCGCGATCGCCGGCGCCGACCCCGGCCGCGCCCAGCGCCCCCTCCAGGCGATCGAGCAGCCGGCGTCGCCCGCGCTCGCCGCGCATGGGGGCCACGCCGCACAGCGCGTGCAGGAGATCGACCAGCAGCGCGAACGGCTCCTCGCGGGAGGTCGGCGAGCAGCCCGCGATCAGCACCTTGGGCTGGCTGGTGCGCGCAGCCGCCTCGGCCAGCTCGCGCGCCAGGCGCGACTTGCCCACGCCGGGATCGCCGATGATGGCGGCCACCGTCATCCGGCGCGCCAGCACGCTGCGCGACAGCGCCGCCTCCAGCTCGGCGAGCTCGCCGTGGCGGCCCACGAAGGCGCCCATGCGGCCGAGCTGGGCGCGCGCGCGCTCGTGCGGGGCGCGTGGCCCGAGCAGCTCCAGGCAGCGCATGCGGCGACCGCGGCGGCGCAGCGGCGCGACCTCGCGGAAGGTGTAGTGCGCGCTGGCCTGGCGCGACGGCTCGCCGCCCAGTAGCACGCGCCCGGGCGTCGCGATGGCGGTCAGCGCGCAGGCCTCGTCCATGGCGTCGCCCAGCAGCAGATAGCCCGAGGCGTCGTCCTCGCCCACGCTGCGCCGGCGCGCCACGATGCCCTGGCGTGCGCCCAGCCGCACCGTGATGCCCTGCGACGCCAGCGAGCGCGCGATCTCCAGCGCGTCGAGCGCGTAGGCCATGGCCTGCGCCAGATCGTCCTCGTTGGCGCGCTCGAGGCCGAAGATGGACAGCACCGCGGAGGAGTCGCTGTCGAGCACCACGGCGTCGTGCTTGTAGGCCACGTCGGCGAGCAGGCGCTGCGCCTCGGCCTGCTCCAGCCGGGTGCCGCCCTCGAGCGCCAGCGCGCAGGCCACGATGCGCCGCTTCTCGCCCAGCGGGGTCGAGGTCTGCGCAGTGGCGGCGGGGCCGCTGGCGCTGTCCTCGCCCAGCGTGGCGGTGGGCGCCGCGGCGCCGAAGGTGATGCCCGACAGGGTGCTGCTGCGCGGGCGGGCTCGACCGGGGTCCTCGTTGGTGCCGGCGTTGGTGGTGCCGCTGCCGGTGCCCGTCCCGGTCCCGGTGCTGTCGCCCGGCTCCGGGCGCATGCGCTCGCTGTGCTTCTCGAAGATGACCTCGGGGGTGCCGCCCGCCAGCGGGGCGCGCAGCGGCACCGTGGCGGCCTGCGGCGCCGGCATCGGCACTGCGCTGCGCTCGGGCGAGGTCGGCACCTCGGTGACGCCGCGGAAGTCCTCGCCGCCGCGGCTCAGGGTGCCCGCGCCGGTGCCGGTGCCGGTGCCGGTGCCGGTGCCGGTGCCGGTGCCGGTGCCGGTGCCGGTGCCGGTGCCGGTGCCGGTGCCGTCTCCCACCCCGGTGGGTTCGCCCGCGGTGGCCAGGCGGAGCGGCGCCAGCGGGACCCGGGTCGGCGCGTCGGTCGGGGCGTCACGGCCACCGCGGGGGCGCGCCGCCAAGAGGCCGCGCCGCGCCGGGTCGGTGGTCTCCTCGGAGAACGGCAGCGGCAGCGCCAGCGCAGGTGCCGGCACGGCGGTGTCGGCCGAGCTACCGGCGCGCCGCCCGCCGCGGCCCGGCACCAGCTCGTCGAGCGCCAGCGCCAGCGCGCGCGAGCCCGCGGTCATGTCGATCTCGCGCTGCAGCACGGTCAGCCGGCTGACCACCTCGGCCGCGGTCTGCGGGCGCGCCAGCGGGTCGCGCGACAAGAGCTGCGCGATCAGCGACGCCAGCGACGACGGCACCACCCCGGGCAAGAGCTCGTCGAGCGCCGGCACCTCGCGCGACAGGATGGCGGCCAGGATCTGCTCGACGTTGCTGGCCTCGAACAGGCCGCGCCCGGCCAGGAGCTCCCAGCCGACGATGCCCAGCGCGAACAGGTCGGTGCGCACCGTGGGCGCCTCGCCGCGGACCTGCTCGGGCGCCATGTAGCGCGGCTTGCCGCGCACCCGGCCGTCGCCGCTGCCCGCTGCGAAGCTGGCGCGGGCGATGCCGAAGTCCAAGATCTTGACGAAGCCCTCATAAGAAACTACGACATTTGCAGGAGAAATATCGCAGTGCACGATGCCGAGCGGACGCCCGTGGTGGTCGCTCTTGCGGTGCGCATAGTCGAGGCCGGCCGCGACCTCGGACAGCACGTGGCAGCACAGCGCCGGGCCCAGGCCGCGCCGCGTCGGCGAGCTGCGCGCCGCCATCATGATCTCGCGCAGGTTGACGCCGTCGATGAACTCCATGGCCAGGAACAGCTCGCCCTCGGCGCGCCCGAACTCGAAGATCTGCACGATGTTGCGGTGGTTCAGCGACACCGCGATGCGGGCCTCGTCGACGAAGGCCCGGATGAAGCGCTCGTTCTGCGCGTAGGCCGGCAAGATCCGCTTCAGGACCTGGACCTTCTCGAAGCCGGCGATGCCGACGGTCTTGACCTTGTAGATCTCGGCCATGCCGCCCTGCGCCAGGCGGTCCAGCACGTGGTACTTGCCGAGTCGCTGTGGGGTCACGACGAGACTTCGGGCTCCGGCTTCACGATATCACACCGGCATGTATACTCGCGCCCCCATGGCTGAATCGGCCTATGCCGCCCTGGAGCAGCGCCTCGGTCACGTCTTCAAGGACGTCGCCCTGCTGGAGTCGGCGCTGACCCACAAGTCGTTCCTCAACGAGAACCCGCAGGTGCGGCGCTCCCACGGCGAGCGCCTGGAGTTCCTCGGTGACGCGGTGTTCGATCTCGTGGTCGGCCACCTGGTGATGGAGCGCTTCCCGCACGGCAGCGAGGGCGAGCTGTCCATCGCGCGGGCCGCCATCGTCAACGAGGCCGGGCTGGCCCAGCTCGGCCTCGAGCTGGGCCTCGGCGAGTGGCTGTTCCTGGGCAAGGGCGAGGAGCAGTCGGGTGGTCGGCGCAAGCCGTCGCTGCTGGCCGACGCCTGCGAGGCGGTCGTGGGGGCGATCTACACCGAGGCCGGCTTCCCGACCACCTTCACCGTGGTCTCGAACCTCTTGGCCTCACGCATCGCGGCGCTCGACGATCCGGGCTACACCGACTTCAAGACCCGCCTGCAGGAGCGCGCCCAGAGCCTGTACAAGGAGACCCCGCGCTACACCGTGCTGCAGGAGGTCGGCCCCGATCATGCCAAGGTGTTCCAGGTCAGCGTGACGCTGGGCGAGAAGGTCTACTCGACCTCGGTGGGGCGCTCCAAGAAGGAGGCCGAGCAGCGCGCGGCCGAGGCGGCGCTGTTCTTGCTCGAGGGTGAAGACCGCTCGATGACGTGAATGCTGCGGGCGCTACTCGCGCGGCCTGCCGAGCTCGTCACTCACGCGCACGCGGCTTGCCGAGCTCGTCACTCACGCGGCTTGCCGAGCTCGCCGATGAGCTGCACGATCCCCGAGGGCGACTTCTCGGGACGCGGGGAATCGGTCGGCTCGTCGCGCTTCTCGACCAGCCACTCGGCGAGGGACTTCTGCCGGCGCTGCGGAGCCGCTGGAGCGGAGACGTCGGGCCGCTTCGCCCCTCCGTCCTCGTCGCGATCGTTCATCGCTACGAACGATATTCGATCGGGGTTTCCACTTGATGTGCTCTGCGTTACGCGTGGGAGTGCAAACCCCCGCTGCGGCGAGGTTGTTACTTCAGGCTCTCGGACGGCTTGCGGGTCAGCGGTTCGACCGTCGCTCCATCCACCAGGAAGATGCTGGGGTTGCCGTCACGCGCGGCGTAGCGCGATCCGTCCTTGGCTGAACCGATGCGCAGGATCGTCCTGGCACCCTTGGCGTCGGTCAGGGTCACGCTGGCGGCCGGCCGCTCGAGGCCAGCGTCCTTGCGGGTCGGCTGCGGGGTCGCGAGCGCGCTGGCGCGCAGCACCTCGAGCTGGCCGACCAGGCCGCCCAGCCGGCCGACATCGACCTTGGCGCTGGTGACCCAGGGTGCTCCGGTGTCCTTGCGCGTCGCGCTCACGGTCTCGCCGCCGGCCTGCACATCGACCCGCACCGCAGTGCTGGCGCCGGGCCCCAGCTGGCGGCTCTGCAGCTCGATCGGGCTGCGCGCCAGGTCGTCGGCCGCGTCCCTGGGCAAGCGATACAGCCGCGCGTCGCCGTCCTTCTTCGCGTAGACCCCCGCTTCGGGGCCCTCGCCGGCCGCCTTGCCGATGAGCAGCTTGACGCCCTTGCCGCCGCCCCAGGTCAGCGCCTCGAAGGTCGCGCGCGGCGGCGCCAGCCCGGCGTCGGCGTCGCTGACCCCGTCGGCCACGTCGAGCGCGGTCAGCCGCGCCAGGCGCGACGCCAGCTGCGCCAGCTGATCCTGATCCACACCCATGCTGGCCAGCGCCGGCTGGGCAGCCTCCACCTTCCACTGCCCCGGCACACCACCGTCATCCGGAGGCGGTCGCGACACATCCAGCGCACCACCCGCGCCGGTCAGGCGCAGCCGCCCGATCTCCTGGGTCGGCAGCTCGACCACCACCAGGTGGCGCCAGTCCTTCGCGCTCGCCTTGGCGAAGCGCCAGCGATCCAGCCCCGACACCTCCCAGATCTGGCTCGACGACGCCAGCCGCGCGCGGTCGAGCTCGCCGCACACGTAGAGATCGGCCAGCACCTGACCCTTGGCGCGCGCGACCACGTGCACGCCCTTCTCGTCATTGCAGCCGAGCTTGCCCATGGCCTCGACCGAGTCGGCGACCTCTGCCTTCCACTGCACGAACTCCAGCCCCTCCAGCGCCTGCTGCATGGCGTCCGGGCTGGCCACGTCGGCGAACGGCTCGACCACCTTCCAGCTGGTGGCGTCGTTGCGCTGCACCTTCACGTGCACCGGCGACCCCGCCGCGGCGCCCTCGGGCGGCGCGGTGACCTCCAGCTCGTCGAGGTCCTTGGGCGCCAGCTTGGCCAGCGGCGCCTTGCTCGAGGTGATGACCTTGGTGCGCGCGGCGTGGGGGTCCTTGCGGCGCAGGTAGAAGAAGGCGGTCGCCCCCACCACCGCCAGCAGGCTCAGGCTGATGAGCAGTCGCTTCATGGCACGGTCCTCTTCGACTACAGCTTCAACTTGCGCCGGCGCCGCACGCGCAGACGCCACGCCACCAGGCCAAAGCCGATCAGCAGGAAAGGCGGCCCCAGCACGTTGCCGAACTTGATCAGGGTGCGATCACCCGACGACACCGTGGTCAGCTTGCGCACGGTGCCCTTGTTGCGGATGCGTGACAGCGCGGCGTCCTCCATCATCCAGGCCGCCACGTTGGTGACCGCCGAGATCCCGGTCACCAGGTCGGGGCTGCCCAGCTGCTGCGCCATCATCACGTTGAGGTCGCTCAGGCAGTCGGAGTCACCCAGCACCGCGACGCGGGTCTTGTCGGGGCTCTGCTCGCCAGCGGCGGGCGCCACGCTCATGGCATCCGAGCCCGCGGGCGGCGACGCGAACGCGCTGCGGAAGGTGCCGCGCGCGGCATAGCCGACCACGAAGGGGCCGGCCTTGCCCGCCTTGGGGTCGAGCTTCATGCCCGGCGCCACGATCATGAGGCCCTGATCGAACGAGAATGACGCCCCCGAGGTGCGCGCGAACGGGATCAGCTGCTCGGTCTTGGCGCGCTTGCCCTCCAGGTTCTGGAGCGACGACACGAAGCCCAGCGCCATCGACTTCATGCCGTCGAGCGGCTCGGCCTTGCCGTTGGCCAGCCGCTCCAGCACCGGGAACAGCGCCGGCGCCGGGAAGCCGTCGTTGCCGTTGACCACGAAGCCTGTGGTGTTGTGGCTGGCGTCGATCAGGGTGTTGGCGTCGACCTTGAAGCCGTAGGCCTCCAGCAGCTTGTCGAGGCCATGGGTGGTGGCCTGGCCCAGGTACGGCTTGTCCTGCCCCATCTGGGCGTCCTGCGGGGTCTGGCCCTCGAAGGTCATGCCGTCGACCAGGAACAGCACCGGCTTGCCGCGCATGACGAAGCCGTCGATCGCTCTCAGTGCATCATCCGGTAGGGGCTTGCGCGGGCCGGCCACGATGAGGCCGTCGAGGTTCGCGAGCTTGGCAGCCTCGCCGGGCTGGCCGAGCTTGACCTCGGAGACCTCGAACAGCTGGTCGAGGGACTGCCGGAACACCGTGGTCTCGCGCGGGTCGGCCTCGCCGTTGCCGGCCGTGATGCCCAGCTTCTTGCGCCCGAAGGCCAGCTCCTTGAGCAGCTTGGTGAACTGGAACTCCAGGCCCTCGGGCACCGGCGGGTTGCCCTCGAAGATCAGCGCGCGCTTCTGGCCGCGGAACTCCAGCTGCAGGGTCAGGTAGATGTCCTGCTTGGAGATCGAGGTGCCCTCGCGGGTGTAGGCCGGGCGGCGCCGGATGCCCTCGGCGGCCAGATCGGCCTGGGTGCGCTGCACGACGTCCTTGCTGGGATCCTTGCCCAGGCTGGCGTCGCCGGCGTCGTCGAGCTTGCGCACCTCGTCGAGCGACTTGCCCAGCGCCTTGGCGCGCGACTTCAGCCAGTCCTCGTGCAGCTGCTCCTTGCTGCGCGGCAGCTTGTCGGGGTCGATCTTCTGCCACGACACCAGCTGCATCCGCTTCCTCTTCTTGACGTTCTGTCCATTCTCCAGGACCTCGACCTCGCGCTCGACGTGGCTGGCGTCGGCGTACTGGTCGAGCAGGATCCCGAGCGAGCGGATGAACTCGTCATAAGCGGCCGGGTGATCGCCCGAGATGTAGGCGTTGACCGTCAGCGGCTCGGGCAGCGAGCGGATGACCTCGGCGGCAGCTGGCGACAGCGAGTGCATGCGCTCCTCGGTGACGTCCCAGCCGCGCGCCTTGCTGGAGGCCACCATGAGGTTGAGCAGCAGCAGCACACCGAAGATGGCCAGCGTGCTGATGGTGGCGGTGGTGAAGCTCTTGAGCTTGCGTCCACGATTGGAGGTGCTCATGCCGTCCACCTGCGTGACTCGAGAGACTGCCAGGCGATCACCAGCGGCAGCGCCGCCAGTGACAGCAGGTACACCAGCGAGCGCGGATCGAGCTGCCCGTCGGCCATCTGGCGCAGGTGGCGATCCACCGCCAGGTACTGCGCCACCACCTTGAGGCCGCGCGGCAGCGCCGGGATCATCATGCTCCAGAGGAAGAACAGGAAGCACAGCCCGAGGCCCACGATGAAGGCCACGATCTGGTGCCGCGTGAAGGCCGACGCCATCAGGCCGATGGCCAGGTAGACGTAGCCCATCAGGAGCAGGCCCAGGTAGCCGGCCAGGGCAGGGCCGAGATCCAGCGGCCCCAGCTTGGCGATGGTGACGACATAGGGCAGCGTCAGCGCGACACCGAGCGTGTACAGGCCGACCGCGGCCAGGTACTTGCCGAGGATGATCTCCCAGTCGCGCAGCGGCAGCGTGGTCAAAAGCTCGATCGATCCGGTGCCGCGCTCGTCGGCCAGGAGGCCCATGGTGATGGCGGGCGCGAAGAAGCTGAGGATGAGCGGCATGGGCCCGAACAGCGCGGTCATCGAGGCCCGGCTCTGGGTGTCGAAGGCGCCGTTCCAGAACAGGAAGCCGGTCAGCAGGAGGAAGATCGACAGCACGACGTACGCGATCGGCGAGCGAAAATACGAGCCGAAATCGCGCTTGGCGATGGCCCAGACGTTCATGAGCTGGCTCCTGGCTTGGCGCCGGCAGCGGCGTTCTCGTCGGCGTCGTTGCGGGTCAGCCGGCGGAAGACCTCCTCCAGGCTGGCCTCCATGCGATCGAGCTCGAGCAGCGGCCACTTCTCATCGACCGCGCACTGGAACAGCGGGCGACGCAGGTCGGTGGCGCCGTCCGAGGTGACGTGGAAGCCGAGGGTCTTCGACTCCGAGTCATAGCGGGTGGCGCTCTTGACCCCGGGTAGCGCGGCGAGCTTGCCCTGCACGACCTTCTCGTCCAGCGCCGCCTCGGCGCCGCCTGCGCCGCCGTCGGAGGCGTACAGCACGCGGTAGCGGTTGGTCTTCTCGCTGGCCATCAGGTCGTCGGGCTTGCCGTCGGCGACCAGGCGACCGTCCGAGATGATGATGACGCGCCCGCAGGTGGCGTTGACCTCGGGCAGGATGTGGGTCGACAGGATGACCGTCTTGTCGCGCCCGATGTCGCGGATGAGCTGGCGGATCTCGACGATCTGGTTGGGGTCGAGGCCCGAGGTCGGCTCGTCCAGGATGAGGACGTCGGGCTCGTGCACCAGGGCCTGGGCCAGGCCGACGCGCTGGCGATAGCCGCGCGACAGGCTGCCGATGGGCTTGCCGGCGACGTCGGCGATGCCGCACTGCTCGGCGACCCGGCGCACCGCGGCCTTGCGGCTCGAGCGCGGCAGCTTGCGCACCTCGCACACGAAGGCGAGGTACTCGGCGATGGCCATGTCCTTGTAGAGCGGCGTATCCTCGGGCAGGTAGCCGATCTTGCGGCGCACCTCGAGGGGGTGGTCCCAGACATCCAGCCCGGCGATCCGCGCCCGACCCGCGGTGGGCGACAGGAACGTGGTCAGGATCTTCATGGTGGTCGACTTGCCGGCGCCGTTGGGGCCGAGGAAGCCGAGGACCTGGCCCTTGTCGACGCTGAAGCTGATGTCGTTGACGGCGGTGTGCGGGCCGTAGCGCTTGGTGAGGTGGTCGACGCTGATCATCTCGCGAGGCTCGGGCATCGGTGACCTCTCCTCCTGAGGTCTGGGGCTGGGCGATCTGGAGCGGTGCGACCCGCGCAACCACGGACCGCGCGGGCCTATTCCCGGGGTCGAATTAACCTGCGGGCCCGGGCGAGTCAAGCCACAGCGAGGCCATGAAGCGCGGGTCGGGGCGGGTGCCCGGCGCCAGGCGACCCAGCTCGCGCGCGATGGCGCCCAGGCGGTCCGCGACCAGCGCGGCGATCCCGGTCGGGGGGGCCGGCCGTTTGGCGTGCTCGAGCACGGCGCTGAAGGCGCGCTCGACGCGGGTCAGCGCCTCCGGGCTGGGGCTGTCGCCGGTCGGGCACAGCAGGCTGCGCAGGCGCAGCGCCTCGTCGGGTGACAGCGGCTTTCTGACCTCGGTGTCGCCCAGGATGATGCGCGCGGCGGCGGTGCCCAGCAGGGCGCCCAGGCGCAGGTCTTCGCGCGTCGGCGGCAGCGCGCCGGGGTCGAGGCGCAGGCCGTCGTGCACCAGATCGGCGTAGAGCTGGGCCTCGGCCAGGGCGTGGGCGGCGCGGCGCACGTCGGCCACGCTGGCGAAGGCGCGGTGCTGGGGCTTGGCCGGATCCGGCGGCGTGGTCGGCTGATCCAGGGCCACCGCGTAGGCCGGCCGATGGCCGGGGCCGAGCAGGGCGTCGAACACGGCGTCGAGCGGCGGGTCGAGCAGATCGTGGCGCCCGCGCGCGCGGCCGACGCGGCCGGTCTTGACCAGCACGCGCGCCAGGGTGGCGACCTGCCAGGCCAGGCTGGCGCCGACGCGGAACAGCCGGCGCAGTGAGATCGTCGCCAGCGCCTGCCGTCCGCGCACGAGGTCGGCCCCGGCGACCGACTCCAGGCCCAGCGACAGGGTGGCGGCGGCGCGGCGAGCGCCGGCCTCGACCGCGCCGAGATCTCCGGCCGCGACCCGGTCGGCGCCCAGGGCGTGGTTGGCCAGCAGGGTCATGGCGTGGAACAGGCGCGACAGCTCGCGCTCGTCGGTGATGGTGGCCAGCACATCGGCCAGGAAGCCACCGCGGCGCAGCGGGTCGACGTAGGGAGCGGGCAGGGTGGCCGGCGGGGCGGCGCCTGGATCGAGCTGTGGATCGAGCGGATCCTGGGTGCCCTCGCCGATCTTCACGCTGGCCGGATCGATCGGGGTGTACAGGCGCAGCGCCTCGTCTGGATCAGGGAAGCCGAGATCCTGCAGGCGCGCGACCCGGAAGCGCAGGGCCTCCTCCTCGATGGCGGCGCCGAGCTCCCAGCGCAGCGCCATCAGGAGGTTCTTCGCGAAGGCCAGGTCGCCGCGGTAGAGGTCCTCGAGCAGCCGGATGATCTGTGACTGCCGCTCGCTGTCGGGCGGTGACAGCAGCTCGACCAGGAAGAAGCGGTCGGGGCTCTGCCAGGCGGCGTTGTCGAGGCTCTCGGGCTCCTCCTCCTGGGTCATGTCATAGACCCGGACCTCGGTCGACAAGAGCAGGGTCAAGAGCTCGAGGTCGACATGATCGAGCACGAAGACGAGGCGCTCGAAGCCGGCCTCGCTGAGCGCGGCCAGCCAGGGCCAGGCGCGCTCGGATGCCGGCGCCAGCCCCTGCCAGGCGTCGAGATCGAGGCAGGCCTGGAACTGCTCGGGCGACAGCATCGCGACCAGCTCGGAGGAAGCTTCCAGGCCGACCTCCTGGATGAGGTAGAAGACATCCAGTGCAGGCAGCGTGGGCACCAGGGTGGGCGCCTGGGGGTCGGCGAGGAGCTCGTCCAGCCGGCGCGTCCCGCGGGCGCGAGCCAGCGCGGCGCGGAAGCGACTCAATGCGATGATGTCGTCAGCCATGTCGATCGAGCGCTTCCATAGCACGGATGGTCCGGCCGCGGCCGTCGCTGCGTACCGGGCGCGCCATCCGGTGTCGGCGCCGCTGCTGGCGTGCTCGGGCGGGCCCGACTCGCTGGCGCTGCTGCTGGCGGCGGCCCGGGCCGGGGTGGCGGGGCTGGCGGTGTGCCATGTCGATCACCGGCTGCGCCCGGGTGGCGCGCGCGAGGCCGCCTTCGTGCGCGCGGTGGCGCTGGCGGCCGGGGTGCCGCGGGCGCGGGTGCGTGCGGTGCGGGTGGCGCAAGATCTGCGCGTGGTGGCCCGGCGCGGCGGGCGGTCGCTCGAGGAGGTCGCCCGCGAGGCCCGCTACCGGGCTCTGGCGCGGGTCGCGCGCACCCTGGGCTGCAGCGAGATCTGGACCGGGCACAACGCCACCGATCAGGTCGAGACCCTGCTGCTGCACCTCCTGCGCGGGGCCGGCACCGTGGGGCTGGCCGGCATGCGCGAGCGCGGCGAGGTCCTCGGCGTCATGGTCGGGCGCCCGCTCCTGACCTGTGCGCGCGCCGCCATCGAGGCCGACCTCGGCGCCCAGGGCGTCACCGCCCTGGTGGATCCAACCAATTCGGATCCCAGGCATCACAGAAATCACGTGCGTCATCACATCGTGCCCGCGCTGCGCAGTCTGACCCCCGCGCTGGAGGTGGTGGTGGGGCGCGCGTGCCAGAACCTGGCCGACGACGCCGAGGCGCTGGACAGCCTGGCGGCGGCGCTGCCGCTGACCGGGGCCGCGCTGCTGGCGGCGCCGCGGGCGCTGCGCTACCGGGCGCTGGCGCGGGCGGCGCGGGCGGCCGGGGTCGCGCTGGAGACCGTCCACCTGGCCGCCATCGAGGGGCTGTGCCGGCGTCAGCGCGGCGGCGCCGGCGTCGATCTACCCGGTGGTCGGGCGCTGTATCGGCAGGGTGTGGTGAGTTTCGTGAAGAGATCGTAAAAGGGCTGCCGCTGCACAAATCTGTGCGCACAATTGACGTGCTCCCGCGCAGCCATTACAGGTTACAGTACCTTTTCGAGGTGACAGCTTGAGGCAATCGCACAAAACCATCCTGCTCTGGATCCTCCTGCTGCTCATGTTCGTGAGCATCTACAGCTTGTTCACCAACAAGGGCAGCTCGACCAACCCGGGCAGCTACTCGGTCTTCATCCGGCAGATCACGCCGATGGCGGACGGCAACCTGAACCCCAACGAGCCCAAGATCGAAGAGGTCGAGATCACGACCCGGGGCGCGTCGAACACCGCGAAGTACAAGGTGACCTACGCTGGCGACCAGAAGGCGGTCACCTTCCGCGGCCCGTTCTTCGCCGAGACCATCGCCAAGCTCGACAAGGCCAACATCTCGTACAAGACCACCGAGAAGGACGAGTCGTCGTTCTGGCAGACGCTGATCATCTCGTGGCTGCCGATGATCCTCTTGTTCCTGGTGTTCTTCTTCTTCATGCGCCAGCTGCAGGCGGGCGGCGGCAAGGCCATGAGCTTCGGCAAGTCGAAGGCCAAGCTGCTCAGCGATCACCAGAACAAGGTCACCTTCAAGGACGTCGCCGGCATCGAGGAGGCCAAGGACGAGGTCGAAGAGATCATCGCCTTCCTGCGCGATCCCAAGAAGTTCACCAAGCTGGGCGGACGCATCCCCAAGGGCGTCCTGATGATGGGCTCGCCGGGCACCGGCAAGACCCTGCTGGCGCGCGCCATCGCCGGCGAGGCCGGGGTGCCGTTCTTCAGCATCTCGGGCTCCGACTTCGTCGAGATGTTCGTCGGCGTCGGCGCCTCGCGCGTGCGTGACCTGTTCGAGCAGGGCAAGAAGAACGCGCCCTGCATCATCTTCATCGACGAGATCGACGCCGTCGGTCGCCACCGTGGCGCCGGCCTGGGCGGCGGTCACGACGAGCGCGAGCAGACCCTGAACCAGCTGCTGGTCGAGATGGACGGCTTCGAGTCCAACGAGGGCGTCATCCTGATCGCGGCCACCAACCGGCCCGACGTGCTCGACCCCGCGCTGCTGCGCCCGGGTCGCTTCGATCGGCGCATCATGGTGCCGCGCCCCGACGTGCGCGGTCGCCTGGGCATCCTCGAGGTACACACCAAGCGCACCCCGCTCAAGACCGACCCCAAGGAGCCCGATGCGGTCGATCTCGACGTCATCGCGCGCGGCACCCCCGGCTTCTCGGGCGCCGACCTCGAGAACCTGGTCAACGAGGCCGCGCTGATCGCGGCCCGGATGGACAAGGACAAGCTCGACATGGCGGACTTCGAGCACGCCAAGGACAAGGTCCTGATGGGGACCGAGCGGCGCTCGATGATCATCTCGGACGCCGAGAAGAAGAACACCGCGTACCACGAGGCGGGCCACGCCCTGGTGGCGCGCCTCATCGGCGGCGGCACCGACCCGGTGCACAAGGTCACCATCATCCCGCGTGGGCCGGCCCTGGGCCTGACCCAGCAGCTGCCGGTCGAGGACCGCCACTCGTACTCGCGCGAGTTCGCCATCGCCAAGATCGCCGTGCTGATGGGCGGCCGCATCGCCGAGGAGCTGGTGTTCGGGCAGCAGACCACCGGCGCCGGCAACGACATCGAGAAGGCGACCGAGCTGGCGCGCAAGATGGTGTGCGAGTGGGGCATGAGCGAGAAGCTCGGCCCGCTGGCCTTCGGCAAGAAGGAGCACGAGCCGTTCCTGGGCCGCGAGATGTCGGGCGCGCCCGACTACTCGGCGCAGACCGCGGTCGAGATCGACGCCGAGGTCCGCCGCATCGTGATGGACGAGTACGACCGCGCCAAGAAGATCATCAGCGAGAACATGGACAAGCTGAAGGCGATGGCCGAGGCGCTGCTGGAGTACGAGACCATCGACAGCCCCGACATCGACAAGCTGATGGGCGGCGGCAAGCTGGACCGGCCGCTGCCGGTCAAGCGCCCCCCGGTGGCCAAGGCCGAGAAGAAGGACGACAAGAAGGAGAAGCGCCCGGGCCTGTTCGCCCCCCGGCCGCTGCCCAACCTGAAGGACGATCCGGGCGCCGCCTAGACCGGAACCGAGGTGTTTTTTCGACGGCCCGGCCAGGAAAACCTGGACCGGGCCGTTTCTGTTTCGGCAAGATGGGACGTGAGGAGGCGCCGCCCAGATGGAGCCGGTCGTCGTGAACGGAGTGACGATCGGTGGCGCGGGTGGCACCTGCGTCATGGGCGTCCTCAACGTCACGCCCGACTCGTTCTCGGACGGCGGCCGGTATGTCAGCCCCTCGGCGGCGGCGATGGCCGGCCTGGCCTTGGTGCGCGCGGGGGCGCACATCCTCGATGTGGGTGGCGAGTCGACCCGGCCTGACGCGGCGCCGGTAGCGGCGGCGGACGAGGCGGCGCGGGTGCTGCCGGTGATCCGCGCCCTGCGCGCGGCGGGCTGCGCGGCGGCCATCTCGATCGACACCGTGAAGGCGGAGGTCGCCGACGCCGCGCTGGCCGCGGGGGCGGACATCGTCAATGACGTCGCCGGGGGCGCCCACGATCCGGACCTCCTCCGGGTGGTGGCGCGGCGCGGGGCGGTGGTCGTGCTGGGCCACCTGCGCGGGGCGCCGGGCGCCGGCATGATGAAGGACGTCGCCTTCGTCGACGTGGTGGCCGAGGTCGGCGACGAGCTGTGGGCTCGGGTGGCGGCGGCGCGCGCGGCAGGGGTGGCGCCGGGGCGCATCGTGATCGATCCCGGGCTCGGCTTCGGCAAGCTGCTGGAGCACAACCTGGCGCTGATCCAGGGGCTGGGGGCGCTGCGTGCGCGGGTCGGGCGGCCGGTGCTGGTGGGGCCCTCGCGCAAGCGCTTCCTCGGCGAGCTGACCGGGATCGCGGAGCCGGCGGCGCGCGACTTTCCGACCGCGGCGGCCATCACGGCGTGCATCCTGGCCGGCGCCGACGCGGTGCGGGTGCACGCGGTCGCCGAGCTCGTGGCCGTGGTCAAGGTCGCGGACGCGCTCAGGAAGGCTGCCCCCGGGCATGCGTATCAGGGGGCCGCCTGATGACCACCGCGGCCCTGGCGATCTCGTTCCCGCTGCCGACCTTCCTGCGCGGGCTGACCCTGCGCGAGTTCGGGCTGGTCGCGCTCGACATCCTCATCGTCTACTACGTCGTCTACCGCACCCTGCTGCTCATCAAGGGCACCCGCGCGGCGCAGATGCTGATTGGCCTCTTGCTGATCGGCGCCGGCTTCTTCGCGTCCAAGCAGTTCGACCTGATGACGGTGTCGTGGCTGCTCGACAACTTCATCAACTACTTCATCATCATCATCATCGTCGTGTTCCAGCAGGACATCCGGCGCGGCCTGATGCGCATCGGACAGAACCTGTTCCCGGGCGGCCGCCACTACGCCGAGACCGCGGTGTTCGAGGAGGTCGTGCGCGCCGCCGAGGCCCTGGCCAAGGAGCGCGTCGGCGCCCTCATCGTGTTCGAGCGCGACGCCGATCTGGCCGAGTTCGTCTCCGGCGGCGCGGTGCTCGACGCGCGGGTGTCCAAGGAGCTGCTGGTGGCGATGTTCCTGCCCGACCGGCAGAACGAGCTGCATGACGGCGCCATCATCATCAAGAACCTGCGCATCCAGCAGGCCGGCGCGCTGCTGCCGCTGTCGGTCAACCCGCGCCTCGACAAGGTGCTGGGCACCCGCCACCGCGCCGCCATCGGCATCACCGAGGAGACCGACGCGGTGTGCGTCGTGGTCAGCGAGGAGCGCGGCTCGATCTCGCTGTGCTTCTACGGCAACATCGCGCGCGACCTCGAGCCGGCCACCCTGCGCAAGGCGCTGCTCGGCCTGTTCCAGAAGGAGAAGCGTCGCCGCGGCGCCGACAAGCGGCGCGACGCCATCGCCGAGGCCGAGTCGGCCGCCATCCTGGAGGCGCTGCCCAGCCCCGACAACGTCATCCACGCCATGCCGCCGGTGTCCAAGGACAGCGCCGCCGAGGACGCCGGTGACGGCACCCCGGGCGCGATCCCGGCCGCAGGGACCGACGAGGCGTCGCGCGGCAGCGCCACCAGCACCACCGCCACCGGGCAGCACCGCGCCGTGCGCCGGCAGTCGACCATCGGGTCGGGCCCGCCCAAATGAGAGAGCTGCTGCGCAAGGTCTTCGTCGAGAACGCCGCGCTGAAGGCCGTGTCCATGGTGCTGGCGGTCACGCTGTTCATCGTGGTGCGCGGCGAGAAGGACGTCCAGATCGGCGCCGCCATGCGCGTGGTCTACACCATGCCCGACGACCGCGTGCTGGTGTCGGAGCAGATCGATCAGGTGCGCATGATCGTGCGCGGCCCGTGGTCGCGCATCAAGCGCTTCGACGAGCGCGACCTGGATCCGATCCACATCGACCTGCGCGAGCAGAAGGCCGGGATCTTCCGCTTCGAGAGCAGCCTCATCCATGGCATCCCGCCCGGCCTGTCGGTGATCTCGTTCGCGCCGCCATCGCTGGAGCTGCGCTTCGAGAGCCTGGGCTCGGCCACGGTGCCGGTCTCGGTGCCCACCGACGGCGAGCCCGGCTACGGCTACGAGGTGGTCAAGCTCATCCCGGTGCCGGCCAAGCTCGAGGTCAAGGGGCCGGAGGCCGAGATCGGCAACCTGAAGGGCGTCGCGACCCGCCCGGTGTCGGTGCAGGGCGCCACGCAGTCGTTCACCATCGACGTCCCCCTGGCCTCGCTGCCGCGCAACTTCGAGGCGGTCAGCGCGCGCCAGATCAAGGTGCGCGTCGAGATCGGCCCGCGCCAGGACTCGGTCACGCGCGCGGACGTGCCCATCGAGGTCACCGGCCTGTCGACCCGCAGCGGCGAGACCGCGCCCAGGGTGGTCACCGTGGTGCTGCGCGGCCCGCGGCTGGCGCTCGACGCCGTCGACTTCAACGCGATGCGCGCCATCGTCGAGGCCACCCGCGAGGACGACGAGAATGACGGCGACCGGCCCAAGCGCGTCAACGTGTCGGGGCTGCCCGCGGGCGTCGCCTTCGAGGTCAAGCCCCCCGAGGTGGTGTTGCGCACGCACAAGAAGGCCCCGACCCCGCCGTGAGCCCGCTCCGCGCGAGCGACGCGCGGTGGGGGGAGGCTCCGCGGGCTTTGCCCGTGGAGGGGGGACGGGGGTTCGGGTTATTCTCCTGGCCCTATGAGCAACGATCGCAAGCTGTTCGGGACGGACGGGGTGCGCGGCATCGCCAACGTCGAGCCGATGACGCCAGAGACCGCGCTGCGCATGGGGCGCGCGGTGGCCTACCTCTTCACCAAGGAGGGCCGCAAGGGCCGCATCGTCATCGGCAAGGACACCCGGCTGTCGGGCTACATGTTCGAGCAGGCCATGGCGGCCGGGATCTGCTCGATGGGCGCCGACGTGTGGACCACCGGGCCGCTGCCGACGCCCGGGATCGCCTTCATCACCTCGTCGATGCGCGCCGACGCTGGCGTGGTCATCAGCGCTTCGCACAACCCGTTCCAGGACAACGGCATCAAGATCTTCGCCCGTGACGGCTTCAAGCTGCCCGACGACGTCGAGTCGCGCATCGAGCAGCTGATGACGTCGGACGAGATGGATCAGCGCCGGCCGACCCACGGCAACATCGGGCGCGTCATCCACCTGGCCGACTCGGTGGGGCGCTACATCGTCTTCCTCAAGAACACCTTCCCGCGCGAGCGCACGCTGGACGGCTTCAAGATCGTCGTCGATACCGGCCACGGCGCGGCCTACAAGGTGGCGCCCGCGGTGTTCGGCGAGCTCGGCGCCAACGTCATCCCGATCGGCTACGAGCCCGACGGCACCAACATCAACGAGAAGGTCGGCGCGCTGCACCCGCGCTCGATGTGCGAGCTGGTGCGGCTGCACGACGCCAACCTGGGCATCGCGCTGGACGGCGACGCCGATCGCGTCATCGTGTCGGACGAGAAGGGCAACGTGGTCGACGGCGACGCCATCATGGCGCTGTGCGCGACCCGCCTGCTGGCGCGCGGGGCGCTCAAGCACAACACGCTGGTGGCGACCATCATGTCGAACATCGGCCTCGAGCAGGCCATGACGCGCGCCGGCGGCAAGCTGGTGCGCACGCCGGTGGGTGATCGCTACGTGGTCGATGAGATGCGCCGCGCCGGCTACAACCTGGGCGGCGAGCAGTCGGGCCACCTCATCTTCCTGGATCACATGACGACCGGCGACGGCATCGTGGCCGCGCTGGCGGTGCTGGCGGTGATGGTGGAGGAGGGCCGCCCGCTGAGCGAGCTCGCGCAGGTCATGCAGCGCTCGCCGCAGGTGCTGGTCAACGTGGCCGTGAAGCGGAAGCGCGCGCTCAGCGAGCTGCCCGAGATCGAGCAGCTGATCGCGGCGGTCGAGCGCGAGCTCATCGGCGCCGGCCGGGTGGTGGTGCGCTACAGCGGCACCGAGGCCAAGGCGCGCGTGATGATCGAGGGGCCCGACCAGGGCCGCATCCAGACCTGGGCCGACGAGATCGCCGCCCGGCTGGTGGCGGCCTGTGACGCCTGAGCTGGAAAGACCCGCTGAGAAAAACCGGACAAACGACCAACCAGGGAGGTTGGTCGTTTGACTAGTTGACGGCTGCAAAGGCCTCCGTTACGGTCGCTTGCGCTGTTGGAGGTCCCTGATGAAGGTGATTCGCTTCTCGCCGTTCCTGCTGCTCCTGGTGCTGTCCGGGTTCCTCGGCGTGATGGCCAACAACGCCTGCAGTGATTCCGGCGGTGACAGCATCGACAGCGGGATGACCGGCGACGCCGCCAACAACCAGGGGCTGTGCGCGCGCTGCACCGCGACCCAGAAGTGCTGCGCGGTCGGCGGCGTGATGGCGTGTGTCGACACCGCGCGCGACAAGAACAACTGCGGCATGTGCGGCGAGAAGTGCGAGGCCACCGTGGCCGACACCTGCACCCAGAGCCAGTGTGTCTGCGCCCTGGGCCCCAAGTGCACCGGCAGCAAGAGCTGCTGCGGCACTGGCTCGAACCCCGGCTGCAAGGACCTGTCGGCCGACGCCTTCAACTGCGGGATGTGCGGCAAGGCCTGCAAGACCGGTGAGGTGTGCATGAACTCGGGCTGCCTGTGCGGCGGCGCCACCCCGCGCACCTGCACCGCGAACGAGACCTGCTGCGGCGGCGCCTCGCCGGGCTGCATCGACACCAAGAGCGATCCCAACAACTGCGGCGGGTGCGGCGTGAAGTGCCCGATGGTCGACGGTCGCCAGCTCATGTGTGACAACGGCGCGTGCAAGTGTGGCGTGGGCGGCAACATGTGCCCGACCGCGGGCGGACCGCTGGGCGGCACCCCGGTGCTGGGCTGCTGCGGCACCACCTGCGTCGATCTGTGCACCGACGGCATGAACTGTGGCGGCTGCGCCAACAGCTGCGGCGCGCCGCCGCTCAACATCTGCCTGGGCGGCAGCTGCTTCAGCGGCAGCCCGACCTACGACGCCGGCGTGCCCATGGGCTGCACCGGGCTGCCCTTCCCGTAGCCGCGGTTTTCCGCAATCCGCTGGGCGTTTCGGCTAAGGTCCCCGGCGATGAACCTGCACGTCAACATCGACCACGTCGCCACCCTGCGCCAGGCGCGCGGCACCCGCTACCCCGACCCGGTGTGGGCCGCCGCGCTGTGCGAGCTCGCGGGCGCGCACGGCATCACGATTCACCTGCGCGAGGATCGACGCCACATCTCGGACCGCGACGTGCGCCTGCTCCGGCAGACGGTGCGCTCCAAGCTCAACCTCGAGATGGCGGCCACCGACGAGATGGTCGGGATCGCGCTCGAGGTGCTGCCCGATCTGGTCACCCTGGTGCCCGAGAAGCGTGAGGAGCGCACCACCGAGGGCGGTCTCGACGTGGTGACCCCGAGCGACGGCCTGCGCCGCGCCTGCCAGCGGCTGGGCGCCGCCGGCATCCCGGTCGCGCTGTTCGTCGACCCCACCCGCGAGGCGGTCAAGGCCACCCACGCCCTGGGCGCGCCCGCGCTGGAGCTGCACACCGGTGACTACTGCGAGGCGACCGCCGCGCGCGCCGCCGTCGAGCTCGACCGGCTGGCGGTCGCGGCCGAGGACGCCGCCGCGCTGGGGCTGCACGTGGCGGCCGGCCACGGCCTCGACTATCCCAACGTGCGCCCGGTCGCCCTGCTGCCCGGGATCGCGGAGCTCAACATCGGCCACAGCATCATCGCGCGCGCCGTGATGGTAGGGCTCGAGCAGGCCGTACGCGACATGCTGGCCATCCTGCGGGAGGGCGAGCGCGTCGCATGATCGTCGGCGTCGGCATCGACCTGGTGGCGACCGCGCGCATCGAGAAGCTGCTCGGCAAGTACCCCGACCGCTTCGCCGAGAAGGTGTTCACCCCGGTCGAGCGCGCCTACTGCGCCGGCAAGCTGCGCGCCGCCGAGCACTATGGCGCGCGCTTCGCGGCCAAGGAGGCGGTGCTCAAGGCGCTCGGGGTGCCGACCGGGCTGTCGTGGCACGAGATGGAGATCAGCGGTGGCGGCGCGCCGGTGCTGCGCCTGAGCGGCGTCGCGGCCAGCGCGGCGGCGGCGCTGGGGGCGGTGCGCTGGCACGTCAGCCTGACCCACGGTGACGGCTATGCCTCGGCGGTGGTGGTGATGGAGAGCGCGACGTGAAGCCGCTCCTGACCGCGGCCGAGGCGCGCGCGCTGGACCAGGCCACCATCGCGGCCGGCACCCCGGGGCCGGTGCTGATGCAGCGCGCCGGGGCGGCGGTGGCGGAGGTCGCGGAGTGGGCGCTGCACGCCCAGGGGCCCAGCGTGAAGGGGCCGGTCGCGGTGGTGTGCGGCCCGGGCAACAACGGCGGCGACGGCTGGGTGGCGGCGCGCCTGCTGTGCGCGCACGGCGTGGCGGCCACGGTGTATCGCGCCGGGCGGCCAGAGCGCGAGCGGGCGGGCAGCGAGGCCGCCGAGCACCGCGCCGCCGCCGAGGCCGCCGGGGTGCCAGTGGTCGACGTCAGCAGCGCGGACGGGCTGGCCGCCGCCGGGCCGGCGCTGCACGCGGCGCCGGTGGTCATCGACGCCGTGCTGGGGATCGGGGTCAGCGAGCCGGTGCGGGGCCACCTGGCGGCGGTGCTCGAGGTCATGGCCACGCTGCCAGGTCACCTGATCGCGGTCGATCTGCCGTCGGGTATGGACAGCGACCGCGGCCACTTCTGGGGTCCGCCGCTGGCGTGCGCCGAGACCGTGACCATGGCGTTGCCCAAGCTGGGCCCGGCCGGCGATCCTGGCTTCGTCGCCTGTGGTCGCGTCACCGTGGTCGACATCGGGGTGCCGCCCGAGCTCGTGGCCGAGCTGTCGCCGCGCGCTGGCCTGGTCGAGGCCGACGACGCACGCGACTGGCTGCCGGTGCGCACGCCGGGGGCGCACAAGGGCAGCGCGGGGCACCTGCTGGTGATCGCGGGTTCGCCGGGCAAGACCGGCGCGGCCCTGCTGTGTGGCGGCGCGGCGCTGCGGGCTGGCGCCGGGCTGTGCACGCTGGCGGCCCCGCACGAGAGCCAGCGCGCGCTCGACCAGCGCGTGCTCGAGCTCATGACCGCGGACCTCGGCACCCACGACGAGCTCGCCGAGCATCCCGGGCGGGCGGCGGCGCGCGCGCTGGAGCTGGCCGCGGGCAAGCGGGCGCTGGCGGTCGGTCCCGGGATGCCGACCGGCCCGGCGGGCGCCCTGCTGGTCACGGTGGTGGCGCGCGAGGCCGAGCTGCCGGTGCTGCTCGACGCCGACGCGCTCAACCACCTGGCCCACGACCTGGGGGCGCTGGCCGAGGCGCGCGGGCCGCGGGTGCTGACGCCACACCCGGGCGAGATGGCGCGGCTGACCGGGCTGACCACGGCGGCGGTGCAGGCGGACCGCGCCGCGGTGGCGCGCGCCTTCGCCGAGCGCCACGGCGTCGTGCTGGTGCTCAAGGGGGCGCGCACCGTGGTGGCGACCCCCGATGGGCGCATTTCCGTGAACCCGACCGGCAACGCCGGCCTGGCCAGCGGTGGCACCGGGGACGTGCTGAGCGGGATCATCGGGGCGCTGCTGGCGCAGGGGCTGACGGCCGGGGATGCGGCGCGGCTGGGCGTGTACCTGCACGGGCTGGCGGCCGACCGGGTGGTGGCGAGGCACGGCGGCGAGCTACTCGGGCTGCTGGCGTCGGACCTCGTGAGTGAGCTGCCGCACACTCTGGCGGCGGTCCGCACCCCAGGCTGAACCAGGCTCTGCCATTTCGTCGCGGCTCGCCGTGTCCGCGGTGCCGCTGTGGCCACGGTCGAGTGTGTGTCTGTGCCCACGCGCCGCGAACATCGGGCGATTTTCGCGGAAAATACGCTGATCCCTCGGCGGCACGGGCCTTGCTGAGACCCCTGGCATGAGCCCGCTGACCGCCCAGGCCAAGAACGAGTTCGAGACCCTGACGCTTCCGCACGTCAACGAGCTGTTCTCCGTCGCGCTGCGCTACACGCGCAACGACCGTGACGCCGAGGACCTCGTGCAGGACACGTACATGCGCGCCTTCGGCGCCTGGGAGCGCTTCATCCCCGGCTCCAACGTGCGGGCCTGGATGTTCCGCATCCTGACCAACAGCTTCATCTCGGGCTACCGCACCCGACGCAAGCAGCGCCGCCTGGCCGAGCCGGAGCTCTATGACGACGCCGTGGGCGCCTTCTTCTCCAGCCACGCGCGCGACTTCGCCGCCGACCCCGAGCGTGAGTGGCTGAGCGGCAGCATGGGTGACGAGGTCTCGCGCGCGCTCGACTCGCTGCCGCCGGCGTGGCGCGTGGTCGTCACCCTGGCCGATCTCGAGGGCATGTCGTACCGCCAGATCGCCGACATCGTGGCCATCCCGGTCGGCACCGTGATGTCACGCCTGTTCCGCGCCCGCCGCCACCTCGAGGTCGCCCTGGCCGACTTCGCCGCCCGCGAGCACGGCTATCGCCGCAAGGCCCCGGTCACCGACGAGGTCGCCGTGCGCCGCGAGCGCCGCACCCGCAAGCCGGCCGCCACGCGTAGCGAAGGCCGCCGCGCCGCCTGACGCCGCACCCGGCCCACGCGCTGGTCAGCGAGGCCGAGGGCGTGTCCCGTTCCGGCCAGACCAGGCTGGACTAGGCCGCGCGGGCCACGAAGGGGGTGCCGCAGCGGCCGCAGAAGCGGTCGTCGCTGCTGACGCCGCGCGAGCCGCAGCGCTTGCAGATGGGGGCCTCGCTGGGTGGGGCGTAGCCGCCGGGCAGCCAGGGCGGGTAGGAGTAGCGGCGCTCGAGGGCAGGGGCGAGTGGCGCCCCGGGAGCCGGGAGGACGCCGAGCGCCACTCCGGGGACGACGCCGGGGGCTGGCAGGCCGGGGAAGCCCAGCGCCGCGGGCGGCGCGGCCGCAGGGGCCGGCGCCGGCGCCACCACGGGCTCGCGACCGCGACCGGCGAGCGGCTTGCCGGGCGCGAACTGGGACGCCCGGCGCAGCAGCCGGATCGAGACCCAGGTCATGTAGGTCATCATGATCATGAGCGGCAGCAGGGCCCAGTTGAGGCTGAGGCGGAGCGCCAGATAGTCGTACAGGCCATGCAGCGCGGCGGCGCAGGCCAGGCCGACCAGCTGGGCCAGGAACCCCGCGGCGCCGCCCTTCATGCGCGCGATGGACAGCCCGGTGCCCCAGCACACCGCGAACATGACGTGGGCGGGCAGCGACAGCAGCGAGCGCATGATGAGCAGCTTCTCGTCGATGCTTCCGCTGGCCGAGACGTAGGTGATGTTCTCGACCGCGGCGAAGCCGAGCGCGGCGGCCGCGGCGTACACGATGCCGTCGGGCGGCTCGTCGAACGCCGGCCGGCGGTAGGCCCACACCCGCACCGCCAGGAACTTGCACAGCTCCTCGACCGGGCCGATGACGAAGAAGCAGACCACGGCCAGGTCCTCGCTGGGCACCCGCAGCTGGCGCATGGCCAGGCCGGTGACGCGGTTGTGGTCGTACAGGCTCTGCGCCACCTCGTACAGCGCGATGGTCGGCACCAGCGAGGCGATCCCGAGCAGGAAGGTCTGGATGACCAGCCCCTTGGGCTCGGGCTGGTAGCGGTCGGTGCGATAGAAGATGAAGAGCCAGAAGAAGCCGGGCAGCGTGGGTACGACCAGCGCGACCAGATCCATCAATTCACCGGGGGGACGGCGAGGGTGGCGGCGACGGGACGACCACGGGGGGCGTCGGCTTCTTCCGGGCCGGCAGCGGCTGTGGCGCGGGCGGCGGCGGCGTGCTGGGCGCGGCCACCGCTGGAGGCACGCCCACGCCGGGCCGGCGTCCCTGCGGCTCGCCGCCGCCACCATCGATGGCGTCCGGGATGACCACGTCGACGGGGCCCAGCGGCACGCGCTCCTCGTGGACCTCGCCGCGGGCGTCGCTGAGGCCGGCCTTCACGGTGCCGTCGGGGAGGATCATGATGTAGCGCTCCTCGCGCAGCGGGGCGTCGTCGAAGTTACGCACATAGACCCAGACCCAGTCGTCGTCCTTGTCGGCGCTGTCGGCGGCGTCGCCGGGCGGCTGGCGACCGGCGGCGATGGCCTGCACGTAGGCATCGTCGTCGCCACCGGGGGCCGCGGCCGCCGCCAGCGCGGCCTCGGCGCCGCCCAGCTTGCGCAGCGCGCGAGCGGCGTTGGCGCGCACATAGCGATCGGTGTCGGCGTCGAGCAGCCGGAGCAGCTCGGCGCGCGCGGCGCCGTCGCCGATGCGACCCAGCGCCAGCGCAGCGCTGGCCCGCAGCGGGGCCGAGGCGCTGCCCAGGGCGCGCCGCAGCTGGGCCGCGGCGCCCTTGTCTCCCAGCCGCCCCAGGGTGGCGGCGGCGTTGATGGGCGCCGCCCATGATGGATCGCGCAGCGCGTTGCGCAGGCCGGGCAGGGCAGGGGCCGCGGCCCTGGCCGGCAGCCGACCCAGCGCCCACACCGCCGAGGCACGCGCGGCCGGATCGGCGTCACCCAGCGCCTTGATCAACGCCGGCACCGCGGCCGGCGCCGCCAGCGCGGCCAGGGTGTCCAGCGCGGCGCGCTTGAGGCGCAGATCGGGCCCGCTGACCAGCGGCAGGAGCACGCCGGCCGCCGCCGGATCACGCAGCGCCGCCAGCACGTCGAGGGCCGCCATGGTCAAGGACAGGCCGCCCCCGGGCTGCTCCAGCACGCCACGCGCCAGCGCCGCCAGCTCGGTCGCCGCGGCGCCGCGCTGGTTGCGCAGCACGCCGGCCAGGGCGCGCAGCGCGTGGTAGCGCAGCAGGGGGTCCTTCTCCTTCATCAGGGCCATCAGGGCGGGCGCCTGGCTGGTGTCGCGCAGCATCGCCAGCGCGTCGGCGGCGCGGCGGCGCAGATCTCCGCGCGCGCTGACCAGGGTGCGCGTCAGCGCGGCGGCGGCGTCGCGCGCCCCGATCATGCCCAGGGCATCCGCGGCCGCCATGCGCGCCGGCCCGCTGCCGCGCTCGAGCAGCGCGATCAGCGGCTTGACCGCCACCCGAGAGCGCAGCCGGCCGAGATAGCTGATGGCGTCGAGCTTGACCTCCTCGTCACCGTCGGCGAGCGCCTTGACCAGCACGTCGGTGGCGCGGCCATCGATGAGGCGGGACAGCGCCTTCATGGCGCGGCGCCGCAGCGCCGGGTTCTTGTCCTCGAGCACGCCGAGCAGCGCGGCGAAGGCGCGCCGGTCACCGGCCTCGCCCAGGGCCTCGACCACCAGCTCGCGTCCGACACGGTCGCGCCCCAGCTCGGCCAGCAGCGCCTCGGTGGCGCGCGGATCGCCGAGCTCCTTCAAGATCCCCACCACGGCGGTCGGATCCGAGGCGATGCGCCCGTCCAGCGCCGCCAGCAGGGTGGGCACCGCGACCGGCCCGGCCTTGACCAGCGCCTCGCGCGCGGCCGCCTTGACGTCCCCGACCAGCGCCACGGTCAGGGCCCTGAGCGCCCGCGGGCCGCCGCTCTCGCCCAGCGCAAACGCGGCCTTGGCGCGCAGCTCGGTGGTCTCGCCGCCCTCGAGCAGGGGCAGCAGGGTGTCCTCGGCGATGCTGGCACGCAGGTGGCCGAGCGCCTCGATGGCGGCGGCGCGCACCTCGTCAGCGGGATCGCGCAGCAGGCGCAGCAGCGCAGGGGCGGCGCGCTGATCGCCGAGCTGACCCAGCGCGAGCGCCGCGCCGACGCGGACCTCGCGGGTCGAGTCCGACAGCTTGCCCAGCAGCGGGATGACCGCCCGCACGTCGCCGAGCTCGGTCAGGACGTCGATGGCGGCGCGCTTGACGTTGCCGTTCTCGTCGTCGAGGCGGCCGATGATGGCGACCACGGCGGCGGGATCGCGGATCCGCCCCAGCGCCAGCACGGTGGCGCGGCGGACCTCGAAGTCGGGATCGGCGAAGCCGCGCACCAGCGGCGCGGTGGCGGCGCGATCGCCGATCTCACCCAGGGTCTCGGCGGCACGCAGCTTGGTGTCGCGGCTGGGGTCGCCCAGCCAGCCGGCGATCTCGGGCACCGCCTCGACCACGCGGTACTGCCCCATCACCTTGGCCACCATCAGGCGCACACCCTCGTCGCCGTCCTTGAGCATCGGCAGCAGCAGGGCGCGGGTGTCGGCGATGTCGTAGGCCGCCAGGCGGCGCACGGTGTCGCGACGCATCTCGGCGATCGGGCTCTTGAGGTTCTTGGCCTCGGCGGCCAGCTTGCCCGACCACTCGAACGCGCCAGCCGTCCCCGCCCACCCCGCGATGCCTGATCCCAGCACCAGCGCCGTGAGCGCCGTCGCAATCCGCCGCGTCATCCTGGCAAAGTATACGTGCGAGTCATGACAAAGACATGCGCCGAAAAGGCGAAGGGCCCGACTCTTGCGAGTCAGGCCCCTCTTAGTGCCGTGCAACACGAATCCGAAGCGTGCCCCTTCAGAGTTTCTGACTGTGCAGGCTCGACATTCGCGGTCACCCGCGCTGCCGCTCCCCTCATGGAGTAAAGGTCCCGTTCAGAGTGTTACAAGAAACCAGGCTGTGTGACTCGCTTGGGGCTTCGTCACCGACGCTCACACCGTTGTCCCACGCGGGGGTTCGGCCACAGCGTACAGGTCCTGACTTCCCTGCCGTTCGACGCGACTCGAACGACCATCCTCTCTTCGGGTTCCGCTCTCCTACAGGGTTTGACCCACTCGTCCCGCCGCACGTCTCTCGACGCCCGGCAACTCTCCTGGGGTTTCTGCCCCTACAGCGCTTGTCGGTGGGAGGAGTCTACGTGGTCTACGCCTGCGGTCCCATCCGCCGGCTACGTTCCGTCCTCAGGGTTCGCGCCCTCTCGACGGCTTGCTCCTCCACCCACCTCGCCACGCCTTTCAGCGCAGCAGCACTCGTGGGGTTGTCCCTTCAGGGGTTTCCCCTCCCGAACAGGCCCTCGAGCTTTCGCCCGCGGGTTGCCCTCTTGACGTTGCTCCCTCGGCTTGCGCTCTCTCCTCCTAGGTAAGGAGAGAACCGTGGGCGCGACTGCGGGATGCCTAGGAGCGTTCCGCCGTCGCCTTTTCGTCGTCTTCAGGGCCTTGCTCTGTCCGGAAGTCCGTGCCGTGCGGGAACACGGTTAAGTTTTCCCGCCGGTCGATCCCCTCCTGGGCTTCCGCCTCCCTAGGGTTTGCCCACCAGTGCAGTCGAGGGATTTTCACCCCCGCCGCTCACGTGCTTCGCCGATGCCTGCTTCGCCCACTCGGCCTTGCGGCCTCACGAACGATCCCGACTCCGGCTGCACCACAGCGTATCCAACTGCTCCGGCAGCGCTGCTCTCTCTCGAGACCAGCTCCCCTTTCGAGGTCTCCCGCCAACAGATCCTGGTCAGTGTGAGGTGAAGACAGTCCTGGCGTACGGCCTTGCGGCCTTGCCTCGGGCCCCGGTCGGCGTCACCGCCTCCCTGCGAACCCTCTTCGAACCGTCCGGTCCTCTCCCTTGCGGGCCAACCAGCGCTCTGTTTCGGCGGAGCGCTTCGGGCTTTCGTGCCGCCCGACAAGGTTGGTTATGCTCCCGCGGACGCAGCCGAGCAATGCCTATTTTTCGGCCGATTTTCGGAGATCTGGTGCGGGCAAGGAATCCGAGCGCTTCGCGGAAAAGGCGCGGGCTCGAAGATCTTGTCCCCATTTTCTCCACATGGTGTGTGGAGACGAGACTGTTCTTTGCGGGTCGTGCGCGGATGGTGGCGAAGGCGCACGACTGGCGTGACGCGCGGGTTTCAGGTTGTGGATGTTCGCTCATGGCGCAGTCATCGGCGCCAGCGCGATCGAGGCGGCGCGAAGTCGCACCGGGTGCGGGTTTGCGCGATCGGGGTGTCGCAAACCGGCATGGCCGTAGCACGAGCGCGATCGAGCGTCGATCGCGGGTGTCGTTGCATGATCGCGATCGCCGCCGTACCATGGCCTCGCCAGATCGGAGAGCTCATGAAGGCCAGCGTGATCCAGCAGATCCTCAAGCAATACGGCAAGGCAGAGCAGAAGGGCGCCGAGCTGCACATCAGCGCGGGCATGGAGGCCCACCTGATCGTGGCGGTCGGCAGCGAGGCCATCACGGTGCAGAAGGTGATCAGCTTCGAGATCCACGACGAATACATCGTGGCGGCGACCTTCAAGGGCGAGAAGTTCTTTTTCGGCCACGAGGACGTCACCGGCCTCAAGCTCGAGCGCATCGACGAGAAGAAGAGCGATCGCGGCGCCGGTGTCGGCGCGCGATAGCGGCTACTTTCGCGTGATCTAGCGGCGGCGCAGGGCGGGGGGGCCGCTGTCGGGCCCGCGCGGCGCGCTGCTCGGGCGCGAGGTGTCGACCGGAACTTCGAGCGGCGTGGGGCCGGCGATCTCGGTCGAGATGCTGGCCACCACGTCCTCGTCGAGCACCGGGACGGCGCCGCTCGGCGTCGGCATGCGGGCCTGGCTGCCGGCAGCGGCGGTCTCGGTCAGCGCCTTGGGCATCACGGTGGGCGTCAGGTTGGGCGGCAGCCGCGCGGCGGCGGCCGCGGGAATCGCGCGGGGAATCCGTGGATCCGTGCTGCCACCCGGGCGCGCGGCAGGAGCGCCGGGACTCGAGTTCGTGCTCGAACTCGTGCTCGGACTCGAACTCGAACTCGGACTCGAACTCGTGCTCGAACTCGTGCTCGTGCTCGTGCTGGCCTGCGCCGTCGCTTTCGGCTGCCCCTGCGGAGGTGGCTGCGGCTGCGGAGGCGCCGCCAGCGTCGCCGCCAGCACCGCGCGCGCCGCGCTGACCTCGGCCACCGTGAGCCCGCTCTGATCCAGCCGGCCGGCCTCCAGCAGGCTGCGCAGCGCCGCCGTGGTGGCGCCTTGCGCGCTGGCGACCTCGCGCGGACCGACCAGCGCGGTCAAGGCCTCGTGCGCCATTGCCACCAGGGCCGCCGCGCGCGTGTCGGGCGCCGCGCTGGGGGCGTTCAGCCGCACGAACGGGGCCAGCACCGCGGGCGCGCCGGTGGGCGCCAGCGCATAGGCGAAGGCCCCGGCGCGGGTCAGCACGACGTCGGCCTCGACCCGGCGCGCCGCCGCGGCCGCCAGCACGGCCAGCTCCTGGGCGCGACCGATGGCCTCGGGCGACTTGCCGGCATACAGGGGGTGGCGGGCATCTGCCAGCGCGCGCAGCCCGGAGCTCGAGGGCAGCCCCAGCGCGGCGTTCCACAGCGGCCGCCCCAGCAGCGCCAGCACTCCGGCGGCCACACCACCCAGCAACGCCGCTCCGAGCGGCGATGCAGTCCAATCCTGCAGCGCCAGCAGCGGATCCGCCCCCAGACCCGCCAGCGCCGCGGCCACCACCAGCGCCGCCGCCAGCCCGGCCAGCAGCCCGGCCAGCAGCGCCCCTGGCGCCCGCCTGGCCGCCGCGCCACCCGCCAGCGCGCCAGCCAGCGCCTGGGTCAGCAGGCCAGCCGCGACCACGGGCTCCAGCGGGCCCAGCGCCAGCACCGCGCCCGCCGCCAGCAACCCGACCCCGGCGCCGGCCGCCATGCCCAGCCGCGCCGCCACCGCGATGGCCAGCACCCCGACCGGCAGCACCAGCACGTGCACCGAGGTCAGGAGCAGCGCCGCCTGCGCCGCCAGCGCGACCAGGACCACCAGGACCAGTGCCCCGACCTGGGTCGGCATGCGCAAGCCCCGCATCAGCCCCAGCGCGAGCGCCACCAGCACCAGCAGGCCACCCGCCAGCGCCGCCATGCCAGCCGCCGGCAGGCGCGCCCGCGGCCCCAGCACCTCGGCCAGCTCGACCTGCTCGGCTGACAGCGCGCTGCCGCGTGACACCACCACGCTGCCCAGGCGCAGGGTGACCGGCGCGGCGTCGCCAATCGCGGGCACCTGGCCCAGCGGAGACCACGCCGGCACCGTCGCCAGCGCCCACAGCGCCGCCGCCGTCACCAGCGTCAAGACGATCATCACCCCGAGAGGAGTCGCGCGACCCGGCCCCCCGGTGGGCGCCACGGTCAGTCCACCGACATGGAGAAGTTGGCGGCCATCTTGCTGCCATCGAAGGACGGGAAGCGCACCGCCTGCAGGCGCGGGCGGATGCAGCTGGCGGCGCCGTCGCCCCCGCCGGTGACACGCACGCCGCCGACCTTGCCCGAGCCCATGATCTGGAACGAGATCCGCACCGAGCCATGCACGCACGACGCGAAGCGGCCAGCGTTCTTGGCCAGCACGCCGTCGATGACCGAGGTCGGCAAGGTCTCGCTGCCGCCGCCCTGCGAGGCGTCGCCCAGGTTGGTCTCGTCGACCCAGCCGTCGCCACCCGCGCTTCCCCCGCTGCGCTTGCCCCCGGTGCGCCTGGGGCCGGTGGTCGGGTTGCTGCCAGCCTCGGCGGCGATGCTGCCGACCTCGATCTCGGCCGCCGACAGCTTGAACTCGGTCTTCTTGGCGGGCCGGATCAGCTTGGTGTAGACGAAGTAGCCGCCGACCCCGAGGCCGATCGCGATCAGCGCGAAGAAGCCGTACAGCGCCGCGCCGCCGCGCTTCTCGCGCTTGACCACCACGGCCTCGGCCTGGGCACGCCGCTGCAGCTCGAACTTCTGCTCGGCCTCGCGCACCACCTCGGACAGCAGCGGGTGAGCGCGCACCGGGCCGCGCTCGCCGGTGTCCCGACATGACAGCGTGTGGTGGCCGAGGATGTCGCCCTTGTCGATCTGGCGCTTGATCTCCTTGAGGCTGAAGGGGCCAAAGTCCAGCTTGTCCTTCTGCACCAGCCAGCGCTCATCGTCCTCGTGCACGTTGACGGCGCTGTGGAAGTTGGCCTCGCCGCCCAGGCTGAGGTCGCCGCCGGCGTCGAACGACATCGCGGCCACCGGCCGCGGCGGCAGGCGTGGCCCCGAGCCCGACAGGCTGGAGACCCCGGGCTGGGTCCCGACCGGGACCACGCCAGGCGCCGCCGGCAGCGGGCCGCGGGCGCTGACCGCGGGGTGCTGGGCCGAGACCCGGGCCGCCGCGGGGGCGCCCTCGACCACGGTGGCCAGGGCGTCCTTGAGCTCGGCCACGGTGGCGAAGCGGGCCTCGGGGTTGGGATTCAGGCAGCGCGCCACGATGCCGTCGATGGCCGGGGGCAGACCGGCGACCACCGCGCTGGGCCGCTTCGGGCTGGCGCCCGGCGGGTCGCCCAGCAGCAGCTGGTACAGGATGGTGCCGATGGCGTGGATGTCGCCGCGCACGGTGGGGGCGGCCGCGCTCTCGCCCGGGGCGCCGGCCAGGCCGACCAGGCTGCGCGCCCAGCCCAGGCCGAAGTCGCCGACCTTCACGCGCCCCTCGGTGTCGACCATGATGGCCGAGGGCTCGAGGGCGCCGTGCACGGTGCTGGCGTGGGCGTGGGCCAGCGCGTTGCAGATGTGGGCCACGATGTTGTAGGCGGCCTTGAGCGAGAAGCTCTGCCCGGCGCCGCGCTTCTTGGCCATCAGGTGCTCGAGGCTCTGGCCCGCGGGCAGCTCCTCGACCACGTAGGTCCAGCCGGCCTCCTGCTGCACGCCGTAGACCTCGAGGATGTTCTTGTGCTTGAGCGCGCTGGCCAGCGCGATCTCGCGCGCCAGCTGGTCGGCCGCGGCCGCGATCGCGGGCTGCAGCACGAGCAGCTCGAACTCGCTCGAGCCGTCGCCAGAGCGGGCGCGATAGGCGGTGCCGAAGGGATCCGGCTCCAGCCGCTCGTGGATCTGGAGTTGGCCTCCTGCGAGGGTGGTGCCGGGCGCGAGGTTGGCGCCGGGCGAGGGCTTGCCGACAGAGACGTCTGGCTGCATCGGGCGCGGGGTCCTTCCTGGCAGGCGAAGCCGCCGTGGCGGCTCTTCAGTCTACCAGGATCAGCGGCGCCGCGATCCCTGCAAAACGGCCCGCGGGTGCTGCTTCAAAAACGCATGCCGCGACGAGCGCGGAACATGAACCAGTCGACCGCCAGCACCGCGCCGACGCCGAGGCCGATGACCCCCAGGACCGGGGCGGTGGCGGTCGCCAGCAGGACCGCGCCAGTGGTCCCCGTGGCGGTGGCCAGCAGGCCCTTGCGCCGCGCCCGCGCCTTGTCGCGCTCCATCAGGCCGCTCATGGGCCGAAATGGTAGCACACGGATGGTGTGCGGCACCGCGGCCCGGTTCGTGTCAGTCGGTACACAGATGATCGCGTCCTTCCACACACAGGCATTGCAGCAGGGTGCAGGGCGGGGGGCAAATTCCTGCATCTCTGCACCTGGGCGGACAAGTCGGGGGTGGCGCGTGGCATGCAGAGTGGGGTAGGAAGCCCAGGTAGTTCGTGCACCATCCAGGGAATCTGGATCTGTGCCCCTCGAGGAGATAGGATCTCGTCAGCATGAAGAAAGTGCAGAAGAGCGGACGCTGGATGCCGATGGTCTCGGGGGCCCTGCTGCTCGGGGCTGGCGCCGCCATCGGGACCTACTTCTTCACCATGCAGCGGCGTGTGCGCCTGGGTGTGCGCAGCGCGACCGCCAGCGAGGCGCCGCCCCCGAGCGCGCAGCCGACCTCGCCGAGCGCCCTGGCGCCCGCGGTCGAGGCCGCCGCCAGGAAGACGCTGGAGCGCAAGATCACGCTGGTGTTCGGCAGCGCCGATACCCGGCGCGAGGTCTCGGCCACCCTGGCCGAGGCGGGTGTGATCGTCGACGACGCCGCCGTGCAGCGGGTCTCGCACGCGCTCGAGCGCGCCAAGGCCGTTGTCAGCGACGACTATTACCTGAGCGGCGCCGGCGCCACCGGGCCGGTGCCGGTGCGGGTCGACCGCGTCGCCGCGCTGGGCTACCTGGCCAAGCTCAAGGATCAGCTGGATCGCGCGCCGCATGACGCGCGCATCGACATGGAGAAGCGCGCCGTGCTGGCCGACCAGCCCGGCCTGGCCATCCGCCCCTACGAGTCGATGACCGCGCTGGAGGAGGCCGCGCGCAGCGGTGAGGCGCGCGTCGAGCTGGCGGCCACCGAGCTGGCCCCGCACACCACCAAGGACTCACTGAAGAACGTCGACATCTCGACGGTGATGGGCTCGTACGAGACGCCGTTCTCGGTCTCCGCGCGCGACAGCGATCGCACCTACAACCTGAAGGTGGCGGCCGAGAAGGTGTCCGGCTTCATCCTGATGCCAGGTGAGGAGTTCTCCTTCAACGAGGTGGTCGGCGACCGCACCGAGAAGGAGGGCTACCGCGTGGCTCCGGTCATCCAGGCCGGCGAGCTGGTCGACGGTCTGGCCGGTGGCGCCTGCCAGATCTCGTCCACGCTGCATGCGGCGGCGTTCTTCGCGGGGCTCGACATCACGCAGACGCGGCCGCACTCGCGGCCCTCGGGCTACATCGTGATGGGGCTCGACTCCACCGTGGTGTACCCGACCGTGGATCTGAAGCTGAAGAACAACTTCGACTTCCCGGTGGTGTTCTACTACCAGGTCAACCAGGGCCGCGTGCGCGTCGAGATCCTCGGCAAGGAGCGCCCCTACAAGGTCACCTTCAGCCGCAACATCACGCGCCGCGATCCCTTCGAGATCGTGGAGCGCGAGGATCCTGCGCTGCCGCTGGGCTACAAGCACCTGATGCAGAAGGGCGTCGAGGGCTTCGGCATCTCCAAGCGGCGCACCATCTACGACGCCAAGACCGGCAAGGAAGTGACCACCAACAAGTGGACCATCGCGTACCCGCCCACGACCGAGTACTGGAAGGTCGGGACCAACCCGGATCCGCTGGCCAAGACGCCGCCGCCGGAGCCGCCGCACCCGCCCAAGGACACCGGGCGCAGCGACTCGATGTCGATCTCGCAGGGGCCCGACCGGTAGCAGTCTCGGAACAGAGAACAGGTCACAGGTGACAGGTCACAGGTGACAGGCGACGGCGAATGGTCGGAGGGGATGGGGGGCTACTGGGCGTCGCGGGTGCCGGCGTCCGGTGTCGCCCAGTCGGGGGCGCACACCACCGGGACGCAGCCCTTGGTGGTCGAGGTCGGCGAGTCGCCGATGCAGACCGAATTTTCACCACAGGACAGCTCGTCGACGCAGGCCTTGGTGCAGAAGGTCGCGCTGCTGGTGGGGTCGCTGTCGAAGTCGATGGCGCAGATGGTGGCGTTGCCGGCGCCATTGTCGGCGCACTGACCGCCGCGCTTGCTGCAGTACTCGCCGACCTTCTTGCTGTTGCCGGGGGCGTTGACGCCGGTGCAGCTGGGGCCGGCGTCGGCGACCACACTGTCATCGTCGTCGTCCCCGCCGCAGCCCGGGGCGGACACCAGGACGGCCAGCGCCAGCAGGCCGGCAGCGAGGGCGCGCAAGCTCAATCCCACTCGCCGTTGGTGCAGTACGCGGTCTCGCCGTCGTCGCTGTAGCCGAAGAACACGCACATCTCGCGCGGGAACTCGAGCGGCTCGGCGTTGGTGTTCTTCCAGTCGCAGCTGAGCCGGATCTTGTCGCCGGGCTCGACCGTGAGGCGGGCGCCCTTGCGCTCGAAGTCGGTCACCGGGGGCTCGAACACCATCGAGGGCTCGAAGTCGGTGTCGATGATGGTCTCGGTGGCGCCGCCCGCGCGGACGAGCTCCACCTTCACGTGCTTGCCCCACTCGTGCTGGTGCGGGAGGCCCATGAGGTAGCGCTTGCGCTGCTTGAACTCGCACTCGCTGACGCCCTGGAACTGGCCCATGGCGGGGATGCGGAAGTTGGTCGCGACCACCGCGGTGGCACCGGCGAGCACGGTGTCGGCGCGCATCTCCGCCGGCTCGGTGACGATGACGGCCTGCGCGTCCAGCGGCTTGTCGGTGTAGTTGATCCAGTGGTGCTGCACGATGAGCTGCACGCCGGCGGGGATCTCGGCGGCCACGTTCGGCGTCGGCTCCCACACCGCGGTGCCTTCACCGCCGGTGCCGCCGATGACCTGGCGGAAGCGCTCCATGTCGGCGGCCTCGCACGGGATGGTGCGCGGCGCCTCGGGCACCGGGGTGTAGAACAGGATGGCGTGGTGTCCACCCGGCGACTGCGCGCCGCCAGTGTTGTGCAGCAGCAGCTTGTCCTTGGTGATGACGTCGGTGAAGGTGCAGTAGGTGGCGTCCTTGCCGACCGGGATGCCGCGCACGATGGGCGTCAGCAGGGTCAGGCCGCCAGCCTTGGCGGTCACCGGGGGCAGGGTGTCGAGGCGCTCGGGCTCCTCGCTGCCGCATGAGATGGACAGGCCGGACAGGCCACAGAGGGCCAGCAGGGTCGCGAATCGCTTCATTGCAGCGCCTCCCAGGGATCGGGCGAGCGCAGCGTAGGCGAACTTGGTTCCAGGTGACAAGCGCTAATGAGGACGATTCAGCGCGGGCGCTTGGCGCCGATCCCCTTCTTCGGGGTCACCAGGGCGGGCGGGGCCGCCTTGGGGGCGACCTTGGCCGGGGTGGGCGGGATGGGCGCCGCGCTGGGGGCCGGGCCGGTGCTGGGGGCGGGGGCGCCGGGGCCTCCAGGGCCTCCGGGGTTTGGTGCGCCAGGACTACCGGGTGGCGGCATCAGCGCGGGCAACACCACCGCCGGCGTGCCTGGCTTGCCGTCGCCCAGGGTGATGGTGCCCAGCGGGACCCAGTCGTTGACCAGGGCACCGGCCTTGGGCTGCACGGTGTGCGTCGCCGAGGCGTCGTCGGTCAGGCGCAGGCGCAGGTCGGCCCAGGTCAGCGGGAAGTCGGGGCGGATCTCCAGCGGCAGCGACTCGCGCACGATGTCGCCCGGGCGCCACGACGAGGTCGCCGCGAAGCCGCCGCCGAACACGATGCTGGCCGAGCTCGACGGCCAGTAGTTCTGCGGCTTGCCGTCGGGACCGATGGGGTGATCGCCGCTCACCATCAGCTCCAGGCGCAGGCTCTCGGCGATGGTGCGCATCGACCGGAAGTACACCGTGATGACCGGCTTGGCGTCCTTGGGCCACGGCGGCGGCGGGTTGGCCTCCCAGCCGACCAGCTCGATGGCGTCCATCCAGGTCGCCGGCACCTTGTGGGCGCTGGCCGGCACCGCGTCCACGAAGTTGGCGCGGGCCTGGCGGAACGACTGGTTGCTCTGCTCGTCACGCGCGAAGAACAGGCGATCCAGCCACTCCTGCAGCTTGTGCTGCATGTCGCGCGCGGCGGCCGGGCTGGTCGAGTAGACGTTGTTCTTCTCCCAGGGGTCGTTGCGGCGATCGAACAGCTGGTAGGTGTTGGAGCGGATGTTGCCGATGATCTTCCAGTCCTTGGTGATGGCGGCGCGCTGCGGCACCGGCAGGTTGGTCTCGCTGAAGACCACGCGCGCGGGGTCGGTCTTGCCGTAGAAGATCGGCCCGACCAGGCTCATGCCCTCGACGCGGCGGCCGATCGGGGCGCCGACCAGCTCGGCGATGGTGGGCAGCACGTCGAGCGGGGTGGCCAGCTGATCGCTGATGCGCGGCGACAGCTCGGGCACCCGGATGATGAGCGGCACCGAGATGATCTCGCGGTACAGCGCCACCGCGTGGTTGATGATGCCGTGCTCGTTGAAGCCGTCGCCGTGGTCGCTGGTGACGATGATCAGCGTGTTGGCCCACAGCCCCGGGTTCTTGCGCATGCTGTCGAGCAGGCGCCCGATGTGCTTGTCGGTGAAGTAGAGCTCGCCGTCGTAGATGTCCTCCTCGGTGTTGCCGAAGGACTTGTCGGGGTGCGCGACATAGCGGCCGTGGGGATCCAGGTAGTGCGCCCACAGGAACCACTTGCGGCCGGCGTTGGCGGCGATCCAGGCCAGCGCCTTGTCGGTCACCGTGTTCGAGGTCACCAGGTACGGATCGCGCGGGCCGGAGGCGATGTCCTGGTCGTAGTCGTCGATGCCCTGGTCGGTGCCCCAGTCGACGAAGTAGTCGTGGGTCACGATGGCGCCGGTGCGATAGCCGGCGTCCTTCATGACCTCGCCGATGAGGCGGTTCTCGGGCAGGATGAGCGGCCCCTTGTGCGGGCGATCGGGGCCGAGAGCGATCCCGGAGTGGAAGAACTTGGAGGTCAGGATGGCGGGCATCGACGCCATGGTGCCGGCCGAGGGCGCGTGCACGTCGTTGAAGACCACGGACTCGGTGGCCAGGCGGTCGAGGTTGGGGGTGGTGTCGCGGCCGGTGCGGTCCTTGTAGCCGCCCATGCCGGTGTGATCGAAGCGCACGGTGTCGACGGTGATGAGCAGGACGTTGTAGGGGCGGCGGAACTCGGGCGGCACCGGGGCCGACTGGCCCGGCGGCAGCGTCAGCGTCTTGGCGCTGAGGTCGCCACCCCAGCAGTTCTCGTCGACGCCGTTGTCGGGGATGTCGACCGCGCCGGGGTGCACGTGCCTGTCGAACGGCTTGCAGTCGTTCTCGCCCAGCAGCATGCCGACGCCGTCGCGATCGAAGTCGGTCAGCTTGTGCACCAGGCCGACCGCGGCCTGCATCGCGGGCGAGCCGACCTCGGTCAGGATCTTGACCCGCGGGTGGCCGCCCCACCACAGCAGCGAGGCCAGGGCGACCAGGGTCAGGGTGGCGGCGCCGCCCGCGAGGATGGGCCTGCGGCGCTGGGCGAAGCGGGCCGGCACCAGGGCCAGGCCTCCGGCCAGCAGGCGCAGCGCGGCCAGGTCGAGCAGCACCAGCGCCAGCACATAGCCGGTCAGCTGGGGCGGGAAGCTCTGGCGCAGCGCGGCCAGGCTGGAGGCCTGCGAGGCCTTGGCGCCGACGACATAGAGGACGATGGCGCCGACCGCGACCACCGGGAACAGCAGCACGAACAGCGCCGCGCCCGGCGAGGCGAACGGGTTGGCGGTGTCCATGCGGCGCAGCAGGCGCCCGAGCAGGCGGACCGCGCGCACCACCAGGACGCCGACCAGGGTCAGCGCCGCGGCCAGCACCAGCGCCTGCACCGCGGAACGGCCGGCGATGAGCTCGCGCGCGTTGAAGCGGCGCATGTTGCTGCGCATCATGCGCGGCACGAAGAACATGAAGCCGGCGAGCCACAGCGCGCCGGCCCACAGGTACGGCGTGATGGCCCAGTAGCGCGGGCGCGGCTCGTCGTCGTGGCTGGGGGTGAAGGCGGTGGTCTCGTCGCTGTCGCCGACCAGGCTGGCGCCGGCGTCGGGCTCGTCGGCCTCGGTCAGCCAGCGCGCGGTGCGCCGTCCCAGCGCGATGGCCAGCACGACGCCCTGGGCCACCCCGAGCAGGCCGCCCAGGATGAGGCCCAGCGTCAGCGCGGTCGGCAGCAGGCGCAGGGTCACGCCGAAGGGCAGGTGCCCGCGCGTGCGCGCGATGGTGATGATGGCGTCGCCCAGCGTGGCCACCATGCCGGCCAGCACGCCCGCGGTCAGCCCGACGCGCAGGTTGTCGAGGACGCTGCGCCAGAGCGCTCGGGGTCGCGTGCTCACCCGTTGCTCGCGCGGGTCATGAGCCACGTCCGATGCGGTGCTTGACCAGCACCCAGAGCGCCTCGAACCCGTCGATCGAGGGGGGACCGTTCCCGGTCCCCCTCACCTCGGCAAAGCCGAGGTGAGCC
>JADYYK010000297.1 GCA_020853705.1 Deltaproteobacteria bacterium
CACGCCGTTGAGGTCGATGCCGAGCTGCTTGACGACATCGCGCTGCACCTCGGCGACCGTCACCCTCAGCATGACCTGGTCGCGGCCTTTGACCGAAATTCCGTTCGCCACCTTGGCCCCGTCGCCGACCAGGCGGGAGGCGATGTCGAACGCCTGTTGCGCTTCGGTGGCGCTCGCCGCGACGCCCGCCAGCATCACGCTGTCGTTGCCGACGCCTTCGATGCGGATGTCGCTGTCGGGAAACAATCGCTTCAGCGCGGCGCGCACGCCGTTGAGGTCGCGCGTGACGGCGATGTCGAAGCCGGCGATCTGACGCCCTTCGTCGTCGAAGAAGTAGATGTTGGTCTGGCCGACGGTGACGCCGATGAGATAGGCGCGCCGGGCCGACCGCACGACGGCGTTGGCGATCTTCGGATTGGCGACGAGCACGTCCTTCACGTCGCGCGGCAGGTCGATCACCACCGACTTGCCGAGGCCGAGCGGCACGAACTGCGAGGTCGCCTCGCTGGCGGCGACCTGCAGCGACGGCGCGCCGGCCTCAATCCGCTGCTCGGCCGCCTCGGTCCGCGCGCCCCAGAGCTGAGTGGCGGCGACGAGAGCCGCGAGCGCCACGGCGCGGATCAACGGCAGTGTCGACATGCTGCGGGTCCCTTGCGTCATTTCGGTATCAACGAGGTCGTCACGCCGAAACGCACCATGTTCACGCGATTGCCGCTCTTCGCCTTGTCCTCCGGCTCGTCGGCCGCCTGTCGGTTGGGATCGGCGTCGACGATGCTGCGCAAGGCGAGCGTCAAGGTGCCGAGCTGCCGCGCCAGTGCCAGAGTCTCGGCTTGGCGCGGCGCCAGTTCGAGGGTCGCGGTCTTGCCGACGACGACCCGCTGGCCGTCCTTCTCCTGCACCGTCTGGTCGATCGCCAACACGCGCACGTCGCCGAGGATCGTTTCGCTGATGTGCGCCTCGACGCCGGTCGCCCGCTCGGCCTCGCGGTCGCGGCGCGACAGAATGACGTCGACCCGGTCGTTCGGCAGGATGAAGCCGCCGGCGCCGGTTTCCGGCGAAATCTCGGTGGAGATGGCGCGCATGCCGGACGGCAGGATCGCCGCCATGTAGCCCGACCCCTTGGCCTTGATCAGCTTGTTCTCGCGCACCGGTTCGCCGCCGGACACCGGCAGCCTGGCGATGGCGCCGGTGAGCTCGGCGATGGCATCGGGGCGGTCGCTCTTGCGCACATAGGCCGGGCTCGCGGCGCTCGCCGGCCACGGCTGCCACTGAATGTCGTTCGGCGACAGCGCCTGACCGATATTGATGTCGGCGCGGGCGACGAGGATTTCCACCATGTCGAACTGCGCGACCGGAGCCGGCGCGGGCGGAGGGCCGCTATCGCCGCTCACGAGGTAAGCCGCGATGCCGCCGGCGACGATGGCGAAGATCAAAACGACGAGACGCGCGGCTTTCATACGCTTCACTTCCGACTGACGCGGCACCTGGCGGCCGTCCTGGTCCTATCTCAGCAGGCAAAGGTCAATTCATGGTTAACAAGGCGTATCCGGAGCGAGTTAATTGTCCGTTACGCGGATCGCGCCGATGCCGCGGCGCAGTCACAGGACCGGCGCGTCCATCCAGATCGTGGAGGGGTAGACGAGCAGCGCGGCGGCGGCGAGGGCGATCCCGTAGGGAACCCCGCCGCGCGGCTGGTGCAGGCGCTCGACCCACTCCCGCCCCACGAGCCCGGCGGGAAGCGCGTATTTTCGGAACTGCAGCAGGACGACGGTGAGAACGCCGCCGAACAGCGAGGCGTACAGCACGTATTCGTACAGGTGCTCCCAGCCGAACCACAGGGCGGTGGCGGCCGCGAGCTTGGCGTCGCCGCCGCCGATCCAGCCGCGCGCGAAGAAC
>JADYYK010000298.1 GCA_020853705.1 Deltaproteobacteria bacterium
ACATCGACGGCTTCGCCTCGTACGGCGACGACCGCAGCGAAGCCACCCGCCTGGCCTCCGCGCTGGGGCTGCCGCGCCTGCGCTCCGCCACCATGCAGTGGGGCGGCGGCGGTGGCGGCTGCTGCGCCGCGGTCGCCAATGGCGCGGCCGCCATCGCCACCGGCCAAGCCGACTGCGTGGTGGTGTTTCGTTCGCTCAACCAGGGGCAGTACGGCCGCTTCGGCCAGAGCGCCGGCAGCGGCACGATCTCGGGCGAGCGCGCCTACCTGGTGCCCTACGGCGTGATCTCGCCGCCGCAGCGCTTCGCCATGCGGATCCAGCGCTACATGCATGAGCACGGCATCCGGCAGGAGGCGCTGCGTGCCATCGCACTGGCGTCCTATCACCATGCGCAGGCGAACCCGCGGGCCGTGATGCATGGCAAGCCGCTGGACGCGGAAAAGTACGATGCCTCGCGCTGGATCGCCGAGCCGCTGCACCTGTTCGACTGCTGCATGGAGAACGACGGCGCCGCGGCCATCGTGATGGTGGATGCCGAGCGCGCCGCCGATTTCGCGCACAAGCCGGTGTACCTGCTCGGAGCCGCCTCCGGGTCGAGCCATCGCTTCGCCACGCACGCCCACAATTCGCCGTCCTATGCCTCGGCGAACTTCGAAACGGTGGCCGAGGATCTCTACCGGATGGCCGGCCTCGGCCCCGCCGACGTCGGCGTGGTCCAGAGCTACGAGAACTTCACCGGGGGCGTTGTCATGGCCCTGGCCGAACACCGCTTCTTCAGCCCGCAGGAGGCGAACGACTTCCTCACCTTGGAGAACCTGATCGCACCGAGCGGGCGGCTGCCGCTGAACACCAGCGGCGGCAACCTCGCCGAGTGCTACATGCATGGCTTCGAGCTGGTGCTGGAGGCGGTACGGCAGGTGCGCGGCACCTCCACGGCGCAGGCGGCGCGCAGCGACGTGGCGCTGGTGATCGGGGGACCCATGGGGGCGCCGGTGAGCAACCTGTTGCTGGGCTCGCGCGATGCACTGGGAGAGACACCGCGATGACCATGCCTTCTTCCTACCTTCCGCCGGGCCTGCCCATTCCGGTTCCCGAGCCGGATGGCGTCTCGGCGCCGTACTGGAACGGCCTGCGCGAAGGCGTGCTGCGCGTGCAGCGCTGCGCACACTGCCAGGCCTGGCAGTTCGGGCCTGAATGGATCTGCCACGCCTGCCTGCAATTCGACCCAGCCTGGGTCGAGGTGGAACCGTCCGGCCTGATCTTCAGCTGGGAGCGCATCTGGCATCCGGCGCATCCGGCCCTCAAGGATCACGGTGCCTACCTGGCCGTCGTGGTGGAGCTTCCGCACGCGGGCCGCGTCCGCATGGTGGGCAACCTGCTGGGCGATCCGCTGCAGCAAGTGCGCATCGGGGCCGAAGTTCAGGGCGTGTTCGAGCATCACCCGGAGGCTTCGCAGCCGTACACGCTGCTGCAGTGGCGCTGCCGGTGACGGGGTCGTCTTCGACGGATGAAAGGCAAGCCGATATCGA
>JADYYK010000233.1 GCA_020853705.1 Deltaproteobacteria bacterium
CCCCTCGCCCTGGCGCTGGTCGCTGGCTGCGGCAGCGACGAATCGGGCACCCCGCTGCGCTCGGGCGCCATCACCGCCGAGTACGCTGGCACCGCCTTCACCCCGGTCAACGGCTTCGCCACCACGTACATGGGCAAGTCACTGATCGTGGTCGGCGACGGCCCGGTGCACTGCGGCTCGGAGAGCAACAACGATCCCCCCAGCGGTCGCAACGCCTCGTTCAGCGTGATGCTGGCCGCGGGCAGCTACAGCAACGTCTTCGTGAACCTGTACGAGAACGTCAGCTCCTTCCACGGCGTCGGCGCCAACAAGGGCACCGTGACCCTGACCAGCGTCACCGCCGAGTCGGTCGCCGGCACCATCGCCTTCGACTACACCGCCGATGACGGCAAGCACTACGCCCTGAACGGCAGCTTCGACGTCGTGCACTGCACGCCCTGATGCGCGGCTGCCTCTCGGTGAGCGCGCCCTACCGCTGACCATGTCGGACGAGCTGGCAGACACCGCCGCCGCGACCGCCGCGACCACGACGCCGACCGCCGCCGGCCCGGCAGCCAGCGCGAGCGCGCCCGGCGCCGGTGACGATCTGCCCGAGCTGCTGCAGATCGGCAGCGGCTTCTACCAGGTCGGCGAGGAGGTCGCGCGCGGCGGCATGGGGCGCATCCGGCTGGCGCGCGACCGCCGGCTGGGGCGCACCGTCGCGCTGAAGACGCTGCTCGGCGGTGACCGCGAGCTGGCGCGGCGCTTCGAGCGCGAGGCGCGCATCACCGCCCGGCTGCAGCACCCCGCCATCGTGCCGGTCCACGAGGCCGGCCGGCTGCAGAGCGGCGAGCCCTTCTACGCCATGAAGTGGGTCTCGGGGCGCTCGCTCGATCGCGTGGTGCGCGATCAGGCCAGCTGGCCCGAGCGGCTGGCGCTGCTGCCCAGCGTGCTGCCGGTGGTCGACGCGGTGGCCTACGCCCACAGCCAGCGCATCATCCACCGCGATCTCAAGCCGCAGAACGTCCTCATCGGCGAGTTCGGCGAGACCGTGGTCATCGACTGGGGCATCGCCAAGGACCTCGGCGCCAGCGCCGCGCCCGGCGACGAGGTGGGCCACGGCCCCTACCGCAAGGCCGAGGCCGTCGAGGCGGCCGACCAGACCGAGGCCGGCGCCGTCCTCGGCACGCTGATGTACATGCCGCCCGAGCAGGCCGACGGCCAGCCCGTGACCGAGGCCGCCGACGTCTACGCCCTGGGCGCCATCATCTACCAGGTCCTCAGCGGCCACCCGCCCTGGACCGAGGTGCGCACCACCACCGAGCTGCTCGACCGTCTGGCCACAGGCGCGCCGCCAGCGTTGCACCAGCGCGAGCCCGCGGTGCCGCGCGATCTGGCGGGCATCGTCGCGCGCGCCATGGCCCGCGACGCCGCGCAGCGCCCGAGCGCGCGCCAGCTGGCCGACGAGCTGCGCCAGTTCTTGAACGGCAAGCTGGTCGCGACCCACAGCTACTCCATGCGCGAGCTGCTGGCGCGCTGGCTGCGCCGCCACCGTGCCGCCGCCGTCGTGGGCGCCATCGCGCTGGCCACCCTGGCCACCGTGGGTGCGCTGTCCATCACGCGGATCGTGCGCGAGCGCGACCGCGCCGAGCGCGAGCGTCATCGCGCCGACACCCAGCGCCTGGCCGCGGTCAGCGCCCGCGAGCGCGCCGAGGCCACCGTGACCCAGCTCTATGTCGAGCAGGGCCGCCGCGATCTGCTCGAGGGTCAGCATGGCCGCGCCGCCCTGTTCCTGGCCGCCGCCTACCAGCGCACCCCGCGGCCAGGCGCCGCGCTGCGTGGCATGCTGGCCGAGGCGCTGTCACCGCTGGAGGCCGCTGGCCCACGCCTCGACACCGGCGCCTTCGTGGTCGGCGCCCGCTTCAGCGCCGACGGCAAGGAGGTCGTCAGCGTCGACCTCGGGGCGCTGCGCAGCTGGGACACCAGCTCGGGCGCCGCGCTGGCCAGCACCGAGGTCGCCCTGCTCGATCTGGCCCAGCTCGGGCTGTCCGCCGATGGGGCGCGCATGGCGTCGCTGCACCAGGGCGGCACGGTGCGCCTGTGGGATCTGGCGACCCGGCGCCAGCTCGGCGAGCTCGACGACCGCTTCCACACCAACGTCGCGCTGTCGCCCGACGGCCGCTTGCTGGCGGGCGTGGACTCGACCCACGTCAAGGTGTTCGACTTCGAGAGCCGGCGCGAGCTGTGGTCGGTGGGCAGCGCAGGCGACTTCGACGCCCCCATCATCCTGGGCGCCGCGCTGGCCCCGCCGGCCGCCCCGGCCGAGGTCGCGCTGGCCAGCTTCGGCGCCGACGACGGGGTGGTGCGGCTGTGGCGGCGCGGCGGCAAGCTGGTGCGCGCGCTGACCGGGCACCGCGGCATGGTACTGGTGGGCAGCTTCTCGCCCGACGGCACCCTGCTCGCCACCGGCGGCATGGATCACAGCGCACGCCTGTGGAACGTCGCCGATGGCCGCAGCCTGGCGGTGCTGGAGGGCCATCGCGACAACGTGCAGGCGCTGACCTTCAGCCCCGACGGGCGCCAGCTGGCCACCGGCAGCTGGGATCACACGGTGCGGCTGTGGGACGTCGCCTCGGGGGCGCTGCTGGCCAGCTTCGACGGCCACGCCGGGGTGCTGACCTCGCTGGCGTTCTCGCCCGACGGACGCCTGCTTCTGTCGGGCAGCTTCGACGGCACCGCGCGGCTATGGCGACTCGGGCAGGCGGCGCCCACGCTGCTGAGGCACGACGGCGCGGCCGGCAGTGACGCGCGCTTCGTGCCGGGCTCGCAGCAGCTGGTCGAGAGCAGCAGCCCGCCGCGCCTGTGGGACACCGCCAGCGGGCGCGAGCTCCGCACACTGGCCCCGGCCGGGGTCATCCGCCAGCTCGCCAGCGGCGCGCGCGCGCCGTACCTCGCCGGCCTGCTCGGCTTCATGGACGAGCCGCCCGGGATCGCGCTGTGGGATCCCGCCACCGGCGCGCTGGTGCGACGCATCGCGCTGGCCGAGAGCGCCCGTGCGCTGGCGCTGGCGCCCGACGGCAAGCTGCTGGCGGTGGCGCTGGGTCGCGCCGTGGTGCTGCTCGACGACCACGGCCAGCAGGTCGGCGAGCTGGCCGCCGGAGACGGCGCGGTGCTGCTCGAGTTCAGCCAGGACGGCCGCCAGCTGGTCACCGCCAGCCCCGGCCGCGCGCGTCTGTGGGACGTCGCCAGCCGCGGCGCGCTGCGCGAGTTCGCCCCGCCGCAGCTGCTGACCGCGCTGGCGCTCAGCCCCGACGGCGAGCTCCTGGTGCTGGCCGGCGTCGACCAGGTCGAGCGGATCTATGACCTGGCGACCGGCCAGCTCACCGGCACCCTGAGCGGCCACGCCTCGATCTACAGCCGGCTGGCCTTCGTGCCCGACGGCCGCCTGATGGCGTGCGGCCTCGACGGCCGTCTCGACCTCTGGGATCCCGGCCGCGGCGAGCTGTTGTCGCACCACGCCGGCCACGGCGGCCTGTGCAGCGGCCTCGACGTGCAGAGCGACGGCGCCCGCGTCGCCAGCGCCGGCAGCGCCGGCCTGGTCGAGCTGTGGGACATCCACCTCGAGCAGCGCAGCCCCGCCGAGGTGGCCCGCCTGCTGGCCGAGCGCGTGCCGCTCCAGCTCTCGGGCGACCGCCTCATCCCCAGCGCCGCCGCGCCACACGCCACCATCACCCCGCAGGGTCTGCGCCCGCCGCCGCCCCCGCCGCCGCCGCCCCCGCCACCTGAGCCACCGCCGCCGCCGTCGCCCTGACCGGCTGCTGTCGCTGCCGCACCGCGCAGCCCTGTACAGGGGCCGCGGGCCGTTTCATGATCGTCTCACCCGGTCGCTCAGCCCACCGGACACATCTGGTTGTCGATGCACAGCCAGTGACCGATGGTGCGTCCGTAGGTGCACGTCTTGCCCGGCGCGCCGGCCTTGGCGCAGTCGTCGTCGCTGACGCACTCGTCCTTCGGGGTGCGGCAGAAGTACGACTGCACGCTGCCGCACGCGCCCTCTGGACCTTCGTCGTTGGTGGGTGAGCAGAAGCCACCTGGCCCGCAGTCGCTGTCGATCAGACAGTTGCCGGGCGGGGTGCAGTAGTTGCCGCCTGGGCTGCAGGTGCACACGCCGCCGCCACACTCGGCGTCGCTGAAGCAGCGGTCATAGTCGCAGCCGCTGAACTGGTAGCCGTGGCCGCCGTAGTGTTCGTTGCAGCGGCCGTTGACGCCGGCCTTGCAGTCAGCGTCGACCCTGCACTCGGGCTTGTCGTTTGGCTCCGCGCTGGGCTTGCCCGGCGGCCGCTCCTTCGGGCACTCCAGGGCCACCGGCCGCGACACCGTGGGCGCGCGCGGCGGCACGCCCCCCTTGGTCGGCACGCGCCCGGCATCGACGGTCTTGCCGGCGCCGGGCCCGAGCTTGCCGCCGTCGCGCTTCGCCTTCTGGCAGGTCACGCCGCCCAGCACCACCGCACTCACCAGGAGCAGCCTCGTGGTCACCCGCATGGCCCATCGAACCACGAATCCGACCTCGCTGCCATCCCGGCGCCCGGCGCGCAGGCCCGGCGGGATCGCCTCAGCCCCTTCAGCGCAAGACCTCGTCGGCCTCGGCGGAGACGCTGGTGACCGCGAGATCCGCGTCCCGGGTCTCACGAGGCTCGCCATAGACGCCTGCGGTCAGGCCTCCGTACGCCGCGACCTCGAGCCCCGCTCTCTCGCAGGCGGAGCTCGCAGCCAGCATCAGCGCGACAGGATCATCGAGATCGATCGTCATCGCGCTTGCCGGCGTCTCCCTGCTCGCGGGCCCGGAACAGCTCGTCGCCCAGCTCGGCGAGCTCACGCGTGGCGCGGCGCAGCTTGAGCCGGACCGCGTCGGCCCAGGCCAGCCACTCGTCGAGCTCCTCGCGCGAAACCTGCATCCGGCTCAGTCTACCCGGAGCGCCGCGTTGCCACCAGGCAGCGGTCACCACCCAGCACGACCGTGGCGCGCGACGCGTGCCCCGATCGCTACCCGGGCTGGTCGTCCGGCGCCGCGGCGAACTCATCGCGCGGATCGATGACGCCGAGCCCACACTGCGTGCATTCGTCGACCGGCAACGAACCAAACTCCGCGTGATACACGAACGTGTGCGTGCACCCACCGATGCGCGCCAGCAGCTCCGCGCGCTGCTCGCCCGCCGGCGCCTCCAGACACAGCCCGCACACCAGGTCGGTCTCCAGCACCCAGCGGCTGCCCTCGACGCTCCAGATGCGATCCTCCGCCCCGCAGCGTGCACAGATCGGCAACATCGCCCGGCGAGTGTACCATCGCCCCATGCGCTGGCCCTTCGTGCTCACGGTCGCCCTCGCCCTGGCGCTGATGCTCGCGCTGGCGCGCGTGCCGGCCTCGGCTGGCCCGCGCCCCTCGCCGATCGCCTTCTCCAAGGTGCAGGTCCGCATGCCGCCCGCGACGACCAAGGGTTTCGTCGCCGTCGCCGAGGTCAGCTTCACCGCCACCCTGCGCGAGCCGCTCGAACCCCGCTTCGTCCTCGGCGGCACCATCAAGTGCGTCGACACCCAGCGCGAGCTGAACATCTCCCTCGGCAACCTCGCCCGCGTCGACGAGCTGCGCCTCGGCAAGCCCTTCCCGGTGCGCCAGGCCGGCCCCGACCCGGCCACCCCGGTCGCCCGCAACGCCTCCTGCCGCCTGCGCCTCCGCCTCGAAGACACCAAGTGGACCGACGAACCCCACATCGACCTGGTCGACTTCTGCTTCAAGGCCGGCGCCAGCAAGACCCGCGTCTGCCCCTGACCTCTGACCTCACCCCTGCGCGGTCACCACGAGCGATGGCGGTCGACCACCGTCGCCGCCAGCTTCTCGTCCAGCCCGCCGCGCGTCGCCAGCGTGATCAGCTTGTCCGACAGCTCCTCGGCCCCTGGCGTGTCGATGGCCGCCTGGTGCCGGTTCAGTGCCAGCACCGCCTTGCGCAGCGTGGTCTCGCTGACTGGCCTGGCCTCCGCCAGCCGCGCCACGATGACGTCGATCGCCCGCAGCGCCCGCGCATCCACGCTGCCCCAGCGCGGAAACCACCTCGACCGGTACGGCGCCGGCTGCCTGGCCAGGTCCAGCGCCAGCCGCCCCAGCGCGTAGCTCCACGTCGCCCACACCGGCAAGGTGTCCTCGCCGCTCCTCGGCGAAGTGCGAAACGTCCGCGGCAACGCCTCTGTCAGCGCCACCGGACGCCGCCCCAGGCGCCGGAACCCCACCGGCGGCGGCCCGTCGATCTTCAGATACAGCGGCTGGTTCCTGGGAGCGACCTTCAGGACGTGGATGGCCCGCCCGCGGACGTCCGCCGCACGCGGCGCCTGGGTCTCCCCGCCCGCGAACACCACCACCTCGTGGGTGCGCACGCGGGCCGCACCACGCTGCTCGACCGCGATGACCTGACACAGGAAGTGCCGCCGCCGCACCGTGAACGACAGCACATCTCCGACCTCCAGCTCGCGCCGCGGCTTCGCCACCGTGCCAGTATAGCCAGCCGCCGGTATCCGCGAGCCCAGCCACTCGTACCCCTGCCATGCGACGCCTCTACTGGGCCCTGATCCTCGTCGGCGTCCTCGCGGTCGGCGTCTTCGCCGGCCTGGTCATCGCCAAGCGACTGCGCGAGGACCGCTGGGCCATGCCCGATGGCGACGACATGGTGCGGCTGCGCGACGTCTTCCGCCCCGCCGCCCCCCGCCCACCACGCGTGATCTACCTGCACCGCGGCGCCCTCGAGGTCGCGCGCGGCGACGGCGGCTCCAGCCAGAACCAGTCCGCCATCGTCGGCTCCGCCAAGGCGCGCTACCCGCTGCGCGGCTTCACCGGCAAGGACGCCGCCTGGAAGGAGCTCACCAGCTGCGTGCGCAAGCTGTTCTCCCCCTTCGACGTCGAGGTCACCACCGAGCGCCCGCGCGCTGACGGCTACGTCCTGGTCGCCTTCGCCAGCAAGGCCTCCGACATCGGCATCACCCAGCGCCGGGTCGGCGGCCTGGCGCCGTACGACTCCGCCGGAGGTGTGGTCCCCGACCCCGTGGTGTTCGCCTTCTCGGGCACCCTCGGCAACCGCACCCGCGTCATCTGCGAGACCATCGGCATGGAGGTCGCCCACGTCTACGGCCTCGATCACGCCTACCTGTGCAGCGACGTCATGACCTACCTGCCCGCCTGCGGCGCCCGCAGCTTCCGCGACCGTGACGCCCGCTGCGGCGAGAAGCGCGCCCGCGACTGCTCCTACGGCGCCCCGACCCAGAACTCCTACCAGCGCCTGCTCTCCGTCCTCGGCCCGGCGCGCGCAGCCGCCGCCCCGCGCTGAGCGGGGTGGGTGGCGTAAGATGGAGGCATGAGGCTGGTCGCGATCGGGCTGGCGCTCGTGCTGGCGGGGTGCGGTGGAGGTGAGGGCACGCCCGCCAAGGATGGTGGTGCTGGCGCGGACAGCGCGCTCGGGGCCGATGGCGCGACGGGCGACGCCGGGGCGCGGGACGGCGCTGCTGGCGACGGTGCGGCTGGCGACGCCGCGCCCGCCGACGGCGCGGCCGCCGACGTGGCCGTCGCGCTCGATGCTTCGGCGGCGCCGGTCGCGACGGTGACGGTGACGGCGCCGTCGGCGCCGATGGTGGTCGGCGCGGAGGCGACGTTGACGGCCACGCTGCGCGACGCCGGCGGAGCCCTGCTCACCGGGCGCGCCATCGCGTGGAGCTCCAGCGCTCCGGCCCGGATGTCGGTGTCGGCGGGCGGGGTGGTGCACGCCTTCGCGCCCGGCGGGCCCGTCGTGATCACCGCGACCAGCGAGGGCGTGCCGGGCAGCGTGGCGCTCACGATCATCGACGGCGTGGCCACGGGGATCGCCGACGTCTACCGCTTCCTCGAGCGCTGCCCGGGCAACGACCCGGCCTACGCCACCATCCGCGCCGACTTCCAGCTGCGTGCCGACGACGTGCCGATCACGGGCGATCCGCCGTGCACCGAGCCCTACCTGACGGTGCCGCTCGCGCAGCTCACCGACGAGCTCTACGTGCTGCAGGCGCTGCGCATCGCCTACTACCTGAGCCCGGGCACCGAGGGCTTCCTGCCCTGGACGCCGCTCGGGCTGTACCCCTGGCTGCACACGCGCGCGGCTGGCATCAACCTCAAGTCGGCGCCCAACCAGCTCTATTGCTGCGACCAGCTCGACGGCAAGCTGTTCTTCGCGATGTCCCGCCAGTCGGCGTCCTCGCGCGACTCCAAGCGTGACTGGCCCGGGCTGTCGAGCTCGCTCGCCTTCATCGCCCACGAGGTCCGCCACGCCGACCCCGGCCCCGGCCACACCAACGGCTGCCCGGCGTTCCCGCTGCCGACCTCCCCCTACGGCTGCGACCAGACCTACGACCTCGCGAACCTCGGCTCCTATGGCGTGCAGTACTGGCTGGAGTCGAGCCTCGCCGACGGCTCGCTCTACATCGGCATCCCCTGCGCACCCACCGCCGTGGCCCAGGCCTACCTCGCCGACGCAGTCCAGCAAGCCAACGGCTTCATCGACCGCTTCGTCACCAACCCGCCCCCGACCGCGACCACGCGCCGGACCTACGGCGGCCCCTGCCCGCCCTGAGCACGGCCGCGCCCGCAATCCGTGGTGGCCTCGGGGGATCGTTTCAGGTCAAATTCCCTCCATGGAGGGTCCGACCATCACGCGCACCGGCGCTGGCGCTGGTGCTGGTGCGCCAGGATGAACCTCGAGCTACCGACGCTGACGGTGGCGCTCGCCATGCTCGCCGGCGTGATCGCGCAGGCGGTCGCGCGCCACCTGCGGGTCCCGGGGATCGTCATCCTGCTCATGCTCGGCATCGGCCTGGGCCCTGACGGCGCCAACGTGCTGCGCCCCAGCGCGCTGGGCGCCGGCCTGCCCGCCTTCGTCGGCTTCGCCGTCTCCATCATCCTGTTCGAGGGCGCCCTCTCGGTGCGGTTCGGCCGGCTGCGCCAGCAAGCGCTGTCGATCCGGCGCCTGGTCACGCGGGGCGCGCTGGTCACCGCGGTGCTGTCGGCCGCCGCGGTGATCGTCTTCTTGCGCTGGGAGTGGCGCCTGGCGGTGGTCTTCGGGACCCTGGTCGTCGTCACCGGCCCCACGGTCATCAACCCGCTGGTGCGGCGCCTGCGCCTGCAGCCGCACCTGGGAGAGATCCTGGTCGCCGAGGGCATCTTCGGCGACGCCATCGGCGCCACCTGCGCGGTGGCGGCGCTCGAGCTGGTGGTCGCCCACAGCGGACGCGCGATCGCGGGCGGTGCCCTCACCATCGTGCTGCGTTTCGGGACCGGCGCGCTGGTCGGCGGTGTGGCCGGCCTCTTCCTGGTCGGGGTGCTGCGCATCCGCCGGCTGATTCCGGCCGGGCTGGAGAACGTCCTCGCGGTCGCCATCGCGGTGGCCTCGTTCCAGGTCGGCAACGCCATCGTCAGCGAGAGTGGCCTCACCGCCGCCATCGTGGCCGGGCTGCTGGTCGGCACCATCCCGACCCGCGGGCTCGGCCACATCGCCGAGTTCGAGGAGCAGCTCACCGATCTCCTGGTCGCGACCCTGTTCGTGCTGCTCAGCGCCAGCGTCCGGATATCGGACGTCCAGGCCCTCGGCGTGCCCGGCCTCCTGGTGGTGGGCACCATGATGTTCGTCGTCCGCCCCCTCGCCGTCCTGGTGAGCACCCACAAGAGCGAGCTCACCATGCGCGAGAAGCTGCTCCTGGCCTGGATCGGCCCACGCGGCATCGTGGCCGCAGCGGTGTCCTCGCTGTTCGCCAGCGAGCTCGCGGACCATGGCATCAGCGGCGGCGTCGAGTTCCGCGCCCTCGTGTTCGCCTTGATCGCGGCGACGGTGACGGTGCAGGGGCTGAGCGCTGGCCTGGTGGCGCGCGCGCTCGGCGTGCGTCTGCCTGCCCGCAAGGGGGTCCTCCTGCTCGGCGCGAACGCGCTGGCTCGCCTGCTGGCGCGGGCACTGGTCGCCGGCGGTGAGCGCGTCACCCTGATCGAGACCCGTGAGGACCTGTGCCAGCTCGCCAGCAACGAGGGGCTCCCGGTGGTCAACGGCGACGGTCTGTCGCCCCCGAGCCTGATCGAGGCGGGGGTCGACAACGTCCGCATGTGTCTGGCCATGACCCCCAACGAGCACGTGAACTTCCTGTTTGCCCGGCTGGTCGCGGAGGAGCTCCGCGGCCCGGAGCTCGCGGTCATGCTGGAGCGCCGGCACCACGGGGTCACGGCGGAGATGGCCGAGCAGCACGACTTCGACGTCCTGTTCGCCGGCGAGAGCGCCATCGGTTACTGGCTGGCGCAGGTCGAAGCCGAGTCGTGCGCGCTGACCCGCTGGCAGCTCGAGGGTAGCGGTCGCGAGCGCCCCTTCGCGTCACTGCCGCACGAGCAGCTGTTGCCGCTCGTGCTGACGCGCGGCAAGGAGCTCCAGCCGGTGACGACCCGCACGCAGCCCCGCAAGGGCGACACCCTGACGGTCGCGATCGCGACCCGCCACCACGACGCCGCCGCCCTCTGGCTGCGCATGCGAGGCTGGCGCCCCATCGAGGAGGCGCCCTCGCGAGCACTGGTCAAGGCCACCTGACCGGGCCGCCAGCGCCCTTGTCGAGCCCACCAGTCATCTCGTGGTTGGGCCATCGTCAGCTCTGGACCACCGCTGCCAAGACGCTCCGTGCTCATTGCGTTCGTTTCGTTTATTTCGTATAGTCATCTCATGGACTCCACCCACTTCACCGAACCCAACGAGAAGCTCTCGGCCGCCGCCGCTCTGGCAGCGCGCGCGCTCGCGCCCGTCCTTTCCAAGCGAGGGGTCCGCGGCAAGTTTGTGAAGCTGCGTGCGCAGGGGGAGCGGCAGGCTGAGGTCACGGTTCCGTCGGAAGCCTTCGAGCTCTTCGTCAGTCTGCTCGCGGAGCTCGCGAACGGAAACGCGGTCACGCTGGTTCCGGTCCACGCCGAGCTCACGACCCAGCAGGCAGCAGAGATCCTCAATGTCTCGCGACCACATTTGGTCAAGCTGCTCGATGAAAAGGTGATCCCTCACCGCTTGGTGGGTACCAGGCGGCGCGTGCTCTTCCGCGACCTGATGGCGTACAAGCAGGTAGACGACGCTGAGCGCAAGAAGCTCGCGGACGAGCTCACCGCGGAAGCGCAGAAGCTCGGCTTCGACTACTGACGCGCAATGGCTTTTGTCGTCGTCTATGACGCATGCGTGCTCTATCCGCAGTCTCTGCGCGACCTCCTCATTCGCCTGGCCATGACCGACCTCTTCCAAGGGCGCTGGAGCAACGAGATCCTGGACGAGTGCTTTCGGAGCATCCTCGAGAAGCGGCCTGACCTCTCGGCAGATCGCCTGGCGAGAACGCGCGATCTGATGAACTGCGCCGTACGCGGTTGCCTCGTCACGGGCTACGAGACGTTGATACCGGGCTTGCAGTTGCCCGTCTCTCCGATCGGCACGTACTCGCCGCCGCGATTCGATGCGGTGCGGAAGTCATCGTGACCACCAACATCAAAGACTTTCCTGCGGAGTCGCTGGCACCGTTCCGGGTCAAGGCGGAGCATCCCGACGAGTTCGTGTTGAACCTGGTCGATCTCGACCCGGCGACAGTGCTGCGGGTGATCGATGAGCAGTCGCGCGCAACCAGGCAGCCGCCCCTCTCCATCGACGAAGTCCTGTCGGCACTGGAGCGAGTCGGTCTCGTCCAGTCTGTCGCGCGGCTGCGCGAGCTTCGTGCACCAGGCTGACCCAGCCGATACCCGTGCGAAGCTCACCTCGACCCGTCGCGTCCGCCAAATTTGACACGAGACGCTGGGCCGCGATCAATGGATCCGGTCGCTTGCAGTGCGCGTGGCAGGAGTCGAACCTGCGGGTTCGTCGGGATGCCAACCCAGGTGTGACGCGGCCTTGGAACCGATCACAAGAGAATCCCGGGGATCTTCTGCCACGCGCTTCATCCCGGTGCGCTCCGTCGCGTGCCGCTGCAGACCGCCGGAGACCGCCCCTTCGTGGCAACAGCGTGCCAACAGAACTGGCTCCAGCCCAGTGCGCCGGTCGCGACCAACGAACCTGGGTCGGGTCTCCTGGCGGTCTTGCGCCCGTCGCGCTTCGCCTTCTGGCACCTCACGCTCCGCACGACCACGCCCGCCAGCAAGAGCCGGGGCATCGCCCGCCTGGCCATTCAGGTCTGCAGGGTCCCGGCCATCGAGCGCCCCATCGCGCACTCCCGCTGGCCTAGAATCCCGGCATGGCTATCGACAGGATCGAGATCTCGGGCTATCGGTCGATCCGCTCGCTCAGGCTCGACCTCGGCCGGGTCACCATCATCGCGGGCGCCAACGGTGCCGGAAAGACCAACATCTACCGTGCCCTGTACCTGACGTGGGCCGCCGCCAGCGGGACCCTCGCGGCCACGCTCGCGCGCGAGGGCGGCATGCCCTCGGTGATGTGGGCGGGCGCCCGCACCCGCGGGCCGCGCCGCATGGCCATCGAGGTCACCGGCGACGGGGTCCACTACCTGCTCGAATGCGGCCTGGTGCCCACCAGCCCCGAGGACCCGACCGCGTTCTGCCTCGACCCCGACGTCAAGAAGGAAGAGGTCCGCGCCATCGACGGCCGCCACCGTGTGCCGCTCCTCGACCGCGCCGGCACCTCGGCCTGGCTGCGCGACGCCGACGGTGTCCGCGTCACGTTCCCGCTCCAGATCGACGCGTCCGAGTCGATCCTGTCGCAGCTGTCCGAACCGCACCGCTTCCCGGTGCTCTCCATTCTGCGCTCACGCCTGATGGCGTGGCGCTTCTACCACCACTTCGCGACCGACGAGACCGCCGCCATCCGCGCCCCGCAGGTCGGCGTGCGCACCGGCGCCCTGGCCCACGACGGACGCGACCTCGCGGCCGCGCTACAGACCATCCTCGAGATCGGCGACGCCGACGCCCTGCACCAGTGCATCGACCAGGCCTTTCCGGGCGCCCAGCTCGTCATCAAGTACGACACGCAGGCGCGCTTCGAGGTCACCATGGGGATGCCCGGCGTCGAACGCCCGCTTCAAGCCGCCGAACTCTCCGACGGCACGCTGCGCTACCTGTGCCTGGTCGCCGCCCTGCTCAGCCCACGGCCACCCGCCTTCCTGGTCCTCAACGAACCCGAGACCAGCCTACACCCCGACCTGTTCGCGCCCCTCGCCGGGCTCCTGCACCGCGCCTCCAAGACCACCCAACTTGTCATCACCACCCACGCCGAGACGCTGTGCGCCCACCTGTCCAAGCTGGCTCGGACCAAGCCCGTCCTGCTCACCAAGACCGACGGTGAGACGACGCTCGACGATGGCGACGATCAGCACGACGACGACGACTGACCGGGTCGTGCCGCGGTCGAAGGCGAGCAAGGCGGCGCAATGGATTCGCAATCGACCCGACCCGTACCCAGGCTTCGAATCGACGACGCAGCCGAAGTACCAAAGGGTACTCCCAGCGCCCGGGGGTCACGGTCTCGCGGCGTTTTCACTTCTTGTCGCTGGCCAAACCCTTCATTGCCTCGTCCAACACCATTTCGCGTGGCCTGGGATAATAGGGGAGACCGACGGGAACGGATTCGATGTCTTCGATCGCCTTGGCGTATTCCTTCACACGTAGGTGGCACTCCGCCCGAAAGAAGTGCGCGATGTTGATGAAATACGGCTCCTTGGTGGCGATGACTTCAGAAAAGTGAAGAATTGCGTTGGGAAAGTCGCCAACAGTCGCCAACAGATCCGCCAACCAAAAGTGGTTCATGGGAAGCGATTCGGGTTCGTGCGCTAGCAGCCAGCGAACATGTTCTATGGCCTCGTCGTAGCGCTTCAGGTACTCGAAGGTCTTCGCTCGCATCTTGTGAGCCCAAGGATCATCAGGGTTCGCAGCGCTGCGCCTATCTGCCGAGGCAAGGAGTTCAGCTGACTTCCCGGCCTTCAGCATTTCGCGCATACGGTCAAGCGTCGGAAGGTGACTCACCCTTTGTTTCACCATGACACGAGGTTCCCTCGACACCGCTCAGACACCTGCCCAGCCATGCACTCATCCCAGTTGTTCCCGCCAACAGTACGGCCTTTCCCGCGGGACTTGTTCTTGAATCCCTTCTGTCGTCCTCTGATCTTACCAGCCGCGAATTGCTCCCTGCAGAAAACCTTCGCGTCCGCAATTTCCTTGTCGCACTCCTTTTCCTTCTCTGGGTCCTCGTCGTCTTCGCACCAGTCAGCTGGTCCGGTCGGCCCAGGTGGGGCCACGGGGCCAGCTCGGGTTGGCCCTGGCATCGTTGCCAGTGCATCACCGACAGCGTGGCCGAAGGCCGACCCAAAAGGAGGCGCTAGTACGCCCGCAACCACTCGGGGATCGAGAGCCTCCACGGGGCTGTCAGAGAAGGCGATAGCGCCTGCGACAAGTGCAATTCCCGCTGCGATTCCTGGAGCAGCAACCAACAGAGAGGCCGTCCATGGATTTGCGACGATCTCAACGCCTCCCAGGAACAGCCCGGTGGGGTCCACTTTGTTCACCGCGTCACCACCAACATACGCATACAGATTCGAGTCCCCGCCGCCGAACGACAGCGGGTCCACCGACGTGAACCTCCCCGACGCCGGGTCGTACTCGCGGGCGCCCATGTGGACCAACCCGGTGTCGCGGTCGAGTACGCCGCCCGCGAAGCCGAACGGCTGGAACCCCGGGTTCGAGTCAGCCACCACGTTGCCGAAGACGTCGTGCTCCATCTGCGCGACCACGGCGCCGGTCGCGGTGTCCACGATCAGGCGGGGCGTGCCGACGTGGTCGGCCAGCACGCGGAACCTGTTGGCGCCCTTGATGATGTAGTCGGGTGAGGTCCGCCCGGTCGAGTACACGAACACCGCGACCACGTTGCCGGCGCCGTCCAGTTCAGCGACGGGCGTGATGCGCTCGCCGTAGACGAAGCCCTGCACCAGGACGCCGTTGACCTTCTTGCCGATGCGCCGTCCCGCAGGGTCGAGCACATAGTCGATCACCCGCGCGTCAGGCAGCGTCGCGCCGACCAGCCTGCCCAGGCTGTCGTAGCGCAGCTCGGTGACGCCGATCATCGGCTCGTTCCGGGTCGCGATCTCGCCGTTCGCTGTGTACGTGTACACCGTGCCGCCCAGCGCGAGCAGCCGGTCGCGGTCGTCGTAGCTCGCGGTGGCGGACCCCGACGGCGTGGTCTGCGAGGTCCGGTTGCCGTTGGCGTCATAGACGAAGTGGTGCGTCAGCACGCCGTTGCGCGTCACGTCGGTGAGGTGACCGGCGGGGTCGTAGTCGTAGTGGAACGACACCGTCACGCCAGCCACGGTCTCCTGGACGTCGCTGACCCGGCCCAGAGGGTCGCGCGTGTAGATCCTGCCGTGGAGCGGCGTCGCGCCGGCCGTCGCGCTGGTGCTGGCCAGCTCGCCGTAGGGTGAGTACGAGATCGTCTCGGTCACCTGGGCCAGCGTGGTGCCAGTCAGGAGGCCATTCTGGGGATCCCGCGCCAGGGTCATGTCGCCGACGATGTCGAGCAGGCCGTCGTCGTCATGGTGCACGGTCACGGCGCTGGTGCCGCCCACCATGCGGCTGGTGACCCGGAAGAAGTTGTCGTAACCGAACTGCACCGACGCCGCGACCGGGCCTGACCAGGTCGCGCTGGTCAGCAGATCTCCGTCATGTGCATAGGTGACCACCGAGCCGCCCGGGCCGGTCTCGGAGACGCGGTGCCCGGTCACCGGATCATAGGCGTACTGGGTGGTGCCCTCGGGGCGCGTGACGTGGTCGAGGCGCCCCGCGCTGTCATAGAACAGGCTTACCAGCGCGCCGTCGGGGCGCGTCACCTGGGTCAGCTGGCGGTCGAGGTTGTAGGTGTTCTGCGTGACCGCCGGGCCGCTGCCGAGGTCGGGCGCCACCTCGGTTCTCATGAAGTTGACCGGGCTGTACCCGAACGTATGCGCCGGTCGCCCTGGCGGGGTGATCGAGGTGACATTGCCGTTCTCGTCGTGGTCGAGCAGCGTGACCCGGGGCCCCGGGGTCGTGGCGGTGGTGACCCGCCCGACGGGATCGCGATCCAGCAAGGTCGTCCGCGCCGC
>JADYYK010000234.1 GCA_020853705.1 Deltaproteobacteria bacterium
GGCCGACAAGAAATCCCGCCGCACCAAGAAAGCCGCCTGATCCCAGCCCCCGGCAGCACGCCCTCGCGCTGCCGGGCCCCGCGCTCCACCCGCGCCAGAATTCTGCGATTCCTCGTGTTCAACAACAAGCGCAGGTCCCTGCGCGCCAGGGACACTCCGCCGCTGCAGAGCGGCGGCCCCGTTGAAGCGGCACCTGACCCTTGTGCTCGGAAGGCAGGTAGGTCTCCCCGCCGCTCCCGCTCCAGCGTACGGCGGCCCTGGACACCCGGCGGCCGCGTGGGCAGCATGGAGCACATGAAGTCCGTGGCCTGCAAGCGCCCCCATGACCTCGCGCTTGGGGTCCCCAGCTGGCTCGGCGAGCTGGCGGACGTCGAGCACCGCGTCCTGGCGCTCGATGCCCTGCTCACGCGGCGGACGGCGCTCGCGATGGAGGCCGATCGCGACCCTGCCGGCAGGGACCTCCTCGCCGCTGCGGACGAGACGCTGCTGGCCGTCGCCGCTGGGCGCGGAGACGGGCACAGCGTCCACCAGCGCATCCGCCGCGCGCTGCGTGGCTATCAGCGCGCCCTCGATCGCGCCGCCTTCGCCGCCGCGGCCCGCGCACCAGCCCGCGCTACCCCCGCGTCGCCGCCGCCGCGGCGAGGATCTCGGGTTCGCTGAGCTGGTGGGCGTCGATGGCGCTGCGGCGGGCGCGCAGGTCGACGGGGGGGCCGCCGCGCAGGAGGTAGAACTCGCCGGTCTTGCGCTTGGCCAGGGCGGTGTCCATGTCGAGGGGCGAGTCCTGGAGCAGCGGCTTCATCTTCGCGAGCGCGGTGGTCTGGGTCACGCGGCCGACGAACCACGAGGTCAGGTTGTCGCGGCACTTGTAGTCGAGGTCGCCAGGGCTCTGGGTCGCGAGCATGATCCCGATCCCGTTGGAGCGGGCGCGCTTCAGCAGGTTCTCGATCACCGGCTTGGTGGCGGGCCGGGTCGTGGCGGGCAAGTACAGATCGGCCTCGTCGAGTAGCAGCAGCGCCTGCAGGGTGCTCGACGGGTTCTGGTTGGCCCAGCGCGTGATGCGCGCGAGCAGCTGCGCCAGCCAGAACACCACGCGGGCGTTGTCGCCCAGGAACTTGGTACTGACGATCGAGAGGCGGGGCCGCCCGCCGGGCTGACGCGCCAGCAGATCGTCGATGTGTAGCCGCTCGCTCGCTGGATCGAACAGGCGCGCCGTCGACAGCCGGTGTGCGTCGAGATCCTGGGCGATCCGCGTGAACAGCTTGGCGTCGAGCTTGCCCACCCGCCCGACCAGCTCGGGGTCGTGCTCCCCCAGGAGCTGGATCAGCCCCTCGAGCCCGCGCCCCGCGCCCCCGGGAAGTTCGGCGAGCAGGAGCAGGGCCTGCTGCAAGATGGCCCGGCAGTGCCGATCGCGACCGCCGCCGACGTCCTTGTAGCCCAGCATGCCCGCCACCGCCTCGGTGGCCCAGGCGACCTCGTCCTCCCGATCCGTGGTCGACAGATGCTCGGTGCCCGGCGGCAGCAGCGAGATCCCCACCGGTCGGCCCTCGACGGCCCCGGGGGTGTACAGCGCGATGTCGATCCCCGCACGCAAGGCCGCCCTGCGAGCAGAGCGCTCCGGATCGGCCTCCGGCAGGCTCCAGGTCGCCGCCGCGGCATAGCTGGCCAGGTCACCCTTGCGGTCGATCATCACCGTCGGGATGCCTGCCATCAGCGCCTGTTCAATCACGGCCAGCGCCAGCGTCGTCTTGCCGCTACCGGTGCTGCCCAGGAAGGCGCTGTGCTTGGTGAACTCCCCCGCCGGCAACGAGAACGCCAGCGGACGCGCGCCAGTGGTCATGCCGAGCACGAACTCCCTCGGTCGCGCCTCGGGCAGCCCAGGCGCCGCGGGCGCCGGCGCGGCCGGCGCCGGGCGTGCAGCAGGAGGCGGGGCCGGGGCGGGGCTCGCCACGGCTGCAGGCGCCGGCGCCACGCGCAACATCGCCAGCCGCTGCAACCCTAGCAGCTCGTCGAACAGCGCGAGCTGGGTCAGCGGGTTGTCGGCTGCGCGCCAGGCGTGAAACCCTGGCGTCGCCTTGTGCTGGGCCTCGAACGCCCGCAACGCCAGCACGGTGCGCAGCTCCGAGTCCAGCAGGCTCAGGCGCTTGCCGTCGCCAGCCACCAGCTCGCCGATCTTCTTGGCCACCTTCGAGCCAGCGCTCTTGGGGTAGTCGACCGAGCGCACGATGACGGGCTTGCGCCTGGCCTTGACCGCCGCCTTGGCCAGCGCGTCGACCTGGTTGGCCAGCCCGACGCCCTGGGCCGCCTTGTTGCAGACCCGCGCCAGCAGCGCCTCGGTCACGGCGCCCGACCCGTCCACGACGTCGACCTCGAGCTCGCTGCCCTGGACCCGGGCCTTGAAGCTGTGGCCGCTCTCCAGCTCGGCGCCGCACGCCTCGACGGCCCAGCCGACGATGGCCGCCAGCCCGGCCTCGTCGTCGCTGTCGGGGCGCTCACCGCGAAACTCGGTCTTGAAGTCGTTCCAGAGCCGTTGCAGCTCCACCGGGGCCTCCGGCGCCGCCGCAGGCAGAGCCGCCTCGGTCGGCCGCGAGCCGTCAGGCTCCCAGGACGAGTCCGGCAGTCGCCCCAGGCGAATGGCCTCGTTCTGATAGCGGCTGCACGAGGACAGCACGTCGCGGGTGCGCTGCTGTGCCCAGCGTGCCAGGCGCTCCTCCGGGATCGGGTAGCAGGGCTCGGCGGGATCGACCTCGACCCCGGCGCGCTCCATCAGATGGTGGACGCGGCGACCGACCAGTTCGCGCACCTCGTCGAGCGAGCGCAGCCCGGGCAACCGCAGCGTGTCGGGATCCTTCTCCAGCCGGTCCAGCATCGACTGGGTCAGGCGGCGCTTGACCTCGGTGTAGTACTGCTCGAGGCAGAAGATCACGATGACCGAGGAGGGCACCTGATCTGCCAGCGCCACCAGGGTGTTGATGGCGCGCGGAAAGCGCTGGTTGGCCTCGTCGAAGTTGAAGCTGTCCTCGAGCTGATCGACGCACAGCACCAGCGACTGCTGCCCGACCTGCCACAGCAGCCGGCCCAGCGCCTGCGCGGTTCGCAAGGGGTCCTCGTCCGCTGCCCGCGCCGGCATCCCGCCGAGCCAGCGCCGATCCGTCTCGGTCAGCTCCTGACAGCGCAGATAGTCGAGCACCCGACGGTGCAGCTTGGCGTCGTCGCGCTGCAAATAGAGGATGGCGCGCAGCAGGTTGAGATCGAGCTTGTCGCAGCCTGGCAGCTCGAGCACGCGGTCGGCCGCCGCCCCGACCAGCTCGTCCAGCTCGCGCTGCTCGAGGGTCTCGGCGTCGCGCACGCGCGCCAGCTCGGGCCCGCCGACGCGTCCCGCCAGCGCCTTGGACAGGCGCACGACCCCCGACGACAGGCCCTCCCGGTAGGGCTGATCGAGGGAGTCGACCAGCTTGCTCAGCACGTAGCGCCCGTAGTTCGACACCTGCGACGTCATCTGCATGTAGCCGACGAAGCCGAGCCGGTTGTCGTGCACATAGTTGCGGAAGGCGCGCGCCAGGTGCGTCTTGCCAGCGCCGGACTCACCCAGCACCAGCAGCAGCCGACCGGACGGCAGGCCCGGCGGCGTGGTCGCGCGCGTCATCAGGCGCTGGAAGACCTCGCGCGCGGGCGCGAACAGCGTCTCCACGTCGAAGGGATCCTCGCGATAGATCTCCTGCCAGTGCTCGACCGAGTGGAACACGTCGTCGCCGTCGAGCGACGTGAAGGCCTTCAGACGCCCATCGTCATCCACACCCATCCCAGCCTCCTCAGATCCTCAACAGGTGAAAGGTGGCGCCCAGGTGGCGGATCTCGGAGCTGGCCACGTCCTCGGCTGCCATGGCGCCCTGCAGGTCGGCGCGCGTGAGCTGCAGGAGGCCGGCGCGATGGGCCTCCAGCACCCGGGACTTGAAGGCGTCGAGCGCCGGCCTCGGCTCGGGCAAAGCGCGGTGCACGTGCGAGACGAAGACGAGATCGTCACCGAAGCGGCCGGTCCGTGTGGCGCGCGCGGTCTCGAGCGTCGCCGTCGCGAACGCCTGCAGGCTGGTCGGCGCCGCGGTCCCGGCGGGAGCAGCGTGGCTGGCCAGCGGCTGGCCATCGAGCCAGCGCTGCACCAGCGCGCGCGACAGCGCCGCGGCATCGACCCGCGCGGCGCCCACGGCGCGGGCCGCCAGCAGTCGCACCGCGTCTTCGGCGTCGCCAGGCCGCGCCGAGCCCGTCAGCCGGGCCAGCGCCACGCCCTGGAGCTGCCGCGGGGACAGCGGTCGTTCCACGTTCACGCCCAGCGCACGCTGGGCCAGGAGCTGCCTGACCGCGCCCGGAGCCTGGACCGGCAGCCCGTGCGCGTGCGCCAGCACCGCTGCACGCAGGGCGTCAGCGTCCTTGGGCCGCGGGCCCGCCGCCCCAGCGAGCAGACGCCCCGCGACATCCCGTGCAAAGGTCGCCGCGCGCGGGCGCCGACCCAGCCACTCCTCGGCGCGCTTGCGCCCGGCCGCCGTCGCGGCTGCCGCACGCACCGAACGCTCCGCGAGCCCCGCACCCACGAGGCGCCGCAGGGCAGCCTCCACGTCGTCATCGAGGGCGGCCGCGCTGCCGCGGTGCGCAGCCAGCGGCGCCAGGGCTGCGCGGAGCACCGCCGCGCCGACGCTGGCGCGCGCGGCCGCGAGCCGCACCAGCACCAGCGCGTCGAGCGGGGGCAGTTCTTCGTCCGGGCCCAGGCTCATCGGTCGGGAGCTCCTTCAGTCAGGCGTGCGGCCATGGCCGCATCGATGGTCTCGAGGATGAACTCGAGGTGGGTCACGACGTCGTCCGACAGGAAGCGCAGGACCCAGTAGCCGCGCCGTTGCAGCGCCAGGTCCTTGCGGCGGTCACGCCGGTAGTCCTCGGGCTCTCGAAAGTGGTGGTAGCCATCGAGCTCGATGGCCAGCCGGAGGTCGCTGGCCGCGAGGTCGATCTCGCAGGCGGGAGCGGCGGCCGTCGCCGGCAGACGCTGGTTGAGCACGAAGCGTCCCCGCGTGCTGGCGCGTGCCTCCAGGCAACCATGGAGGAAGCGCTCGGCGGCGCTGCGCGCGCCGTCGGGTGTGACCGCATCGCTGGGCGCGCTGGCCGCGCCCCCACTACTCGAATCGCGGGTCGGCTCGTCGACCTGGATGGCGCCTTCGCGCAGCAACGCCTCCAGGTGCGGGACATGTGCGAGCTCGCGGTCCCAGCTGGGCAGCAGGATCCCGAGGGGCAGGCCGGGCAGGCGCTGCAACCAGCTCGAGGCCCAGCGGGCCACCGCGGTCAACCACTGTGGCTCGGGTCGCGCGGTCGCGAGCGCCAGCGCCGGCAGCGGGTCACCACCGCGCAGGGGACTCAGCACGCGCTCCCAGAGCCGGGGCGCATCGTCACCGCAGCGTCGAAGCAGCCTGGCCACGGAGCCCTCCCCTGTCGCCACCGCCTGCAGCCCCGCCGCCAGCAGCTCGTCCTCGCCGCGCTGCGCCAGCGCCAGCGCCAGCTCGTCGTGGCCGAGCGCGCGCAGGTGCGCCCAGGAGCCCGGGGTCCGTCCAGGGTCGCGCCGAAGGTAGCCATCCACCCGCCTCGGCCACTCGCTGGCAGGCAGCATGGCCTCACACAGGAGCAGGTCGAGCTCGTGCGGATCGGCCCCTGCGTTCTCGACCACCAGCGAGCGACGTCCCGCCGTCCAGCGCGGATCGCGCCACGCCGCCCTGGTCGCGGCCGACCTCCCCACCAGCACCGTCAGGACCGCATGGCCACCCAGGCGTGATCGCTCCTGTCGCGCCAGCGCATCGTGCACCTCGCCCCCCATGGCCGCGCTGATGATAGCGCCAGCGGGCGGTGCCCGGTGGACGAGATCATCCGAGCTCGCGGGACGCAATCTTGCCGCACCGGCCTCCGATCGCGCCGACCTTCGACAATCGACCTCCGACGACGCGGACACCGTCGCGAGTAGCTCACCTCACCGCGAGCTGCTTGCGCACCGCCGCGGCGATCAGCGGCGCCTTCAACGCCAGGCCGCCGAGGGTGAGCTCGCCGGCCTGGTACATGCGATACCACTCACGACGCTGCCGGATGATGCGTTCGTCGTGAGCCAGGTGCAGCCGCTTCAGCACGAAGGCCGCGCGGTCCCTCGCGGCGGCGGGGATGGTGTCGGTGACCACCAGCTGCAGCGAGGGCAAGATGATCTCGAACCAGCCATCAGCGACCTCGAATGGATCGAGGACCTGCTCGGCGCGCAGACGCTGCTTGCTGGAGTTCAGCCACGACGCAGCAAAACGGTAGTTGGCCCACCTGTAGGCGAGCGAGCGGTCCTCGTTCCAGCTCACGAAATGGTCGACCGTGCCGCTCGATGGCACCCACATCGCGCTGTAGCCGCACAGGTGACGAAACCCTTCGGCGAGCGCGCCTGTGAAAGGTCCCCACAGCGACCTCGGACGCGCCGCCCCTGGATTCGCGGCGAGCCAGTCGGCCCCTGGCCGTTCGACCTCTGCTGCGAACCCAGCCGGCTCCGGAACCCGATCGAAGTGGATCATGCCCCCTTGGCTGCCTTCTCGCTGCTGACGACCCAGCGCGGCCAGAACGGGTCGTGCTCGGCGAGCACCCGGACCAGCTCGGCGTGAATCGCCTCCTGTGTGGCCAGCTGGCTCGGTAGCCCCGCTCGCTCGCCTCGCATCCAGGCCTCGGCCGCCTCGATGGCCTGCTCGGCCTCGAGCGAGCGACCCTGGTGCAGGCCGAAACTCTCGGAGACCAGCCAGTTGACGACGTCGCCCTGCATCGACCACGGCTGCTCATGCAGCTGAACGACCTTGGTCGCGGGGTCGATGTCGAGGAGGAAGACCCGATCTTCGTCCTGCTTGAAGTGGGGCTCGATGGAGGCGAGCACCAGCGGAGAGTGTGTCGCCGCCAGGAGCTGCACCGCGGCCGCGTGCTGCCCGGTCAGCACGCTCATGACCTCGAGCAGCGCCGGGACGACGCGGCGCTGCCACTGGGGGTGCAGGTGAGCCTCGATCTCGTCGATGAGGAAGATGATCTCGCGCGCGGGAGTGTCTCCGCGCAGCTGGCAGGCGGCGACGTGTTCCTGCCAGGTCCAGACCAGCAGATAGGCCAGGGCGATCACGCGCCGCATTCCAGCCGAGGCGTGGATGACCGCGACCTCCTCGCCATACGGCATCCTCAGGGTCGGGTAGCGCTTGGGGTCATCGAGCGAGAGCTTGCGGAGCTCGCCGGGCACCAGTGCGTCCGAGAGCGACGGCGACAGCGTGCGCAGGACCGCCTTCAGCTGTGCGAACGTGGAACCGTTCTCGCGCTGCCATGAGGCCCAGTCGCGGATGAGTCCCTCGCAGAGGTCGTTGCCATCCCAGACCTGTGCGGCCGAAAAGAGATAGGAGGCCGGGCGCTCCGGCTCGTCGTCCTTCCAGTAGTTGCGGGCGGGATCCCAGACCGAGAAGCCGCCGTCGACCTGGGCGTACAGGACGAGCCCAGGGTTCGGCGGCCGGCCGTGCTTCATCGACCAGCGCTCGGTGGCTCGATCGAACCTGCTGGTGTGTTCGAAGGCCTTGGTCTTGGCGTCGTACTGATACGACAGCTCGGCCTCGGCTGGCGGCGGCGCAGGCAGCGCAGGATACCTCGCCCACGTCCGCGTCAACGCCCACCAGGCCACGTCGAGCAGGAAGGTCTTGCCGAGCCCGTTGTCCCCGGTGACGAGGTTGAGCCGCGGCGCGAGCGACATCTCCAGCTCGGGCGCCGGGCCGACGTTGCGGAGCCTGAGGTGCTTCAGCATGGACCGCGCCCGTCGCACATGGTGCGAAGTGTACAGGATGTCTCAGGATGGGGCAGGAGCGCCGGATCACCTGTCCGCCAGACGCAGGCGGGGTCTCGCCCTCATGGGCTGGTGCAAGCGGGTGCCTGGATGGTCTTGCACAGGGTGCGGAGCTCCTCACAGCTGAGCTCGCCGGGGAGTGGGTACTCGTCCTTGCTCGCGCAGGCGGCCTTCAGGTACTGCGCGGCCAGCGGGAGATCCTTGGGCAGGCCCTCGCCAGTCTGGTGGGCCTTGGCCAGCTCGCGACAGGCCATGCCGAAGTGGCCGTCACAGGCCTTCTGGTAGCTGGCCTCGGCTGCCGTCCAGCTCTGGGGCGTGCCGAGGCCGACCTTCTCCATCAGGCCCTGGTTGAAGCAGCCCGGGGCGTGGCCGGCGCTGCACGACTTGGCGTAGAGCTCATGCGAGCGCGGCAGATCCTCGGCCGTGCCCCTGCCGTACTTGTAGGCCAGCGCGAGCATCGCGCAGCCCTCGGCATCGCCGCCCTCGCAGGCCGCCTCGAACCAGATGAAGGCCTGGACGTCGAGCTCGGGCGTCGTCGGCTGCTCCATCAGCCGCTTGCCGATCACGGTGCACCGCGCGGGCGGCGCGCAGGGCGGCGCGGGTCGCGGGCTGGCGACGCCCGGAGGTGGCGACGACGCGCGCTCGCGTGATCGGGAACAGCCGCTCGAGAGCGCCACCAGCCACAGACAACCCAGCCCGCGCCACATGTGCGGACAATACCCGCTTCCCGAGCCCACGCAGCCCCCAGGATCAGCGCTGGTTCAGGGCATTCGCCGGCCGAGCACGCGCGGCAGGAGCAGCGCCTGGGCGACCCAGAACGTCGAGCGCAGGGTCATGGCGATCACCGTGCGCGGCTCGAAGGCGCCGCCGGCGAGGACGTGGACGCCGAACGCGGCGAAGACGCCCAGCGTGGTGAGCGCCAGCGCCCGGGCCAGCCAGGTCGCCCACCAGCGGCCGAGCAGCGCGACGAGGCCGGTGGCCACATAGACGAAGCCCGCGACGAAGTTGAAGAGCAGGACGAACGGGACGATGTTGCCGGCCTCCGCGCGGGCGGCGGCGCCGCCGAAGAGGACGTGGCCACCCTCGACCAGCGTGGCGACGCCGAACAGGACCGCTGTCGCGCCGAGCGCCCAGCGGCCCAGCGTCGAGCCTGTCGGGGGCGCGGACAGCGTCGCGCCGAGGCCGAGGTCGCTCCCGGCCTTCATTTGTGGTGTTCCTCGCCGCTGTGGTGTGCCTCGCCGCCGTGGTGCTCCTCGCCGCGGCCGAGGTGGTGGACCAGCAGCACGAGGTCCGTCCCGCTGTCGGGCTCGACGGCGTGCTCGATGTTGGCCGCCAGGACCACCGCGTGGGTGGCGTCGAGGCGCAGCCGCTCGGTGCCGGCGATGACGGTGCCGCTGCCCTGCAGCGCCATGATGGTCACCGGGACCGCGGCGTGGTGGGGCGGCAGCACGGTGCCGCCTCGCAGCACGATGCTGGCGAGCTTCAAGACCGGCTCGTCGACCAGCACCCGCTGCTCGCGCGGCTGACCGGTCCCGGGCGGCCCGGGCAGCTCCACGGTGCGCACCGCGGGGGCGCCCAGGCTGGCGACCGGGTGTCGCGCCGCGGGCGGGGTCGCGCAGCCGGCGACGGCCGCCCCGGCGACGGCGGCGGCGAGGGCGATGGTGGGGAGCAGCACGGCGTGTCTCATGGCGATCTCTTCCTGCTCGATGAACGAGCGACCACGGGTGAACCGAGGAGGGCGAACAGGCTGTCCACCACCCTGCGCGCCTCGGCCTCACGCCGCCGAGCACGCAGGGGGGACAGCGCCAGCATCTGCACCGTGCCCATCACGATGGGCGCCAGCGTCTCGGCGGGGAGCTCCGCGCGCAGCTCGCCCGAGCGCTGCCCCTCGCGCAGGCAGGCCAGCACGAAGGCGCGCGACCGCTGCACGCAGGCGGTCAGGCGGTCCGAGCCGCGCCTGGGCAGCGCCAGCAAGAACTGCTCGGAGAGCACCAGCCGGAGGATGCCGAGCTGGCTCCCCACCGCGGTGCTGCGCGCGACCACGAACCGCCGCAGCCGCTCGACGGGGGGCAGGTCGGCGGCGGGATAGGTCGACTCCAGCACCGCCTCGACGCGGGCGACCACGGCCTCGAGCAGCGCCTCCAGCGAGGCGAAGTGGCGGAAGATCGCGCCGCTGGAGAGGCCGACCTCGGCCGCGAGGCTCCGGGTGGTGAGCGCCGCGATCCCCCTGGTCGCGACCAGACGCAGCGCCGCGTCGGTCAGCTCGACCTGCCTCAGCTCCGATGCGCGGCGCAGCTGCCCCATGCGCAAGAGAGTAAGTGCTTACTTGCCACGGTGCAAGCCAGGACTGCACCGGACCGACGCCGGCGCCTGCCCCGCCCCCTCGCGGCGCCACGCCCGGCCTTGCTGCCGCGCGCCCTGCCCTGTCAGCGGTCGGCCAGCGTCCTCGGGTCGAGCTCGTGGCGCTTGCCGTCCCAGGTGCACAGGAGCCTGGCGCCGTCGACCTCGCAGCTGGGCGAATACTGGCCGAGATCGCGCAGCCCGAGCTGCTTGCCCGCGCCGTCCAGCGCGCGCAGGCGGTAGGCCACGATCTTGTGGCGCTGGGTCTCGTGGTCGATCTGTTCGATCACGACCTGGACGTCGCCGACCTTGACCGACACCAGCGCGCGCGCCCCCTTGGCGTCGCGCTTCATCTTGATCTTGTAGGCGCAGAACAAGATCCCCGAGGAGATCAGGATGAAGGCGCCGATGAGGATGAGGCCGCGCGGCTTCATGGTCAGGGGCCGATCCTCTCCAGCTGGATCAGCGGGCGGTCGGGCGCCGGGGTGCCGCGCGGGCCGAGCTCGACCACGCAGTGCAGCGCCCACTCGTCATGCTGCCCCGCAGTGTCGTCGGAGTCGGCGTCGGCGACCTCGGCCGCGGCGGCGTCGGCCGCCACGCGGCGCTTCAGGACCAGCTTCTGGTAGGCGCGCCACTTGCGGTCGGTCACCCGCGCGAGGTGGGTGAACTGCGGGCGGCGCGCGGCCGGCGTCAGCACCACCGCCTCGGCCTCGGCGAACACCGGCGCCATGGCCTCGGCCAGCGCGGGGTCGGCCCACACCCCGTCGGTATCCCACACCGCGGCGCGGGCGTCGTCCCTGCGCCGCGTCGCCACCGCGCCCAGCAGGAGGTGCAGCTCGCCGCGCAGCCGCGCCGCCAGCGCGCGCGGGTCGTCGGCGACGTCGCGCGGGGCGTCCAGCGCCGCGGCCTCGCGCGGCTGCGCGCGCAGCGCCAGCGGATCGCGCAGCGCCAGCCACTCGTCGAGCAGGCTGGAGTCGACCTTGCGCAAGAGGTTCCACAGGTGCGTGATGACGTCCTCCAGCGCCTCGCTGCGCAGCGTCTCGGGCACCGACTGCACCAGCGTCTTCAGCGCCTCGCTGAGGTAGCGCAGGAGCACCCCCTCGCTGCGCTCGAGGCCATATTCACGCACATATTCGTCGAAGGTCGCGTAGCGCTCGTAGATGTCGCGGGCCACCGACTTGGGCCGGATGTTCTCCTGCCCGACCCAGGGGTGCTTGCGCGAGAACTCGTTGAAGGTGTCGTAGATCCAGTCCTTGTTGGGCTTGGGCCACTCCAGCTTGTCGAGCTCCTCCATGCGCTGCTCGTACTCGACGCCGGCGGCCTTCAGCGCGGCCACCTTCTCGCCCTTGAGCTTGTCGAGCTGCGCATACAGGACCACGTTGGGATCTTCACAGATGGCCTCGACCAGCGTCAGCATGTCGAGCGCATAGCTCTCGCTGGTGGGATCCAGCGAGCGCGCCGCCGCCAGCAGGTACAGCGACAGCGTCTGGTGCAGCGAGAAGTCGCGCTGCAGATCCTCGTCGACCACGACGTCGGCGCCCAGCGCCAGCTTGCGCGCGGTCAGCCGGAGCAGACCCGCCGCGCGCAGGGTGCGAAAGCAGCGCGCCGCCGCGCGCCGGTGCGCCCGCCGCCCGCGATCACCGGTGTGGACCCGCGCGATCAGCTCGATGAGGCGCCGATAGCCGCCGCCGCGCGCGCCGGGCGTCCCCTCTTCCTGGCCCTGCAGCATCGCCAGCAGCATGCCGTGGCTGACCTCGAAGCGCGGCTCCAGCGCCTCGGGCTGCTTGGTCAGCAGACGCTCGAAGGTCTGCCTGTCCCAGTGCGCATAGCCCTTGGTCGGGGGCTGCCGCTTGACCACCTTCTTGCCGGCGGCGGCCTTCTCGCTGAGACGCAGGTTCTCGACCATGTGCTCGGGCGCCTGGGCCACCACCCAGCCGCGATCGTCGAAGCCCTTGCGCCCGGCGCGCCCGGCGATCTGCTGGAAGTCGCGCACCGACAGCACCGCGGTCTTCTCGCCGTCGTACTTGCACAGCTGGGTGAACAGCACGGTGCGGATCGGGATGTTGACGCCCATGCCCAGGGTGTCGGTGCCCGAGATGACCTTGAGCAGCCCGCTCTGCGCCAGCTTCTCCACCGTCAGCCGGTACTTGGGCAAGAGGCCCGCGTGGTGCAGGCCGATGCCGTGCTTCAAGAACTTCTGCACCTCCTTGCCGTACGGGCTCTGCCAGCGCACGCCCTCGAGCTGCGCGCGCAGGGCCTCCTTGTCCTCCTTCGAGGACAGCTGCACGCTCATCAGGTTCTGCGCCTGCTCGGCGGCGGCGCGCTGCGTGAAGTTGACCAGGTAGACCGGGTAGCGCTGCTTGTCGAGCAGGTCGGCCAGGGTCTCGTGCAGCGGCGTCTCGCGATACTCGGCGTCGAGCGGCACCGGGCGCACGGTGCCGCGCACCATGGCGACCTCGCGCCCGGTGTCCCGCGCCAGCGCGTCGGCGATCCCGCTGACGTCGCCCAGGGTGGCCGACATCAGGAGGAAGGTCGCGCGCGGCAGCGTCAGCAGCGGGATCTGCCAGGCCACCCCGCGCTCGCGGTCTCCGTAGTAGTGGAACTCGTCCATCACCACCACGTCGACCGCTGGTGAGGCCTCGCGCAGACACAGGTTGGCCAGCACCTCGGCGGTGCAGCAGATGATGGGCGCGGTGCGGTTGATGCTGGCGTCGCCGGTCATCATGCCCACGCGCTCGGCCCCGAAGGCGCGCGCCAGGGCGAAGAACTTCTCGTTGACCAGCGCCTTGATCGGGCACGTGTAGTAGGACGTCTTGCCCTCGGCCAGCGCCTTGAAGTGCAGCGCCTCGGCCACCAGCGACTTGCCCGACCCGGTGGGCGTGTTCAGGAGCACGTGCTTGCCCGAGGCCAGCTCGAGCAGCGCCTCCTCCTGGGCCGGATACAGGGTGCGCCCCGAGGCGGCCACCCAGCCCATGAAGCGGGCCAGGAAGTCGTCAGGGGTCAGCGCCTCGCCGGCGCGCGGCAGAAGCTCGGCCAGCGAGCTCATGGCGTCATCGAGAGCAGCTAGAAGTGGCCGTCAACGACCAGGCCGCCACCCGCGGGCAGCCCGAACAGGCCGACCTTGGTGCCGGTCTTGCGGCGCGTGCTGGCATCATCCAGCGCACGCTCGGGGCGCCCGTAGGTCATCCAGCGCACCACGCCATACGCGGCCAGCGCGCCGCCCAGCGCCAGCGAGGTGATGGCGATGGTGCGCTCCGACTTGGCCTGGTCGATCTTGTCGGAGTAGTCGCCGTAGGTCATGGCGTCCTTGGCGTCGTCCTCGCTGGTGCCCGACTTCATGAAGTAGACGATGCCGACGCCGAGGCCGACCGCGCCGACGCCGACCAGGGCGTCACCCAGGATGTCCTGGTACCAGTGCCGCGCCGGGATGACCCGCCGCGCCGGCAGCGGGGCGTCCGAGGGCGACGGCTCCGGGCTGGCCGACGGCTCGGGGCTGGCAGACGGCTGCGGCGACGCCAGCGGTGAAGGTGACGGGGACGGCTGCGGCGAGGCCGACGGTGACGGCGTCGGGCCGCCCGAGCCGAGGATGCTCTGGCAGGTCGCGATGTGGCCGCGCGCGGCGTTGGCGCCGCCCTCGGAGGGCAGCGTGGCCAGGTAGCGCCGGTACAGGTTGATGGCCTCGCCGCAGTCACCCAGAAGGCGCGTCGACTGCGCCCACGAGTACAGGATCTTGGGGTTGGCCTGCAGGGCGAACGCGGCGCGGAACTTGTCGATGGCCAGCTGGTACTGCTCCTGGTTGAACAGCGCGGTGGCCTCGTCGTAGATCTTCTGCACCTCGGGGCGCAGCGGCGCCTCGGCCCGCGCCCGCCCACTCCAGCCCAGCACCAGCGCCATCACCAGCATCACCTGCGAGAGCCTCTTCACGCGTCACCTCTAGGGGGGTGGTTCGGCAGAGTTCGGATCATAAGGCTTCTTGCCGTCGGGCTTCTTGCCCACCGGCTTCTTGCCCACCGGCTTCTTGATCGCCGCCACGGCGGGGCCGGCGGCGGACGGCGACGGCGATTGTGATGGTGACACCGACGGTGACGGTGACGGTGACGCCGACACCAGCGGCCCCGCCCCGGCGTCCGCGGCGGCCGCGACCACCGCCGGCGACGGCGACGGCACCCCGCTCGGCAGCGGCAGCACACCGGGCGCCGACACCGACGGCTTGACCGGCGTGGCCGGGCGCTCGCCGCCATCACCCTTGCTGCCGCGCCCGCGCACCAGCAGCGCGGTCGCCACCACCGCCACCGCGACCCCGCCAGCCACCAGCACGCCGGTCAGCCCGCGCCGACGCGGCCGCGCCGACACCGCCGACTCGCCCATCAGGATGCCGCTCAGCGAGCCGTCGCCAGGTGCACCCACCGGGCGACTGCCATCGATCTTGGTCAGCGCCTCGACCGCGCCGGTCACGCGCAGCGCGGGCGCCGGCGAGGGCAGCTCGTCCGACGACGGCTCCGAGCGCGGCCGCGACACCGAGCCCGAGTTCTGCTGCGCCTGCACCACCAGATCGCGCCACGGCTCGGGCTTCTTGCCGAACAGCTCGGTCATGAAGGCCGACAGCGCGACCGACGACACCACCAGGCGCTGATCGCGCGCGAAGCCCTCGAGCTCGAGCTGCAGCTCCTGCGCGCTGCCGTAGCGCTCGTCGCGGTTGCGCTTGAGCGCGCGCATCACGATCGACTCCAGCCCCTCGGGGTAGCCCTGGCGCCGGGTCGACGGCGGCGGCACGTCGCTATTGACGATCTGGGACAGGATGGCGAACTCGTTTTCGCCCTTGAACAGGCGGGTTCCCGTTGTCAGCTCATAAAGCAGGATGCCGATGGCGAAGACGTCGCTGCGGCGGTCGAGCTTCTCGCCGCGGCACTGCTCGGGCGACATGTACGCGATCTTGCCCTTGAGCGACCCGACCCGCGACTCGGCGCGATGGGTGGCCGCTTTTGCGATGCCGAAGTCGACCACCTTGACCGCGCCGTCGTACGTGACCAGCACGTTCGACGGGGACACATCGCGGTGCACGATGTTGAGCGGGGTGCCGTTGGGCGCCAGCTTCTCGTGCGCGTTGTGCAGGCCCGCCGCGGTGCCCAGCACCATCGTGATCGAGTGATCCAGCGGCAGCCCCTTGCGGGTGCGCGCGCAGGTCTTGAGGATGTTGCGCATGTCCTCGCCATGGACGTACTCCATGGTGAAGAAGTAGCTGCCACCATCGGTGCCGATGTCGTAGGTCTGCGCGATGTTCTGGTGGTGCAGCGTGGCGGCCAGCCGCGCCTCGTCGAGGAACATGCGGATGAAGTCGTCGTTGGCCGCATGCTGCGGCAGGATCCGCTTGAGAACCACGTACTTCTCGAAGCCCTCGATGCCGCTGGCGCGGGCCAGATAGATCTCCGCCATGCCGCCCACGGCGAGCCGCTTGAGGAGCTGGTACTTCCCGAGTTGCATCCCGGGGACCAGCATTGGGGCCGCGTTGGACGGGTCGAGAGACACGCTTCGGTAGTCTACCACACGGCCTCGAAGGCTCGTGGCGCGCTGGCGGCGGTTCGACCTCTGCCACCCATGGGTCGTGCGCGGCCTGGCACCAGGAGTGCGGTGTCGCACCTACATGCACCCGGGTTCGCGCTGGGGACATTCGACCCGAGCGCTGAAGCCCGGAGTCCCAGTTCCCAACCACCAGGTCGCCGGTGATACCATGGGTTGCACCCTTACGTGCCTGGCCTGGCGAGTGTACGCGGACCAGCGATCAAAGGAGTCCTACCCGATGTTCATGAAGCGCTCCTGGATTGGCTTGGTATTCGTGGCGGGGATCGCGGTGGCCGCGGGCGGCTGCGGTCCCGACGGCAGCGGCACCGGCACCGGCGACGGCGGCACCGGCGCCGACGGAAGCAGCGTGGGCTGCGCGGCCGGCGTTGACACCGACGGTGACGGCATCGACAACGCGACCGAGTGCATGCTCGGCCTCGATCCCGCCAAGTTCGACACCGACGGCGACGGCGCGTCCGACGGACGCGAGCGCATGTACGGCAAGATCTGCGTCGCCGCCGCGGGCGGCACCCAGATGCGCCCGCCGATGGCGTGCACCATGGACAGCGAGTGCAGCGGCGGCACCTGCAAGGGGCTCGACCCGCTGGTGGCCGACTCCGACGGTGACGGCGTGCCCGACGGTCAGGAGGACCGGCTGCTCGACGGCATGATCGACACCGCCACCGGCGAGACCGATCCGCGCCTGACCGACACCGACGGTGACGGGGTCACGGACGGCATGGGCGGCCTCGACATCTGTCGGCCCAGCGGCCTGGCCACCGTCACCCAGGTCAGCCTGCAGGGCGGCAGCACGCAGGTCGGGCACGATCCGGCCTGGGGCACCGGCACGCCGGTGATGGGCGGCAACGGCACCGGTGTGGTGCTCGACGACGCCGCGACCAACGCCGCCGGCGCGGTGTACTCGGTGCTCAGCGTGGGCGCCGACTCGGTCGCCGAGGCGACGCGGATCGAGGGGCTGCTCACCGCGGCGCTGGGCACCGGCACCACCGCGGTCCTGGTCGGCCAGGTCTCGATGACGCACGAGATGCAGCCCGCGCGCACGTCGACCTACCGCGTCGCGCGCGCCACCAGCGCCAGCGCGCTGCGTGACGCCACCGTGATGCCGTTCTCGGGCGTCGCCGCGCCCGCCGGGGCCGCCATCGGCGCCGGCAGCGAGTTCATCGTCGAGCTGACCACCGTGCGTCGCGCCAACGGCCCGGCCATGGGGCGCACCGACGTCGCCATCGTGGTCTCGCTGGCGGCGGACTTCAACGACACCGCCAAGAAGACCTCGATCCGGTCGTCGGACCTCATCAACACCACCGGGATCGCCGAGTCGGGCAAGGGCCTCGGCGTCGGCTGCAACGTCTTCCGCGCCACCCAGTCGGCGGTGGCCGACTTCCTGTGGACGGTCGACACCTCGGGCTCGATGGGCGACGACCAGCTGCGCCTGGCCAACGCCGCCACCCGCTTCTTCACCCAGATGCAGGCCGCGGGCGTCGACTTCCGCGTCGCCGTGATCCAGGCCGGCTCGACCACGCTGAACATCGACAACCCCGGCCTCACCTTCATCTCGGGTGGCGACGCCGCCGGCCCGCGCAAGCTGTGCGAGCAGGTGACCTCGACCTCGCTCAACATGCCGTGCCCGCAGTCGCCCGGCGAGACCTTCAACCCGTACCCCTTCTCGGGTGGCCAGGAGGAGCCGACCGCGGCCGCCGTGCTGGCGCACGACATCCTCAAGCGCAACGCCGCCAGCCCCAACATGGACCGCAAGTTCCGCACCGGCGCCAAGGTCGTCACCTTCCACGTCACCGACGAGCCGGGCTCCAACGACTTCACGCGCTACTTCGACATGACCAACGCGCCCGACAACATGATGCCCTGGGGCACCGTGTACAACGCGACGTCGCTGGCCAACATCATCGGGTACTTCCAGCGCAACCAGATCCTGACCTTCGGCCTGGTCCCGGTCAACGCGACCGCGTGCACCGCGCTGGCGGTGACCGACCTGCCGCGCTGCGTGATCGAGGGCAACGGCGGCGCGGTCATCCCGATCGCGACCGCGCTGCAGGCCGAGGTCGACGCCGCGGTGGCCAAGATCGTGCTCGCGGTGGCCGGCGCGACCAGCCAGTTCATGCTGACCCGCTCGCCCATCACCAGCACCATCAAGGTCAAGGTGCGCGGCATGGAGGTCCCGCGCTCGCGCATGAACGGCTTCGACTACGACGCCGGGTCGCGGTCGATCATCTTCTTCGGCACCACCTTCCGACCCATGATGGGCGACGAGGTCGTGATCTCGTACCGCGTCTGGGAAGGCTCGATCGGCTAGCCCGCTGCCACGCAAGCCAGTCCTGGCCAGGAGCGCGCTCGACGCCGAGATCGCCGCCCTCGCCGACAAGCAAGACAAGAAGACGCTGACCCGCTGGGCGTGTGACTGCGCCCGGCGGGTGCTGGCGCGCTTCGAGGCGGCCTGCCCCGACGACGAGCGGCCGCGGCGGGCCATCGCGGCGGGGCGGACCTGGCTGCGCACCGGCGTCTTCAGCATGGCGGTGATCCGGGCGGCGGCGCTGGACGCGCACGCCGCGGCGCGGGCGGTGGCGCACGACGACGTCGCGCGCTCGGCGGCGCGGGCGGCGGGCCAGGCGGTGGCGACGGCGCACGCCAGGGGCCACGCCGTGGCGGCGGCGCTCTATGCCGCCACCGTGGTGCGTGACGCGGCCCTGCTGGCAGGTGGGCGCGAGGTCGAGGCGGCGGTGCTGCGCGAGCGGCGCTGGCAGCTCCGGCGGCTGCGGACGCTGGTAGGCTGATGGCCATGCGCGTCGCCTGGCTGCTGGTGGTAGCGACCTCGGGCTGGCTGGCCACCGGCTGCGGCGGTGACGGTCGCGGTGACGGGGACGGTGACGGGGACGGCGGCGGCGGCGGCAGCGAGGCCGGGCTGCCAGGGGACGACGGCGCGCTGGCGAGCGACGGGGCGCCGGGTGGCGATGGCGGCGGTGGGCCCGGTCCAGGGCCGCGCGGGTGCACGCCCATCGTGCGCGACCAGGCCACGGTGGCGACCACGCCCAGCGATCGCTTCGCGTGGTCGGATGGCGACTGTCAGCGCCGCAGCGCCGCCTTCGCGCGCACCGGCGGCTATCTGCGCCAGGTCACCTACCCGGTGGGCGGGCAGCAGCGCGTGGTCACCGGCACCGGGTCGAACGGCTGGAACGGCTGGGGCTATGTCGTCATGCACTACGGCAACACCGCGGCGACCTCGCGCGGGGCGACGCCCACGCTGACCGACGTGCTGGCCGGGCCGCACCACGCGATCTACCAGGAGAAGCTGCGCCTGATGGCGGGCGGGCCGGTCGACGTGACCATCCACTGGCTGCTCGCCACCGGACGCTCGCACCCGATCTTCAGCATCACCCTGGACACCATGGCGGCGGGTGCCGACGTGGTCAACGCCGACAGCCGGTCGCCGTACGGGGATCTCGACTGGGACGGCGTGGGTGCCACCGGCACCGGTGACGACGAGGTCGAGGGCGTCGGCTGGGGTGACAAGCTGATGTTCCGCACCACGGGCACCGGGTCGGTGACGCCGCAGACGCCGTGGCGCTACGACCTGCCCAACGAGATCCCGCACGTCCTGGAGTGGTCGCAGCGCGGCAACGCCGAGATGGGCGCGGTCGCGCTGCTGCCCTGGAGCCTCAAGGTGGCGGGCGGTGACTATGGCGCCGGGCAGCTGGACGCGTGCTGGAACAAGACCAGCGCGAACCCCGGCACCGGCTGCCGCCCCGCCGGCCAGGTCATGCCGCAGGACTGGCTGTGGCCCTACCAGCTCAACCAGTACGAGCTGCCCTTCGTGACCACCTCGCGGCGGCTGGCGTGGGGTTCCAACTTCGGCATGGTCGGGCAGCGCTCGGTGACGGCGTTCGGCAAGACGCTGTCGGGCTGGCCGCGCACCAGCTATGCGGTGTCGATGGTGCTGGGTCAGCACGCGCCCAGCGCGGTCGACGCCGAGCTGGCGATGATGGCCGCGGCGGCGCGGGCGCGCCTCACGACGACGCGCGGCACCGTGGTGACGACGGGGCCGGGCGGGGTCGGGCGCACCGACGCGGTGACCTGGGAGCTGCCGGGGTACGATCCCGCCTACGGGGTGTGGACGGTGCGCGCGGCCGCGGGCGGTGGCGCGACGGTAACGCTGGACGCGCCGGTGGCGCTGACGGCGCCGATCCTGCGCGTGCTCGACTTCGCGGGCAGCGCGGTCGTGGTCAAGCAGGGCGCCCGCACCCTGGTCGCCGGCGACGACTACTTCGCGACCGTCGACAGCGCGGGGCGCGCCGCGTGGATCACGCTGAACGGGGCGGTGACCGGGTCGGTCGCGCTGACCATCGACTGAGGCCCAGCCAAGCCAGCGAACCTCGGCAGCCGTGGACCGCCGGCCTCGCGCTCAGGGGCACAGCCCGGGGGTCGGCGTCGCGGCGGCGCCGTCGGCGATCCAGCGCCGCAGGGTGGCGCGATCGGCGAGCGGAAGGTAGGGCGGACCGTCGCGCGGCATGCGGGCGCCGAACGGGGGCTGGCTCGACAGCTTGCCGAGCAGGCTCGAGCTGTCGGGCTGGCACGGCTCCACGATGACACCGTGGGTGCCGCCCTTGAGGACGCCCTCCAGGGTCTCGAGGTGCAGGTTGGCGGTGCCGCCGTGACAGTGCACGCAGCGCGCCTCGAAGATGGCCTGCACCGTGGCGTAGGGGACGCCGGGGGCGATCACGGGCGGCGCCTCGGCGGTGCCCGACAGCTCGGCGGGGTTCTGGTCGGTCTGCCCCGCGGAGTCGCGCGCATGGACGCGGTAGTAGTAGGTCTTGCCGTTCTGCAGGCCGAGGTCGCGGTACTGGGTGCCCAGCGTGACGGCGTGCGGCGTCGCCGGCGTGGCGAAGCCGGGGCTCTGGCCGCGGTAGATCAGGAGCTCGAGCTCGGCCTCGGGGGTGCGGTCGTCCGACGGCGCCTCCCACCACAGCAGCAGGGTGCCGTCGTCGTCGGGCGCCACCCCGAGCACGCCGTCGAACCGGGGTGGGCGATCCGGGCCGGCGTCGGCGCTGGCGGCGTCGGCGTCCGCCACCGCGGCGTCGACCTCGGGCTGGTTGACGCAGAAGCCGGTGACGCAGTAGCCGGGGGCGACGCAGCCGCGATCGTCGTTCGTGCACTGGTCGCCGACCACGGCGCCGGCGCGGCGCGCGACGTCGCGCTCGAGGCACTGGCCGTCGGGGTAGCACACCCCGTCGCCGGCACACTCGGCGTCGCGCGCGCACGGGCCGCGACGGAAGCAGCCCGGCGCGCTGCCCAGCAGCAACGTCGCCAGGACCAGGATCGCGCGACCTGACATGGCGCGATCCTGGAGGGGTGGGCCAGCGCGGACTTGACCGTGGTCAGGACGGGGGTTGATTGCGGGCGGGACGCGGGGTCAGCTGTCGCAGCCGACCGAGCCGATGCTCAGCACCTTGCGATCGGCGCCGACCGAGATGATGCTCTGGCGCAGGCCGCCGTTCCAGTGCCCCTGCATGACCAGCTCGTGGCGGCCGTCGGCGCCGAGGTCGAGCACGGCCTCGATCTCGACGCCGCCCGACGGGGTGCCGACCTCGGTGAACAGCTCGACCAGCTTGCCGTCGCCGAAATCGGCGTAGACGCCTGCGACCTGGGTCGGCATCTCGGGGTCGGCGCCGGGCTTCTCGGCCTGGACCTGGAACAGGAGCTCGGGCTTGCCGTCGCCGTCGAGGTCGACCGGCGGCGCCATCAGCACCTCGCCCTCGCTGAGCTTGGGCGGCTTGTCCCCCTTCTTGTCGCCGGTCATGCTGACGGTCAGCGCGGCGACCCCGGCCTTGACCTGCTCGGGGGTGGCGGCGGTGTCGCCGGCGCCGGGGATGATCTTGGCCGACGAGTTCTTGGGGTACAGCATGACCGCGGTGGTGTCGGTGGGCGGCACGCTCTCGGGCAGCGTGAAGCCCCAGTTCTTGTCGGGCGCCTCGCCCTCGATCTCGCAGAAGACGACCTCCTCCTTCTTGTCCGTGGTCACCGTCTTGCCGTCCAGGGTGAGCAGCTCGACCACGTCGGGCGCTTCCTTCAGACACAGCGGGTCATCGACGATGTTCTTGGTCGCCGGATCCCAGCAGCCGAGCTGGACCAGCCCTGCGCCGCCGTCGACCAGGACGACCTGCGGCCCGGTGGCGGTGGGCGTGGCCGGAGCGCTCGGGCTGGGTGACGCCGTCGGGGTCGGCGACGCGCCCGCGCCGGGCGAGGCCGAGGCGCTGGGGCTCGGGCTGGGGGCCGGCTTCTTCTTCTTCTTGCACCCGGCCGCACCCAGCGCGAGTGCGGCCATGATCACGATCGTCGTCTTTTTCATGTGGTCTCCCTGAAAACGGCTAGCGGTCGCAGTCGATTCCGGCCATGCGCTCCAGCGCGCGCGCCTCGGTCACCCGCCACAGTCCGAGGTCATAGCCGTCGTTCCAGCGCTCGTCGATGACCAGCTCACGCCGGCCGTCGTGATCGAGATCGGCCAGGGCGCGCACGGCGTGCTCCTCGCCCGGGGTGGCGGCGCGTGACAGCACCACCTTGGGGCCCTGGCCCCAGTCGATGAGGACGCCGCTGAAGCGGCGCGGGATGTCGGCGCTGTCGTCGTCCACCGCGACGACATAGAGGCGCTCGGGCCGGCCATCGCCGTCGAGATCGCTGCGCAGCGCCTGCTGGATGATCATCTCGCCCTGTACCGAGGCATCGAGGGTCGCGACCGCGCCGACCAGGGCCTCGTCCTCGGCGCTGCTGGTCTCCCACTCGGGATCGGCGGAGGCGCGCTGCGCGACCGGGGCGCCCGCGGGCCACAGCGCGACCGCGCCGCGATCAATGTCCCCGGCCACGCTGAGGGCCTGGATGCTGGTCATGCCCTCGGGGCGGTTGCAGGTCGCCAGCGCGACATGCTCGGCGCTGGCGCGCGCCTGCACCGGGACCTCGAGCAGGCCGATGGCGGCGCCGGTGGGGATGCGCGACAGACAGCCGTCGCCGGTCCACAGCGTGGCGACCTTGGCGTCGTAGCAGGCCAGCGGCACCAGCAGCCCCTCCATGGGCCCGCGCGCGAGCAGCACCACCAGATCGAGGCGGCTGGCGGCGACGCCGCCACTGGCGGGGGCGCGCGCGGCCGGCTTGCTGCTGCCGCCGCACGCGACCGGCAGCGTGATGGCGAAGACGGTGGTGGCGAGGCCGGCGAGGCGACGCATCAGAAGCACCCGTGCGAGGTCACCGCGCGCGGCTGGCGCTCGCGGTCGACCGAGATCAGGGTGGCGCCGGCGACGCCGTGCAGGCGGCCGCGCAGCACCAGCTCGTGGGCGCCGTCATTGCCGAGGTCGACGACGGCGAGCAGGTCGACGGCGTCATGGACGGTGCCCGCGGTCACCGACAACGTGTACGGCACCCCGTCGCCAAAGTCCGCCAGCACCGCGGTCAGCTCCGGGCGCTGCGGATCGGCCTGGAGGTGCGCGTGGGCGCCGTAGAGGTCGTCGAACTTGCCGTCGCCATCGAGGTCGAGCCGCCCCAGCGCCGCCAGCGTCACCGCGGCGGGTCGCTCGCCGGTGACCAGCGCGAGGGTGTCGCGAGCCGCCTCCAGCAGCGCGGCCGGCGGGTCGTAGCTGACCGGCAGCAGGGCCGGCGTCCTGGTGATGGTCAGCGTCGGCGCCGACGCCGGCCAGGTCGCCAGGGTGTCGGTGGGCAGGTGCCCCTCCAGGGTGAAGCCGAGCACGCCGGCCTCGGTGGCGTCGTCGGACTCGTCCTGCGGACACAGGTAAAGACGCGTCGGCCCGGTCACCGCGACGTCACCGGTCTCGGTGTGCACCTGCGACGGCCCCGCCGCCGTGTGCGCCAGACACTCGTCGCCGCTGGCGATGGTCCGGTGCACGGGATCCCAGCAACCCAGCGGCAGCACATGCAGACCGATGGTGACCAGGACGACCGGACCCAGCACCCGCGCCTCGGGCACCAGCACCGTCGGCTGCGGCGGTCTCGCCGCGCGCGCCGGGCCGCCACAGCCGCCCACGGCCAGCACCAGCACTGCCCACTGCCCACGACCGCGCACGGCACTTCATTCCACGCCACGCCGCCGCCGTCAACCGGCCCCCCATTCCCTGTCGCCTGTGGCCTGTAGCCTGTCCCCTGTGGCCTGTTTGTCCGGCCTTGGTCCGGCCTTGGTCCGGCCTATCCGAAGTGAGGCATCACGTCCTCGGCGAACGTGCGCAGCGACTCCATCACCAGCTCGTGCGGCACGGTCCCCATCTGCATGACCAAGATCAGCTCGTCGACCCCGGCGTCCTTGAAGCGCTCCACCGTCTCGCGCGCACTCGCGGGATCCCCCACGATCGTCGCCACCGACGAGCCCGGCGCGTTGCGCGCGGCCATCGCCGCGGTCAGATCGGCCGGGCTCAGGAAGTCGCGCGGCACCCCCTTGAGCTTGCCGGTGGGGCGGGTGCCCGAGAAGTAGTACTCCGCCATCGACGAGCCGAAGAAGCGCGCGCCACGCATGCCGTACTCGCACGCCTTCTTGTCGTCGCGCAGCACCAGCGTGGCCGGCGTGCACGCGAACCACTCGGTCTTCTGGCGCCCGACCGGGTGCGCCGCCGCCGACGCCTTGCGGTACTCGGCGACCTTGTCGGTCAGGTAGTCGTCGCTGCCGAAGGCGAAGTTGAGCGCGCCCAGGCCCAGGCGTCCGACCGCGGCGGCGGAGTCGGGCTTGCTGCAGGCCGCGAACATCGGCGGGTGCGGCGTCTGCACCGGCTTGGGCACCACCTGGGTCGGCGGGATGTCGAAGAACTTGCCCTTGTGCGAGAAGACGTCGGCCGACCACATGCGCGGGATCATCTCGACGGCTTCCAGCCACTGCGCGTGCAGGTTGGCGATGTCGCTCTCGAAGGCGTGCTGCTCGGTCAGCGACGACGACTTGCCCGAGCCCCAGTTGACGCGGCCACCCGACAGGATGTCGAGGGTGGCCACGCGCTCGGCGATGCGGATGGGGTGGTTGTAGCGGTGCGGCAGCAGGGTGACGCCGTGACCGATGCGGATCTTCTGGGTGCGCGCGGCGATGAAGGCCAGGAAGACCTCGGGCGCCGACGAGTGCGAGTACTCGTACAGGCCGTGGTGCTCGACCTCCCAGACACAGTGGTAGCCCAGCTGATCGGCGAGCACGGCCTGCTCGACACAGTCGTGGAAGACCTGCACCTCGCTGGCGCGGGTGGGATCGGCGATCTGCATCTCGAAGAAGATGGAGAACTTCATCAGGCGGTCCTTTCGGGCTGGGCATGTGCGCCCAGCCACTTGCCGAAGGCTCGGGTGATCTGGCCGCGCAGCCCGCGCGCGCGCGCCTGGGTCTTGAAGCCGGTGACGATGGCGCCCAGCATCATCTGGGCGGCGGGGTCGCCCTCCACGCGCAGCGCGCCGGTCAGCTGCAGGGTGCCGAAATCGGTGCGCCCGGCCAGCACGTCGAGCAGCGTCTGTGCGCGCAGCGTCAGCGTGGAGTCGGGAGGGCGCGGCGCGCCGCGGGTGATGTCGAGGCGACCATCGCGCAGGCGCAGGGTGCGCTCGCCGCCGCCAGGGCCGGTCAGCACCAGGTGGATGGTCAGGTTCATGTGGCGCGCCTCGGGCGGCGCCGGCATGCGGCGCGCGGCCAGCTTGACCATGCCGAGGAAGGCGGTGATGCGCGGATCCTCGCGGCCGGGGACCTCGCTGACGTAGAGCCTGAGCACGTCGACCGCGGTGTCACCGCGCGGGCGCCAGCCGAGCTCTGCGCGCGCCTTGTCGGAGGCCATCACCATGCGCGCGGCGGTCTGCTTCAGCCAGGCCGGATCGGCGGCGTGGATGACGCCCAGGCGCGCCAGCAGCGGCAGCGCGCGCGCGGCGATGGCGCGGCCCAGCGGCGACGACCTGAGCAGTCGCAGGCCGGTGGCGCGGGCCAGCTCGGCGCTGCTGGCGGGTTCGCGCGCGCCCAGGTTGAAGGCGCCACGGGCCGCCGGGGCGGCCTGCAGCGCCAGGATGATGGCGTCGGCGACGTCCTCGTCCCACACCAGGGGCATCGGGGTCTCGCTGTCGACCAGGACGCGGCGGCGCAGCATGTCGCCCAGCACGTGCTCCATGTGGTTGCCGACCAGGATGGCGGGGCGCAGGCGGGTGATGGCGACCTCGGGGTGCGCGGCCTCGAAGGCGTCGAGGTGCTCCTCCACGGTGTACTTGCAGGCCGAGTAGGCGAACTCGGGCTGGTAGCGCCGCGGCGTGGTCTCGACGATGGGGTCGGGGTGGCCCGAGACCACGCCATAGGCGGCGATCGACGAGGTGTAGATGAAGCGCGGCACCTGGTGGGCGGCGACCGCGGCCAGCACGTTGTCGGTGCCGCCGATGTTGATGGCGTCGAACTGCGGGCGCGGCAACAGGCCGGTGACCACGAAGGCCAGGTGGATGACGGCGTCGGCGCCGGCGAAGTGCGCGGCGATGGCGGGATCGCGCACGTCGGCGTGGATGGCGGTGAGCTTGCGGCCGGCCAGCGCGGGCGGGCGCAGATCGAGCGACACCAGCTGCTTGATCTTGCGCAGCCCGAGCAGGCGGCGCAGCACCAGGGTGCCGAGCTGCCCCGAGCCGCCGGTGACGACGACCTTCACGACTGCGCCCCGGCGGGCGCGCCGGCCTCGGCCTCGATGGCCAGGGCGCGCCACAGCGCGCGGGCGGGGGCGCTGCGCAGGCCGAGGTCGTCACAGAGATCGCGCACCTTGGCCAGCGAGGCGACGACGCGGGCGCGGTGCGCCGGGTGGCCATAGGCCTCGGCGAGGACGGCGGCGGGGATCTGGTAGGCGCGCGCGACCTCGGCGGGGGCGCGCAGCATGGTGCGCGCCATGACGCCGAGGACCAGCGGCGCGGCGATCGCGAGCGCGGCGCGGCGCGAGGCCGACAGCTCCGGCACCCGGGTGCGCAGGTACTCGCGCGCGAAGCACAGGTGGCGCGCCTCCTCGGTGATGTGGATCTGCATGATGCGACGCAGCAGGGGGTGCACCGGCTGGCCGCTCGACAGCACGGTGCGCTGGACGTGATCGATGGGATCCTCGCCGCCGAGCACGAAGATGAAGAACAGCTCGGGGAAGGCGCGCGCCATGCTGACCACGCGGTGCGACAGCACGCGGCGCAGGCCGCCCACCCCGGGCACCGGCAGGCCGGCGCGGGCGACGAACTCGCCGAACATCAGCGAGTGCTGCGACTCCTCGATGGCCTCGTGGTAGGCGTAGCGGAACTCGGGCGCGCTCGAGGGCAGGTGAAAGGCGAACAGCAGGAGGCCGCGGGTGAGCACGTTCTCGAACTCGAGGCCGGTGCGCATCGAGGCCGCGATGAGGTGCAGGCCGAGGCGCCGGCGCACGGCGTCGGGCTGCGCGCGGTACCAGGCGGTGCGTCCGAGCGCGTGCTCGGGCTCGAGCTCCCAGATGGGGTCGGCGGGATCGATGCGGTTCGCGGGGTTGTCCCAGTCGACGTCGGCGTAGGCGTCGAAGTGCTTGTCGACCGAGCGCGCGGACAGCCGGCGCGTCAGGTCGTGGAAGTCCTCGCGCGCGGCGGCGCGGGCCTCCTCGGGGAGTCCGGCGGGTCCGGTGAGGGTCTCGGTCATCATCGGGAGGTCGGCTCCTTGGCGGGGGCGGCCGGCAGGGCCACGCGCGCGAGCTGCTTCCAGACCTCGAGCACGCGGGTGATGGCGGTCTGGTCGGAGATCACGATCTGATCGAGCGCCAGGCCCTGCATCAGGGCGAAGGTGAAGGTGGGCGCCAGGTCATAGGTCGGGTTGGCGGGCGCGTCGGGGCCGCCGGGGGGAGGGAACAGCTCGCGGAAGGTCTGGCGCACCGTGGTCATGAAGTCGGTGGTGATGCGGGTGACCGCGCCGCGCAGGGCGGCGTCGGTGCGCGCGGCGACCACCAGCTCGAGCCAGGCGTGGAAGGTCGGGCCCGAGACCATCGACCACAAGAGGTCGACGGCGGCCGAGGCGCGGTCGGCGCTGGCCGGCAGCGCGGCGAAGGCGGCGCGGAACTCTTGATCGCGGCGCGCGAACAGGTGCGCGATGGCCTCGGTGACCAGGCGCTCCTTGGTGGGGTAGTGGTGCAGCTGGGCGCCGCGCGAGACGCCAGCGCGGTCGGCGATCTCCGTGGTGGTGGTGCCGGCATAGCCAAGCTCGGCCAGGCAGCTGATGGTGGCGTCGAGCAGGAGGGTGCGGGTGGTGGCCGAGCGCTCTTCCTGGGTGCGCGGGCGGGTCGGCTGGAGGGGTTTTCGGGCGGCCACGAGGTCTATATATGGAGGATGGATAACAAACAGTCAAGACTGATTGTTTATTGGTGCCAGGGTGACAGGTCGCCCATCAGCTCGCCTGTTCGTGCTCGCTCGTGCTCGTGCTCGTGCTCGTGCTCGTGCTCGTGCTCGTGCTCGTGCCGCCGCGCAGGCGCACACCCTGGTACGATTGGCCGTGCGCTACACGCTGCTCGCGCTCGTCCTCCTCCACACCACCCTGGCGCACGCCCAGGACGACGAGCCCGTCCCCTCCCCTGGGCCTGTGACTGCGCCCGCGCCGGCACCCGTCGATCCAGTCGATGCCTCCGAACCGCGCCCCGAGCCCCAGCCCACGCTGGTGCCGGTGCCCCCTGCCCCGCCGCGCGCGCCGACGCCGTTCGATCGCGGCCGCATCAGCCTGGGCTTCGGCTTCTCCACGCAGCGCAGCTATGACCAGCGCTACTACGTCCTCGGCGGCGGCTTCGGCTACTACGTGCTGCGCGGCCTCGAGCCCTCGGTGCAGGCGGTGCACTGGTTCGGCGGCGAGCCCACCGTGACCAAGCTCAGCCCGGCCCTGCGCTACGTCTTCGTGGGCGCGCCGGTCTCGCTCAAGCCCTACGTCGGCGCCTTCTATTCACACTGGTTCCTCAGCGGCGACGGCCTCGACCTCGACACCGTGGGCGGCCGCGCCGGGTTGGTCAGCTACGGGAGCGGCGGCCTGGTCATCGGCCTCGGCATCGTCTACGAGCGCGTGGTCTCGGAGTGCACCGAAGAGTGCGACGAGATCTACCCCGACATCACCCTCAGCTACAGCCTGTAGCTTCAGCCAGCGCGCACAGCCTCGGGCTTGGCCTTGTCGGCCTTGTCGTCGTCCTTGGCATCGTCCGCCTTGGCCACCGGCGCCTTGGCCAGCTGCCCCAGCAGCGTCGCCGCGCCGCCCGCCATCAGGTACAGCACCGCGCCGACCACCAGGGTGGTGCGGAAGCCGACCTGGATCGCCGTGATGGTCGCGCCCACGGTGCCGATGACCGAGGCCGCGCCGTTGAGGCCCCAGCCCCACGGGATCAGCTCGGCGTCGTGCCTTGCGGTCAGCTTGACGCCGCTCGGCAGCAGCATGCCCATGGCCAGCCCGCACAGCCCGACCATGACGCCCGACAGCGCGATGCGCGCCGGCAGCGCCCAAGCCACCCAGTCGTGCAGCGCCGGCCCGAGCACGAACGAGTACACCAGCGCCAGCAGCGCGGTGGCCCCCGCCGCGATCAGCGGCAGCTGGCCGCCGCCGACCTTGTCGCCCAGCCGCCCCGACATGCGCGCCCCGATCGCGGTGCCCGCCAGCAGCGAGAACAGCACCACCAGCAGCGCATACGAGGGATGGCCCAAAAACAGCGCGAACTTCTGCATCAGCGCCATCTCGACCACCATGAAGGCCAGGCCGATCAGCGCAAAGTAGGTCAGCGCCACCAGGCGGCGCCGGCGATCGCGGCTCGACCCGGCGGTCAGCACGCCGCGCTTGTGCAGCAGCAGCGGCAACAGGATGAAGGCCAGCGCGAAGGCCGCCACCGAGGCGCCGGCGGCGATCAGGATCCACACCGCGGCGTCGGCCATCGAGGTGCCCTGCAGGTTGCCGATGCGCTTCAGCAGCGTGCCCGGCTTGACGAAGTAGAAGAAGAACGGCCGGTCGTCGGTGGGCGGGCGCAGATCCTCGGCGCGGCTGGTGACGGCGCTGCTCCAGGCGCCGTTGTCGACCATGTCGGCGAGGCCGGTGCCATCGCCCACGGTGGGGCCGAGCACGATCTGGAAGCCGGCGCTGTTGACCGCGGCGTCGAGGCGCGCGAGCTCGTCGGCGGTGAACTCGGTGCGCTTGGCGATCAGGGTGCCCAGGCTGCCGTGCTGCACCAAAACGAGGTGGCGCCGGGTCGCCCCCGGCGCGATGCCCCGCCTCTCGAGCGCGCCCGCGGCCAGCACCACCAGGCGCGCGGTCTCGCCGTGGTCACCGGTGTACCAGCGCGTCATGGTCAGCACGCCGTTGTCGCTGAGGTGGCCGTAGTAGTCGGCGAACGCCTCCATCGTGTACAGCGTGTTCTCGGTCAGCGCGAAGGCGCCCGCCGCGGTGGCCGCCCAGGTGTCGACCAGCGAGGCCTGGATGACGTCATAGCGCTCGCGCGAGCGACGCACGAAGCTGCGTCCGTCGTCGACCACGATGCGCACGCGGGCGTCCTTGTACAGGCCCTCGCTCTCCTTCAGGAACTTGTCCTGCATGATCACCTTGGCGATGATCGGGTTGACCTCGACGCCGGTGACGCGCTTGGTGCCGGCGCCCAGCGCGTGGGCCACGTCGCGACCGCCGCCGGGGCCGATGATCAGGCTGCTCTCGGCGCCGCCCGGGAAGATGGCGTAGGCGATGGCGCTGATCTCGGTCTTCCAGCGCGGGCTCGACGCGACCGACGCCGGCGTGACCTGGGTGGCCGCGCTGTTGTCGATCTTGATCATCATCTCGCCCTTCATCTGCTCGACGGTGACGCGCGAGAAGACGTTCCAGCGCTCGAACACGGTGCGATCGGCGCGCACACCCTTGACGGTGGGCACCGCGATGACGGGCTTGACCAGGTTCACGACCAGCAGCGCCAGCATGGCGGCCAGCGGGGCCCAGCCCAGGGGGGGCTTCGGGGTCTGGAACAGGGCGGCGCCGGCCAGCGCCAGCACGCCGACCACGATCAGCAGCGACGGGCCGCCGAAGATCCCCAGCATGGTGCCGGCCAGCAGCGCGGCCACGCCGGCGCCGCACAGGTCGTAGAAGTACAGCCGGTCGATCTGCGCGCGGTAGTGCGACACCGCCAGCGCGACCACCATGCCGGCGAAGAAGAACGGCAGCGCCGCGGTGCCGTTGAGCAGGATGAGCTGCAGCACGGTACGCGAGGTGAACACCGGGATCTGGTTGGTGCCGGTCACGATGACGATGTCGATGGGGTTGGCCAGGCAGTAGATCAGCGCCAAGAGCGTGGTCGCCGCGAAGCGCCGGGCGTTGCGCGCCAGATCCGCGGGCAGCGTCTCCGGCGTGAAGCGCTCGCTGCGCACATAGACGTAGACCCCGCTGGCGCCGAGGCCGAACAGCGCCAGCGCGATGGCCAGGAAGGTGAAGTGGTAGTACATGGTCGCCGAGAAGATGCGCGTCAGCACCACCTCGAGCATCAGGTTGGCGAAGCAGATCAGCGCGACGCCGTAGAGGACGCGGCGGCCAGCGACAGGGGCCTGGGCAGTCATGGGGCGGACACTAGTGCCTCCCGCCGAAAATTTCGCCTGCGATTTATGGGACGGGGGGCACTGGTCTCGTCGCCAGCGTTCCCACCGAGATGAGCGGTTGCTATCATCGCGGCATGGCGAAGCTGAGCGGGGGCGCGGCGCTGGCCGCGGGCATGATGCTGGTCGTCGGGCTGGCCGGGCCGGCGCAGGCCAAGCTGTCGAACGCCGTGGTCGCGCGGCTGCCGGACTATCTCAAGCCCGACGTCGCCACGCGCTTCAACCTGCGCGCACAGCGCGGCTTCGCGGCGCCGGTCGCGCTCGCCCGCGATGGTCAGCCCCTGACGCCGCTGGCAGCGGACGACAGCGACGGCGGCGGCAAGGGCGAAAAGCCCGCCGCCGGGCCGGCTCCGGTCGACGACTCCACCGAGTACATCGTGGTCGACCAGAGCCCCGACCGCGTGCGCGCGGTGTACGCCAACGCCAGCGTCCGCCTGGCGCTGTGGATGGCGCGCGACGGCCTGGCCACGGTCACGCTGCCCGAGGCGCGCATCGTGGCGCGGGTGCCGCCGCCGGCGCCGTTCATGACCCCGGGCTGGGCCGCGCCGGCGCCCGCCACGGGCGTCTACTTCGCGCCGGGCACCCGGCTCAGCGGCAAGCCCAGCCGCAAGAAGGGCGCCACCGGCTGGCTGGAGACCCGCTTCGTCGATCCCGACAAGCGGTTTCGCAGCGCGGGCTTCGTGGAGCAGGCGCTGCTCGGCACCGTGTACCCCGACCAGCCGCTGCAAGGCGCCGGTGCTGGCGCCGAGGTGCGCGGCGACGCCCGCATCCTCGACGCGCCGGGCGGCCGTGAGCTGGCGCGCCTGACCAAGGGGAAAGAGTGGGTGGAGGGCGAGCAGACCGGCCTGCGCTGGCAGGGCTTCTACTTCGTCCGCATCGACCTGGGCGATGTCCAGCTGCGCGGCTGGGTTGCCGCCAAGGCGGTGCGCGACCTCCCGCCCGGCGGCATCGGCGGCCACGGCACCTTCGGCACCGGCGGCTGGGGCACCCCGGGGCGCTCGGTGCGGCTGCCCGAGGGCACCGTGCTGCGTGCTCCGGGGGGCGGCGAGCCCTTCGGGGTCCTGCTCAGGACCGGCTACTACCCGGTGGTCCAGCGCCGTGGCCGCGGCGTCGAGCCCATCATCCGGCTCTACACGCCCTTCGGCAACATCGAGTGCGAGCCCGAGGTGCCCGACACCGAGCTGGAGCCGCTGCCCGCGGACTGAACGAACCGCAGCGGACTCGGGGTATCATGGGCCGTGGCCGGCCCCCTCGACGCTCCACCTGACGCCGCGGGGCGCGAGCGCGAGCGCGAGCGCGAGATCGACGGCTTCAAGCTGCACGAGATCCTGGGCCAGGGCGCCATGGGCGTGGTCTACCGGGCCACCTCGCCCGAGGGCCGCGCCGCCGCGGTCAAGCTCATCCGCAACAAGAACATGAGCGAGGACAGCGTGCGCCGCTTCGAGCGCGAGCAGCGCACCCGCGTCGACCATCCCAACGTGGTCAAGGTGCTGGGCGCCGGCCGCGCCGACGACGGCTCGCCCTACATCGCCTTCGAGCTGCTCGAGGGGCAGAGCCTCGACCAGCGCATCGGGGCCGGCGTGGCCCTGGCCCCGGAGGAGGCGGTGCGCCTCGGCGAGCAGGCCCTGGCTGGCCTGGCGGCGGCGCACAGGCAGGGCATCATCCACCGTGATCTCAAGCCGTCCAACCTGTTCGAGTGCCGGGACGGCACCGTCAAGGTGGTCGACTTCGGCATCGCGCTGTCGGCCACCGACGCCCGCATGACGGTGTCGGGCGCGGTGGTCGGGACCCCGGCCTACCTGTCGCCCGAGCAGGCGCGCGGCCAGCGCCACATCGACGAGAAGAGCGACATCTGGGGCATCGGCATGGTGCTCTACCAGGCGCTCAGCGGCAGGCTGCCCTTCGATCGCGAGACCCTGGTCGGCACCATCCTGGCGGTGATGATGGAGGAGCTGCCGCCGCTGCCGGCCACGGTGCCGCCGGCGCTGACCGCGGTGGTGCAGAAGGCGCTGAGCAAGTCGGCCGCCGAGCGCTGGAGCAGCGCCGAGGCCTTCGCGCTGGCGCTGCGCGAGGCCGACCTGAGCGCGCGCCCGGCGCCGGCGCCAGTGCCGCCGCGGCCAGGCCTCAAGCAGGGCGAGAGCCGCATCCTGGCCGTGCTGCTGGCCGAGTCGGTGGAGGACGCGGTGGCGCTGCAGGGCATCATCACGGCCGCGGGCGGCGCCTTCCTGCCCCTGCTCGGCGAGCGCGCGCTGGGCCTGTTCGGCGCCGAGGCCTGGGAGGGTGACGAGATCGAGCGCGCCGCCGGGGCCGCGCTGGCCGCCCGCGGGGTGGCCAGGCGCATGGCGGTGGCCTCCGGCCGCGCCGGGCAGAGCGGCGAGGGCATCATCGCCGGCGAGGCGGTGGCGCGCGCCGAGGCCGCGCTGGGCGGCGCCGGGCCGGGCGTCACCACCGACGCCGCGGGGGCGCGCCACCTGGAGGCGCACTTCGCGCTGGAGCCGGTGGGCCAGCTGTTCCGCGTGCTGCGCGCCAGCGACGACGTCGCGCGCCGCGCCGCGCGGGTGGACCGGCCGCTGCTCGGGCGCAAGCAGGAGCTCGACATCATCCATGGCAGCTTCGCCGACGTCATCCGCGAGCGCCGTGGCCGCGCGGTGCTCATCACGGGGCCCGCCGGCAGCGGCAAGACCCGCCTGCGCCAGGCGCTCGAGCGCATGGTCGCGGAGCAGCCCGGGGCGCGCGCGCTGACCGGGCGCGCCAGCCCGCGCCGGGCCCAGACCGCGCTCGGGCTGATGGCCTCGGCGCTGGAGCGCCGCGCGCAGCAGGGCGCCGCCGCGCTGGGCTGGTCGAGCTCGGACGCGCACGCCACCGTGGTCGAGCGCCGCCACGGCGTGCGCCACCTCATCGAGGAGTCGCTGGGCGCGCGCAGCGACGACTGTGTCGAGTTCCTCGGCCAGCTGCTCGGGGTGCCGATGCCGGAGACGCCGCGCCTGGCGGCGGCGCGCAAGGACCCGCAGCTGATGGCCGATCGGCTGCGCACCTCGCTGCACGAGTACTTCGGCGGCCTGACCGAGCGCGGCACCGTGGTGCTGATCCTCGAGGATCTGCAGTGGGCCGACCCCGAGTCGCTGGCGCTGCTCGACGACCTGGCGCGGCGCCTCAGCAAGTCGCCCTTCTTCCTGTTCGCCACCGGGCGCCCCGAGCTGCTCGAGGAGCGCCCGGGCTTCCTGGGCGAGGGCGACGTGGTGCGCATCGAGCCGCGCCCGCTGGCGGCGCCCGAGATCGCCAGCCTGGCGCAGCAGCTGACCGGGCGGCTGCTGGCGCCCGCGCTGATCGAGGCCATCACCGAGCGCAGCGCCGGCAACCCGATGTTCGCCGAGCAGATCCTGCTCGAGCTCATGAGCCAGGGCCAGCTCGGCGGCGAGCGCGCCGACCTGCCGCTGCCGGTCACCGTCGAGGCCGCGGTGCAGGCCCGGCTGGATCACCTGCCGGCGCCCGACAAGGCGCTGATCATGCGCGGCGCGCTGTTCCGGCGCGCCTTCGGCGCCGACGAGGTGCTGGCGCTGGGCGACCAGGCCGACGCCGAGGCCCACGTCGCCAGCCGGCTGTACGGCCTGGCGCGGCGCGACTTCCTGGTCCGCCAGGGCCAGGTCGGGCGCGAGCGCTACGCCATCCGCACCTCGCTGGCGGCCGAGGTCGCCTACCGCATGATCCCCGACCAGCTGCGCCAGGAGCTGCACCGCCGCGCCGCCGAGCTTTTGCGCCACACCCCGGGCATCCCGCCCGAGGAGACCGCCTTCCATCACGAGCACGGCGGGCAGCCCACCGCGGCGGCCCGCCTGTACGCCGAGGCCGCGCTGCGCGCCGGCCGCCACGGCGATCCGCGCGCGGTGATGACCTACTCGGAGCGCGCCTTCAGCATGGGCGCGCCCGCGGAGCAGACCTTCGCGCTGCGCATGGCGCGCAGCGCGGCGGCGCAGTTCGCGGGCCGGCGCGGCGAGCAGGGCGTCGAGCTGGCGGCGGCGCTGGCGGCGGCGCGCAGCGACGTCGAGCGCGCCCGCGCGCTGACCGAGGAGGCGGTGCGGCGCTCGCGCCTGGGCCAGAGCGCGGAGGCGCAGCCGCTGGCGGCGCAGGCGGTGCTGGCGGCGCGTGCGGCCGGCGATCTCGACGCCCTCGGGCTGGCGCTGGCCTGGCACGCGCTGGCGCTGTCGTTCGCGGGGCGCATGGCCGAGGCCGACGCCGCGCTGGCCGAGCTCGGCGGGCTGCGCGCGCGGCTGCGCCCCGAGACCCGCGCGGTGGCCGCGCACTGCGTCGCCAACGTGGCCGCGCAGCGCGGCGATCTGGGCGGGCGCGTGGCCGCCTTCCGCGAGGCCGCCGCGCTGTACCGCGAGCTCGGCGATGTGCGCCGCGCCGCCGGCGCCGAGGCCAACCTGGCCGACACCTACAACCGCGTGGGCTGGTATGGCGAGGCCGCGGTCGCGCTGGGCGCCGCGCTCGACGGCTGTCGGCGCGTGTCCAACCGGCTGACCGAGGGCTACGCGCTGTGCAACCTGGCCTACTCGCGCAGCATGCTGGGGCAGCTCGACGAGGCCATGCTGGCGCTCGACGAGGCCGCCACCCTGGCCGCCGCGCTGGCCGATCCGCGCCTGGCGCTGGTGGCGCGGGTGTATCGCGTGCGCGCCCAGCTCATGCGCGCGCCCGAGCTGGCCGACATCGCCGAGGCCGGTCGCGCCGCGGGCGCCGCCCAGGACCTCGGGCTGCCCGGGCTGCGCGTGCTCGCCCTGGTCATCGCCGCCGAGCTGCGCCTGCGTCGCAGCGATCCCGAGGCCGCGCTGGCGCTGTCGACCCAGGCCCTGGCCCTGCGTGACGAGCTCGGCGGCGTCGAGGAGGACGAGGCCGAGATCTTCCTGGTCCACGCCCAGGCGCTGACCGCGGCTGGCCGCGCCGACGAGGCCAGCGCGGTGCGCGCGCGCGGACGCAGCCGCATCCAGGAGGTCGCGGCGGCCATCGCCGACGCCGACATGCGCACACGCTTCCTGCACGGCGTGGCCGCCAATCGCGCGCTGCTGACCGAGTAGACGACCGGCTACTGCAGGTTGTAGCTGTACTGGATGGCCATGCCGGCGGGGCCGGGCTCCTGGATGGTGAGCAGGCTGGCGTTCGTGAAGCTGCCCATGCGCGGCGGCGGCCCCAGGCAGGTCGGGGTCATGGTGAAGCTCGCGCCGTTGATGGTGGCCAGGAAGTTGGAGCGCACCACCGGGCCGCCGTTGAACTGACCGGCGAACTCGAAGGTCGCCTGGGTCGGGCTCAGCATGGTGACGTCGAGCCCCTCGAGCAGCATGTTGCCGGTGGGGCCGCTGGGGCCGCTGGGGCCAGTGAAGATCTGGACCTGGAGCAGCTCGAAGTGGGCGGTCGGCAGCGTGCCGCCGGTCTCCACCGGCGGCGTCGTCGCGACCTGGGTCTCGGCACGGGCCGCGGTGGACAGGATCGCCACCGTGTTGATGCACGGCCCCAGCGCGTCGGGCTGGCCGGCGTCGACCAGCGCGCCGCCATCGCCGAGGCCACCATCCGCGACCCCGCCGTCGCCGGCCTGGCCATCGCTGGCGGCCACGAAGCCGCGCGAGAAGTGCGTGATCGACGCCACCAGGCTGTCGGGCGACACGATGCTGTCGGGTGACACGATGCTGTCGGGCGACACGATCCCGCCCAGGTTGTCGAAGCCGGGGCCGCCGCCGGCCTGCGACCAGTACAGCGCCGGGCTGGGCCCCGGGCTGTCGAGCCGCAGCGCGACCGAGACCGGCTTGGCGAAGGTCAGCCCCTCGGGCTCGAAGCGGTACACCGGCGAGTACCAGCGCGCGAAGCTGCCCGGCGGCCGCTCCAGCGTCGAGGTGATGGTGATGGTGGTGTCGGCCGGCAGCGCGCCGGGCGGGAACTGGATGGCGGCGCCGCCCAGGCGCACGATCCCGCCGGCCTGGCCGACCACCGCGCTGGTGCGCGCGCCGGTGCCGCGCGGGCCCGGGCGGCTGAGGTCGTCGCCGCAGCCAGCGGTCGAGACGGTGGCGATGGCGGCGGCAGCGGCGGCGACGAGCCTGGCGAGTCGATGCAGTCTCATGCGGCGTTGATCGTAACACCGCGGCGCCCTGGCCCGCTATGCTGCGCGGGTATGGCGACCTTCGGGCTCCTGACCGTGTCCAACGTCTTCATGACCTTCGCCTGGTATGGCCACCTCAGGTACAAGCACAAGGCGCTCTGGATGGTGATCCTGGTCAGCTGGGGGATCGCCTTCTTCGAGTACTGCCTGCAGGTGCCCGCCAACCGCATCGGGTCCAGGACCTACAGCGCGGTCGAGCTCAAGACCATCCAGGAGGTCCTGACCCTGGTGGTGTTCGGCGCCTTCACCACCTTCTACCTGCGCGAGCCGCTGCGCTGGAACCACATCCTCGGCTTCGCGCTCATCGTCGCCGCGGTGTGGGTCATCTTCAGGAAGTGGTAGCCTGGACAGGTCACCCGGGGGGGAGATCCGATGAGACGTGTGGGACTGCTGTCCGTGGCGCTGCTCCTGTCGCTGGGCGTCGGCTGCAAGAAGAAGCCGGCCAGCAAGGCCGACGACGGCGTCGGTGCCGGCTCCGGCGTCGAACGCACCACGACGCAGGCCACCGGCCCGGGCGGCGCCGAGCTGCCCTCGCGCGCGCCAGGTGACCAGCCGCCCGCGCAGGGCGCCGCCGAGGGCGAGGGGATCGCGCCGCCCGAGCTGGCCGAGGGCCCCGGCGGCGGCAGCCCCGACACCTGCGCGGCCGTGGTGGCCAAGGAGTTCGCCCTCATCCGCGAGTCGGGCACCCAGGAGATGCGCGACGACATCGCCGCCAGGACCGAGGCCGGCGTGGTCGCCGAGTGTCAGGCCCAGCCGCCGCCCGAGGCGGTGGCGAGCTGCATCCTGGCCGCGACCACGGCCAGCGAGCTCTTCCGCGGCTGCTACACCCTGCCCTTCCAGGGCCGCGACCTCACCGTGGGGCGCAGCTTCAACGCCCTGGCCGACAACGGCGACGCCGATCCGCCGGTGTTCAAGCTGGACGGCGACACCATGACCTTCGGCAAGGGCTGCCAGATGATCCACCAGCAGGTGGCGCAGTTCCGCGGCTTCTTCATCGACTGTGACGGCCAGACCGTGGGCCCGCTGACCACCGGTGACGACATCAGGGCCGCGATGGCCGCGCTGGCCCAGGACCAGGCCGCGCGCCACGAGCTGGTCGCAGGCATCATGAACAACTACCCCGCGGGCGGCACCGCGCGCTGGAGGGTGTGCGACTCGAGCGGCAACTGCCGCATCCAGTAGCGCTACTTGTAGAACTCCTCCCTGGGCAGCGGCTTCGTGCCATAGGGCGCCGACGACTCCCACAGGCGGAAGCGGTCGTAGTTGGGCCGGGTGCGCTCGGTCACGATGCCGAGCTTGCGCAGGTTGGGCAGTACGGTGTGGTTGAACATGTTGTAGCGGCCGTCCCAGAACGGCGGGTTCGAGAACACCGCCTCGGCGACCACGTCGGGGGCCAGGCCGTAGCGCGGCGCGACCCAGTCGATGAGGCCGGTCATCAGGCCGTTGGCGACCACCTCGAGGCAGCGCCAGGTGAAGTCCTCGGCGTCGTCGCGCTCCTGCTGGGTCAGCTTCGGGATCTGGTCGCGCAGCGCCAGCACGCCGAAGGCGGCGTGGCGGGCCTCGTCGCGCGCCACGTAGCGCATGATCTGGCGCACCAGCGGGTTCAGCGTGCGCGTCCCCATGTCGGTGATGATGCCCATGGCGACGCCCTCGAAGATGACCTGCATGCCGATGGTCTTGTAGTGCCAGTTCGGCGTCGACAGCATCTCGTCGAGCAGGAACTTGATGTTGGGATCGATGGGGTGGACCTCGCCGAACTTGCGCGCCAGCGCCTTGGCGAAGACCTCGACGTGGCGACACTCGTCGGCGACCTGCTGGCCGGCGAACATCTTGGCGTCCATGTCGGGCACCGTGTTGACCAGCTGCGCGGTCAGCTGCAGCGCGGCCTGCTCGCCGTGCAGGAGCTGCGAGAAGCCGTGCGCCAGCTCGTCGCGCGCGGCGCGCATCTGCATGGCCTCGGGCGCGCCCATCATGCGCAGCACCATGCCGAACACGGTCTGCTCGCACGGCATCGCGAACGCCGTCTCGGGGATCTCGACCGACCAGTCGATGTCGGTCTCGACGTTCCACTGCGCGGTCTTGCCGCGCTCGTACAGCGCGCGCAGTGACTCGATCTCGCGGATGTAGTCCCACTCCCAGTGCACCCGCAGCGGGGTCTCGAGATCGATGCGCGAGCGCAGCGCGATGATCTCGGCCTCGTCGAAGTGGATGCGATCGTAGCCGGCCAGCGGGCGCCGATGATCCTCGAGGAAGCGGTCGGACATGCCTCATGATAGCCCGGATGGTATGGTTCCGCCGTGATCTGCCCGCACTGCCAGGCCCAGGCCATCGACAGCGCCAAGTTCTGTCCCAGGTGCGGCGGCGGCCTGACCAGCACCATGGCGGCGCAGGCGGAGCCCACGGCGGCCACGATCGACGAGACGCCGCTCAGCAACCTCATCGGCAAGACCATCGGCGGGCGCTACCGCGTGCTGGCCAAGCTGGGCCAGGGCGGCATGGGCACGGTGTTCCGCGCCGAGCAGGTCTCGCTGCGCCGCATGGTCGCGCTCAAGGTGCTGGATCCCGCGGTGTTCACCGGGCGCGAGCACGTGCAGCGCTTCCACGCCGAGGCCGAGACCGCGGCCAAGCTGTCGCACCCGCACACCGTCACGCTGTACGATTTCGGCGAGACCTCGGAGCACGGCGCGCGCCTCCTGTTCATCGCCATGGAGCTCATCCCGGGGCGCAGCCTGCGCGCGATCATCGCCGACGAGGGGCCGCTGACCGGGGCGCGCGTGTGTGACATCGCCGAGCAGGTGGCGTCGTCGCTGGCCGACGCCCACGCGCACGGCATCGTGCATCGTGATCTGAAGCCCGACAACGTGATGCTGTCGGAGCGCGCCGGGCGCCGCGACTTCGCGCGCGTGCTCGACTTCGGCATCGCCAAGATGCGCGACGCGCCCGCGGGCGCCGGCGGCGGTGGTGTCAGCGCCTTCCCGGCGGTGACCCGGGTGGGCGACATCCTGGGCACGCCGCTGTACATGTCGCCCGAGCAGATCCTGGGCGAGAAGGTCGACGGCCGCGCCGACGTGTATGCGCTGGGCGTGATGCTGTACGAGATGCTGACCCAGCGGCTGCCGTTCGACGCCAAGACGCTGCCCGCGATGCTCAGCATGCACCTGCACGCGCAGCCCATCCCGATGGAGCAGCGCCGCCCCGAGGTCCAGGTCGACGCCGCGCTGAAGCAGCTCATCGCGCGCTGCCTGGCCAAGCCGCGCGAGCAGCGCCCCGAGGGCATGGAGGTGCTGCGCACCGAGCTGGCCCGGCTGCGCGACGCCCTCGGCGGCAGCGGCCCGGCCGTGACCCCGGTCGGCGGTCAGGCCGCCGCGGCGTACCAGGCCACCATGGCGGCGGCGACGCCCCCGGTGGCGCACGCCTTCACGCCGCCGCCCACCCACGTCCCCAGCGGCGCGAGCCCCGGCTATCCGCAGACCGGCCCGGCGTCCGCGGGCTATCCGCAGACCGGCCCGGCGTCCGCGGGCTATCCGCAGACGGGACCGGCGTCCGCGGCCTACCCGCAGACCGGCCCGGCCCCGGCCGCCTATCCGCAGACCGCGCCGGCGCCGGCGGCCTATCCTCCACCGTCCGCGGCGACCCCCGCGGCCGTCATCGCGGCGCCGCCCTCCGCGCCCGCGTTCTCCGCTACCGCGGCGCCCACGCGCTCGCGCACCCCGCTCATCCTCGCGCTCGTCGTCATCCTCGCGGGCCTCGGCGTCGGCGCCTACTTCCTCTTCGTCGGCGGCGGCTCCGACTCGCCACCAGCAGCCTCCAGCTCGCCCTCGCCCACCTCGTCGCCCGGGCCCTCCCACGACCCCGGGCCGTCGCCACCCCCGGGTCCGGCCCACCTGGCCGGCCCGCGCCCCGACCTCGATCTGCCGCGCGCCAGCCTGTTCCACAGCTCGCGCTACTCCTTCTATGTCGCGGTGCCGCCCGGCTTCGCCTTCATCGAGAACACCACCGAGCTGATCCAGGGCTCCGGCGAGATCGACGGGCAGGCCGCCATCATGTCGGCCTCCATCTTCCCAACCGAGGTCCAGCTCACCACCGAGCTGGTCGAGGCCATGTCGGATCAGATCATCACCTCGGCCGGCGGCGTGCTGGTCGAGAAGCGCCGCCGCATCATCGGTGGTGTGTCCTACCTGTCGCTGATCTTCGACATGCCCGCGCTCAACCTGCGCGCCGAGTCGGTGATCTACCCGCGGCGCAGCTTCCTGGTCGGCCTGGCGCTGTCCACCACGCAGGGCGCCTTCGACGACAGCGAGGACGTCCGCGACGAGCTGTTCGAGCACCGCGTCGGCTTCGACGACACCCCGTGACCCGGCGCCAGCGCGGCTGCTAAGCTGCCGCGCATGTCCGCCCCCGCCGCCGCCACGCCGACCACATATGACTCCCTGACCGTCGACATCGCCGACCACGTCGCCGAGGTCGTGCTGCGCGGGCCCGGCAAGGGCAACGCCATGGGCCCGGCGTTCTGGCGCGAGATGCCCGTGCTGTTCAGCGCGCTCGACCGCGATCCCGCGGTGCGCGCCATCATCATCCGCGGCGCCGGGGGCCACTTCAGCTATGGCCTCGATCTGGCCGGCATGGTGATGGCGGGCGACCTCGGTCCCCTGCTGACCGGGGCGCCGCTGGCGGGGCCGCGCGCGCGCCTGCTCGACGTCATCGGCGACATGCAGCAGGCCTGCGACCGCGTCGCCGCCTGTCGCAAGCCCATCGTGGCCGCCATCACCGGGCGCTGCATCGGCGGCGGGCTCGACCTCATCGCCGCCTGTGACGTACGCCTGTGCAGCCAGAACGCCAGCTTCAGCCTGCGCGAGGTCAAGCTGGCCATCGTGGCCGACATCGGCAGCCTGCAGCGTCTGCCCTACATCATCGGCGAGGGCCACACCCGCGAGCTGGCGCTGACCGGCAAGGACATCGACGCCGCGCGCGCGCTGCGCATCGGCCTGTGCACCGAGGTCTACCCTGACGAGGCCGCGCTGCTGGCGGCGGCGCGCCAGACCGCCCGCGAGATCGCCGACAACCCGCCGCTGGCTGTACAGGGTGTCAAGCAAGTGATGGCCTTCGGACAGGACAAATCGGTCGCCGACGGCCTGCGCTACGCAGCGACCTGGAACGCCGCCTTCCTGCACTCCAAAGATCTCGCCGAGGCCATGGCCGCCTTCATCGAGAAGCGCAAGCCGGTCTTCACCGGCGAGTAGTCAGCCGCGACGACGGTCAGCCGGTCGGGTAGTCGTAGCGCTTCCAGGCCGCCGGCCACTGGTCGTTGTCGAAGGTCACGATCTCGACGTCGTCGATCAGCAGCGTCCACATCGGCTCGGCGGGGAAGTCGTTGACCCGCATCAGCCAGCGCGCGCCGCCGACGCTGGCGGCATAAGGAAACTCGGCATCGGGGCCGACGCCAAACTCGACCGGGGTCTCGAACGCGTTCACGTCCCTAGCCTATCACGCGCGCACGGCGGGGAAAGCCCGCGCCAGCTCGGCGCGGTCGGCGTCGGTCAGCGTCAGGCCGGCGGCGCCGGCGCTGGAGGTCGCGCTGCTCGGCTTGCTGGCGCCCGGGATGGGCAAGAGCAGCGGGCTCACCGACAGCAGCCAGGCCAGACAGACCTGGTAGGGCGACACCCCGTGGCGGGCGCCGATGGCGTTCATGGTGGCGTCATCGGCGCAGCGGGCGTGGCCACCATGACCGCCGACCGGGCTGTGCGCCAGCATGACCAGGCCGTGTTGCTTGCAGTAGGCCATGGTGCCGTTGTCGAACGACGCGGTGTCCCAGGGCGACAGCCGGTTCTGCACGCTGACGATGGTGGCCACCGCGCGCGCGGCGTCGAGATCGTGCGGCCCGACGTTGGACAGCCCGAGGTGGCGCACCTTGCCGGCGCGCTGCAGCTCGACCATGGCGCCCAGGCTCTCGGCGATGGGCACCTTGGAGTCGGGCGCGTGCAGCTGGTAGAGATCGATGCAGTCCACGCCGAGCGCCTTCAGGCTGCGCTCGCAGGCGGCGCGCAGGTGGGCGGGGCTGCCGTTGACGGTCCAGGCGCCACCGGGCCGCTCACAGCCGGCCTTGGTGGCGACCACGACGCCCTGGGCCCCGCCGGCGCGCTCGCGCAGGGCGCGCGCGATCAGGCGCTCGTTGTGGCCGAGGTCGGCGTCGTCGATGCAGTACACGTCGGCGGTGTCGATCAGGGTCATGCCGGCGTCGAGCGCGGCGTGGATGACGCGCACCGAGATGGCGTCGTCGGGGCGCCCGGCGATCGACAGCGGCATGGCGCCGAGGCCGACGCGGGACACGGTGAGGTCGCCGAGCTGGATGGTCTGCATCCCGGCAGGGTACTTCAGTTCAGGTCGCCAGCGCGCGCGCCAGCCGTGCGCAGCCGTGGATGGCAGCGACCAGGTCGGCCGCGCCCAGGGCCTCGCTGGCGCGCAAGACCAGCTGGCGATCGTGCAGGTTGCCCGAGGTGATGGCGGCCGGCAGCTCACACAGCCAGCCGCGCACCGTCTGGTTCAGCGCCAGCAGGGCGATCTCGGCGTCGCTGGCGGCGATGGCGAAGCGCGACTCCAGCTCGGGGTCGTCGAGGTCGAGCTCCTCGAGCGGGCTGGCCAGCCCGAAGGCCGCCAGCATGGGCAGCTGGGTGCCCGGCGCCGACAGCGACAGCGCGAGTGACGGCGGCCCCGGCCGGTCGGGCGCGCGTGGCGGCGACGGCCGCGCCACCACCTCGGTCTCCAGCGTCATCACCATCGGGGCGCGCCGCAGCACCACCGAGGTCGGCGTGCCGCCCGACATCGCGTGCAGCGTCAGCGCTGCCTCGTCGAGCTGCCAGCCCTCGCGCGCGCCGAGCTCGCGCCAGCGCCGCAGCGTCGACAGCTCCCAGCCCGGGCGCTCCAGCCGGCCCCACGCCGCCAGCACCTGCTCGCTGGCGGCGGCGACCCGGGTCAGCGTGTGCTGCAGGCTGCCGGGACCGCCGCCGGGCGCGTAGGGGGCGGTCAACGTCACCTGCTGGTCGTCGAGGTGCAGCTGTTCGCCAGCGCTGACGACCTCGGCCAGCCCGCCCAGCGCATCGAGCAGCTGCTGGGCCTGGGTGACGTCGGCGGCGCGCTGCCGCCAGCCCGCCAGCGCCCCCGAGCGCAGCGCGCTGGTGCCCTGGTCGATGAAGCTCTCGAACACCTGGTTGCGCGTGCCCCCCGGCGACGTCACCGCCAGCCCGAGCCGCAGCGCGTGCGGGACGTGGGCATGCCCCACCGCGCGCACCCCGATGCCATCGACCAGCGCCTCGCAGCTGACCGGACAGCCGGCGAACACCCCGCGAAAGCTGCGTCGCCCCAGCGGCAGCGGCTCGGCGCGCAGGCCGAGGGCGAGCGCCTCGCGCTCGAGCGCCGCGGCGGTGCTCACGGCGCCACCGGCTGCGCCAGCCGCTGCAGGCCGTCATAGGCGGCGTACTTGTAGGCTTCGCTGTAGGTCGGGACGTTGAAGGTGGCGTGGATGAAGTAGTCGATGGGCCGGCCGGCGCTGACGATGAGCTGGCCGAGGTGCACCAGCTCGGCGGCGATGTCGCCCAGGATGTGCACGCCCAAAAGGACGCGATCGCTGCGGCGGAACACCAGCTTGATGAGGCCCTCGGTGGCGCCGGCGATGCGCGCGCGGGTGTTGCGCGCGAAGCGACCGCGGCCGACCTCGACGTCGATCCCGGCGGCGCGCGCGGCGGCCTCGGTGACACCGACCATGGCGACCTCGGGCACCGCGTAGACCCCGAACGGCGCCAGCGGATCGACGACGTCCTTGAACGGGATGCCGAAGGCGTGACAGGCGGCGACGCGGCCCTGCTCCATCGACACCGAGGCCAGCGCGGGCGGGCCGATGACGTCGCCGGCCGCGAAGATCCCCGGCACGCTGGTCTGGTAGTCGCCGTCCACCTGGATGCGCCCCTTGGCGTCGACCACCACGCCGGCGTCGTCGAGGCCGAGCCCCTCCAGGTTGCCGACCCGGCCGCCGGCCCACAGCACATGGTCGGGGGTCAGGGTCTCGCCGCCGGCCAGGCGCACCTCGAGGCCGCGCGGGGTGCGCTCGATGGCCACCACCCCGCAGCCCAGCATGACGCGGGTGCCCTGAGCGCGGAAGGTCTCGGCCAGCAGATCCGCGATCTCGACATCGACGAAGCCGAGCAGGTGCGGCGCCGCCTCCAGCAGGGTGACCTCGACGCCGAGGGCGCGGAAGATCGACGCATACTCGCAGCCGACCGCGCCGCCGCCGACCACCACCAGGCTGCCGGGCAGGCGGCTCAGGCCGAGGATGCCCTCGGAGTCGGTCACCGCGGCGTCGTCGAACGGGATGTTGGGCGGGTGGAACGGCCGCGAGCCGGGCGCCAGCAGCACGACGTCGGTGTCGAGCACGCGCTCGCCGGTCTCCGTGGTCACCAGCACGCGGTGGCGGCCGGTGCTCGTGCTCGTGCTCGTGCTCGTGCCGAGCCGCCCGACGCCGTGCACGAACTCGACCCCCATGCGCTCCAGGTTGGCCTGCACCACCCCGGTCATCAGCGTGCGCACCTCACCGGTGCGCCCGAGCAACCGCTCCAGCTTGAGGCGCGCGTCCAGCGCCAGCCCGATGCCATAGATCTCGCGATGTCGAAAGCCGGTCAGGTACACCGCGGTCTCGCGCAGCGTCTTGGTCGGGATGCCGGCGTCGCTGACCGCGGTCCCGCCCGGGCTGACGCGGCGCTCGACGATGGCGACGCGCTTGCCGAAATAGGCCGCCTGGGTGGCCGCCTTCTCGCCCGCCGGCCCCGAGCCGATGACCACCATGTCGAAGGGCTCAGCGCTCACCGCTCGCCATCTCCCTGTCCATCTCCATGCACATTGGTAGATCCTGCCCTTTCACCCTGAGAAATTCATCGGTGAAAGGGCAAGACCCCCTATCAAACCGTGCATGCAGATTTCCCGCACACGGCTTACCGATGGTCGTTCGGATCGCAGCATTACAC
>JADYYK010000235.1 GCA_020853705.1 Deltaproteobacteria bacterium
CTGGATGTCGGCCATCAGCTTGCCGCCGCCGGGCAGCCCCTCGGTGGCCATCGCCACCGTGAAGGTCTTGCCCTCCCACGGATCAGGCGACCCCGCGGGCGCGACCACGACCGGCAGCACCTCGTCGTTGCCGGTGCTGCCCAGGATCGACGGCCGCGGCGTCGCGCCAGCGCCAGCGCCCATGCTCGGGCTGCCGCTGGGGGACGTCACTGGGCCATCGCCCGCCGGCTTCTTCTTGCAGCCGCCGGTGGCGGCGAGGGTGACGACCACGAAACTCGCGAAGATCGTGCCTGTGCGCGTCATGTCGGGCGGACCTTAGCAGCAAGCCCGCCCGCGTCAATACCCCGGGACGTTCACGAAGCGCACCCGCGTGCCGGCCGTGATGCCGCGCGCCGCGGTCAGCCCGCCCTTGACCTCGAGCACGTGGCGCGACACCGCGTCCACGCTGCGCGCCGTCAGCGTCTGCGGCTCGGCGTTCTCGACCACGCCGGCGACCACGCCGTCCTTGGTGATGAACACCATGTCGAGCGGGATCAGCGTGTTCTTCATCCAGAAGGTGTGCACCTCGTCATGGTCGAACAGGAACAGCATGCCGGCGTCGGGCTCCAGGGCGGTGCGAAACATCAGCCCCTTGGTCTGCTCTGGCACCGTTCGCGCCAGCTCGACCTTGATGCGGACCTCGTCGCGCCCCTCGGGCAGCAGGACCACCATGGGCGGCCCCTGGGCCTGCGCCTGCTGCTCCAGACCGGAGCTCGTGGGAGTCGTGGACGGCGTCACCTTGCCACCATTGCCCTTGCCCGGGCTGCGCGCGCTGCGCTCGCACCCGACGCCGGCGCCGAGCGCGACCAGTCCGAGCACCAGCGTCAGCGCTGCCCGTCGCCTGAACATGGCGGTGAACATGACACAGCTGCCGCCCCGCGGCCCAGATCTCGTATGCTGCCCCGGTGCAGCAGCCCGGTCCACAGCCCGGCACCGTCTACCTGGTCGGCGCCGGCCCCGGCGACCCCGGCCTCTGCACCGTGCGCGCCACCGAGCTGCTCGCGGGCGCCGACGTCATCGTCTACGACGGTCTGGTCAACCCGCTGCTGCTCGACCTGGCCCCGGCCTCGGCCGAGCGGATCTATGCCGGCAAGAAGCGTGGCCGCGCCGCCGAGACCCAGGAGGCCATCCACGCCGTCCTCATCGCGCGCGCCCGCGCCGGCCGCGCCGTCATCCGCCTCAAGGGTGGCGACCCCTTCATGTTCGGCCGCGGCGGCGAGGAGTGTCAGGCCCTGGTCGCCGCGGGGATCCCCTTCGAGGTGGTGCCCGGCGTCAGCGCCGCCACCGCGGTCGCGGCCTACGCCGGCATTCCGTTGACCCACCGCGACGTCGCCTCCACGGTCGCCTTCGCCACCGCCCACGAGGCCGGCGACAAGGCCTTCGCCGCGGTCGACGCCGCCGAGCTGGCGCGCTTCGGCACCGTGGTCCTCTTCATGGGTGTGCAGTCGCTGGCGCGCAGCAGCGCCGAGCTGATCGGCGCCGGCCGCGCCCCCACCACCCCGGTCGCCGTCATCCGCTGGGGCACCCTGCCCGCGCAGGAGGTCATCGTCGGCACCCTGGCCGACATCGCCGAGCGCGCCCACCACCTGCGCCCGCCGGGCCTGGTCGTCATCGGCGGCGTGGTCGCCCTGCGCGACAGCATCGCCTGGGCCGAGCGCCGCCCGCTGCACGGCGCGCGCATCCTGGTCACCCGCCCGCGCGCCCAGGCCAGCGAGCTGCTCATCGCGCTGGCCCGCCTGGGCGCCGAGCCCATCGCCTGCCCGGTCATCGCCATCGAGCCAGTCCCCGCCGGCAGCGCCGAGGCCGCCGCGCTCGCCGCGGCGCTGGCCCGCCCCGCCGCGGTGCTCGCCTTCACCAGCGCCAACGCGGTCGACGCCGTGATGCGCTGCCTGGACGCCAACGGCCGTGACGTCCGCAGCCTGGCCGGCGCCACCCTGGCCAGCGTGGGTGAGGCCACCACCCGCGCCCTGGCCGCGCACAGCCTGCGCGCCGACGTCACGGTGCCTCCCGCCGACGTCGCCCGCGGCGCCAGCGCCCTGGCCGAGCTCCTCATCGCGCGCGGTGTGGCCGGCCTGCGCGTCCTGTTCCCGCGCGCCGCCGACGGTCGTGACGAGCTGCCCCGGCTGCTCGGCGCCGCCGGCGCCAGCGTCGACACCGTGACCGCCGACCACACCGGGCGTACCCCCGCCGCCGCGCTGACCGCGCCGCTGGCCCGCCTCGCCGCTGGCGAGGTCGATCTCGTCGCCTGCATGAGCCCCAGCGCCGCCGACGCCCTGGCCGCGCTGGCCCCGGCTGACGTGCTGGCCCGCCCGCGCTGGGTCGCCAGCGGCGCCAGCACCGCCGCCGCGCTGACCCGCCTGGGCCTGCCGGTCGCCGCCGAGGGCGCCATGCCCGGCGCGCTGATCACCGCCTGGGCCGCCCGGGCCACCCGCGCTGGCAGCCGCTGACCGCGCCGCGCCGCCCTGCTACATTGCGGCCATGCAATATCCCGAGTACCGCGCGCGCCGCCTGCGCCGCACCGAGGCCCTGCGTCGTCTGACCCGCGAGACCCACCTCCGCGTCGACGACTTCATCTATCCGCTCTTCGTGGTGCCCGGCAAGGACGTGCGCAAGCCCATCCCGTCGATGCCCGGCATCCACAACTTCTCCATCGACCAGGCCGTGCTCGAGGCCAAGCGCGCATATGACGCTGGCATCCCGGGCGTCATCCTGTTCGGCATCCCCGACAAGAAGGACGCCGTGGGCAGCGAGGCGTGGGACGACCGGGGCATCGTGCAGCGCGCCATCCGCGACATCAAGCGCGCCGTGCCCGAGCTGACCGTGATCGCCGACGCCTGCTTCTGCGAGTACACCGACCACGGCCACTGCGGGGTCCTGGTCGAGGGCGCGGTCGACAACGACGACACCCTGGAGAACCTGGCCCGCGCCGCCCTGTCGTACGCCAAGGCCGGTGTCGACGTGGTGGCTCCCTCGGGCATGATGGACGGCTTCGTCGGCGTGACGCGCGAGTCGCTCGACGAGGAGGGCTACACCGACGTCGCCATCATGGCCTACTCGGCCAAGTACGCCTCGGGCTACTACGGCCCCTTCCGCGACGCCGCGCAGAGCAGCCCCAGCTTCGGCGATCGCCGCGCCTACCAGATGGATCCCGCCAACGTGCGCGAGGCCATGCGCGAGGTCTCCCTCGACGTCGACGAGGGCGCCGACATCATCATGGTCAAGCCGGCGCTGGCCTACCTCGACGTCATCGCCCACGTGCGCGACGAGCACGACCTCCCGGTCGCGGCCTACAACGTCAGCGGCGAGTACGCCATGCTCAAGGCCGCTGGCGAGCGCGGCTGGATCGACTACGACCGCGTCCTGATCGAGACACTGACCGGCATGAAGCGCGCGGGCGCCGACATCATCATCAGCTACCACGCGCTGGAGGCGGCGGCGCTGCTGGCCAAGAAGTAGCAGAGGGAGACAGAGTCAGTCTCGGGCCTGGCTGCGCCTGGCCTGGGACGGAGACGGAGACGGAGTCAGTCTCGGGCCAGGCTGCGCCTGGCCTGGGACGGAGACGGAGACGGAGTCAGTCTCGGGCCAGGCTGCGCCTGGCCTGGGACGGAGACGGAGACGGAGACGGAGTCAGTCTCGGGCCAGGCTGCGCCTGGCCTGGGACTGGGACGGAGGCCTACTTCAGCGTGACGTTCAGCCGGTACGGCGCCTCGAGCCCCACGATGCGCGCCCCGGTGGCCTCGCGCTCCGGCGGCCGCCCCGGCGGATCCTTGCGCGCCACCACCACCCGCGCCCCCGCCGCCCACTCGGCCTCGACGCGCTCCGGCGCCCCGTAGGCCCCGGCGTCCACCTTCTTGCCGTTGACCTCCAGCGTGAGGTCGACCCCGTCGATGCCGCTGACCTCGATCGACCCGCTGCCCGCCGTGGTCAGCGTGAACACGTCGTGATCCTCGGGCTGGCCCAGATACCCCGTCATGGTCCGCCCCGCGGCCAGCTCGGTCGGGCTGGTCTCATCCGAGGGTTCGGCCGCCATGTCCAGCGTCAGCGGCTGCGCCGTCACCAGCAGCCGGTAGCCATCCGAGGTGTTCTCGGTCGGCCACTTGCCCGCCACCGGCACCTCGCGCACCACCAGGTACACCGCGCGCCCGTCGCTGCGCACATCGGGCAGCACCTCGGCGCCGCCGACCGCGGTGGCGTCGGCCCGCGCCAGCGCGCGCCCGCTGGCGTCGATGACGTCGAGCTCGAGGTCGATGTTGGGGATGGGGTCCAGCCGCGCCGTCAGCACGCGCGCCCCCGGCGTGCCCGCCGGGATCAGCTCGAAGAAGTCGCGGTCCCCGTTGCTGTCGTCGAGGCGCCCCTTGAGCTTGCCGGTGATGGCCCGCCCGGCCGCGATCTTGGTGGCGTGCTCGGCGTCGTTGTTGGGCTCGACCTCCACCGTGCGCGGCCGACGCTGCCACCAGCGCAGGGTCAGCGCCGCGCCACCCGCCAGCGCCAGCACCACCACGGGGACCAGCACGGTGCGCGCCCAGCCGCGCCGCCGCAGCGACTTCTCGTAGTCGTCGAGGTCCTCGCGGCGCAGCTTGACGCCCTGTGCGCTGTCGCTGGCGTCGGCGCCGCCGCCGTGGTGGAGCTCGTCAGGATCCAGCTTCTCGCGCGGCGCGGTGGCCTCGTAGGCCCGCGGCGAGCGCTCATGGCGCCCCGAGCCCTGCCCGCTACCATGGTCCGACACCTGGTCCGAGGCGCGTCGCATCGGCAGCGACCCGCGCGCCAGCTCCAGCGACCCGCGCGCCAGGCGGGGCGCCCCGTCGTCGTCGCTGTCGCCCTGGTCGTCGCGGGGCTCGGCCGGCGTCGCCAGCACCGCCTCCAGCTCGATGCGCATGACCTCGACGCTGGGGAAGCGCTCGTCGGGCTTCTTGGCCATCGCCCGCATCACGATGGCCTCGACGCGCTCGTCGATGGCCGCGGCCAGCGCCGGCACGCGCTCCCGCGGCGGCACCAGCTCGTCGGTCAGGTGCTTGGTCAGCACCGCCATCGGCGTCGCGCCCGCGAACGGCGGCTCGCCGGTCAGCACGCGATACAGCATGGCGCCCAGGCTGTACACATCCGAGCGCGCATCGACCCCGTCGGACCGGATCTGCTCGGGCGACATGTAGTACGGCGTGCCGACCAGGTTGCCGCGCCCGGTGACCTCGTTGGCCTCCTCGCGCTCGCGCACCTTGGCCAGCCCGAAGTCCACCACCTTGACCACGTCGCGGCCGTCGCGCGCCCGCGTCACCAGCACGTTCTCCGGCTTGAGATCGCGATGGATGATGCCAGCCTCGTGGGCCTCGCTCAGCGCCGCGCAGATCTGCGCGAAGATCGGCCCCACCCGCGCGAACGCCAGCGGTCCGTCGCGCTTGACGATGGCGCCCAGGTCCTCACCCTTGACGTACTCCATCACCAGGTACAGCGCGCCGTCGAAGCTGCCGAAATCGAAGGTCTGCACCGTGTTGACGTGGGTCAGCCGCGACACCGCCTCGGCCTCGCGCTTGAAGCGCTTGACCACGTCGCGATCGGCGGCCAGCTCGCGGTGCAGCACCTTCATGGCGGCGACCTTGCCCATGTGCAGGTGCTCGACCTTGTAGACCGAGCCCATGCCGCCGCGTCCGATGCGCGTGATCACCTTGTAGCGTGCGTCGATGGTGCGCCCGATCCAGGTGTCGGGCGCCTCGGCGTCGGTCAGGAACGGCAGCGACGGCGCCGACGTCGCGGCGTCGGGGTCGGCCACGACGGCGCGCGGCGCGGTGGGCTCGGTGCCGCGCCGGGGTGAGCCCTCGGCCAGCGGCTGGGCGGCGGCGCTGGCGGCCTCGTCGCCGGTGCCCCCACCCGGGTCCTCACCCGGCGTCCCGGGGGCCTGCCCGCTCTCGTTCGGCGACTTCAACGCCGACCCCGGACAGTCCCGCCACCGCGCATCGATCGATCGTAGCTGTGGCTGCGCATGCGGTCAACGCCCCAGCTAGGGCGTTCCGCCCGCTGCCGGCTTGCGCGCGGCGGCGAACACGGCGCGCACCTTGGGCGAGATCAGCGCAGGATCCAGCTTCATCTTCGGTCGGCGCGCGCGCACCTCGCGGAACGCCTCGATGGCCAGCGTGCGCTGCCCCAGCGCGACGTGGGCGTTGCCCAGCAGCCACTGGATCTCCGCCAGCTCGGCCTCACCCGGGTCGGTCTCGCTGAGCAGCTTGAGCGACAGCGTGCTGATGACGTCCTCGAAGCGCCCGTCGCGCAGCCGCGTGCGCGCCAGCTCCAGCGCCGACGCCACCCGCGCCGCGGCGTCCTTCAGCCGTTCGGCCTCGGCGGCCGCCACCGCGGGATCCTCGACCGGCAGCTTCGACGGCCGCACGCGCACGAACTCGATGGGAATCAGGAGCTCGGTGTTCGGCCCCTCGGACGCCCCGCTCTTGAAGTTGTATTGCTTCAGGAGGTCGGCCTTGCGCGGATCGCCGTAGTAGGCGCGCGCGATGTCCTTGTAGCTCTCGACTCCGGCGGTGACGTGGCGCAGGTGGAACGGCATGCTCAGCTCGGCGCCGGTCACCAGCACGGCGCCACTGGCCAGGCCATTGACGTCGCCCAGGTAGCTGGCGCGTCGCGCATCACCGAGCTCCGCCTGCGCCAGCGCGCCCAGGGTGTCGCCGGCCTGCACGGTGTACTTCCACGAGGTCGGGATGCGCAGCTTCATCCCGACCTTCAGCTTCTGCTCGTGCGAGATCCCGTTGGCCGCCAGGATGAACACCGCGAGCTGGCGATTGCCGTAGTACTCGGCGGCCAGCAGCTCCGCGGTGTCGCCGGCCTGCAGGGTGTGCATGACCGTCGGGCGCGTGCCCGCGGCGCGCGCCGGCGTGGCTGTCGCCCACAGGCCGCCCAGCAGCGCCGCGAGCAGCCCCGCGACAGCCTCTCGCCTGTGCCGCGTGCTCACCTGGTCTTGCCTTTCGGCTTCGCGACTGGCTTCTTGATCACTGGCGGCTTCGGTAGAGGCTTCTTGATCGGCGCTTTCGCGACTGGCCTCTTCGCGACGGGCTTCTTGTCGGCCTCCTCGGCGACGACGGCGCTGGCGACCCCGGGCGGCACGATCACCGGGCCGGTCACCTCGGCCTGCTCGACACCGCCGTCGGGGCCTTCGCCATCGCCATCCCCCGCGGGCGCCTCGCGACCACTCCAGTCCAGCGTGGGCGGCGCCGGCTCCAGGTCGGGCAGGGCGGTGCCCCGGCGCTGCTCGAGATCGGCCTCCACCAGCAGCGGCTGTCGCCCCGGCGGCAGCTCGATCGCGCGCTCCACATCGGTGAAGAACGGATTCCTGAACACCAGGGTATGTGGCCCCGACTCCAGCTCGATTGGCGCTGCCACAGGCGTGGTCTCGACCAGCTGGCCATCGACGTAGACATGCGCCCACGGCCGCGCCACCACGCGCATGAGCCCCTTGGGCTTCGGGGCCACCAGCGCCGGTGCGACCAGGGGCGCCGCGCGCGGCGGCACCGCGCCACCCACTGGCGCCAGGTGGATCAGCGACACCATCAGCGCCATGGCGCCCAGGATGGCGGCCTGCACCTGGGCCATGCGCAGGATGCGGGCGTCATCCCCCGTGCTGCTGCCCGCCTTGCCGCCGCTGATCACCGCGGGATGCAGGTATTTCTCCGCATCCTCGTCGCTGATCACGCCGGCGTTGCGCATGTAGAGCACCAGCCGCGCGTGGTAGTTCATGTCGACGCGCCGGGCCAGGAAGCGCTCCAGCGCCAGCACCAGCTCCTGGGTCGAGCGGTAGCGCGTGGCGGGTTGCTTCATCATGCAGCGCGCCATGATGCGCTCGAGCTCGCGCGGGATCTCGGGCTTGATCTTGCGCGGACGGGCGTACTTCTCCAGCCGGATCTTGTGCATCACCGACTTGGTCTCGTCCTCGACGAACGGCTTCCGCCCGGTGCACATCTGGTACAGCACCACGCCGAGCGAGAACATGTCCGAGCGGTGATCGAGCTTTTCCCCGAGGATCTGCTCGGGCGACATGTACGACGGCGTGCCCAGGCCGGTGCCGGTCTCGGTCAGATCGCCGAACGACTGATCGCGCGCGATCCCGAAGTCCATCAACTTCACGCCGCCAGAGCGCGAGATCATGATGTTCGCGGGCTTGACGTCGCGATGCAGCACCCCGCGGTAGTGCGCATAGTCGAGCGCGCGCGCGACCTGCATCGCCACGATGGCGGCCACGTCGGCGGGCAGGTGCCCGACCTTGTCCAGGAGGTCGTAGAGGTCGATGCCCTCCACGAACTCCATGACGATGAACAAGTGGTCGCTTTCCTTGAAGTAATCGTACACATGCACGATGTTCTCGTGCTGTAGCTGGGCCAGCGACAGGGCCTCGCGCTCGAAGCGGATCGCGAACGACGACTCGCGCAGCACCGAGGTCTTCAGCGCCTTGATCGCCACGACGCGGTTCAGCGACTCCTGGACGGCCTTGTAGATCACGGCCATCCCGCCGCTGCCGATCTCGTCGATGACCCGGCAGTTGCCGACCTTGGTGAGCACCGAACCTCCCGAAAGCTCAGGCATTGTAGGGGGGAACCCGGGGGCTGTCAAACCGCCCTCCTGAGACCCTCCTGGGCGCTGAAAGGTTGGCGCGATCGAGAATTGCGAAGCGGTGCGTCAGAGATCGTCCTGTGGACACCTGAAGGACACCCGCAGGCCACAATGAATCCAGCGCCTTGAAACCTTTGCAACGAGGCTGTTTTTTTTTTGTTGACGGACAGGGGGTCCCTTGGTAGTAACCCGCCCACTTCGGACGGTGGCGGGCGGCGAGAAAGAAGGCCCCCGGTAGTGCTAGCTGTCTGCGGTTGCTGAAAGATTCGAAGAAAAGTAGTTGACTTGGTCTTCGAAATAAGTAGAATCCTGGTCCCTGTCGCTGAGAACGGTTGATTTCTTCAGTTGTTCTCACGACTCGTCGCTCTCTGAAAACTGAATAGTCTGTCGATGAAGAGAGAGAAATCTCTCGTCTGTGAGACAGACATGATGTGTCCCCCGACAAATCATGTCTTTCTAGTAGTGAAAATCCGAACCTCCTCATCACTGAGGTTCGGTGTTTCAAAATCTTCGGTTTAACCGGAGAGTTTGATCCTGGCTCAGAGCGAACGTTAGCGGCGGGCCTAACACATGCAAGTCGCACGAGAATTGGGCTTCGGCCCATAGTAAAGTGGCGGACGGGTGAGTAACACGTGAATAATCTGCCCTTGAATGGGGGATAACAGTCCGAAAGGATTGCTAATACCGCATAAGTCGGCCGGGTCTTCGGATCTGGTCGGGAAAGCCGGCCTCTCCATGGAAGCTGGCGTTCGAGGATGAGTTCGCGGCCCATCAGCTAGTTGGTAGGGTAATGGCCTACCAAGGCGAAGACGGGTAGCTGGTCTGAGAGGATGATCAGCCACACTGGGACTGAGACACGGCCCAGACTCCTACGGGAGGCAGCAGTGGGGAATATTGGGCAATGGGCGCAAGCCTGACCCAGCCACGCCGCGTGAGTGATGAAGGCTTTCGGGTCGTAAAGCTCTGTGGGGAGGGACGAAAAACCTGCCAGCTAATCATGGCGGGCCTGACGGTACCTCCTTAGCAAGCACCGGCTAACTCCGTGCCAGCAGCCGCGGTAATACGGAGGGTGCAAACGTTGCTCGGAATTATTGGGCGTAAAGCGCGCGTAGGCGGTCCGGCAAGTCGGGTGTGAAAGCCCTCGGCTTAACCGAGGAAGTGCGCCCGAAACTGCATGGCTTGAGTACCGGAGAGGGTGGCGGAATTCCCCAAGTAGAGGTGAAATTCGTAGATATGGGGAGGAACACCGGTGGCGAAGGCGGCCACCTGGACGGATACTGACGCTGAGACGCGAAAGCGTGGGGAGCAAACAGGATTAGATACCCTGGTA
>JADYYK010000236.1 GCA_020853705.1 Deltaproteobacteria bacterium
CCATGCGCGCAAACGTCTTCCGGGCCATCGACCAGTTCGGGCTGGAGCCGCGTGACAAGCCCTTCCCTGGCGCCGGCGACGCCATCGTGCGCATGACGCTGACCAGCATCTGTCACACCGACGTCGACATCGTGCGCGGAGCCTACCGGGTCAAGCCCGGCCTGGTGCTGGGCCACGAGCTGGTCGGCGTGATCGACGACGTCAGCCCCACCGTGGTCGGCTATCACCGCGGCGAGCGGGTCCTGGTGCCCGCCTTCACGCCGTGCGGCCAGTGTAGCGCCTGCCTGAGCGGACAGTCCTCGCAGTGCGGCGCCGGCGACCACTACCACGCCGCCGGTGGCTGGCGCCTGGGCAACACCATGGACGGCACCCAGGCCGAGTTCGTCCACGTGCCCTTCGCGCAGGCCAACCTGACCAAGATCCCTGACGCCCTGACCGACGAGCAGGTGCTGCTGCTGTCGGACACCGCGTCGACCGGCTTCTCTGCCATCGAGTCGGCCAACCTCCGGCTCGGCGACAGCGTGGCGTTGTTCGGCCTCGGCCCCATCGGGCTGTGCGCCGCGCTGGGGGCGCGGCTGCTGGGCGCCGCCCAGGTCATCGGGGTCGACGTCGACGACACGCGCCTGGCGATGGCGCGTCGCCTCGGCGTCGATGTGGTGCTCGACCCGCGCAAGGTCGACGTGCTGTCGGAGCTGCGCCGCCTCAGCCAGGGTGGCACCGACGTGGCCGTGGTGGCGGTCGACAGCCCGGCGCGCTTCGAGGCGCCGCAGCGCTGCCTGCGCCCCGGCGGCGCGCTGGTCCGGGTCGGCGAGCACCACCTGGTGACCAGCCCGTGCCCAGGCGGCAAGGAGCGCATGCGGCGCCTGATGGAGCTTTTGCGCAGCGGGCGGCTCGACCTGACCCCGCTGCTGACGCACCGCTTCAGGCTGGAGCAGATCGCGGACGCCTATGCCCTGGTCAGCCAGCGCGCCGACGGGGTCTGCAAGGTCGCCATCGCGCCCTGACCGCGGCTCCGAGGCCTGAGGCCCGTGATCTCGGGTACCCAGGAACGCGCACGCCTTGCGCGCTCCGGGCCGGGTCGCGCAAGTGCTGCCGGAAGGGGGGGCTGCAAGGGCGGCACCGGCCTGGAACGGCGCTTGCTCATGATTCCTCGGCCCCTCACAGGAGTCGTTGATGCAGAGCGCCCTCATCGAGCCCCTCGACGCCCGCTGCCCCGTCACCTGGACCTGGGACTACAAGAGCAGCCTGGAGCGCCTGCGCGCCCTGTACGACAAGGCCAAGCACGAGCAGTGGGACGGCCAGACCACGCTGGACTGGTCGATCCAGGTCGATCCCGAGCACGAGAACTTCCCCGACATGCAGGTGCCGATCTACGGCACCCCGCTGTGGAACAAGCTCGACGCCAGGAACATCCGCGAGCTGCGCCACCACCAGCTGAGCTGGACGCTGTCTCAGTTCCTGCACGGCGAGCAGGGCGCCCTGCTGGCGACGGCGCAGATCGTCAACACGGTGCCCTGGATCGACGCCAAGCTGTACGCCAGCACGCAGGTGGTGGACGAGGCGCGCCACGTCGAGGTCTACGAGCGCTACCTGCGCGAGAAGGTCGAGATGAACTACTCGATCAACGGCTCGCTGCACACGCTGCTCGACCAGATCCTCTCGGATTCACGCTGGGACATGAAGTACCTCGGCATGCAGATCCTGGTCGAGGGGCTGGCCCTGGCGGCCTTCAAGTTCATCCACAGCTTCACCTCGGAGCCGCTGATCCGCGACCTCACCCACCACGTCATGCGTGACGAGGCGCGCCACGTGGCCTTCGGGGTGCTGTCGCTGTCGGGTTACTACGCCACCCTGACCGAGCGCGAGCGCCGCGAGCGCGAGGAGTTCACCTACGAGGCTTGCCGCCTGATGCGCGACCGCTTCCTGCAGCGCGAGGTCTGGGATCACATGGGCCTGCCGGTCGAGGAGTGCGTCGAGCTGACGCTGCACTCACCCGCGATGCGCGAGTTCCGGCGCCTGCTGTTCATGCGCGTGGTCCCCAACGTCAAGCGCCTGGGCCTGCTGTCCCCCTTCCTGCGCGCCCGCTTCGAGGAGCTGGGCATCCTGCAGTTCGAAAACGAGGCACCCGATGCGTGAGCTGTTTCCCATCCTGGACGACGTGATGCAGATGGTCCGCGACGGCGAGCTGGAGCGCGCCGATGACACCTTCCGCGCCTTCGACGAGGGGCTGCAGCGCGAGCTCGGCCTGGGCGACGAGCGCGGTGAGCACCAGGAGCTCCTGGCCCAGCTGCGCGCCATGCGCGGCGCCCTGGCCAGCGCCCGTGCGCGCGAGGCCGAGGAGCACGGCACCCGCCTGGCGCAGTCACTTGGCCGGGTTGCGGATCAGCTTGGGCACGAGGTACGCGGCCCACAGCAGCAGGCCCGCTAGCCACAGCCCCGAGGCCAGGGTCAGCGACTCGAAGTAGCGCCGCGGGAAGCTCTCGGCATAGATCCGGACGATGGCGGCGGCCACCGTGATGAGGCCGACCAGCGCCACCGGCCAGCGGTTCTGCTCGGCCTCGCGGTCGCGCCCGGTGTGCAGCAGGGTGACGTGCACGCTGACCGCGAACACCAGCAGCGACAGCCCGGCCACGAAGCCGAGGTGCAGCAGCGGGATGCGGCGCAGCGGGCTCATGCCCGCGGCGAACAGGCTGCTCGGCAGCGCGATCAGCGCCACCCGGTACAGCACCCGGTGCAGGCCGCGCCGGGTCGCGCTGGCCCAGATCCCGCTGCCCACGGTGATGGCCAGGGTGACCGCCAGCGCGCGCAGGTACAGGCCCTGCTGCACCGAGCGGCGGTGCTCGACGAAGAAGCTGGCGATCACGGCCAGGCCGAGCAGCAAGTAGGCGGCCTTCAGCCACAGCCGCTTGCGCGGGGGCGCGTCGGGGGGCGGCTCGCCGGTCAGGAAGACCGGCGTCAGCATCGGCACCAGCGCCATCACCAGGCACAGCATCAGGCCCTGCTGCGCCAGGCCGCGCCCGAGGTCGAAGGCCCACAGCGGGTTGCGCCAGTGCAGGAAGCGGATGACCAGCGCGGCGCCGCCCAGGCCGCACAGAAGGCCCAGCGGGATCAGCACGAACGACGGCGGGATCGGCCGCGGCGAGCGGCGCGCCAGCAGGCGACGCACCACGAACTGCGCCAGCACCAGCAGCACCCCGGCGTAGACCAGCTGCGCCTGCAGCAGGCGGTTCTCCCAGGCCAGCCACGGGATGGCCGCGCTGCCGACGCACAGCAGCGCGAGCTCCAGCCAGGACAGCGGCTCGCCGCCGCTGCGCCGCGGCACCATGGTGCCCAGGAAGCCGGCCGCGACCGCGACCAGGAAGGCCTGGGTCATGGTCACCGAGTGGAACGGCCCCGGCCAGACCCGGGTCAGGCCGCGCCCGAACAGCAGCCACGGCAGCATGCCGGCGCCACCGATGATCAGGGCGAGCGGGAACAGGACCCGGAAGGGCTCTCGTCTGAGCTGTTGCATGGTCTCAGGCAAATGCACGCATCACGCCAGCACGCGCGAACTGCACCTCGGCGGGGTGTGCGCGCAAGCCTTGCGCGCTTCAGCCCCTGACCGCCCCCCCAGCTGCGGGCAAGGCCCTTGCAACTACGACGAGCAAATCCGGAGGATGCCCATGCTGCCCAGCGAAGCCCGCGAAGAACTCCTGAGCCAGCACGCCGAGCTGCGCAGGCTCCTCAGCCTGGCCGCGACGCTGGCCGGGCAGGTCCTCGCCGACGCCGCCGCGGGCACCCCGAGCCCCTCCGATCTGCCCGAGCTGCACCGCCTGCTGGCCCGCCTGCAGAGCGCGCTGTCCGACCACAACAAGAGCGAGGAGTCCCTGCTCGAGCCCATGCTGCGCGACGCCGACGCCTGGGGTCCGCAGCGCGTCGCGCGCATGGTCGAGGAGCACAAGGGCGAGCACTCCGCCTTCCGCAAGGCGCTGGAGGGCGAAGACCTCGACGTGGCGGCCCGCCTGCCCGAGCTGGCCGAGGAGCTCGAGGCCCACATGCTGGCCGAAGAGCGCACCTTCCTCAGCGCCGGCGTCCTGCGTGACGACTGCATCGTCGTCGAGTCCAGCTCCTAACCTCACCCCGCTCGCCCCCTCGCCCCCTCGTCCGTCGCCCCCTCGCCCCCTCGCCCCTCGCCCCGTCGCCGTCGCCCCTCCCCCTCAATGCACCGCGCGCACCCGCGCCCGCCCCAGCAACGTACACAGCTCCTCATGGCGCGCCCGCGCATCGCCGCGCCCGAGCTCCACCAGCTGCGCGGCATAGTCGCCGTCGAACAGCAGGTACGACACCAGGTCGGTCTCGCGGCTGCCCTCGAGGTCGGCGACCCGACGCAGCGCCTCGGCGGCCAGGCCACAGCCGCTGGTGAAGCGCGCCGAGCGCACATGATCGGCCGCCATGGCGCCGAGATCGTGCGAGGCCCGCACGGTGACGACCTCGACCGGCCGCAGCGCGTGCATGGGCCAGCCCATGCCATCATTGAGTTCGTGCACGAAGCTGGCGCCATAGCGGCGGGTGCCGGCGTGCAGCACGGCGTTGAGCTGCTGCAGCCGCTCGACGTCCTCGTCGAGGTGATCGAGCAGCAGCGCGTCCAGCGTCTTGCCCAGCAGGTACAGCGGGCTGCCATAGGCGCGCTCGCGCGCAGGATCGGCCGGCTCGGCGGCCGGCGTGGACTGGCGCGGGATGATGACCACCAGGGCATCGGCGCCCAGCTCCAGCGCCGGTGACAGCGGCACCAGCTGGCGCAGCCCGCCGTCGCAGTACAGCTGGCCATCGATGCGCACCGGGGGAAACAGCAGCGGCACCGCCGCCGACGCCAGCGCATGGTCGAGCGTGATGTCGCACGCGTGCGCCACCGGCATGCGCCGCGAGCGCCAGGCCGGCAGCGGCGCCGCGCTGCGCTGGGTGAAGACCACGCTGTGGCCGCTGGCCACGTGGGTCGCGGTCAGGCTGAGCGCACCGACCAGGCCGGTGTCGACGTTGTGCGCGATGCGCGCGAACGGGATGGTGTCGCCGAGCAGGCGGGCCAGCGGCGCGCTGTCGAACAGGGCCGTCGCGGGCCGTCGCCCCAGCACCAGGCGCGCCAGCATGCGGCCGAAATGGCGCACGTTGGCCCCCAGCACGTCACCCAGCCTGAGGCCGGTCCACATCCGGGTCAGGCGCGCCGCGGCCTCGCGCGGCTGGTCGGCCAGCGCGGCCAGGCCGCAAGCGTGCAGGGCCCCGACCGAGGTCCCGGCCAGGAGCTGCGCCGGCATGGCCACCCCGATGTCGGGGCAGACCTCCTCGATCAGATAGGCCAGCACGCCGGCCTCGTAGGCGCCCCGCGCGGCGCCCCCGGCCAGCACCAGCCCGGTCTTGTGTGGACGTGCGCTCATGGGTGGGCTCCGGCCAGGTAGCGGTGCTCGATGGCGTCCATCAGCTGGCGGCGCGCCACCGCGGTGGCCAGGCTGCCGCGGCGCACGCCCTCCTCGACGCGCCCGAAGGCGTCGGCCAGCGCGTGGTCCTTGAGCACCTCGTCGGTCCAGCGCGAGAAGTCGTGGTTGCCGGCGTGGTGCAGGATGACCTCGCCGTCGCAGCGCTCCAGCTCGCGGTGCAGCTCGCGCACGTTGCCGGCGATGCGCCCGGTGGGCGCGCCGTGCGCCCGCAGCACGAACTGGTACTGGCGCGGTAGCGCCGCGCTGACGTACTTGTGCCAGTGCCTGACGTGGGTGCGCGCGCGCTCGGCCATGGTGAAGTCGACCGGCGCGCGGCCGTGCCAGCGCGACAGCCGCGCGCGACCCGCCGGGCTGCGCAGGGTCAGGTGCAGGTCGGCCTCACGCAGCGCGCCGCCACAGCGCTCGGGCTGGTACGACACCAGGCAGATCCCGCTCTGGTCGGCAGCGAAGCCGCAACCCGGTTCCGACGCCACCAGGTGGGCCTCGTCGACGAGCAGCCAGTGCGGCAGCCCGCTGCGACGCCGCTGCTCCAGCAGCAGCATGAAGGCGCGCCGCATCCAGCTGCGCTTGCCGGCCTCGTCGAGCGACGACAGGTCGACCACCGCGCTGAGGTCGGGGTGCTCGAGCAGCTGGCCCAGCGCCTCGGGCGTCGGCGGCCCGGCCAGGCTGCCCAGCGCGACCACGTCCCTGAGGCCCGCCAGCGAGGCGTGATCACCCTCGGGATCGAACAGACACACGCTGTAGTCGAGGCTGACCAGGCGCTCGACCAGGAGGCCGAGCAGGTACGACTTGCCCGAGCCGCTGCTGCCCGAGATGAGGACGTTGACGCCGCTGCCCGGCATCGTCACCGGCGCGCCGCCGTGGGTGCGTCCGAGCTCGAGCTGCCAGCGCCGCGGCTCGATGATGAGCTCGCCGCGCAGCAGGGGCCCCTGCAGCAGCGCCTTGACGGCGTCGCCGGCGCCCTCGTGCAGGACCACGTCGGCGTGGGCCTTGAGGGCGTCGACCGCGTTGCCCACCGCGACGCCCAGCTCGCAGGCGTCCATCAGGGAGTGATCGTTCTCGCCGTCACCGACGGCGACCGTGCTGTGCGGCGAAAGTGAGAGATCGGCCAGCGCGTGACGCAGGCCGCTGGCCTTGGTGACCCCCGCCGGCAGCACCATCCTCTCACCGCGGTTCATGGTCAGCTCGACCTCGAGGCCGAGGCGCGTGGCCTCCTCCAGCGCGGCGGCGGCGTGCACCGACTGGCTGGCCAGCAGCACCTCGCCTGCGCGCACCGGCACGCCACGCCGGGCCAGCGCCTGCTCCAGCGCGGGTGACACCCGCGGCGCCAGCGCACGTGAGCGTCCACCCACCATGACCACGGCGCCGTTCTCGGCGACGACGGCGTCGAACAGGTCAGCCACCCGGGGCACCTCGGGGCGCAGCTCGGACAGCACGCGCCCGGTGACCAGGATCAGGCGCAGCCCGCCTCGGCGCGCCACCCCCAGCGCGGCCAGCACGTCGGAGCGCGGGGGACCACCGGCGGTCAGGGTGCCGTCGAAGTCGATCGCGACCGCCTGGTAGGTCGCCATCGCCGGCTCACGCTGCGGCGTCCTTGCTCCCGGTGGGCCGGGAGCTCGACGGCTCGGGGGCGGGGGCCTCGCCAGGGAAGACCTGGGTGCTGGTGTCCCCCAGGGTCGCCACCAGCTGCGCAGCGATGCGCGCGCGCTCCACATCGGGCGCCTGGAACAGCCCCAGGAAGACCTCGCCCTCGATGCGCATCGGCGCGCGAACCCAGCGGAAACCGGGGCAAGCACGGTCCAGCTCATGGCTCAATCCGAACCCGATGTGCGTCGGGTCCAGCCCGTCGCAGAGCATCCAGAAGGTGGGGAGCGATCCGTTGCCCTCACGCGCCATGGTGCAGCCTCCGGCCCAGGACAGAGCAACTTCGATGCCGGCCCCAGGCGCCTGCCTACCCACGATCCGCGAGGAATCTGCGCCGGCGCGTCCTGGGTGTGCAAGGCCGGCGCGCCCCTGAGCGCCAGTCGCTTCGGAGCTTCTACACGGGCCTGCTGGCTCAGGAGGCCAGGAGGCGCCCTGTCGTCACCGGTGGCCGCGAGACGCGCAGCTTGTGCGTCAGGCGGCGGGCAGGGAGACCCGGACCAGGATCTCGGGCTTGACCTTGAGGGTGCCCAGCATCGCCGAGTAGGGCTTGATGCCGAAATCGGGCTGGTGCAGGCGGACCTCGGCGATGCGACGGCCGGCTTGCTCGGTGACCGGGACGGTGATGGTGCGCTCGCGGCCGTGCAGCTTCAGGGCGCCCTCGACGCGCCAGCCGGTGCCCTCGCGGGTGGCGCGGGTCGAGGTGAAGGTGATCTCGGGGTGCCGTCTCGAGTCGAGCACGTCGCTGGCCAGGTTGTCGTCGATCTTGCGCCGGTCGCTCGCCGACAGGACCGAGGGGTCCTTGACGCCGTGCTTCATGGCGGCGACGACGTGGATCGAGCGCGCGTCGAAGCGCGCGCTGACCGTGGCGGCCGCCTCGTCGACGTCGACCGTGAAGCTGTCCACGCGCAGCTCGAGGTCGTGCGCCACGGCCGACAGCAGCCCCTCCTTGAAGGTGTGGATGAGTGTCTCTGCCGATGTCGCATCAAAGCGCGCCATGAACGCCTCCTCGCCGCGCACGATAGGTCAGCTGCGGCGGAACTTCCATGGCGTTGCCGCGGAGGCGGCCCCCCCCGTGCCGGCTCCGCGAGTCTCCGCGATCTCGCTCAGGATTTGCTCTTGGCCTCGGGCTTGACGACGATCTTGCGCGCCTGGGCCTCCGGCTTCTTGGGCACCGCGATGGTCAGGACACCGTTGTCGACGCTGGCCTTGATGTGGTCGGTGTCGGTGCCATCGGGCAGGGTGAAGGCGCGGGCGAACGAGCCGTAGCTGCGCTCACAGGCATAGTAGGTATCGGTCTTCTCGGTGTGCTCGGCCTCGCGCTTGCCGCTGACGCGCAGGCGGTTGCCGGTCGCGGTGACCTCGATGTCCTCCAGCTTCACCCCGGGCACGTCGGCCTTGAAGGTGAAGGTGTCCTGGCTCTCCATGATCTCGAACGCTGGCGCGAAGATGGCCGACTCGGGGAAAGCGGGCGCCATCTCCTGGAAGGGATCCCAGCGCATCATGTCCCGCATCCAGCGCATCGGATCCAACACCGGCTTCGACTGCTGCGTCACCTGCCCCCCATTGTCCTTGCGTACCTGGATGTTCGCCATGACAGCACCTCCATGCATGTGGCTGGTCCTGCAGGTCGCCCTAGCAACAGGTGTGCCTTCGCGGCTGGGCCGCTGGCTGTGGATTCCGCGCGGGGTCTGCGTGCGGGCCGCTGCCAGGCGGCAGGACCTTCGCAATCTACCGGCGCGGCGCCACGCCGGCGGCGCACGACGCCGCGCGCTCCAGCAGCAGGGCACGTTCGCGGGCGTTGCGCGTCAAGCCCGCGGCGCGCTCCAGCGCCAGCCGCGCCTCGTCATGGCGCTCGAGCTTGGCCAGGAGGTCGCCGCGCACCGCGTGCAGGAGGTGATAGTCGGCCAGCGCCGGCTCCTCGACCAGCGCGTCGGCCAGCGCCAGTCCGGCGGCTGGCCCCTCGGCCATGCCGACCGCGACCGCGCGGTTGAGCTCCACCACCGGCGACGGCAGCACCTCGGCCAGCACGGCGTAGAGCGCCGCGATGCGCGCCCAGTCGGTGTCGGCGGCACGGCGCGCGCGCGCGTGACAGGCCGCGATGGCGGCCTGCAGCGCATACGGCCCGGCCGCGCCACCGAGCTCCTCGGCCCGCTCCAGCGCCGCCAGGCCGCGCCGGATCAGCAGCTGATCCCAGCGCGCGCGCTGCTGCTCCAGCAGCAGGATGGGCGCGCCGTCTTCCCCCACCCGCGCCGCCGCGCGCGACGCCTGCAGCTCGAGCAGCGCGCACAGACCGTGCGCCTCGGGCTCGCCCGGCGCCAGGCCACACAGGATGCGCGCCAGGCGCAGGGCGTCCTCGCACAGCCCGGGCCGCATCCAGTCGTCTCCCGCGGTGGCCGAGTAGCCCTCGTTGAAGATGAGGTAGATGACCTCCAGCACCGAGGCCAGGCGCGCCACGCGCCCGGGGCCGCGCGGCAGCTCGAAGGGCACCTGGGCCTCGGTCAGCGTGCGCTTGGCGCGCACGATGCGCTGCGCCACCGTGGGCTCCGAGACCAGGAACGCGCGCGCGATCTCCTCGGTGGTCAGCCCGCCGAGCAGCCGCAGCGTCAGCGCGACCCGCGCCTCGGTGGCCAGCACCGGGTGGCACGAGATGAAGACCAGCCGCAGCAGATCGTCGCCCACGTCGTCGTCGAGGGCGTCGGCCATGTCGTCCTCCACCCGGGCGGCGGCCGCGCCGACCTCGGCGGCGTGGCCGAGCTCCTCCAGCTTGCGCGCGCCGACGCGGTCGCGGCGCACGTGATCGACCGCGCGGTGCTTCGCGGTCCCCATCAGCCAGGCGCCCGGGTTGTCGGGCACCCCGCTCTCGGGCCACTGCGCCAGCGCGGCGACCAGGGCGTCCTGGGCCAGCTCCTCGGCCACGCCGACGTCGCGCACGATGCGCGTCAGCCCGGCGATCAGGCGCGCCGACTCGATGCGGAACACCGCCTCGATGGCGCGATGCACGTCAGAACTGGCCACGTCCTCCGGTTAACACGGACGGGCCGGTCCTGACGAGTCGCTCGGGTGCTACTCGCTGCGCTTGTCGACCTGGGCGCGCATCCGGTCCTCGGCGGCGCGCAGCTCGGGGGTCAGCGCCGGGCCGAAATCGTCGGCCTCGAAGACCTTGCGGATCTCGAGCTGGTCGCCCGGCAGCATGGGCGCGCGCTTGAAGAACTCGACACACTCGGGCAGCGACTTCATCTGCACCAGCCAGAAGCCGGCCAGCAGCTCCTTGGTCTCGGCGAACGGCCCGTCGGTGACGTTGCGCTTGCCGCCTTCGAAGTGGATGCGCACGCCGCGGCTGCTCGGGTGCAGCCCCTCGCCTGCCAGCAGCGCGCCCGAGCCCGCCAGCTCCTCGTTGAACCGGGTCATGGCGGTGAGCAGCTGCTCGCCCGGCATCACGCCCGCCTCGGAATCCTTGCTCGCCTTGACCAGCACCATGAATCGCATCGTCGTCTCCTCGAGTTGATGGGTGGGGCCAGGACTGTGCGGCCTGGCTTCACTGACACGTCGAACCGAGGCGCCGGCGATCGACAGCCGCCGCTGTTTTTTTTGTGAGGGACTCCAGGTGCCGGAAATGCCACGCTCGCGGGGCATGATCGCCATGGCCATGAAGTCGTGGAAGGCGGGTCTTCCGCTGGAGCGCACCGAGTTGCCCACACCCGAGCCGCGGGCCAAGGAGGTGCGCGTCGCGGTGCACGCCATCGGGGTCAACCCGGTGGACTGGAAGATGCGCCAGGGCGGTCCGCTGGGGCTGGCGGCGCGCCTGGTGCGGGTGTTCCGCGGCCCGCGCGGCCCGGTCATCATCGGGGTCGACTTCGCCGGGGTCATCGACGCGGTGGGCGCCAAGGTGAGCAGCGGCGGCCTGGCGGTGGGCACCCGCGTGGTCGGCGGCACCAACTTCGCGCGTGGCCAGCACGGCAGCTACGCCGACACCGTGGTGGTGCGCCCCGATCAGGTCACGCCGCTGCCCGACAACGTGGCCTACGACGTGGCCGGCGCACTTCCCGTGGCCGGGGTCACCGCGTGGATGTCGATGCACGAGTTCCGCAAGATCGAGCCCGGGCGGCGCGCGCTGGTGCTGGGCGCCTCCGGCGGTGTGGGCCAGTTCGCGGTGCAGATCGCCAAGCACGTGTGCAAGGCCGACCTGGTCGCGGGCGTGTGCTCGGGCAAGAACGTGGAGTTCGTCAAGGGCCTGGGGGCCGACGTGGTGCTCGACTATGGCGCCGGCGACGCCCTCGAGCAGGCGCGCGCGCACGGCCCGTTCGACGTGGTGGTCGACTGCGCGGGCGGCTACAAGGCGTCGCGCTGCCGCGGGCTGCTGGCCAAGGGCGGCCGCCATGTGATGGTGGCGGGTGACAGTCCGGGGGCGATGATCCAGGTCGTGGTGCCGCCGTTCCGGTCGCGCGCCATCCTGGGGGCGCCGACGACGGCGCGCCTGCGCGGTCTGGTGGAGGCGGTCGGGGCGGGGCTGGTCAAGGTCAACATCGCCGAGCGGCTGCCGCTGGTGGAGGCCGAGGCCGCGCACCAGAAGAGCCAGACCGGGAGGATGACGGGGAAGATCGTGCTGCTGGCGCGCTGACGTGCTCGGGCTCGTGCTCGAGGTCAGGCGCCCTGGACTGTCACCTTGTTCATCTTGACCGGCGTCACCGGGCGGTCGCTGGCGTTGGTGCGGGTGTTCTCGATCTTGGTGACGACGTCCATGCCCGAGATGACCTTGCCGAACACCGGGTGCTTGGAGTTGCCGGGCGAGAACCAGTCCAGGAAGTCGTTGTGCACCGTGTTGATGAAGAACTGGCAGCTGCCGCTGTTCTTCTGACCGGTGTTGGCCATCGACAGCGTGCCGGGCTCGTTGGACAGCTTGGCGTTGGCTGGGTGCTCGTCCTGGATGGTGCCCTTGGGGCCGTCGCCGGTGCCGGCGCGCGGGCTGTTGGGATCCTTGCTGTGCGGGCAGCCGAACTGCAGCATGAAGCCCTTGATGACGCGGTGGAAGTGCAGCCCGTCATAGAAGCCGCTCTTCGCCAGCTCGAGGAAGTTGCCCGCGGTGATGGGCATCTTGTCGACGAAGAGCTCGACCGTGATCGAGCCAAGAGAGGTGTCGAGAATCGCGGTGGGGTTCGCCATGGGGGGAACCTAGCACCGCGGCGCGGCGAGATCACGGCGAGATCACGGCGAGATCACGGCAACGAGTTGCCCCCGAGGTCGATGATCTGGGCGCTACCCAGGCGCTCGATGCTGCCGCGCACGCTGGTGTTCTGGAAGCTGATCTGGCTCTGCCCGGCCAGCGACAGCACGCGGTAGCCGTAGGTGTCGAGCGAGCTGCTCTCGACCGTGACCCGGGCGTTGCCGTGCACGTCCAGCGCGGTGGCGCCGGCGCCGATGTGGGTGTTGCGCACGATGAGCTGGCAGTTGCCATAGGCCTCGATGGTGGTGAGACCGCCCAGCAGCGAGTGGCCCTCGACGACCATGGTCTGGTCCTGGCCGCACTCGACGGGAGACTTCAGGCCACCGCGATAGACCACCACCGCGGGTCCTGAGGCGCGCGCGGGCGGCGCCGCCAGGGCGGGCGCGGTCGACGGCTGATGGACCACGCCCTCGAAGTTGGTCATGGAACCGAAGCCGTGGCGGTCGACGGCGCCGATGATCGTGGTGCGCCGCGCGCTGAGGCGGGCGTCACCGTGCAGGTCGATGGCGGTGGCGGCGCCCTCGATGACGCTGTCCTCGATGGTCACGCGGGCGTGGCCATGCACGTGGAGCGGCAGGCGCGCGATGATGTGGCTGCTGCGGATGGTGAGGTTGCAGCCCTGGTGCGCGTCGATGGCGAGGTCGTCGGCGCGAATGGTCTGGTGCTCGATGACCAGGGGCTGCTCGCTGGTGCAGTCGAGCGGGCCCAGGGCAGACGGCGCTACGGGCCCTGGCGACGGCGACGGTGGCGGCGCGGGCATGGGCAACGGCGGTGGCGCTGGCGCGACGGCGATGCGGCCAGCCGCCGTGGGGCAGTCCTGGCGCGGAGTGGCGCGGACCACACAAGCAGCAGGGATCAACAGGAACACGACGAGACCGGACCTCATGGACGCTCTTCTGACGGCGCGGTATGGACGGGCCGGCGCCGGCGGACATTCATGTCAGCGCAGGTCGACTCGCGCGTTGAGGCGTACGATGGAGGCAAGATGCGCGTGGTCATGGTCACGATGCTGGGTTTGTGGCTGACCGGCTGTGGTGGCGGGAACAGCGGGACGCCGGATGGCGCGCCAGCTGACGGCTCCGTGGATGTGGATGCGGCGGCCGACGGCGACGCCGGCGAGGTGGATGGCGCCGCCGTCGATGGCGCCCTCGAGGTCGACGCAGCGATGATGGGCGACGCTGCGCTCGCTGGCGACGCCGCGCTCGGGCTCGACGCCGCGATGGCCGACGCCCAGCCCGCTGACGCGCAGCCCGCCGACGCGCAGCCCGCTGACGCGCAGCCCGCCGACGCCGCCGGGTGCGGCGCGCTCGCCGCCGATCCCACCGACGTCTACGTCGACCGCAGCGCCACCACCACCAGCGTGGGCACCCAGGCCTGTCCGTTCCACAGCATCCGCGAGGCCACCCTGCTGACCGCACCCGCGGGCAGCCGCATCATCCATGTCCGCGGCGGCACCCCGGCCTTCGTCTACAGCGAGACCGGGCCCATCGCGGTGCGCGCGCGCGAACACCTGCAGGGCGACGGCGAGACCCTGACCCAGGTCACCGGGGTGGCGCGCTGCAGCGTGTTCGACTGTGTCGTCACCCTGGCCGCCACCGCGCGCCTGTCGGGCTTCACCGTCACCGGCGCCGCGGTCGAGATCCCGACCGGCGCCGACGGCGCCGCGGTCGATCACGTCACCGTCACCGGGTCGAACAACGACGGCTTCTACGTGCGCGCCACCGCGCAGCTGTCGAACGTCACCGCGCGCGCAAACCAGCGCCACGGCCTCGACGCCCGCACCGGCACCGTGACCATCACCGACTCGCACTTCGACGGCAACGACGACGACGGCGTGCACGCCGATCGCCAGGTCGTCATCGACTTCCGCCGCGGCAGCGCCTCGAACAACACCCTGCTCGGGATCGCGCTGCAGGACTCGGCCACCGTGAGCAGCTCGCGCATGCACACGCTGACGGACGTCGTGATCGAACGCAACCTCGGCTTCGGCATCGAGGTCGGCTCCACCGCCAGCCTGCGCCTGCGCAACACGGTGATGCGCCAGAACGAGGTCGGCCTGGTGTTCACGCCCAGCAGCGCCACCGGCAACCTGCTCGACCTCGGCACCGCGACGGCCGGCGGCGCGGGCGGCAACGTCTTCGCCGGCAACGTGGCCGGCTCGCGCAACCTCCGCTCCGGCCTGTGCATCCAGCAGAGCGGCGCCGCCGGCAGCCAGGTCGCCGAGGGCGACACCTGGTCGGTGTGCCCGCCCAGCCAGCGCCGCATCACGGGTCCGTTCTGCGTGTCGCAGAACACCTACGCCGATGTCGGCTATGTGCAGGCCAGCGGCGTCACCGATGCGCCGCCGCTGGCCGCCCCCGCGAGCTGTACCGTCGGCCCCTGACGGAGCCGCGCGCTCAGCAGTAGAACCAGTTGCGATCGCCGATGACCAGCTCGTCGCCGCCCTCGGCGCCGTTGACGCCTGACGATGGCCAGCGGTTCGCGGCATGGTCGTTGCCCGCGGCGCTGACCAGCGTCCCGGCGCGGGCGCGGTCGGTCAGCAGGGCCTGGCGATAGCGCGACAGCTGCTCGCTGGTCAGCTGCAACGTGGTGCGCGCGCCGTTCGCGAACTGCAAGATGGCCTCGCCAGCATCATTGATGGTGATGATGGAGGCCTCGACGTCGTGCTGACGATCCTGGTGTGCCATGGCTGCTTCCCCTCCCCACTGTCGTTGTCGGCCCCCCAGTATGAACCTCGTTCAAGGACGCGCACGAGGAACGAACACTGATTTTTTTCGACCACTTGCGTCAATCAAGGGGATAACTGAGCCATGCCCAGACCGAGCAAGCTGAACCCCGAGACGGTCGACGCCTGGCTGGCCACCCACGCAGCATGGCAGCGCGTCGGTGACGGCGCGATCGCACGCGCGTACAGGTTCCCCGACTTCTCTGCAGCGCTGGGGTTCGTGGTGCGGGTGGGGCTGCTGGCGGAGAAGAAGGACCATCACCCCGACGTCGAGCTGGGCTGGGGCAAGGCGCGCCTGCTGTGGTCGACCCACGACGCGGGCGGGATCACCGAGCTGGATCTGGAGCTGGCCGAGGCCAGCGACCAGCTCGCGCGGAACGGACCGGAATAGCCTCCTCGAAGCTTCGCTTCGCGGGGGCTAGTAAATCTCGTACTCCACCGTCATGACGATGGCCTGGCCCGCGGTCATGTCGCCCAGGATGAGGACATAGTTGCCGGTCGACACCGTGCTGGCGTGGTCGGCCTGGATCAGCGCGGCCTCGGGCAGCAGCGCCGAGGTCAGGCGCCGGGCCTCCTCGCGCTTGGCCGGGGTGATGAGCTTGTCGATGTACGAGTCCTCGCCGTAGCCGGCCTTCACGGTCAGGTACATGTCGCCGACCGACAGCAGATCCACCAGCCCGGTGCCGCGCCGGTAGTCGCTGGCGCCGACCGAGACCTGGTAGTTCTTCGCGATCAGCCGCGACGCCGAATCGACCGCCTTGCCGAAGTCGCTGTAGCGCACGACCTTGACCCGCTTCTTCACCATCTCGGCCGTGGTGTCCTCGGGGCCGAGCTGCGCGGTCAGGTTCTTGTCGTCGCGCAGGAAGGCGACCAGCGGCGCCAGCTTGGGGCTGATGCTGGTGGCAGCGAGGCCGTCGTCCTTGCCCTCGTCGACCAGCTCCTCGGAGCGCGGCGGCGAGCCTGAGCTGTTGCAGCCGGCGCTCACGGCCAGCAGGGCGGCGATCGACAGGGCGGACAGTCTGCGCAGCATCATCGGAAACGACCTCCTCTTTCCTGAGGCTGCTACAGCAACAGTCGGGCCACGCGCAAATGCTGGAAATTACGCATCCCACGACGCAGTGCGCCACTCGACTGGCCAGGTCGGCCGTTCCGACCGGCTGACGCCGTAGCCAGCCTCGGGCGGCGGGCTGCGCGGCGGCGGGCCCGACAAGGGGCCCGCGGATCGCCGCTCCGCCTGGCGCGGCCACGCTCGGCGGGCGGCCGTCAGGCCGGCGCGGCCGCTGGCTGCGCCTGCGCTGGTGCGTCGCCATAGGGACGCCCGTCAGCGTGTTGGAAGCCGAAGCCATGCTGCCCACGTGGGCGACGGGTGACGATGATGCGGCCGTCATGCACGGCGTGGTGGTGCGCAGTGCACAGGAGGAGCAGGTTGCCGGGGTCGTGGCCGCCCGACTGCGAGCGGTAGACCTGGTGGTGCAGGTCGACCCAGGCGGCGTAGCGACAGCCCGGGACCTTGCAGCGGCCGTGATCGCGGCGGGCGACGGCGGCGCGGGTCGCCGCC
>JADYYK010000237.1 GCA_020853705.1 Deltaproteobacteria bacterium
GGATGTCCGGGTCTGGATGTCCGGGTCCGGATGTCCGGTCCTCTGGCTGACACAAGATGTAGTGGTGGTAGGGGTCGCTCAGGACCACATGTAGGTCTCAGACGATCCGATCTTCCTGATTGATCTCAGAAACTTGCCCGATCGATCTGGGCGTTCGAAGATCGCTCCATGGCACTCACGAAGGTCGACCACTTCAAGGATGCCGGGGTCGACGTCCGGCTCGAGAGCCGGCAGGTGTTCTTGCTCTTCTTCGGTGGCGCGATCAGCGCCTGTCTGGTGTTCGCGCTCGGGGTGATGGTGGGGCGGCGGCTGGAGCAGAAGAGCGTGCACGCGGGCACGGCCCGGGCCGCGGCACCGCCGCTGGCGGCGATGGATCGCATGAGCGCGGCCGAGGCGGAGGCCGAGGACGAGGTCGCGGGCGCGGCCGACGATGGGCTGTCGTTTCATCGCCAGCTGGCCTCGGGGGCGACCGCGCCGGATCCGCTGACCGACCCGATCGAAGCGCCGGTGCGCAAGCCGGCCGCAGCGAAGCCGGCGGCACCGGTGGCGTCCGCGAAGCCGGTGGCGCCAGCGCCAGTGGCGTCCGCGAAGCCGGTGGCGCCAGCGCCAGTGGCGTCCGCGAAGCCGGTGGCGCCAGCGCCGGTGGCGTCCGCGAAGCCGCTGGCGGCGGCGCCGCCCGTCGCTTCGGCCAGGCCGGCCCCCGCGGAGCCCGCGCCGGTGGCCTCGGCCAGGCCCGCCGCGTCACCGGCGGCGTCGCCCGCGGCGGCGGCCTCGCCGGTCGCCCCGGCCAGGCCAGTCCCCGCCGCCAGGCCCGCGGGTGACAGCAAGCCGGTCGCGGGCAATGACGGCGCAGGGGCCGCGCTGGCCGACGACGCCAACCAGCGCTTCACGCTGCAGCTGCCGACCATCCCCGAGAAGGCCGACGCCGACGCCATGCTGGCGCGCCTGGGCGCCGCGGGCTACAGGCCGCGCATCGTGGCCGCGCCCGGCGACGACGGCCGCACCTGGTACCGCATCCGCCTGGGCGACTTCGCCTCGCGCGCCGAGGCCGTCACCGCCAAGGCCGAGTTCGAGCGCAAGCACCACGTCATCGCCTACGTCGCCCGCAACTAGTCCCGGTCAGCGCCCCCGTGGCCAGGTCGCCCGCAGCCCCAGCCGCCGACGCCAAGCTGGCGGCGCAGCTGCGTGAGACGCGCGCGACGCTGCTCGAGCAGCTCGCGGCGGAGCCCGACGACCTGGCGACGCTGTTCCTGGCCAGTGTGTTCAGCGAGCTGGATCCGGATGGTGACGCCACGCTGGCGGCGCACGCGGCCCGCTTCACGGTGGCGCGCGCGCGCCTCGGCGATGCTGGCTTTCGCGCCGAGGCCGAGGCGCGCGGGCTGGCGGCGCTGCTGTGGAACCTGGGTGAAGGGCTGCGGCACGCCGGCTTCGGACAGGCCGCCGAGCCGGTGCTGGCGCGTCGCCTCACCGAGCTGCCCGCACGGCCCGCGATGCTGGTGTTGCTGGCGATACGCATGGACGAGCTGGGCCAGGCCGCCACGCGCGAGGTCCTGTTGGCGGCGCTGAGGGCCCTCGATGCCCGCCTCGCGCAGGGCATGATCGACGCCTCGTTCGTGCCCGAGGCGCTGCACAGCGTCGCGCGCTACCACGCGTCGGGCCATCTCGCCGAGGTCGTGGTCGCGGGTGGGCCCCGGCACCAGGGCAAGCTCGTGCTCGCGGAGGCCTTCGGCGCGGGCAAGCTCTGGGTGATGGGCCACCGCGGCGGCTCGGGCTTCGTCATCGACGAGCGGTATGAAGACGGTCAGGTGCTGACCACGTTCAACAGTCCGTGGCACGACGGCGTAGAGTCCCGGGAGGCGATGCCCTGGGCGCGCTGGGTCGCGCAGGGGTTGAGCAGCCTGGTGGAGGCCGCGGAGGGCGCGGCCTCGGCCCCGCCGAAGCGGCCGAAACCGAAGCGGCGGCCGAGCACGAGGTCGAAGACGGGGCCGAGCACGAGCACGAAGCCGAAGCCGAAGCCGAAGCCGAAGCCGCAGCGCTGACCTCACGGCGTCAGCAGCACCTTGCCCTTGGCCTTGCGGTCGTGCAGGTAGTGGTGCGCCGCGGCGGCCTCGCTGAAGGGGAACGTCTTGTCGACCGTGGGCTTGATGGCGCCCTCTTCGTACATGCGGATCAGCGCCTCGAACTGCGGGCGCAGCAGATCCAGACGATCGAACAGGTGGCCCATGTTGACGCCCGACACCGTCTTGTTGGCGTCCATCAGCTTGATGGGGCTGTACTTGCGGATCTTCAGGAAGGCGCCGATGACCGACAGCCAGCTGACCGTCTTGTCCTTGAGGCCGGCCGAGAAGCCGAAGCACACCAGACGCCCCGCCGGTCCGAGCAGGTCGTAGCCGTCGCCCCACGACGGGCCGCCGACCGGATCGAGCACCAGATCGAGGCCCCCGTCCTTCCCGATGATGCTGCGGATGGCCTCGATGTAGCCCTCGTTGGCGATCGGGTGCGCCACGCCCTGCGCGCGCAGGTAGTCGTGCTTGCTGGCCGATGCGGTGCCGAAGATCTCGCAGTTGCGCGTCCTGGCCAGCTGGATCGCCGCCAGCCCGACGCCGCCCGCGGCGGAGTGGATGAGGATCCGGGAGTCCGGGCGCAGGTAGCCGGTGAACATCAGCATGTGGTGCGCGGTCAGGTAGACCACCGGCAGCGCGGCGGCCTCCTCGAAGGTCATCTTGGCGGGCATGCGGAAGACCTGGCCCGCGGGCAGCACCAGGGTGTCGGTGTAGCCGCCGAACCTGGGCATGCCGAAGACCTGATCGCCGACCTTGAGGTCACTCGGGGGCGCGGCCCGGTACGGCGCGCCCTCCGGTGCGGTCACCGGCGCAGGCGGGCCGACCTGATCGATCACCCCCGAGACCTCGTAGCCGACCACGCACGGGATCTTGGGCGCGTCGGGGTAGATCCCGGCGCGCGCGGCCAGATCTGCGAAGTTGATGCCGGCGCACTTGACCTTGATGCGGACCTGCCCCGCGCCGGCCTCGGGATCGGGCGCCTCCTTGACCTGCAGGACCTCGGGGGCGCCCTTCTTGGTGATCCAGATCTGTCGCATGCCGGCAGAATACCCGCTTGACCTCGGCACACCACTGAACGAATTTGGCGGGCACCATGGCAGCGCCCCGCGCCCGCGATCCCAAGGACACGCCGCTGATGCGGCAGTGGGCCGAGGTCAAGGAGCGCCACCCCGACGCCATCGTGTTCTTCCGGCTGGGCGACTTCTACGAGATGTTCGGCGATGACGCGCGCACCGCCGCCGCCGCGCTCGAGCTGACGCTGACCACGCGCGACAAGGGGCGCGACGACGCCATCCCGATGTGCGGCGTGCCGCACCACTCGTCGCAGGGCTATGTCGCGCGCCTGATCGAGCAGGGCTTCAAGGTCGTCATCTGCGAGCAGGTCGAGGATCCGCGCCTGGCCAAGGGGATCGTGCGCCGCGAGGTGGTGCGCATCGTGACCCCGGGGATCGTGCTCGACGAGGAGCAGCTGGAGGCCAAGCGCGGCCACTATCTGGCCAGCGTGGTGGTGGATCGGCCAGGGGCGCCGACGCGCATCGGGCTCAGCTTCCTCGACGTGACCACCGGGGAGTTCGTGGCCACCGAGCTGGCCGACGACGCCGACCTGGGCGCCGGCGCGGGCGCAGGCGCCGGCAACGACGGCGCGGGGGGGCCGCTGGATCGCTTCCTCGACGAGCTGGCGCGCTTTCGTCCCAGCGAGCTCTTGCTGCCGCCCGACGCCGAGGCGCTGCGGGCGTGCTTCCGCGGGCCCATCACGCGCGTCGACGCGGCGCCCGGGGCAGGGGAGGCGCGCGGCCTGATCGCCGACGTGCTGGCTGATCCGGCGGCGCCGGCGGCGTTCGAGTCGCGCCCGCTGGCGCTGGCCGCGGCGGCGCAGGCGGTGCGTTATGCGCGCGCGATGCAGCCCGCGGGCAAGCTGCCGCTGACCCGCCTGGTGCCCTACGCCCCGGGCGACTTCCTGGTCCTCGACGACACCACGCGGCGCAACCTCGAGCTGACCGAGAACTCCACCACCGGCAAGAAGCACGGCTCGCTGCTGGGCCTCATCGACGAGACGCGCACCGCCATGGGTGGGCGCCTGCTGCGCAGCTGGCTGACCGCGCCGCTGACCGACGTGGTCGAGATCGCGCGTCGTCACGACGCCGTCGCCGCGCTGGTCGCCGCGCCCGCGCTGCGCCACGAGCTGCGCGAGCTTCTGGCGCGGGTCTACGATCTCGAGCGGCTGGCTGCGCGCGCCCGGCTGGGCGTCGCCACGCCGCGCGATCTGGGCCGCCTGCGCCAGTCGATCGATCTCCTGCCCGCGCTGACCGCGCTGCTGGAGCCGCTGGAGCAGCCGCTGCTGGCCACCGACGACCCGCACATCTTCGCTGGCGTGGGCGCCATCGGCGCGCGCCTGCACGCCACGCTGGTCGACGATCCGCCGGTCAACCACCGCGAAGGCGGCGTCATCCGCGCCGGGGTCAACGCCGATCTCGACGAGCTGGTCGACGCCTCGAACGGCGGCAAGTCCAAGATCGCCGCCATCGAGAAGCGCGAGCGCGCGCGCACCGGCATCAGCTCTCTCAAGGTCCGCTTCAACAGCGTGTTCGGCTACTACATCGAGGTCACGCGCTCCAACCTGGCCGCGGTGCCGGCCGACTACATCCGCAAGCAGACCGTGGCCAACGCCGAGCGCTTCATCACGCCCGAGCTGGCCGACCACGAGGCCAAGGTGCTGGGCGCCGAGGAGCGCCGCGTGGTGCTGGAGGCCGAGCTGTTCGAGGCCCTGCGCGCCGAGCTGGGCGCCAGCGCGCCCTTGCTGATGGCGTGCGCCGCGCGCGTGGCCGCCATCGACACCCTGGCGGCGCTGGCCGAGGTCGCTCACGTGCGCGGCTACGTCCGTCCGACGATTGACGACGGCGAGCTGCTCGAGATCGAGGCCGGGCGCCACCCGGTGGTCGAGGCGCTGGCGGCGCCGGGCGGCTTCGTGCCCAACGACACCCGGCTGGCGCCCGACGCCGAGCAGCTGGTCATCCTGACCGGCCCCAACATGGCGGGCAAATCGACGGTGATGCGCCAGGTCGCGCTGATCGCGCTGCTGGCCCACGCGGGCTCGTTCGTGCCGGCGCGGCGCGCGCGCATCGGTCGCGTCGATCGCATCTTCACGCGCGTCGGCGCCGCCGACAACCTGGCCCGCGGCGAGTCGACCTTCATGGTCGAGATGCGCGAGACCGCGGCCATCCTGCGCCACGCCACCCGGCGCTCGCTGATCCTGCTCGACGAGATCGGGCGTGGCACCTCGACCTTCGACGGGGTGTCGATCGCGTGGGCGGTCGCCGAGCATGTGCACGACGCCATCGGCGCGCGCACCATCTTCGCGACGCACTATCACGAGCTGTGCGCGCTGGCCGAGGCGCTGCCGCGGGTGCGCAACTTCTCGGTCGCGGTCAGCGAGTCGGCCGACGGTCGCGAGGTGGTGTTCCTGCGCACGCTGGTGCCGCGCGGGGCGTCGCGCTCGTATGGCATCGAGGTGGCGCGGCTGGCCGGGCTGCCGCGCAGCGTGGTGGAGCGGGCGCGGGCGCGCCTGGGGGAGCTCGAGCAGCGCACCAGCACGAGCACGAGCACGAGCACGAGCACGAGCACGAGCACACGCACGGACATGGAGGCCGAGGTCGCGCAGGAGATCCTCGCCCTCGCCCTCGACGCCTTGACCCCGCGCCAGGCGCTGGACCACCTCTACGACCTGCGCGCGCGGCTCTCGAAAACACCTGTGGTCTAGCCCCCTTGCCCGGGCTAGCAACCCACAGTTGGGGGCGCCCACCCCCTGCCTGGCCGAACCCGCCTCGCGCAACTATCGGAAAACACTGCCGTGTCCCCTTGGCCCACTCTGTGCTCTAGCACCCAGCCAGAATGACGGACCCAGTGGAGGCAAAGCCCATGAGGAAGTCAAAGCGCCGGTTGGTGAGCGGGATTGGCATCGCTCTCACGTTGCTGCCAGGCGCCTTCTTGGCGACCGGCTGCAGCAGTGACAGCGACAGCCGTACTTCGGAGGTGTTGAAGGGTGTCCAGGGGGTCGTCTTCATCCAGCGCACCAAGCGCGGCGGGATGGGCGACATCTTCCAGTACGCCGACTACGCCCCCGGCGGGAACATCTTCACGCTGACGCCGCCCTCGGCTGACGGCAAGCTCACCAACGTCACCAACATGGTGAACGGCGATGTGCAGGCGATGGACCTGTCCTTCGACGCCAAGGAGATCGTCTACTCGGCGCGCGAGGAGGGCTCGTCGGACTACCACATCTATCGCATCAACCTCGACGGCTCGAACCCGTGCATGGAAGGCCAGCGCGGCGCCTGCAAGCTGACCTCGGGTCCCGACACCTACGTCTACCCGATCTATGTGCCGGGCGGCCGCATCGTCGCCATGACCACCCGCGTGGTCGAGGCCAACACCCCGCAGTTCCGCGACGAGTACGAGCGTGGCGTGACCGCCCAGCTGGTCTCGTTCAACCTCGACGGCTCCGACCTCAAGCTGGGGCCGCGCAACCTGTCGCACCGCGTGTCGCCCGCGCTGGCCTCCGACGGCCGCGTGCTGATGACGCAGTGGGACCACCTCGGCAACGTCAACGAGGGTAACCTGATGTTCGTCAACCCCGACATGTCGACGGCCCGCGAGGCCTACGGCAAGGAGGGCTCGGGCATCACGAACTCCGTGATCAAGGCCCGCGAGGTCCGCCCGGGTGTCGTGGTCGCCATCGCGACCGCGCGTGACCGCACCATCCAGGCCGGCAAGCTCATCTCCATCGAGCTCGGCAAGAAGGAGGCGGACGCCCACGCCACCGACCTGACCCCGCAGGTCCCCGGCGGCAACGAGCCGTCGTTCAACGGCGTTGGTCGCTACTACGACGCCTACCCGGTGGGCGACGTCATGAAGCCGTCGTTCCTGGTCAGCTGGGCCGACGGCCCGGTGCAGAGCGAGATCCTGGGCCAGGCCGGCCTGAACCCGGACTTCGGGATCTACCTGTTCGACAACGGCAAGCGCTATCCGCTCTACAACAACCCGGAGATGTGGGAGGTCTCGCCCATCGCGATCGCCGCCCGCAAGGAGCCGCCCACGGTCGCGCCGTCGGCCAAGAACACCTTCTCGGACACCAACGTCCTCATGGGCGCGCTGGATGTCTACCAGAGCTCGCTGGGCGCCATCGCCCCCGGCACCGCCAAGATGGTCCGCATCATGGAGGGCTTCTCGGCCGAGGAGGGCACTCGTGACTTCGGCCTGACCATGTTCGACGGTCACGTCCGCCTGGGCGAGGTCCCGGTGCAGCCGGACGGCTCGTTCGCCGCCCTGGTGCCCGCCAACGTCCCGATCCACCAGCAGCTCCTCGACGAGTTCGGCATGGCCATCCGCACCGAGAACGTCTGGGTCTCGGCTGGCCCCGGCCAGTCGCGCTTCTGCGGCGGTTGCCACGAGGATCGCGGCGCCACCACCATCGTGCAGCCCGGCGTCGCGCAGGCCATCGCGCTCGGCCCGGTCAACCTCGACCTGGCGCGCGCGCTGCGCAAGAGCACCGACTACTCGTACGCCGCGGTCAAGGGCGTGCCCTGGGACAAGGCGCTGCAGCCCATCATGGACGCCAAGTGCGTCAGCTGCCACAACGGCACCCCGGGCCCGGCGAACTACTCGTACACCCTGATCGACACCTCGGTGATGCCGGCCACGCCGACCACCATCACCTTCGACCTGCGCGGCATCGCGGCGCCGATGCTGGACGAGAACCTCTCGACCTACTCGATGTCGCACCTGTCGCTGATCGGTCCCGACCGCATCCTGAGCGAGCCGAACTCGCCGCTCGAGCTGGCGCCCGGCTCGGCGATGCCCAAGTCCTTCGTGACCCCGAGCAGCGCCCGCGAGTCGGACCTCATCAAGAAGCTGAACCCGGTGCGCATGTACCCGACGGTCGACATGAACGTGCGCGCCTTCAACACCGCCACGCACCCGCAGGATGTGGGTGGCACGGCCCTGACGGCGGACGAGATCTACCTGTTCACGCTGATGGCCGACATGGGCGGCCAGTTCATCTCGCGTGAGAACCTGCCGGGCAATGGCTACTAAAGGAGAATGACCATGAAGACCACGATGACCACGAAGAAGAAGACGGTCCTTGCGGCGCTCCTGGCCACCTGCCTGTCGGTACCTGCCGCCAGCGTGTGGGCAGGGACGGGCTCCAGCCTCGGCAAGATCCAGCAGGCGGTGGACTCCAACTCGCCCGACGCCATCATGGCCGAGGTCGAGCGCGCCGAGAAGCTGGTGTGCGGCGGCTGCGGCGTCATCCTGACCAACCTCATCGATCACCCGGACTATCGGGTGCGTGAGGTCGCCGCGTGGTGGATCGCCAAGCGGCCCGCGATGCGGACCCGGATCAGGAACCTGATGGTGGAGCGCCTGACCAGCGCCAACGGCGTCTACGCCCGCAACGCGGCCGACATCCTGGGCGCGTTCATGCACCCTGACGCGGTGGCGCCGATCAGCGCAGCCCTCGGTCGCGCCGACCTCGAGCCGGTGGCCCGGGTCGCGGCGGTCAACGCGCTGGCCTTCATCGGCCACAAGGTGGCCTTGCCGACGCTGGCTGCGGCGACCAAGGACGCCGATGCCCAGGTGCGCCGCGCCGCGGTGGCGGCCATCCGGGAGCTGCGCGAGGTGACGGTCTCTGCAGATGCGCGCTCTGCGATCAGTGACAGTGACGCTGGGGTCCGCCTCGAGGCGGTGCAGACGGTGGGCTTCTTCAAGGACGCCGCCGCCCGTGTCGCCCTTGAAGGTGCACTCCGAGACGGCGACGCCCGCGTGCGTGAGAACGCGGCCTGGGCGCTCGGTGAGCTGGGTGACCGCGCGGCCTTCACGGCCCTGGCGGCGGCGCGCGACGGCGACGCCAGCGTGGTGGTCCGGGGCATCGCGGCCGCGGCCATCCGCAACCTGAAGTAAACCGCGTCACGGCTCGGATAGTGAGTGAAATGGCGGGCGCGCTTCGGGGAAAATCCCGGGCGCGCCCGCTGCTTTTTGCGTTTACGAGGCGCGCGCCGAGGGATAGGATCACGCCGTGCATGACTTCGACTCTCAGATGAATCGTCGCTCGGGTTCCCGCTGGCTGGGTTTCGTGCTGCTCATGGCTGTGCCCTGGGCACAGGGCGGCTGCGACAACCCGCAGACCGAAGGCCGGCTGTACTACGACCGCGTCATCCAGCCCATCCTGACCCAGACCTGCGTCAGCAACACCTCGGGCTGTCACAAGGTCGACGCCGACGGCAACGCGCTCGGCAACGTCGATCTGACGACCTTCGAGGGCGTGCAGAAGCGCCGCGACATCCTGCGCACGTACGGCGTGTACCCCGAGCCGCTGCTGCTCATCAAGGCGGCCGGCCCGGGCGCGCACCAGATCCCGTATCGCGGCAGCTTCCTGAACAGCGAGGTCCAGCATGGCAGCGGCCAGCTGCTGTCGGTGCAGTCGACCGCGTACTTCGAGCTCAAGCGCTGGCTGGAGAACGGCGCCACCCGCGACGGCGCGCCGCCGCGCAAGGAGATCCCCTCGGGCGAAGGCGGCTGCTCGACCATCGTGCGTGACGAGGTCATCCAGCAGCTCGGCGGCATGACGCCCGGGCTGGCCGAGTTCAAGCGCGACGTGCAGCCGACCCTGAAGAGCTGCGCCGCCGCGACCTGCCACGGCACGCCGCAGTCGGACTTCTATCTGACCTGCGGCGACGACGACAACCAGCAGCTGTTCAACTATGCCCAGGCGCGCAACTTCCTCGAGGACGATACCCGCCTGGAGCAGAGCGAGATCCTGATCCGTCCGCTCGATCCTGGCGCCGGTGGCATGTCGCACACCGGCGGCGTGCACTGGGGCTCGCGCAGCGACATGAAGTACACCAAGATCCTGGAGTGGGCGCGCATCGCCAAGCGGGCGCCCACGCTGAACAACACGCCGGCGCGCCAGTTCTTCGAGGCCCGGGTGATGCCGGTGCTGATCCAGCGCGGCTGCTCGTTCGAGGCCTGCCACTCGCCGGCGGCGTTCAACGACTTCAAGCTGCGCGCCGGGTCGCAGGGCTTCTTCTCGCCGGGAGCGCTGCAGCGCAACTACGAGCTGGCGCGTGATCAGTTCATGGCCGTCGACGCCGTCGATGTGCGCCAGAGCCGCATCGTGGCCAAGCCCATCCTGGGCGGCCTGCCGCACCGGGGCGGCGCCGCGCTGCAGACCCAGGGCAAGCCGTCGGATCCCGCGATGTGCCCGCAGCCCTACGATCCCGCGACGTCGTGGGCGTTCTGCACCATCGCCGAGTGGCACCGCCTGGAGCGCGAGCAGGCCGCCGCCGCGGTGTCGCCGCTGACCGCCGGGTCGACGCTACCCCTGGTGTGGGTCGAGCGGCCGCCCAACAACGATCGTCTGCTCGACTTCGACACCTTCCGGGGCGGCGCCGACCTGATGGCCGGCGACGTCGGCGTGACCGCAGGTGGCGGCATCGACACCAACGTGAGCAACCGGCGCAGCCTGCTGGGCGGCTGCCCGGGCGTCGCCGCCGGCAGCCGCACCGACGTCGACGTGCGCGGCCCCGAGCTGTCGCCCGACGGTACGCGCGCCATCTTCTCGATGCGTCTGGGCGACGCTGGCGGCCACAACCTGTACGAGGTCGTGCTGGCGGGCGGCGCGTGCACGCAGCTGACCACCGACGGCGGTCAGATGATGGGCGCGGTCAAGATCCACAACATCGATCCGCTGTACGCCGACATGCCCGACGCCCGGGGCGGCGCCATCCTGTCGGTGGTGTTCGCGTCCAGCCGCGCCGGCACCTTCGGGCCGCGCTTCGCGGGGCCGTCCACCAACCTGTATCGCTTCCCGCGCGCCAACCCGGCCATGATCGAGCAGATGACCTCGCTGCTGGGCAGCGAGCTGTCGCCGGCCTGGATGTCCGACGGACGCATCACCATGACCACCGAGAAGGCGTCCAAGGACCTCTACCAGCTGTCGGGACGGCGCATCAACTGGGACCGCACCGACTACCACCCGCTGCTCGGGCAGCGCGCCAAGTCGAAGGTGACGCTGGCCGATCCGACCATGACGCGCGACTCGGTCGGCTACGAGCAGGCCACCGAGATCCGCGAGGGGCTGAACGGCGACTTCATCGTGGTGTTCTCCGACGTCGGCACCCGCGGCGGCGGCGGCACCCTGGCGCTGTTCTCGCGCTCGGTGGGGCCGTTCGAGGCCGGCCGCAACGACCCGGCGTTCGTCAAGGCGGTGCGCATCATCGATCCGGCCGCGACCGGGCGCGCCGGCGCCACCGCGGGCGCCTACCGGGCACCCTACGAGATCCCGAGCGGCGACCTGCTGGCGTCGTTCGCCAACGTGGCCACCGGCGACGCCGGCAGCTTCGACTACGACCTCGTCATCGTGAACCGCCTCACCGGCGCGCGCACCCCGCTGATCGCGACCGCGGGCCGGTCGGAGCAGGAGGCCGTGCTGGGCTGGAAGCGCACCACACCCCGGCAGCCCTTCATCAACACGGCGTCGCTGGTGTTCGGGGGCAAGACCGACCCCACGCTGCCGATGGATCGCGCGGTGGCCTACTTCCCCGACGCGCCCATGGTGGCCACGCTGTTCGACAGCAACCTGCGTCGCGGGCGCGACCTGGCCTTCCTGGGCGCGGCCCGGCGCATGGTGTTCTACAAGGCCAAGGCGCCGGCGGGCCCAGGCAACGGCAGCATGGTGTCGGACGAGCGCGAGCTGGTGGGCAGCGCGGCGCTGCTGACCGACGGCTCGGTCAAGGTCAACGTGCCGGCGCTGACCCCGGTGTACTTCGAGCTGCAGGACAGCCGGGGCACCGCGCTGTTCTCGATGAGCGAGCAGCACCAGTTCGGCCCCCAGGAGTTCGTGCTGCCCGGGGTGCGTCGCGAGCTCTACAACACCGCCTGCGCCGGCTGCCACGGCAGCATCACCGGGCGCGAGGTCGACGTCGAGGTCACCCCCGACGTCCTCACCGGGGCCTCGCAGTCGGCCGCCCAGGACATGACACCTATCCGCATCGGTCCTTGAATCTGGTGCGTTTGCGCACGTCGGACGCTTGTCGCCGGGGGGAGGCACTGCTAGGCTCCCAGCGTCGGAGGGTCCCATGCGCAAGCTCTCGAGCATCATCGCCCTGACCATGCTGGCCGCCACGATGGCGGCCGGGTCGGCCGCGGCGGCCAAGAAGAAGCCCAAGCCCAAGGCCAAGGTCACCGGACCCGCCGCGGTCAAGGAGATGTCCAAGGAAAACGCCAAGGCTTTGGCGGAGTTCCAGGGCGCCTTCAAGTGGGGCCTGAGCCCGGACGAGGTCCAGAAGCTGCTCGCCGACCAGATCAGGCCGGGCTATGACGAGAAGATCGCGGCCACCAAGGACACCTACACGCAGGACCAGATCCGCAAGCGCTACAAGGACGAGCTCAAGCGCCTCAAGGACTCCTACCTCAAGTTCGACGGCAACAAGACGCCGTGGGACGTGTCGATCATCGACCGCGAATTTTCGCACAAGAACGGCGAGTCGATGCTGCTGTGGAAGAAGCTCGACGAGACGCGTTACTACTTCTTCGTCGACGACAAGCTGTGGAAGATCTACATCGCCTTCGACGCCAAGAAGTTCGGTGACAAGACCTTCTCGGACTTCCGCCAGATCTTCGAGGCGCAGTTCGGGGCCTCCACGGTGGTCGAGCGCACCACGGCGTCGGGCAAGATCGTGCTCGACGAGTTCCGCTGGCCGCCGGCCGGGCAGAGCATCCTGCGCGCGGTCGACATGTCGCGCTTCCACGGCAACTACTGCCTGTCGATCGGCGACAAGGACGTCACCACCAGCATCGACGCGCGTCGCAAGGAGAACAACCCCGACGTCAAGAAGGGCAACACCATCGTCGATTCGGTCACCGGCAAGGGCGGCACCAGCCCGGGCTCGGACACCGACAGCAACGAGAACGTGCTCGACGACATCGTGGGCAAGAAGGGGCCATAGCGACCTCCAGGCGCCTGGTCGAAGTGACGGAGCCGGCCGCGGCTCCGTTGCTGTTTTCGGGGTGCGCAGCGCTTGACCAAAGCGGGGCCTGAGCGGACGATAGGGCCGTGATTGGGGCTCATCGCTGGGTGGCCGTGGGGCTTGCGGTCGCGCTGTGTGCGCAGGGGGCGAGGGCGCTGGGGGATGACGCGCCGACCCCGCCGCCGGGGGACGACGAGCCGATCATCATGGAGGACGAGCCGGTCATCGACGACGCCGACGCGGCGCCCGGGGCGACGCCGGCGCCATCGGCGACGCCGGCGCCATCGGCGACGCCTGGCGCGGGCGGAGCAGGGGCCGGGGACGGGGCCGGGGACGGGGACGTCTCGTTCAGCGAGGACGAGGCCGGGGCGGCCGCCCACAGCGGGCCGCCGCGGCTGCTGGTGCATGTCTTCGACGACGCCAAGGTCGGCGCCGAAGCGCTCGAGGGCACCCTGCGCGGGGCGCGCGCGGCGTTCGCCGGGGACGGCCGCGTGCTGCTGTTCGACGTCGATGGCTACCTGCATGACGCCGACGCCGAGAAGACCGCGCTGGCCGAGGCCGACGCCGCGGTCGACGCCGCCAACACCCAGATCATGAACCTCGACCTCGACGCCGCGCTGGTCGCGGTGCGCAAGGCGGTCGACAGCTACGAGCACTATCTGCCCCAGCTGCGCGAGCGCGACGGCCACCTGGGGCGGCTGACCAACGCGCACCGGCTGCTGGCCAACGCGTCCTTCCTCAACCAGGACATCGACGCCGCGATGGTGTCGCTGCACCGCATGTTCGTGCTGCGCCCCGACCTGACCTACAAGCGCGCCCTGTTCCCACCCCAGATGGAGCAGCTGGTCAACGCCGAGCAGGCCCGCATGGCGGCGCTGCCGCGCGGCAGCCTGGATCTCGACTCGCTGCCGCGGCGCGCCCAGCTGCTGGTCAATGGCCAGCCCGCCGGGGTCGCGCCGCAGAGCGTGCCCGACCTGGTGCCGGGCCCCAACTATGTCACCGCCCTGATGCCGGGCCACCCGCCGACCACCGTCATCGTCGAGGTCGAGCCCGGCCCCGTCATCACCAGCGCCAAGATCCCGCTGGAGTCGTACCCCGACGATCCGTTCGCCAAGCTGGCGGCGGCGCGCGCCGAGGTCGGCGGCGTGGGCGTCGGGCCCCGGCTGAGCGCGGCGGCCGCGCGCCTGGGCAAGCCGGAGCTGATGCTGCTGATCGTGCCCGAGGCCGGCGAGAACCTGATGCTGGTGGGCTACCTGTATGACACCCGCAGCGGCCGGCTCATCGGCAAGGCGCGCGGCGAGTCCGACCCTGCCTACCCGGGGCCGCCCGCCGAGGCGCTGGCGCGCACCCTGACCCGCGACGTGCCGCTGGATGGTGGCGCCAGCGCGGTGGTCGAGCCCATGGTGGTCAAGCGCCGGAGCGGCCCGGGGCCGTTGACGCGCTTCAGGCGCTCGCGCTGGTTCTGGCCGGTGGTGGGCGGCGCCGCGGGCGTGGTCGTGCTGTCGGTCGTGATCGGGGTCGCCAGCGCCAGCGCGGACGCCGACAGCCGCGCGCGCTTCGTGGTCTTGAACGTACTTTCGAAGTCTTTTTGATTGGCCTGGGAGGAATCATGAAGCGGCTCGCGATGGCAATTGCGCTGGTGCTGGGGGCTTGTGGCGGCGGCGACGTCGGGGTGGACAACGTCGCGCCCCATGGCAGCGTCGGGGGCATCGTGCTCGACGCCGCGACCCGGCTGCCGATGGCGGACGTGCTGGTCAAGGTCTACAGCGGTGGGCGCACGCCGGTCGAGGTGCGCACCAACGTGAGCGGCGAGTGGGGCGTGCCCGAGGTGGCCTCGGGGCCGGTGCTGGCCAAGGTCAGCAAGACCGGCTACGTGGACACCCAGCTGTCGGGCACCCTGGCCTCGGCGGCGGGGAACTTCCCGCTCGACAACGCCGGCCTGGTGCTGGGGCCGATCGGCATGCTGCCGTCGACCGGGGTCGTCACCGTGCGTCTGGTCAATGAGAACGGCGAGCCGGTCGGCGGGGTCAAGACCGTGGTGCGCAGCGCGGCGACCCACATCGACTACTCCAGCGGCGGCGCGGTGGGCGCCGGGCAGCTGACGTTGACGCCGATGGTGTCGGACGCGTCGACCGGCAATGTGGTCATCGACAAGCTGCCCGACCTGACCGGGGTGGGCACCGTGGGTGGGCCGTTCGGGACGGTCGACGAGCTGACCGTCGAGGTGCCCGCGGTCGACTCCAACATGGACGGCGTGTACGACTTCCTGGCCACCACCAAGGTGTTCTCGACGCTGAACCTGCCGCCGACGCCGACCGTGGTGCTGCGCGCGCGCTCGGTCAGCCTGTTCGTCGAGGCCAGCACCATCGACGCCTTCGAGAGCGCCGGCTTCCCGGGCGGCACGGTGACGCGCCTGCCCACGGTGCTGCCGACCACGACCTCGCCGATCTACATCACCTTCAACCACCCGCTCGACATGATGCGCACCACGGTCCAGGTGGTCGACGAGCTGGGCGTGCCGCTGGCAGCGCAGCCGGGCCTGATGCTGGTGGGCAGCTCGACCATGCGGCTGACGCCGCCCGCCAGCTCGATGCAGCTCGGGCAGGAGTACAACCTGTGGGTGCACGCGGTCGCCTCGGTGGTCGATCAGAACCTGGAGATCGACCTGTCGTCGCCGTTCTTCATCGCGCGTGACCCCAACATGCCGGTGACCGCGACGGTGACGCGCGATCCCACCCTGCCGGGCTACCTCAACCTGACCTTCAGCGAGCCGGTCGGAGTGGGCGGCGCGGTGCGCCTGACCGGCAGCAACTGCGTGCTGTTCTACGCCGGCGAGATCGCCGTGCCGCCCAGCCCGCCGGTGGGCAACAACCCGGGTGAGGTCGGCAACGCGGAGTGCTCCGATGGCCGCCTGTTCATCGAGACCCGCGAGCCCAACCCGCCCGGGCCGGTCGGGCTGTCGGGCTACTCGCGCTACTGGATCATGTCGGATGTGCGCCCGCAGACCGGGACCTCGCTGGGCTTCGACCTGGTGCTGAGCCGGGTGCCCGACGCCTCGCTGATCATCGAGCTACCCAGCGGCGAGGTGGTGCCGGACTTCTCGGGCGCGCGTCGGCTGCAGCTGCCGCCCAACCCTTAGTCCGTGAGCGACGCCCCCGAGACCGGCACCCTGCCGCGCGCCAACCGGGTCATCTCGATCCCGCACTTCGAGCTGGGCGACCGGCTGAGCGCGGAGCAGAGCGACTTCTTCGAGACCTACGGCTTCATCCGCTTCAAGGGCTTCGTGGCGCGCGCGCGCGCCGCCGAGCTGCACGCGGCGATGAACGAGATCGATCGCGCCCTGGTGGCGTCACGGGTGGACAAGGTCAACGGGGTGCCGCTGATCTTCGGCCGGCGCGCCGACGGCACGCGCTACCTCCAGCGCATCCCGTTCGCGTCGCTGCAGCACCCGGCGTTCCGTGAGTTCCTGCGCGATCCGCGCTTCCGCGGCATCCTGGAGACCGCGGGCACTGGCTATCGCATCGGCGAGGAGGAGCGCGACGGCCTGGTCATCAACCGCTTCCGCAACGAGCCGGGGGCGCGCTACAAGCGGCTGGGCTGGCACACCGACAGCCTGCGCGACCTGTTCTACCTGGAGAAGCCGCGGCGCTACCTCAACGTCGGCTTCTACCTGACCGACTCGCCGCCCGAGGTCGGGGGGCTGCGCCTCCTGCCCTGCACGCACAACCAGCCCATCTCCAGCCTGCTCCTGCGCAAGCGCTACTTCATCGATGATCGCCCCGATCCCGACGAGTTCGCGGTCACCGCCGAGGCCGGTGACCTGACCATCCACGACGGCCGGCTGTGGCACCGCACCGCGCTGGCCACGCTGCACGGCGACGCCAGCGAGCGCTGCGTGAGCTACCTGCCCCTGATGGACGGGCCGCTCAAGCGCAAGCATGCGGGGTCGAGCACGCCGCTGTACTTCCGGCTGAAGAAGCTGGTCGGGTACTGAGGAAGGCGGAGCGGAGCGGAACAGCCTCCTCGAAGCTTCGCTTCGAGGGGGCTGGGTGTGGGTGCGGGTGTTGTCTTTGCGGCCCGGTGGTAAGCGCGGCGACATCGGTGTTCGACGTTGATGCACCGTGTGGATCCGGCATAAACGAAGAGCGGGCCGCGGGGTGCGGCGCGCTTGGAGGCCGGCCGGCCGATGCAGTTCGGGAAGTACCACCTCGAGAGGTTGATCGCGCGCGGGGGCATGGCGGAGGTGTATCTGGCGCTGGAGCAAGGCGCCCTGGGCGGGGAGCGGCGCGTGGTCATCAAGCGGATCCTGCCCAAGCTGGCGGAGGATCCCGACTACGTCGAGTTCTTCGTCGACGAAGGCAAGCTGTGCCTGGCGCTGTCGCACCCCAACGTGGTGCAAGCCTACGAGCTGGGCTGTATCGATGGCGTGTACTACCTGTCGATGGAGTACGTGCGCGGCGAGTCGCTGATCGCGGCGCTCCGGCGCGCCAGCACGACGGGGCGCCAGCTGTCGCCGCAGTTCGTGGTCCATGTCGGGCGATCGATCACCGCGGCGCTGGATCATGCGCACAACGCGCGCGACGTGCGCGGCCACGCGCTCAATGTGATCCATCGCGACGTGTCGCCGCACAACATCCTGCTCGGCTTCGACGGGGTGGTGAAGCTGGCCGACTTCGGGATCGCGAGATCGCAGGGTCAGGCCCATGAGACCGCGACCGGGGTGGTCAAGGGCAAGTTCGCCTATCTGGCGCCCGAGCAGCTGCCCATGCTGGTGGGTGGCGGCAGCTTCGATCATCGCATCGACCTGTTCGCGCTGGGCATCGTGCTGCACGAGATGGTGACGCGGCGGCCGCTGTTCCGCGGCAAGAACGACGCCGACACCGTGGCCCGGCTGTGCAAGGGGCGCATCCCGTCGCCGCTGGAGCTGCGGCCGGACTGTCCGCATGCGCTGGCTCGCATCATCATGCGTGCGCTGGAGCGCGACCGTGAGCGGCGCTACCCGAGCGCGGCGGCCATGCTGGCGGAGCTGGAGCAGCTGGCGGCGGAGCTGGGTGGCGGTGGGTTCATGGGCGCGCGCGAGGAGATCCGCGCGGTGTTCGGGGTCGGATCGGGTGCGGCCGCGGCCGCACCCGAGCAGCCGGGGGCGCCACCGGCGAAGGGCAGCGGCAGGCAGCCGACCGCGCTGGGGCATGGCGGGCAGCAGGCGGGGCAGCCTGCGGGCGCGGGCCAGGGCGGGCAGCGCGTGGCGCTCGCGCACGGCAGCGGCAAGCAGCCGGCGGCGCGGCGGGTCGGGCGGCATGATCCGACCATCCCCGTGCTGGCGCGGCGCGATCCGCGCGGCGACGACGTGACCGTGCAGCGTCCCGCGCTGGAGCTCCTGCCGGATGGCCTGCACGAGGGGCTGAGCGAGCTGGAGGTCGAGCCGCTGGATGGACCGGCGACGGCGGGGGACGGTGAGCACGTGGTGCCGCGCCGGATGGCGCTGCCATTGCCGCCGCCAGAGGAGGGTGGCTCGGCGCCGCGGCTGATCGCGAACGTGGCGGTGCCAGGAGCGCCCCCGCCGACGCGGCCATTCAGGTTCGGGACCCAGCCACAGGTGCTGGTGCCGCACACGCCGGCGCCGGCGCCGCTGGGGGAGAGCGAGGCGGCGCGCATGGCGCGGCTCGCGGGGGAGTGGCTCGGCGGTCTGGAGGGCGGGGCGGAGGCGCGCGGGGGCGGCGGCAGCCCGGGGGGACGGGGGGCGGGCGTGGGGATCCGGGGAGGCGTCGAGGCGCGGGGAGGCGGCGAGGCGCGGGGAGGCGGCGAGGCGCGGGGAGGCGACGACGGGCGCACAGGTGCGGGAGGCGGTGGCGCGGGGGCGGCGCGGCCGGCGGGGATGCCGCCGCCGGTGCCGGCGCTGGCGCTGGCGCGGGCGCGCATGCCGGTGGCGGCGCCGACGCGGGCGCGCGCGGTGAGGCAGGGCGAGGCAGCGCAGATCCACACCGGGGAGTTCGAGAGCCTGGCCACCGAGGCGGTGCCCGAGCCGGCCACGGTGGCGGACAGCATCCCCATCGCGCTCAGCATCAGCGGGCCGGTGCGCCAGGAGTCGGAGGTCGGCGCCGGGGAGGTGGTGCCGTCGTCGCCGAGTCTGGTGCTGGGGCGACGGCGCTGGGGACTGTTCGTGGCCTGTGTGGTGGGGCTCGCGGGGCTGCTGTGGGTGATGCGCGTGGATGATGGGGGTGGGCGCGGGGCCACGACGGAGCTGGGGGCGCAGGTGATGCGGGCGGTGGCGCGGGGAGTCGGGACCGGGACGGATGTGGGCACGAGCCCGAGCACGAGCACGAGCCCGAGCCCGAGCACGAGCACGAGCACGAGCACGAGCACGAGCACGAGCACGAGCCCGAGCACGAGCCCGAGCACGAGCACGAGCCCGAGCCCGGGCCCGGGGGCAGGTGCCGAGCTCGGGGGCGAGTCACAGCTGCGCGGACTTGGCGGGGGGGCTGGCGGCCCATAAGATAGGCGGGTGCGAGCGACCCTGGTCGGACTGCTGGTGATCCTGGCCGGGTGTGGTGGCGGGCGTCCCGCGTCCCGGGGGGGGCAGGGGCTGAAGCCGACGCCGGCGCCGGCCCCGGTCGCGGGGGCGCAGGAGCTCGCCGGGCGCTGGGCGCGCAGCAGCGCGGGGGCGGTGGGGGGCGACTCCGGCGCTGACGTCGAGGACGCGCGCGAGCTGTGGAGCGTGCACGTCAGCGGCCGCAGCATCCAGGCGCACTACCTCCGGGTGGTGCTGCGGCGCAGCGCGGATGGCCAGCTCTTCGCCTGCAACCGCGGCGACACCTACACCCGGCGGGCGCGCATCAGCCTGGACGGGGCGCTGGCCGCCGACGGCACCGTGACGTTGACCGAGCGCAAGGCCGAGGTCGCGCCCAGCCTGTGTGACGACGGGGTGCGCAGGCTGACCACCCTGCGCGGGCGGCTGGTCGGGGCGCGGCTGGAGCTCGAGCGCGACGGCGAGGCGGTCGTCCTGGAGCGGCCGGCGCTGGCACCGGCGCCGCCGGGGGCGGCGGCCGGCGAGGACGACCCCGACGCCCCGCCGACCTGGAGCAACGTCCAGACCGCGGCCCAGCTGGCCGGCCTGTGGCAGTCGGTGGTGTCACGCCGCGACGAGAGCGGACAGCTGCGCACCGAGTTCGAGATCTGGCACCTCATCGCCGAGGGCTCGGACAGCGCCGACGTCACTGGCTACTACGATCACGTCGTCACCGTGACCGCGCGCGAGGGCCAGGGCCACATCTTCGCGTGCAGCGGCACCGGCGAGTACACCCTGCGCACGCGCTACCGGGTCGCTGGCACCCTGCTGGACGGCGTGGTGGTGCTGGGCGAGACCTCGTACGAGACCGTGCCGGGCCCCTGCGAGAGCAACCTGCGTCGCCTGGAGCGCTATCAGGGCCGCCTGGCCGGGGCCGAGCTGCTGCTGACCTGGGGCGGCGGGGCCCAGCTGCTGCGCCGCGTCGAATAGCCTCCCAGGTGCGCGCTGGGCCGATTTCGTGGTATGACGGCGACCTCGCTTCGCACTGGCCGCTCGCTGGAGGACAAATAGATGAAGTCTTGGTTGAACATTTGCGTGATCGTGACGGGACTCGTGGTGGCGGGCTGTGGCGACGATGACGGTCCGGGGCCCACGGCCGACGCGACGGTCGACGCGGCCGCGCCCGACGCCGCGATGATCGATGCCCGCATCGTCGATGCCCGCGTCGATTCGCGCGTGGTCGACTCGGGCACCATCAACCCGCCCGCGACCGACGCCGGCGCCGGCGCGCTGCAGTGCGGCTCGATGACCTGCAACAACGCGACGCAGGAGTGCTGCATCATCCCGAACGGCGGCGGCACGCCCTCGGTGTCGTGCATCCCGATCGGCGGCGCCTGCACCGGTGGCGGCACCGCGCGCTGCGACGGCACCGAGGACTGCCCGACCAACCAGGTCTGCTGCGCCGAGGTCCAGGGCGCCTCGCAGTCGGGCGCGGCCAGCTGCCGTGGCTATGGCACCGGCCCCAACGAGTGCTCCGGCGAGCTCAACCTGCTGGCGCAGTCGGGCCAGCTCATCATCTGCAACGACCCGGGCATGAACTCGCCCGACTGCCCGAGCGACAAGCGGATCTGCCAGAGCTGCCCGTTCGGCGGCCAGACCGTGCGCTTCTGCACCGCGATGGTGCTGAACATCGCCGGCATCATCCAGTGCACGGCTAACTGAGCCACCCGCCCGCTTCTCTGCAGCCCCCTCGACGCGCAGCGCGAGGGGGCTGTTTCGTTGTGAAGCCCGAGGACCTTCCCGGTGTGACGTCGCCCCGCGGTAGGGCCATGTAAGTCCTCGCCGGCGGGAACAAGCGTCCTGAATGGCAAGGTTGCATCATGCGTCCGTCCGCACATCGGGGGGAGACGCATGAAGGTTCCACTCAAGGTCGCAGCGGGGCTCGTCGGCGCACTGGTGCTGGGGCTGGGGCTCGGGGGCAGCGCCCAGGGCAGGCCGGGCAAGCGGGGACGCGTCAGCAAGCCGCGCGGGACCTCGGCGGCGGCGCGGGCCGCGGCGGCGGTCGGGGATGACCGCGTGCACCTGCCGCGGATGCCGCGCGCCATGAAGGCCGGTGTGCCCGGCGAGCGCGTCACGGTGTGGCTCAACGGTGGCGGCGGCCACTTCCTGCCCGGCTGGGAGGACAGCGCGTCGGACACCTCCACGGTGGTCTACGGCCGCGCCGACGCCGTCGATGTGCCGGCGTGGCAGGGCAGCGCGGCACACTGGCAGCAGCTGGTGTCGTGCGTGCGCGATCGTTATGCCCCGTTCGCCATCGACATCGTCGAGCGCCGGCCCGGCAGCGGTGACTACATCCAGGCCGTGATCGGCGGGCGCTCCAGCGTCCTCGGCTTCTCGCGCAGCGTGGGCGGGGTGGCGCCGTACACCGGCGAGGTGGTGTCGCGCGGGGTCGCCTTCGTGTTCGCGACGACCATCGGCGAGTCCGGCAACGGGGTCGAGCAGGTGTGCAACACCGCGGTGCACGAGATCGGACACACCCTGGGGCTCGACCACGTCATGCACTGCCCGGATCCGATGACCTACCTGCAGGGCTGCGGCGAGAAGCGCTATGCCGACGTCGATGTGGCCTGCGGCGAGGGCGAGGTGCGCGAGTGCGGCAACGGCGAGGCGTCGCAGAACTCGTGGCGGCACCTGATGCGGGTGGTCGGGCCGGCGCCGACCAGCGGGCGCCGGCCGGTGGTCCCGCGCGAGCCCGAGCCGGAGGTGGTGCGGCAGCCCGAGGTCGTCAGCGAGCCCGAGCCCGAGGTCGTCAGCGAGCCCGAGCCCGAGCCCGAGGTCGTCGTCGACGACGAGGACGACGGTGGCTACGCAGATGACGCCGAGGAGGAGGCCGAGCCGGAGGCGGTGGTCGAGGAGGAGGTCGACGAGGAGGTCGACGCCCTGGAGCTGCTGTCGCCCGAGTTCGGCCAGCGCTTCGAGGCCAACAGCGTGCTGCGCGTGAAGGTGCGCGCCAGCGATCGCAGCGGCATCGCCAGGGTCGAGCTGGGCTGGGCCATCGAGGGCGGTGAGACCCACATCTTCGCCTGTGACGCGCTGCCGACCACGATGCCGGTGCGCTGCCGGCAGCGTGACGACGTCACCGTGTTCGAGCTCGAGGTCGGCGCCGGGCGCCGGGGCCTCCAGGTCCGCGTCACCGACGGCGCCGGCAACCAGCGGGTGTCGCGCCCGGTGCTGATCGGCTTCCGCTGAAGTGACGTAAGCTCGGGGCGTGCTGCCCGCCGAGATCGAGGCCGCCTGGGACCAGCTCCCGGGGGCCAGCGTGCTGCCCATCCCGGGCGGCCTCATCAACCAGACCTATCGCGTCGAGCGCGCCGGCGAGCGCTGGATCTTGCAGCGCCTGCACACCATCTACGGGCCGCCGCTGCATGACGACATCGAGGCGGTGACGCGCCACCTGGCGGCGCGTGGCCTGGCCACGCCGCTGCTGGTGCCGACGCGGGCCGGGGCGCTGTGCGCGCTGGCCGACGACGGCCGGGTCTGGCGCGTGATGACCTTCATCGACGGGCGCACCGTGCACCGGGTCTCGCGCGCGGCCGAGGCGCACGCGGCCGGCGGGCTGGCGGCGCGCTTCCACCGCGCGGTGGCCGACCTGCCGCGCGAGCTCAGCTTCGTGCGGCCCGAGTTCCATGACACCCCGGCCTACCTGGCCCGGCTGGAGCGCGCGCTGAGCGGCGCCCCCGGCCACCAGGCCGCGGCGCTGGGCGAGGCCATCCTCGAGGCCGCGCGCGCGCTGCCCGCGCTGGGCGGGCTGCCGCGCCGCCTGATCCACGGCGATCTCAAGATCTCCAACGTGCTGTTCGCGCCCGGGGCGGACAGCGACCACGCGCTGGCGCTGTGTGACCTCGACTCGCTGGCGCGGCTGTCGATCCCGATCGAGCTCGGCGATGCGCTGCGCTCGTGGGCCAACCCGCTGGGCGAGGACGTCGAGGCCACCCGGCTGGACGCCGGCGTGGTCGACGCCGCGCTGACCGGCTATCACGCCGCCGCCGGCGATCTCATCGTGCCCGAGGAGGCCCGCGCCCTGGTGCCCGCGCTGGCGACCATCGCCCTGGAGCTGGCGGCGCGCTTTTGCACCGACGCCATCGAGGACCGCTACTTCGGCTGGGACCCGGCGCGCTTCCCGAGCCGCAGCGCGCACAACCGGGTGCGCGCGAGCGGGCAGCTGGCGCTCGGCCGCGCGGCGCTCGAGCAGCGCGCGGCGCTGGAGGCCATCGTGACCAGGCTGTGGGGCGGCGGCTGAGGGCGAACGGCTGGGCGCCGGCTGGCGCCGCTAACGCGCCAGGACGGCGAAGCCGAGGATGCCGAGCAGCATGGCCGCGAGCAGGAAGACGTTGAGCAGCTCCATCTCGGCTGGCTCGTCGCGGCCGCCACAGTAGTGGCACCTGTCCTCACCCGTGTAGATGGGGGCGTCACAGCGAGCGCAGCGGGAGCGAGGGCCGGAGGCGTGAGCTGGCGCGGACATTTGCCCTATCGATACACCATCGACGCGATGCTGACAAACGACTTCTGGGCGTCATCGGCGGCGCACTGATCGTAGGCCACCTGCTGCCCGCGCAGAGGTTCGGCGTCGGCCTCGCACAGTCGCAAGGTGGCGTAGATCGGGGCCAGGCCGCAGACCCGGTTGCGATCACCGACGGCGGCGATGCTGGCGAAGAAGGCGCGCGAGTCGCCTCGGGCGGCGGCGGCCAGGGCGTCAGCGTCGCTGCGCACCAGGGCGGAGCGCTCGCGGCTGCCCAGGCCATGAGGATCGCCGAAGGCGGGGCCGACGTGGGCCAGGTCGGCACCCGCGATGACCAGCACGCGACGGCCATGCAAGGTGTCGCGCAGGGCGCCGATGAAGCGCTCCAGCGCGGGCTCCTGGGTGGGATCGGCGCCGCGCGCGATGAGCTCGTGCAGCGAGCCGCACAGGATGGGCAACATGGGCGGGCACTCGTCGCCATAGACGTGGCGCAGCCAGACCGCCTGGAACTCGATGGAGTGTTCGCGACGGTGGTGCAGCTCCTCGGCGAACAGGCCGGGGCCGAGGCTGGCGGCCAGGCGGTCGACGCTGGCCACGTCGGTGGGCACGGCGCCGAGCGGGGTGTCGTAGGACTTGCGCGTCAGCGTGAAGGGCTCGCGCTCGCCGTGGTGATCGGTGCCGAAGACGACGACGACGTCGGGGCGCGCGCTGGCGGGCGCCTCGAGCAGGGGGCGGAAGGCGTGGGCATAGGCGCCGCCGCCGCGGTGCATGTCGATGTGCGGCGAGATCAGCGCGCGCACGGCGACCGCGCTGGTCGCTGCGCCGGCGCCGGGGCCGCGGCCGGCGCGCTTGATGCGCTTGCCGGGGCCGGTGTCGCGCACCGCCTGGTCGTCGAGGTAGCGCGTCAGCGCGGCGGCGCGGTCGGGGTACGAGCCGCCGGCGTGGGCGGCTGCGCGCAGCGGGGTGCGGCGGAAGTCGGCCTCGAGCTCGCGGCGGTGCGCGGCGAAGCGCGGGCTGTCGAGCAGCAGCGCGGCGTCGAGCTGCGCCAGGAGGTCGTTGATGCGGGCGGGATCGATGGGGCGCCCGGTACGCGCTTCGAACTCGCTGGCGACCTCGGACACGGTGCGCTCGCCGTCGCACAGGCTGAGCAGGTGCACCGCCAGGCGGGGCAGCAGCGCGACCTGCTCGGTCAGCCCGTAGGGGTCGCGCAGCATGAGCATCGACTCGCCGCGATGCTGAACCGGGGATGACTCCAGGGCGCGCAGCTTGGGACGCAGCATCGAACCTGCTCATTATAGAGGGCGTCCTGTATGCTGACCAGGTGGTGCCCGGAAAGCGCCGGCCGAGCTGGATGGGGGGGCTCCCCGTGGTCGCCTGCATGTGGCTGGGGCTGGGGGCGGCGGGTCTCGCGCTGTGCGCGAGCGCACGCGCCGAGGGGGTCGCGGTGGTGGTGGTCGACCCGGTGGCGCCGCGGCCGCTGGATCGGGCTGCCGCCGACCGGCTGCTGGCGAGCGCGCTGGGGCAGGGCGGGGGCGTGGTGGTCGCCGACGCCCTGGAGGTGGCGCTGGCGCGGGCCCAGGCCGGGGCGCGCGCCGAGGACGAGCTGGCCTTCTTCGCCGAGGCCCAGGGCAAGCTGCGCGAGGCCTGGAAGGCGTACACGCTGGTCGATGCCGCGCGCGCGCTGGCGCTGATGGACGAGGCGCTGCCGTTGTACCTCGGCCACCTGGAGTGGCCCGGGGTGGCCGACGCGCTGGGCGATCTGTGGCTGCGGCGTGGCGCGGCGGAGCTCCTGGCGGAGCGCCCCGCGGAGGCGCGCGTGGCGGTGCGGCGGGCCCGGGTGCTGGACGGCGAGCGCGCGGTGGGGCGTGACGAGTTTCATCCCAACGTGGTGGCGCTGGTCGACGCGGTCGATGCCGAGCTGGCGTCGGCGCCGCGGGCAGCGCTGCTGATCAAGGTGACGCCGGCGGCCGACGAGGTCTGGGTCGACGGTGCGCCGGTGGGCAGCGGCGGCGAGGTGCGCGTGGAAGGGCTGGCGGTCGGCGACCACCTGGTGTGGGCGTCGGCGCGCGGGCGGCGCGCGGTGGGGGCGGCGGTGGCGCTGGCGGCGGCGGGTGGCGAGGTCGCCCTGACGCCGGCGGAGGATCCCCGGGTGCCGGCGGTGCAGGCGGCCGGGGTCGCGCTGCGGGCGCGCGCGGCGGCGGGGCCGGCGCAGGCGGCGCTGGAGCTGGTGCGCGAGCTGGCGGGCGCCGACGAGGTCGTGCTGGCGGCGGTCAGCTGGCGCGGCGGCGAGCTGGCCGTCAGCGGGCAGCGGTGTGGCGGGCGACCGCTGAGCTGTGGCGGGCTGCGCGAGGTGCGCGCGGCGCGGCGCTCGCAGCTGGCGGAGGCGGCGCGCGCGCTGGTGGCGACGCTGGAGGTCGGGCAGGGCGGCGTGACGCTGCTGGAGTCGAACAGCGTGACGGTGGCCGAACCGCCGTCGCCGGTGACGCCGCTGGGTGGCGGCGCGGGGGATGGCGGGGTCGAGGCGCCGCCGCCGGGTGGCGGCCGGCCGTGGTGGAAGAAGGGCTGGGTCTGGGCGGTGGCCGGCGGCGCGGCGGTGGTGGTGGGCACCGCGGTGCTGGTGGCGGCCACGGCGGATGACAGCGTGACCGGCACGCTGGACTACAACCCGCCTGACTGGGCGCGCTGAGGGCTACTGGATCAGGACCGGCTCGGGGCCGGTGAAGTCGACCGCGCGGGTGGCGACCTCGCCGGCGGACAGGGTGACCGAGAAGCTGAAGTCGCGCCCCGCGGGCGGACAGGCGTCGGCGGGGCACACGACCTTGACCCTGTGCGTGCCGGCTGACAGCGGCAGGTTGCGCGCGGGAGTCTCGCCGCGGCGGGTGCCGTCGACGGTGACCGCGCCATAGGGGTTGGCGCCGACCGTGAGCGTCGCGCTGCCCGAGGGCGAAGGCGTCTCGGCGTCGGGGCGGGGCGCGGAGGTGCCGGCGTCGCGGCGGCGTGGCGGCGGGCCGGCGTCGCTGCGTGCGCCAGGCGTGGCGGCGTCGGGGGCTGGCGCGGGCAGGGCGGACGGCGCGGCGTCGGGGCTGACGGCGAGACCGGCGACGGCGGCGTCGATGGCCGGTGTGTCGACGAGCGGAGCGGCGTCGACCGGTGCGCCCGGGGTACGGCCGCTGGAGCGGGCGGGGCGCAGCAGCATGACCCCGACGGCGCCGAGGGCGGCGGCGGCGATGGCGCCGACGATGAGCAGGGGAGCCAGCCGGCGCGGCTCGACGCGCGGGATGGGCGCGGTCACATCGGGGGTCGGCGCGGCGCCGCCGGTGAAGGCGGACGTGGGCGAACTGGTACTCGGACTCGGACTCGGACTCGTACGCGCACTCGGACTCGGACTCGCACTCGCGCTCGCGCTCGCACCTGGGCTCGTGCTCGGACTCGTGCTCGGCGCCGCATCGTCAGGCGCGCCCGCCCCCGCAGCCGTCCCGATCGGTGTCGGCGTGCTCGGCTTCTTCGCCTTCGCGGTGTCGGCCCCCGCGCCCATGCCCATCGCCACCGGGACGCCGTCCTCCAGCACTGGCACGTCGCGCAGGGCAGGGGTGCGCCCGGTCATCGCCTTGGTCGTCGGCCCGGCGCCCGCGGCCTCGCGCAGCGCCGGCACCCGCCCGGTCATGGTCTTCGTCTTCGGCGCCTGGGCGTCGCCAGCGCCGCCAGCGCCGCCAGCAACACCAGCGTCGGTCGCGTCGGGCGCCCGGCTGAGCAGCTCGACCAGCTGCACGTGGGTCGCGAAGGTGCGCACCTCGCCGGTGCCACCGCCCGGCGTCCGCGGCGGCCCCGCGCTCTCGGGCGCCATCGGCGGGGTCTGGCTGACGCCGGCGCCCGCGCGGGCGCTGCCGACCTGGGTCGCCGGCGCCGAGGCCTCGGTGACGCCGCGCGGACAGGAGTCCTCGACCCACGACGCCAGCACGTGGGCACCGGGCGGCTCGGGGCGCGCATACAGCCAGCGCATCAGCGGGGTCAGGAGCTCCTGCGCGCTCTGCGCCCGCGCACCCGGCTGCGCCGCCAGCGCGCGCAGCACCACCGCGTCGAGCTCGGCGGGCACCTCGGGGCGCACGCTCGAGGGCGGCGCCACCACCGCGGCGCGCACCGCGTTCAGGGTCTCCTCGGGCTTGTCGCGCGCGAACAGCAGCTTGCCCGCGAGCAGCTCCCACAGCAGGGTGCCGCAGGCGAACAGATCCGAGCGCGGGTCGACCTTCTGCCGCGAGGCCTGCTCGGGCGACATGTATGCGTACGACCCCGCCAGCTCGCCGACGCCGCCCTCGCCGGCCAGCGCGATGCCGAAATCGAGGATCTTGACCTCGCCCTCGCGCGAGATCATCACGTTGCGCGGCGACAGATCGCGGTGCACCACGCCGACGCCGCCGCTGCCGTTGCCCTTGCGGTGCGCATAGTCGAGGCCGTGCAGCACCTCCACCACCAGCGCCACCGCGAGGTCGACCGGCAGCACCTTGCCGGCGCGGCGCACCGCGCTGGCCAGCTCGTACAGCGTGGGCCCGTCGATGTACTCCATGGCGGTGTAGTAGGTCCCGTCAATCACTCCCAGCTCGTAGATCGGGACGATGTTGCCGTGGCTCAGCGAGACCGTGGTCTTGGCCTCCTGCACGAACAGCTCGATGAACTCGCGCCGGCGCGCCAGCGCGGGCAGCACCTGCTTGATGACGAGCACCTTCTCGAAGCCGCCAGGACCCAGCAGCTTGCCCTTGTAGATCTCGGCCATCCCCCCGGTGGCGAGCTTCTCGAAGAGATAGTACTTCCCGAACGTGGTCGGGGCGAACACGCGAACACTATACGACGGAAGTGTTAAGCTGACCGCGGTATGGCCAGGGCTTCGGGGCTGCTTTGCACCGCGTTCGTGCTCGCGGGCTGTGGCGGCGAGGAGACGCGTGGCGTCGCGCTGGCGCCGGTGCCCCTGCCCGCGGGCGCCTGCCCGGGCTCGAGCGCGGTGCGTCAGGTCGTGGTCAAGGTGCTGGGCGACTTCCCGCCCACCGAGGACACCGCGATGGCCTCGCCGATCTCGGGCATGGCGACCTCGCGCACCATCCCGACCGGGACCCGGGTGCTGACCGTCGAGGGGCTGGGCGATCGCGGTGAGCTGGTCGCCATGGGCCGCAGCGCCGAGCTGACGCTGGCCGGCGGCGACGCCCCGGCCGCGCGCAGGGTGCCCATCCTGTACGCCGCGCCGCGCGCCGGCTGTCCGACCATGACCCCCGTGGGCGGGCCGCGGGCCCAGCACACCGCGACCCTGCTCGAGGGCGGCGGCGTCCTCATCGCCGGCGGCATCACGCTGATCAACAACGAGGAGCGTCTGGCCACCGAGAGCGAGCTCTACCAGCCGGCGGAGGCGCGCTTCGTGCGCGGGCCGGACCTGTACCGGCGCGACCCGCTGATCGGCCACAGCGCGACCCGGCTGAGTGATGGCCGGGTGCTGGTGTTCGGCGGTGAGAAGGCGGCCTACCAGCTGGTCGCCGCCGACGGCCTGAGCGCCGAGCCGCCCAGCTTCCTGGCCGGCAGCGAGCAGCGCGCCTACCACGGCGCGGTCGCGCTGCCGGGCGGTCGCGCGCTGCTGCTCGGCGGCTGTCGCGAGGTCGACCAGAGCCACGCCTGCCGCGCCGGCACCGCGCTCGACACCACGGTGCGCTTCGATCCCGCCACCGGTGCGCTGGAGGCCGGGCCGCGGCTGCTGGTCGCGCGCATCGAGCCCGAGGTCGTGCTGCGCGCCGACGGCCTGCTGGTGGTCGCCGGCGGCCACGACGACGCCGGGGCGCCGCTCGACAGCGCCGAGCTGGTGGATCCCTCGGCTGCCAGCGCCACCGCGCTGCCAGGAGCGGGGGCGGGGCGGCTGGTGGCGGCGCTCGGCGGCGGGGTGCTCAGCGTCGGCGGGCCGCGCGGCACCGCGCGGCGCGAGGCCACGCTGCGCAGCCTGGGCGCGCCCGCGCTGGCGCTGGGTGAGCTGGGCGAGGCGCGCGGCGGCCACGCCGTGGTCGCGCTGGAGGATGGCAGCGTGCTGGTCAGCGGGGGCCTCGACGCCGCCGCGGCGGCGCGCCCCGAGGTCGCCGAGCTCGAGCTGTGGCGCCCCGGCGGGGGCCGCTTCGAGCCGCTGCGCGCCACCATGTCGCACCGGCGCGAGCACACCGCCACGCGCCTGTCCGATGGCAGCGTGCTGCTGGTGGGCGGGCGCGATCCGACCCCGGGCGCGGGCGCTCGCGTGCGCGCCGACGCCGAGGTGCTGGTGCTGACCCTGGCCAGCCCGTACATGAACCTGCCGCCGCTGTCGTTCGGCGCCACGCCGCCCGAGCTGGCGGTGGCGCGGCCGCCAGCCGACGTGCGCAGCGGCCCGGCGCGTCTGCACCTCGCGGCCGGCGACGCCGCCTGGCTGGCCGGCCCGAGCTACGCCGAGGTCACGCTGAGCGCGCGCCTGCAGGCCAGCGGTCGCGTCGCCCTGCTGCTGGCGCGCAGCGACGAGGCCCACTGGGTGCGCGTCGAGCTGGAGGCCGGGCAGCCGGTGCTGCTGACCCGCCATGCACCCGGCGCCGCCGACAGCACGCTGTGCACCGGGCGGGTCGCGCCCGCGCTCGACGGCCCGCCGCTGGAGCTGACGGTGCAGCACCGAGGCGGCAACCTGCGCGTGACCGCGGGCAGTGAGCTCTTGTCGTGCCGCGCCACGCTGGGGCGCGGCGGGGTGGGCGCCGAGGCGCTGACAGGCAGCATGGATCTCACGCAGCTGGGGGCCGATCGATGACCACGCTCAGGATTCCTGCGCAGCGGCCACAGCGGCGCTGGCCGATGGCGATGGCGCTGCTGGCGCTGGCGGTGGCGCTGGTGGTCATCGTGGTGCTGCTGGTGCGACGCGGGGGCGGCAGCGGCGGCCCCGCGGGTGATCCGCGCGGACGCACGGCGAAGGCCGCGGACGCCGGCGCGCCGGCCCCGGTCGCCTCGGTCACCACCGCGGGGCGACCGCCGGCCACGCCGACCCCGGCGCCGTGGGCCCCGACCGAGCCGCGCACGCTGGATCTGCACGCCGACACGCCCTACCAGCAGGTCCACAAGGGGCCCTTCCAGCTCGACAAGCGCCTCAAGTTCGGCGACATGGACGTGCCGCGCCTGCGCGAGGGCAAGTACCTCGGGCAGTACTGGGTCATCTGGGTGCCGCCCGCCGAGAGCGACTACGCCGCGTTCGCCGAGCGGTCCTGGGCCGGCCTCGAGCACATGCTCGACACCTCGGGCGGCGCGCTCGAGGTCGCGACCACACCCGAGGAGATCAAGAAGCTGGCCGAGGCCGATCACCTCGCCATCATCCCGTGCATGGAGGGCGCCCACGCGCTGGGCGACGATCCCGCCAACCTGAAGCCGTGGGCGGCGCGCGGGCTGCGCTACCTCGGGCTGACCTGGAACAACTCCAACCCGTTCGCCGACGCCGCGCTCGATCCGCACCCGCCCAACGGCGGGCTGTCAGCCAAGGGCCAGAAGCTGCTGCGCACCGCCGAGGAGCTCGGCGTCGCGGTCGACGTGTCGCACGCCGCGGCGACCACCTTCTGGGACGTCTATGTCGCCGGCGAGAGGCCCTTCATCGCGTCGCACTCGGACGCGCGCTCGCTCAATGATCACCCGCGCAACCTGGACGACCTGCAGCTGTGGGCCATCGCCGACGCCGGCGGGATCGTGGGCGTCAACTACCACGCGGTGTTCCTGACCGGCGGCAAGAAGGCCAGCCTGGCCGACGTCGCCACCCACGCCGAGCACCTGGCCCGCGTCATGGGCAAGGCGCACGTCGCGCTGGGCAGCGACTATGACGGCCTCATCTTCAAGCCCAGCGGCCTCAAGGACGTGACCCAGGTGCCCAGGCTGTACGAGGCGCTGGCGGCGCGCGGCTGGACCCCGGCCGAGCTGAGCGGGCTGGCCTCGGGCAACGCGCTGCGCGTGCTGGGTGACATCGCGGCCCGGCGCAAGCGGCCGCACCCGCCCACGCTGGCGCCGGTCGAGGTGCTCGACGCCGGCGGCGACAGCGCCAGCGGCCACGCCGCGTTGCTGGCGGCGGATCGCAACGTGCTGACGGCGTGGCGGCCACCGCCCACCGCGCCGCAGGCCGCGCTGGAGCTGCGCGTGGCCGAGATCGGCCAGCTCGGCGGGCTGGTCGTGGTCAGCCATGACGAGAACATCGACGGTGCGCGCGCGCGTGAGCTGGAGGTCGAGCTGTATGACGCCCGCGGCACCGCGCTGGGCTCGCCGCGCCGGCTGCGCCTGGCCGATGACGGCCGCCCGCAGGTGGTGGGCTGGCCGCGCACGCCGGAGCAGGACGCCGCGCACGGCGGCGGCAGCGTGCGCGTCACCATCGTGTCGATGCAGCCGGGCGCGCGTGGCGCGGCGGGGCTGGCCGAGGTGGCGCCGATGCGACGGGCCGCCGACTGACGATGGCGCGGCGGGCGCGGGCAACCTGCATCGCCCTGACCCTGGCTGCGCTGACGGCGGCGCCGGGGCGGGCGCGCGGGTACGACTTCGAGGTCGACTCCACGGTGCTGGGGCAGGGCTACCAGGTGCGCCAGGTGCGCCTGGGCGGCGATCGCCTGCTCAACCGGCGGCGCCTGCTGGGCAGCCTGCGCCTGGGGGTGTGGAACCTGCTGGCGCGGGGCGCCCACGGGCGCGGGCCCACGCTGTCGTTCGCCTCGAACCTGCGCTATGGCGCCGATTTCGGCGACTATCTCGAGCAGGCCGCGCTCGACGCCACGCCCGAGCTCGAGGCCCAGCAGCGCCAGCTCGACGTCATGTACGCCTACCTCGACGGCCAGGGCTTCTGGGGCCGGGTCGACTTTCGCGCTGGGCGCCAGGTCACGGTCGACGGCCTGGACTGGTTCGCGTTCGACGGTCTGACCGTGCGCGTGCGCACGCCCGCGCTGCCGCTGCTGGTCGAGGCCTCGGGCGGTCTGGAGGCGCGCGCCGCCCGCGAGGAGTTGATCGCGGCGCCCGCGTATGGCGACGTCGGCGGCACCTCGGCGGAGCGCGCGCTGCTGTCGCCGACCATCGGCGCCGCGCTCGAGCTGGCCGGGCCGCGCTGGGCCGCCGCGCGCCTGAGCTATCGGCGCACCACCTCGGCGGGCGCCACCGGCGACGAGGCGGTCGATCGTGATCTGGCGACGCTGGGCCTCGATGACGACCAGCTGGTGCGCGCCGAGCGCCTGACCCTGAGCGGGCGCGCGTGGCTTTTGGGCGGCCGGCTGCAGCCCTACGCGGGCGCGCGCTTCGACGCCCTGCGTCGTTCGGTCGACCAGCGCTACGCCGGCGTCAGCGCGCGTGTCACCGCCGCGCACACGCTGCGCGCCGACTACCAGAACGCGCTGCCGAGCTGGGACGGCGACTCCATCTTCAACGTCTTCACCCAGTACCCCTATGACGACCTGCGGGTGGCCTGGGACGGCGTGCTGGCGGCGTGCTGGCGCGCCGAGCTGCGCGGCACCGCGCGCTGGTTCCACCACGCCGGCTGTGATGGGGCCGCCGGCTGTGACGCGCCCAGCTTCGACATCGACCTCGGCGGCGGCGCCGCCCTGGAGTGGTCGCGTCGGCGCGGCCACCTGCGCGGTGACGGCTGGTATAGCGCTGGCGGCAGCGGACGCAGCGCGGGGCTCGACCTGTCGGGGGCGTGGAAGGTGCGCTGGCGGCTGGGGCGCGGCGTCGACGCCGGGGGCGGCGACAGCGACGTGCAGCTCGACGGGCGGCTGACGCTGCAGGCCTTCGAGGACGCCCTGCGCGCCGAGCTGGAGGGCGTCTCGTTCGGCGCCCAGGTCGGCGTGGGCTGGCCCATCCGCCCCGGCCTCAGCGCGCACATCTGGGTCGAGGACAACATCAGCCGCTTCTATGACTCGGCGCTGCGCGTGGTCGGCGTGCTCGACCTCGAGGTCCTGCCGTGACCGCGCGCGCTGTCGCCCACCGCGCCCACCGCGCTGGCCGCGCCGCGCTGGCCGGCGCCGCGCTGGCTGGTGCCACGCTGGTGGCGCTGGCCGTGCTGGCGCCCGCGCGCGCCCGCGCCGACGCACCCGCACCCGCGCCCGCGCCCGCGCCCGGTGCGCCGGGCCAGATCTCGCCGGTGATCTACCCGCCGCAGACGCTGGCGCTGCGCTACTCGCATGCGCGCCACGCCGGCGTGGCCTGCGCGCGCTGTCATGCCGCCGCGGGGTCGCGCGCCGCCGCCGACCGCCTGCTGCCCGCCGAGGCCGCGTGCGCCGGCGCTGGCTGCCACGCCATCGACCGCGCGCGGCCCGACGAGCGCGCCGCCGCCGGCGCCGGCCCCACCGCGTGCGCCGCCTGCCACCCCGGCTGGGCCGCCGGCACACCGCCCGCGCGCACCGTCATCCCGCCGCCCAACCTCAAGTTCTCGCACACCGCGCACGTCGCGCGCGCCGGCTGCGCCAGCTGTCACGGCGACATGGCCGCGCGCAGCCAGGCCAGCCGCGCCGATCTGCCGCGCATGGCCTCGTGCATGCGCTGCCACGACGGCCGCGCCGCACCTGGGCCGGAGGCGTGCACGACCTGCCACCTCGGCCTGCCTGACGGGCGCATGCGGGTGAACTTCCCCGAGGGTACCCTGCGTCCGACCGGCCAGATGAGCGACGACGCCCATGATCTCGGCTTCGCGCGCAGCCACGGGCGCGGCGCCGCCATGGACGCGGGCGCGTCATGCGCCAGCTGCCACAAGCCCAAGTTCTGCGAGGAGTGCCACGCCGGCGAGGTCAAGCCGCGCGCGATTCACCCCGGCGACTATGTCACCGTGCACGCGCTCGACGCCCGCAAGGACGCACCCTCGTGCGCGGCCTGCCACACCCGCCAGATCTTCTGTGTCGGCTGCCACCAGCGCACCGGGGTCGCCAGCGAGACCCCGGACGGCCCCTTCACGCGCGGCGCCCGCTTCCACCCCGCGACCTGGACCGCGGTCGGGCGCGGCCCCGGCCACCACGCCTGGGAGGCCCAGCGCAACCTCGCGACCTGCTCGAGCTGCCACCGCGAATCGACCTGCATGCGCTGCCACAGCGCGCGCCCCGGGCCGGCGTCGGCCGCCAGCGCCAGCCCGCACCCGCGCGGCTTCGGCCAGCAGCCGAGCTGCCAGGCCCTGGCCAGCCGCAACCCGCGCACCTGCCTGAAGTGTCACGATCTGGCGCGCAGCCCGCGCATCCTCGACTGCGTGCGGTAGGCCTCCTCGACCCCATCGGGCGATCGGTGCACTGGCCTGGCTTTCGGGCCGATTTCGCTATACTGAAGCCTGATGACGCCCGAGCTGACCGACAAGCACGCCGAGCTCCGCGCGGCCCTGGCCGCCCTGCCGGGGGCGCTGGTGTGCTTCTCGGGCGGTGTCGACTCGACCCTGCTGCTCAAGGTCGCGGTCGACGCCCTGGGCGAGCGCTGCTTCGCCATCACCGCGGTGTCGGCCACCATGGCCGAGCGCGAGGTCGCCGACGCCCGCGCGCTGGGCGCCGAGCTGGGGCTGGGCCCGCGCCACCACGTCATCGACTCGCACGAGCTGGAGCGCCCCGGCTTCGCGCAGAACCCGGTCGATCGCTGCTACATGTGCAAGGCCGAGCTGCTCGATCTGGCGCGCCCGCTGGCTGCCCGGCTGGGGCTGCCCGAGCACGCCATCGTGCTGGGCACCAACCTCGATGACCTCGGTGATCATCGCCCTGGCCTGACCGCCGCCAGCGAGCGCGGCGCCAGCCACCCCATGGTCGCGGCCCGCCTCGGCAAGGCCGAGGTGCGCGCGCTGTCGCAGCACCTCGGGCTGCGCACCTGGGACAAGCCGCAGCTGGCCTGCCTGTCGTCGCGCTTCCCGTACGGCACCGAGATCACGCCCGACCGGCTGCGCCGCGTCGATCGCTTCGAGGACGGCCTGCGCGCCCTGGGCTTTCGCCAGCTGCGGGTGCGCTTCCACGACACCATCGCGCGCCTCGAGCTCGACGCCAGCGAGCTCGCGCGCGCCTTCGAGCCGGCCACGCGCGAGCGCATCCTGGCCCTCGGCCGCGAGCTCGGCTTCACCTATGTCGCGGTCGACCTCGGCGGCTATCGCACCGGCGCCATGAACGAGGTCGTCAAGCTGGGTCGCCGCCCGGTGGCGGGCTGAGCCTGCCCGTGCGCGCGCTCACCAGCATCGCGCGCGCCGCCGTCATCCGCGTCGCCATCCGCGTCGCCGTCCGCGCCGCCATCCCCGTCGCCGTCCTCTTCGTCGTCCTCGTCGCGGCCCTGCCGGCGCGCCCCGCCCGCGCCGACGGCATGCCCAGCGGCCCACCCCCCGCGCTGCGCAAGCAGGCCTGGCTGGAGGGCAAGACCGCCGCGCTGCGCAGCCGCCTGGCGCCCAGCGCCCGCGCCGCCGAGACCGCCGCCCTGCGCGCCCGCATCGGCGCCCCGCCCGAGGTGCCCATCAGCATCAAGCACCAGTGGACCCACGAGGTCCTGGTCATCGTGCCGCCGGTGCCGCTGCTGGCCGGCGGCCCCCGCCTGCCGCCGCCGCCAGGCCGCCGTCGCCCGCGCAACGCGCCGCCGCCGCTGCCACCTCCGCCGCCGGTCGGGGCGCTGCCCGCCAGCGTGACCCAGCCCTTCCTGCGCTGTCGCTTCACCGAGCGCCGCACCGACATCGATCCGCGCCTGCTGCCGGTGGTCATCCGCGCCGCGATGCAGTTCAACTCCAGCTATGTCGAGATCGTCTCGGGCTATCGCGCGCCCAAGTACAACCTGATGCTGCGCAAGAAGGGCCACGAGGTCGCCGACGACAGCCAGCACTCGCACGGCCACGCGGTCGACTTCCGCGTCGCCGGCGTGCCCACCGCCACCCTGCGCGACTGGGTCAAGTCGCTGGCCCTGGGCGGCGTCGGCTACTACCCCGACAGCGCCTTCGTCCACGCCGACGTCGGACCGGTGCGCTTCTGGAAGGGAAAATAGCGCCGAGCCCGCTCCAGGTCCGCGCGAGGAACGCGCGGTGGGGGGAGGCTCCGCGGGCTTTGCCCGTGGAGGGGGGACGGGAACGTCCCCCTGACGATCGACGTCGGGCCGGTGCGCTTCTGGAAGGGAAAATAGCGCCGAGCCCGCTCCAGGTCCGCGCGAGGAACGCGCGGTGGGGGGAGGCTCCGCGGGCTTTGCCCGTGGA